>NZ_CBCSCA010000002.1:0-187623 GCF_965137885.1 Bordetella sputigena
CGATGGCGCCGCCNCCACCGCCGCCGGGAACGGGCGGCGCCATGCCGTTGGCCGGTGGATCCTGCACGTTCGGGTTGTCGTTGTTGTTATTGTTGTTGTCCTCCACCGTGTACGGATGCGTGACCGTATTGAAATACCGCCCGTCCACATACTCATCGACCGTGAATGCGCGCGCGCCCTCTTCCAGCACCATCACCTGGCAGCGCCACGTGCCATTCGCCGACACCGTGACCGGCCCGCTGGTGCATAGCGCCGCGTCCTTCACCAGCGCCGCCGGCGGCAGCGTCGGCGATGATCCCTTGTCGCTGATCTTCAGCGTCGCTCCGGGCTGGCCCGTGCCCGTCGCGACCAACAAGCCCTTCTCCTCGGTCGCGCCGCTTTGCGGCGTAGTCACATCCGCCAATGCGGCGATCTTGAATTCGCGCGTCAGCGACTGATACACCTTCGTGGCGTCGTTCGGATCACGCAGCTCCGCGAGCAACCAGTAGGTCGCCTGCGCCTTATTGCCAAAATCAGGACATTTCCACGAACCATCGTCCGCAACATTCGTGTCGCAGGTGTATCCGCCCTCGATCTTCCGCTTGTCTTTATCGACCTGGTCGACATGGGCCTTGAGCCTTGGACTACCGGTGCCCGATACATTGACATCCTCGTCCGGCTTATAGGCGCCGTCGCTTGCGGCGCGCGGCGCGCTAATGGAAAACTCCGTACCGGGTTGTAGATATACGAATACCTGGTCGGAATCGATCGGCAGCCCATTGGTAAACTGCCGCACGCGCAGAGGCGTGGAACTCCTGATGTTCAGCATTGCGGCATAGTTCGCCGGGTCCTTAATGTGAGCGAGTGCTGCAAGGCGCGCGGACACCTCCACAGCGGAATCGGCCCCCGAATCGCCGTCGAGCTTCACCGGAGACCACGCGGCCACTATGCTGTTGTCCTGCGGCGTGATTATTTTTACCGGCGTAATGTCCCGGCTGTCGGCAAGATAATCGGTCTGCTCCGTCCGGGACACAATCTGGCCCGCTCCTGTAGCCAAGCGTTGGCGTGCCGTCAACCAGTATGCATCTCCATCAGACCCGATCTGGAACGGGCAAGTCCACATCCACATATCGGTTGGCGCAGTATCTCTACATGCCCACGCGGAACTACCGCTGCTCTTCTTCGTGCTGATGATATTGAGCGAAGACGTGGCGGCGCCGGTTCCTCGAACGGTAAAGTCTCGCACCACGAGATGCCGGCCCTCGGTTGCATAATTGCCAGAAGTGGCGGTCGGCGCGGAGAACTGCACAACACCCGAATCACCGTAGAACAGGTGCACCAGGTCCACCGCCAGATAAGGCGGACCTTCTATCGAAGCCTGAATATATGTCCCTTCAGCCGGACTTCCAGGCCGCGGCATCGAAGGCGCGACTATCCAGCACTCCCAATGGCCCATAGCGTCGGCCTGTACCACACCGCCGGGCCCCAGGCACCACAGGTCGTCCATCCAGACGTGCAATGTCGCGCCAGGCGGGCCCATGCCTCGCACATCCAGGTAGGCAGGCTGCCCGACAGCGATATATCGTCCCGGGGCAGGCTCGGTAATGAAAACGCTCGAAGCTTTTCTCTGCACCCAGTACGGATTCACCAATGACGCCTCGACCGAGGCGATCTGGGCATTTGTTAGATCTGGCCGCACCCCCGTAGAAGATATCAGCGCGAGACTGTAAAGATCGTGGTAGACGATGGGCCCACCGGACCCGCCGGCCACGATTCCCGATGTGGCCGGTCCCTCCATGCCGATACCGTCGCCGCTCAATGCGTCAAAGATCTTTCCCAAGAACGTTATAGTCATTTTCCCTCGGGTCAGAAAATAAGGCACTCTGTCCGGCAAAGAAAAGCCGTATCCGTACACCTGAACGCTTCCCACCTCAAGCGGCCGCTCAAGGGGCAATTCACCGCGCGCCAACGGCCATATATTGCTTAGGTTGGTTAGGTCATCTTTGGGTTCGCTTATCAATAACAGCACATCGCTCCCATAGCCATCCTGCTGGGGCTGCCGGCATATCGAAGAAACCAATGTGTTGTGCCGACGCCTATCCGTCCGATAGTCGATACGAATATTCCTTATCTTCGGGTTCGACTGGGCATCCACGCAGGCATCTTGGGACGCCGGAATCTGGATGTCCGATGGCAAACAGTGATACGCCGTAAGAACATAGTCACGCGTCTTGGACGAATCGTGGCTGTCAGCGGCCTGCCATGCAACGAAGCCGGTACATGAAAATATCCAGCTTCCGGTAGACTGGGGATCGGCTACTTCGATGCCGACTATGCCCGCGCCCTTCTCTTCTGGTACAAGCGGCTCGCGTAATGGAGGAGGACCGAAGCGTGCAGGCCATCGCTCGCCGGACATGATGTGGCCGGGGCTCGGGATACTGCCGGGCGCGGCCGTGGATGCGACGACCGATCCCGCCACCATGATCAGCGCCATGGCCAGACACGCGCGCGCAACCAGGCGCCTTTGGCACCATGCCCCAGTCCAGCGACAACACATGCGTGTGCGCAATCCGACTCCCTACGATATGCAAACGAAATGCGAGGCGCTGCGATGACCTTGCATTGTTTCGGCAACAAGTACCTGGGGTATGCATCCGCTGCGCTGTATGTACCAACATATCGGAACGGGCCGATCACCGGTTTTAGTTGGCGGAAAAATGTTTTGATTTACGTTGCATCCCACTGACTGAAGCATCGACCCTAGGGGTTGCGCGTGCGGTGCTACGCATCCCGGCTCGCGAAGACATTCCGACGGCACACAGAAAACTGACCTTGCCCCCGCCACTAAAGATTCATTAAAATATTCATTAACATTGATTTAGCCAGATAAATCACATTATTATGACTTTTAAATTGGCCACCACAGGAGAGATTCTGCACGCTTTAGGCCTTCGCCTGCGCGCGCAGCGGCTGGCTCAAAGCCTGTCCCAGCGGGAGCTGGCCGAAATGGCGGGATTGTCCTTGGGGGCGCTGCGCAAGCTGGAAGACAGCGGCCTGTCCTCCATGGAAACCATGGTGCGCACGGTGCAGGCATTGGGACTTGCGGGCGATCTGGAAGAGCTGTTCACGCTCAAGCGGCAGTCCATCGCCCAGATGGAACAAGCCGAACTCGCCAGCCAACGGCAACGCGCGCCGCGCCGCGGACGCCCATGAAGCGACTGACTATTCACTACTGCGGTTGGGGCGAGGAATGGCCTCTGGGACGGCTGGCCGACGATGGGACCACGCTGCTGTTCGAGTATTCCTCCGAAGCATTGGCGCAGGGCCTCGAATTGTCGCCCTTGCATCTGAAGTTGCGCGCGCCAGCCTACGGCGGCTTCCCACCGTACCTGCATCGCTTGCCTGGCCTGATCGCCGACAGTCTTCCCGATGGGTGGGGTCTGCTGCTGATGGACAGGCTGTTTCGGCAGCGGGGGATGCGTCATCCGGGACCGCTGGACCGCCTCGCCTTCATTGGCGACCGCGCCATGGGGGCCCTGCGTTTCGCTCCTGCGGAGGAACCCGAGGCGCACGCACCGGACTGGAATCTGCTTGCCCTGGCCCAGGAAAGCCAGCGTGCATTGAGCGGAGAAGCCGGCGTTGCCTTGCGCGAACTGGTGCTGACAGGGGGTTCACCACAAGGCGCGCGCCCCAAGGCATTGGTTCAGTACGATGCCGCGACTGGGCACATAAGCACGCGTGGGGATGCCCCGGGCGAACCCTGGCTCGTGAAGTTTCCCGCCCAGGACGAACACAAGGAAGTCTGCGCCATAGAACAGTTGTATGCGGAATTGGCTAAAGCATGCGGCCTGGATGTTCCGGACAGCGCCTGGTTCGACTTGTCGCCCAAACTGGCGGCATTCGGCACGGCCCGCTTCGATCGCCTACAGGCGCTGCGTGTGCCCGTGCACAGCCTGGCCGGCCTGCTGCAAGTCGATTTCCGTCTTCCCGGCAGCGCGGATTACACCGCTTTCCTGCGAGCCACCCGGTTGCTGACCCATGATGAACGCGAAGTTCGCCAGGCGTATGCGCGAGCAGTCTTCAATGTGGTTTTCCACAATCGTGACGATCACCCCAAGAATTTTGCGTGGCGGCTCGGCAAAAACCGGCGGTGGCGCGTGGCGCCGGCTTTTGATTTGACTTTCAGTGTAGGGCCGATGGGCCAGCACCATATGGACATTTGCGGCGAAGGCGATGCCATCGAGCGCGGCCATCTGCTGCGTCTGGCCGCGGATGGTGGCTTACCGCTGAAAGCGGCCGGAGCCATCATCGACCAAACATTGGAACAGGCTGGGACGTTCGAGCGTCGGGCAGCGGATTTTCCCATCCGCCGATTGACGGTGCGGCAAATGAAGGTGGCGATCGAATCCTGCCGTCGGCGTCTCGCGGCGGAATGATTACCGGGTTCGATTGGCGTGATGTATTTCAGTCCGGCAAGCGTCAGTTAAAGGTCACCACGCCATAGACAGTGATGGTGTGCTCGTTGATCTTCTGCCCGCCGTAATACTCCGTGGCCATCACCGTGCCCGGGTCGCTCTTGCAGGCGCTGTGGTTGCGCGTGCAGTGCTGCGCATCGTTGATCGGCGGCGGCGGCGTAAAGATCGCGCCGGTGTTCCAGTTCCCGCCCTCGTCCACGTCCACCGTCACCGGACCGCCCTGCCGGCCCTTCTGCGACACCGTGACCTGGCCGCCCGCCGCGGCCGTACCCATCACCGGGTACAGCCGCCCGCCGTTGGTGCGCAACTCCGCGCCGTCCTGCGGGAAGGTAATCAAGGCCGCCGGCGCCGGTCCGGCCACCAGCGTGAAGTTCCTCGGCGGCGTCTGGCCCGTCTGCTCGCTGCCCGCGTATTGCGTCGCCACCGCCGCGCGCGCGCCCGGCGGGTTCGGATCTTCATTGGCGGTGTAAATCAACGACCATGTCCCGTCGCCCAACACCGGCGCCGAGCGCGGCGAGATCCCCGCGATCTCCACCTTCACCGTGTCCCCCGCCGTGCCCGTGCCGCTGATCGTGTATGGCAGATACACGTTCTCGCCTTCCAGCGGCGCATCGATCGCCACGCTCACCGTGCCACCCACGTGGTACGGCACCGGCGTGGAGCTGCCCAGGCTCTGCGTGCCCCCGTACTGCGTGGCCTGGATCGTGAAGTCCCCTCGCGTGGGCGTGCCATCGCCATACACCTGGAACCACACGCCCTGTTCGCTCACCGGGATGTTCGCGTAGGTCGGCAGCCCCGCCCCAAGGCAAAAAAGCCCCTCTTGGGGGCCAGCAAGCCGGGTTACTGGCGCGGCGTGGGGACTTTTTTGTGTCGTGCTCGATCGGCTTCTTAAAGCACGCGTCCAAACCACCATAAGGAAATCAAGCCCGCGCACGTGGCCAGTATCGCCCCCAATGCGGCGAACAAGGCCGTGATCTCGACCATGTCCTGCTTGTCGAAGGCCAGCCGCGCGCTGAGTATGCCGTAGACCTTCTTCAGCCCTTCCGCGTCTTCCGCGCGAAAGTATTCGCCGCCGGTGACATCGGCGACTTTCTTCAATACGGCCTCGTCCAGGCGCACGCGAGAGGACCAGCCGTCGACGGTGATGACCACGCCTTCCGGCGTGCCTATGCCGACCGTGTAGATGCGCACGCCATGCTCGGCCGCGACCTGGGCGGCCTGGATCGCTTCCGGGCCGGTGTTGCTTTCGCCGTCGGACAGCAGCACGATGGCGCCGGAATTGTCGGGCGCGGATCCGGCATTGGGGCCTTCTCGGGGCAGCGCCTGGCCATTGGCGGCCCCATTGGAGGCGCCATTGGACGTCCCATTGGACGCCTGACCCGCCGTACCACGGGCCGCATTGCGCGGCCCCTCCGCCCGCAGCGCGGGCTTGTCCTTGTCTTCCTTCATGCTCTCATTCATGAAACGATCAACATCGATGCCCGCCTTGGGCAGCAGCGTCACTAGCGCGATGATGAGTCCGTTGCCCAGCGCCGTGCCGCGCTGCGGCTGCAGGCGATCCAGCGCGGCGGCGACGTCTTCCTTGCGGCGGCTGGGCGCCTGCGCCACCGACGCCGTACCTGCCACGGCGACGACGCCGATGCTGACGTCCGCCGGCTGCGCCTCGACGAACAGCTTGGCCGCCTGCCGCGCGGCCTGGATGCGGTTGGGCTTGATGTCCTCGGCCCGCATGCTGCCGGAAGCATCCATGGCCAGGATGATGGTCTGCAGCCGCGACGGCAGCATCATCAAGGCCTGCGGCCGCGCCACCGCCAGCAGGAATGACGTCACCGCCAGCAGGATCAGCACGGCGGGAAAATGCCGCCGCCATCCCGCGCCGCCCTGGGCGCGCAGCCCGCTGATCCGCAATGCCGGATAGCGCGCCGCCGCGCGGCGCCGGCGCCTATCGTGCCACACGTAAAGCACAACCAGTAGCGGGACGAGGACCAGCAGCCACAGCATGCGCGGCCACATAAAGCTGATGGTGGGCAGGGCGTTCATGGCGGCTCAGGCCTACGACCGATCGGGCGGGACGGCGCCATCGCCGCCCGGGCGGCGGCGATGCTGGGCGAACTTCAGCAACGCCAGGTCCAGCCGCTCATCCGTGGCCAGCGACAGGCAGGCCACGCCGGCACGCGCGTAAGCGTCGCGCAGCTCGGCTTCGCGCACGGCGGCGGCCTCGATGAAACGCTTGCGGAATGCCGCATCGTGGGTATCCACCAGCAATTGCTCGCCGGTTTCCGCGTCCTGCAGCACGACCAGCCCCAGATCGGGCAAGGCCGATTCCAAGGGATCGACCAGGCGCACGGCAACCACGTCGTGCTGCCGCGCCAGCAATCCCAGCGATGTTTCCCAACCGGGCGCGCTGATGAAGTCGGAGACGACGAACACGGCGGAACGCCGGCTGACCACGCCGCGCGCATGACCGAGCAGATCGGCCAGGCGCGTCTCGCCCCGCGCCGCCGCGGGAGCCGCATGCATGCGGTCGAGCAGATGCAGCAGATGCCGCCTGCCCGCCCTGGCGGGCACGACCGACGGCCGCGCGCCTTGCGCACCGGTATAGAGCATGGCGCCCACGCGGTTGCCGTGGCGTGTCAGCAGACGTGCCATGACCGCGGTGAAATCGCCCAGCAAGGTTCGCTTGCGCACGTCGCCCGAACCGAAATCCACCGACCCGCTCAAGTCCAGCAAGAACCAGGCGGCGATCTCGCGGTCTTCCTGGAACTCGCGCACATAAGGCGTCTGCAGCCGCGCCGTCACATTCCAATCGATGTAGCGCACGTCGTCGCCGGGCTGGTACTCCCGCAGGTCGGCGAAGTCGATGCCGAAGCCGCGAAACAGCGTGCGGTAATCGCCTTGCAGCAAACCATCCAGACGGCGGATCACCGTCCACTCCAGGCGCCGCACCAGCGCGTCCGCGCGCCGCGTGCGAGCGGCGGACGCGGACGCGCCGTCGTCCGGCGCGCCGCCGGATGCGCCATCCCCCGGCGCGTCCGACGCCGCGCCATCGACGCCCTGGGCGCGCCGGCTAGGCTTCCGCCACCCGAACATGGGATTCCAAGGGGCGCTCGGGCGCCGGCATGGCCTGCAGAATACGCACGATCAGTTGATCGGCGGTAACGCCGTCGGATAAGGCTTCGTAGGAAAGCACCAAACGATGGCGCAGGACGTCGGGCACCAGGTCGATCACGTCCTCCGGCAGCGCGTAATCCCGGCCCCGCAGAAAGGCCAGCGCGCGCGCGCCTTCGATCAGCCCTATGCTGGCGCGCGGGCTCGCGCCGAACGACACGTAGCGGTCCATGCCCGCGAGGCCGAAGCGCCCTGGCGTACGCGTGGCGGCAACGACTCTTACCGCGTACTGGATCAAGCCGGGATCCACATACACGCGGCGGCATTCTTCCTGCAGGCGCGCCAGCTGCGCCGGCGTCGCGACGGGGTTCACGCCTATCGACGATCCGGTGAAGCGGTTGACGATGACGACCTCTTCCTCTTCGGTCGGATAGCCGACCAGGACCTTCATCATGAAGCGGTCGATCTGCGCTTCGGGCAAGGGGTAGGTGCCTTCGGTTTCGATCGGGTTTTGCGTGGCCATCACCAGAAAAGGCGCGGGCACCGGGTGCGTCTCGCCCGCGATCGTCACCTGCCTTTCCTGCATGACTTCGAGCAGCGCGCTCTGCACCTTGGCCGGCGCGCGATTGATCTCGTCGGCCAGCAGCAGATTGGCGAACACCGGCCCGAGCACGGTGGAAAACTCGCCGGTCCGCTGGTTGTACATTCGCGTGCCGACCAGGTCCGCCGGCAGCAGGTCGGGCGTGAACTGAATGCGCTTGAAGGAGCCGCGCATGGTGCGGGCCAGGGTATTGACCGTCAGCGTCTTGGCCAGGCCCGGCACGCCTTCCACCAGCAGATGACCGCGCGCCAGGATGGCGACCAGCACCCGCTCCAGGAAGTGGTCCTGGCCGACGACCACGCGCTTCACCTCGTACAGCAGGCGCTCCATCAGATTGGCGCTGTCCGCCGCGCCCATGGGTTGGTCGTTCATATGCCTCCGCGTCTAGAAGGGAGAAATGCCGACGGCGCTGCCCGCGCTTTCTATCGTCGTGGCAAAGCCGATGCCGAGGAAAGTCTTGCTGTTGGTGGGATTGAGGATGGCAGTCACGATGCCCACCACCTCGCCATCCATATTGACCAGCGGTCCGCCGGAGTTGCCGGGGTTGGCGGCCGCGTCGAACTGGATCAGGTGATCGAGATCCTGCTTGCTTTCGGGGGATACGAACTGGCGGTTCAGTCCCGAGACCACGCCGGCCGATACCGACGGGCCGATGCCGAAGGGGAAGCCGACCGCGACGACTTCGTCGCCCGGCGCCAGATTGCGGCTGGAGCCGAGGGTGGCGGCGGGCAGATCATCCGGCAGCGATGCCGCGCGGATGACGGCCAGGTCTTTTTCGGGCTGGGCGCCCACCACCGTGGCGTCCGATTCGTGGCCGTCATAGAACCGGACCTTGAGACGACGGGCGCCGGCGATGACGTGGAAGTTGGTCAGGATGATGCCCTGGTCGGTAATGACCACGCCGGAGCCGATGTTGACCGCCTCCTCCTTGTCTTCCGGGTCGTCCTTGTCGCCTGGCTTGTCGGTGCCTGGCTTGTCGGTGCCTGGCTTGTCGGTGCCTGGCTTGTCGCCTTTCGGAGCCGCGCTCGGCGGGGCGGCATCCGCGCGCCGGCTGTCGGCGCGGCCGGCGTCCGGGTTGCTCGCCGGGCCATTGGCCGGAGCGTTCGCCGGACCGTTCGCAGCCGGGTTGTTGCCGTCCGGTTTGCCGGCCTCGGGCCTCTTCGCGTCCTGCTGGCCCTGCGGCTTCGCGGCATCCGCCGACTTATCGTCCGGCGCCGCGCCGGTTTTCTCGTCGACCTGCGGATAGCCGATGATTTCGACCACGGACGGCCGCACGGCGTCCGCCGCGCGCGCCGTACGCGAAGGCAGGCTTTTGGTTTCCAGGGTGTGCAGGACAGCGGCGTCGATGTCCTTCTGCGTCAACACACGAAGCTTGGGCTGCATCAGCCAGGCTGTGCCCAGGCCGGCCACGAAAACCGCCGCGACCGCCGCCGCTACCCATCCGTATATCGCAACCCTTTTCATCGTTGCCACCGGAATTCCGCCTCGTCGTGGAAGTACAGTACCATCGTCGCATCCATGCGCCAAGGAGAACTGTATGAGGTTTCTCTGGCCCGAATTGCTCTGGCTGCTATTGGTGCTGCCCTTGCTTGCCGCCGCTTACTTCTACGTGCTGGCGCGGCGCAAGAAAGCCGCCGTGATCTACCCCAGCCTTGCCATCGCGCGCACCGCAATGGGGCCTGGCCAGCGGCTTCGAAGACACGTCCCTCCTTTCCTGTTCTGGCTGGCGCTGGGCGCCGCCCTGCTCGCATGCGCGCGTCCCAGCGCGACCGTCACGCTACCCGCCGACACGCTGACGCTGGTGCTGACGATGGACGTATCGCGCAGCATGGAAGCCGCCGACGTGCAACCGACGCGGCTGAGCGCCGCGCAAGACGCCGCGCGCGGTTTCATCAAGGACCTGCCGGCCAGCGTACGCCTGGGCATCGTCGCCTTTGCCGCGGCGGCCACCGTGGTGCAGCCGCCCACCGACAATCGCCAGGACATGCTGGATGCGATCGACCGGTTCGAATTGCAACGCGGCACGGCGACGGGCAGCGGCCTGATCGTGGCGCTGGCCACGTTGTTTCCCGAAGAGCGGATGGAGTTCGATTCCCTGCTGCTGAACGACCCGGCGTCGCGCTTCGGCCCCTACGCGGCGCCCCTGGGCAGCGCGGGCGCGGCGAACGACGCGCTCAAGCGCGAGCAGGAGCGCCCCGCCAGGGAGCCGGGCTCATACCGCAACGGCGCGATCATCCTGCTCAGCGATGGCCGCCGCACGACCGGACCCGATCCCATGGAAATCGCCCGCATGGCGGCCAAGCGCGGCGTACGCATCTACACCGTGGGCTTCGGCACGCAGCAAGGCGCCAGCATCGGCGGCGAAGGCTGGTCATATTTCATGCAGCTGGACGAGACCACGCTGCGTGCCGTGGCGAAACTGACGGGCGGCGAATACTTCCAGGCGGGTTCGGCCGCGGACTTGAGCCAGGTGTACAGCAAGCTGAGCACGCGGTTCTCGCTGGAGCGGCGCGAGACGGAGATCAGCGCCTTGCTGGCAGCGGCGGCGGGCGTGCTACTGGCCATCGCATGCATACTTTCGGTGCTGTGGTTCCGGCGATGATCCGCCGTCGTATCGTGGCCCGGGCTTGAGAGGCGGCCCAGAACGGGATCGAGGGCTAGTCCAGGCGGTAGCGCGCGTCCGGCACCGGCACGGGACGCAGATCGGTATCGCCCACCGCTTCCCGCATGGAGCGTTCGATATGGATGGCCAGGGCGTCCAGCGGCAGGTCGTTGGCATCCTGCCCGAAGGGATCTTCCAGCTCGCCGGCGATGGTGTGCAGCGCCAGGAAAGCGTAGGAGATGAATACCGCGATGATAGGCGTCGCCCAGCCTACGCTTTCCACCAGCCCCAAGGGCAGCAGCACGCAGTAGAAATAGGTGGTCCGGTGCAGCAGGACTTCATAGGGATACGGTACCGGCGTGGTTCTGATGCGCTCGCAGGCGCCGGCCGCCTGGGTCAGCGTGTCGATATGCGCCAGCGCCGCGGCCAGCAGGACGTCGCCGATACGCCGCTCATGATGCCAGGCGACGATCCGCCGCTGCACCAGCGCCAATAAGCCATACGGGCGATAGGCCAGGCCCAGGATTTCGCGGGCCTGCGTCTCGCCGACGAGCGTGCGCAGGACTTCGGCGGGATCCGAGTCGCGCAGTTGGTGCTTGAGAACTTGCACGAAGGCGGTGAGCAGCGCGACGACCTGGCGGGCATCCTGCGTCGCGCCACCGGCGTGCGCCTGGGTATCGGCCGCGGCCGTCGGAACACCGGCAGGCCCGGGCACCGTGACCGCAAAGCGCACCAGATCGCGCGTGGTCGCCGTGAGCGTTCCCCACTGTTTGCGTCCTTCCCAATACCGTTCGTAGCAGGCGTTATTGCGGAAGCTGGCGAAGATGGCCAGCGCCACCCCGATCAGGGAAAACGGCACCGGACTCAGGGCGAACAGGAATGCGTCGCTGCTTCGATATCCCCACAGGGCCGCGAGCGAAAGCACGAAGATGATGGCCAATGGGGCCAGGATGGTGTTCTGCACTGAGTTTTCCCAGGCGAACAACATGCGGAACCAGCCGGTTTTAGGGCGCACGATCATGGGGTCGCATCATACCGCCGGTCGTGCCGGGTGCGAGGGCCGTTTCATATTTCACCCGAATCCTATTTGAAATAATATATCATTACAAAAAGGGTGAAAAAACCGCGCCGAGGCTTCCGTCCCAAAGGGCGCGGCCAGCCGCCTGGAAGCCCTCCAGCGGCCAGGCGAACACCCTCTTCATGTCGAACCGGGGAAAGCAGTTGTCGCAGGTGCACCGTCCTTTCACGTCCCTAGCAAGGCGTCCGACCGTACGCGTCGCCGCCCTGCTATGGCTATGGCTGACGGTGATGTTCGGGCCCGTGGGCGCGACCTTGCATGCCATGTCGCACCTGGCGTTGGCCGCGGAAACGCGCATAGCCTCGCCCGGCATGAAGGGGGATCACGAATTCGATCGCGATGCCGCGCCGGATCGGGACGACGACCGCCATGGCGCGGCGGCGCACTGCCATGTGTGCGATGAATGGCAGTTCCTGGATAAGGTCCTGCCCGGCGCGACATGGGCGCAGGCTGCCCCCGCGGCGGCGGATTCTCCCGGTCCTTTGCCGCTGGCAATGCGCCTGGCCACCGAGACGCCGTGGATCCTGGCGCGAGCGCCGCCGGGGCGCGAACCCCGCTTCGCCGCTTCGCATTGAACGCCGAGGCCTGAGCCGTCGAGCCCGCGGCCCGAGGGCTCGGGCGTCAGGCCCGAGCTCGAACCCGAGCCGTCTCACATATCGCCCTCTCACCTGACCGCCTTGCGGTCCGGCGCGTCCTCTCTTCGTCCACGAAAACATAATGTCCCAACATTCCCACGCCTTTCCGCTCGCCTTGTCGCTAAGCGCCACGCTCGCCATTTGCGCCGCGTCCGCCGCGCGCGCCCAGGACGCCGGCGCTCCGTCGCCGAGCGCCAACCCGAGCGCACCACCGCCCACCGTGACCCTGCCCACGGTCATCACGACCGGCAACCCGCTGGGCAGCGCCGAGATCGCGGCGCCGACCACCGTGCTGGAAGGCACCGGGCTGGATCTGCGGCGCGCCGACACCCTGGGCCAGACGCTGAACGGCCTGCCCGGCATATCCACCACCACCTATGGTCCGATGGTGGGACGTCCCATCATTCGCGGCATGGATGGCGACCGCATCCGCATCATGAACAACGGCCTGGGCTCGGTGGATGCCTCATCGCTGTCCTTCGATCACGCCGTGCCGCTGGATCCGATGAGCGCCAGCCGCATCGAAATCGTCCGCGGTCCGGCGGCGCTGCTCTACGGTGGCAACGCGGTGGGCGGCGTGGTCAACGTCATCGACGACCGCATCCCGACCGAACCGGTGCAGGGCATCCATGGGCAGATGCAAGGCGATTGGGGCGGCGCCAACGACAGCCGTTCGGGCGCGGTCCAGCTGGAAGGCGGCGACGGCAAGTTCGCGATCCGCGCCGACGCCTTCGGCCGCACGACGGACGAGCTGCGCATTCCCGGCTACGCCCGATCGTCCGCCTTGCGCGCGCAGGACAATCCGGACATGGACCAGCCGCGCGGCCACCTGCCCAACAGCGATGGCTCCGTGCATGGCGGCGGCGTGGGAATGGCGTGGACCGGAGACAGCGGCTATGCGGGGATCTCCTATAGCGGCTACGACTCCGACTACGGCTCGGTGGCCGAAGACGCCGTTCGCTTGAAAATGCGCCAGGAACGCTTTGGCGCCACCGGCAAGATCGACGACCTGGATGGCCCGTTCAAAAGCCTGAAGTTCGACTTCGCGTACACCGACTACAAGCATCGGGAAGTGGACGACGGCGTCACCGGGACCGTGTTCAAGAACCATGGCTACGAAGCCCGCGTCGAGGCGCAGCATCGCGATCTGGGTCCGCTGCATGGCGCGCTCGGCCTGCAGGTCAGCCAGACGCGTTTTTCCGCGCTGGGCGACGAAAGCCTGGTGCCGACCACCGCCACCGATTCCTTCGCGCTATTCGACGTCGAGCAGTGGGACGTGACGGACAGGCTGAACCTGAGCCTGGGCGGCCGCGTCGAATACACCCGGCTGTCGCCGTCGGCCGGCGGCATCGAAAAATTCGACGCGGCCTCCAAACGCGACTTCACCGCCGGCAGCCTGGCGCTGGGCGCGGTTTACAAGCTCGACAGCGTCTGGTCGCTGGCGGCCAATGCTTCCTACACCGAACGCGCGCCTACCTTCTATGAGCTTTACGCCAATGGCCCCCATGATGCGACCGGGCAATACCTGATAGGCGACCCCTCGCTATCCAAGGAACGTTCGTTCTCCGGCGACCTGGGGCTGCGGTTCAAGAGCGGCCCGCACCATGGCAGCGTCGGCGTGTTCTACAGCCACTTCCGCAACTACATTACAGAAGTGAATACGGGGCTGTTCGCCGACGATGAAGGCGAAATCGTCCCGCGCGGCACGGACGATGCGCTGTCGCAGGCCGTCTATCGCGGCGTGCCGGCGGACTTCTACGGCTTCGAGGCGGAAAGCACCTTCCGCGTGCTGGATCATGGCGCGCACACGCTGGATCTGCTGCTGTCCGGCGACTACACCAATGCCCGCAACAGCGACACCGGCGAGCCGCTGCCCCGCATCCCGCCGCTGCGCCTGGGCTTCGGCCTGGACTACAGCCATGGCGCCTGGGGCGCCGGCGTCTCGTTCACCAAGGCTTTTGCCCAGCATCGCCATCCGGACAATGACGACAGTACCGACGGCTACTACAAGCTGGACGCGGACCTGACTTATTCGTTCAAGGTCGACAAGACGCAATGGCAGGCCTACCTGCGCGGCACCAACCTGACGAACCAGGAAATCCGCTATGCGACGTCGGTGCTGCGGGACGTCGCGCCGGAAGGCGGACGCGCGGTGATGGTGGGGCTGCGCGCCAGTTTCTGAGGATTTGTCATGCGCCGGGGCCGGTTGCCTACGCACATCGCCCCGGCGGCTGTTACGGCCCGATTTCACCCTCCCACAGGGATGTCACTAATTGCCGCCAGGATGCGCGAGATAGCAAGATCTTCCCCGCAGATGTAAGAAATATTTCCGTTATATAATCCGATTCGCGAACTATTTCCGCATCCGCCGGCTTGAACGCAGTTGAAGCCACGCCATTCCACTCCGATTTCCTGTAGTGATCCATGACGCCGCCGACGAGACGCTCTACCTTTTCCCGCGCTTTTCTTCCCGCTGCCCTACTGACCATCGCCCTCTCCAGCCTGCCCGGCACCGCCGGCGCGATGATTTCGTCAGACGCCCTGGCTACACTGAAGGGCCTTTCCCCCACCGATCTTCCTACCGTCCCCTCGCTGCGCGACCGCGTGGTTGCCGCCGGGCTGGACGCACTGGGCACCCGCTACCGCTACGGCGGCGACGATCCGGACACCGGTTTCGATTGCAGCGGCCTGGTCAGCTTCATCTATAAGGAAGTGGCCGGCATGGATCTGCCGCGCCGCGCGCGCGACCAGCGCGCCGAAGGCCGCGCGGTGAAGACCGCCCAGTTGCAGCCCGGCGACCTGGTGTTCTTTGGCATCCGCCGCCAGAACCAGACGTCGCACGTCGGCATCTATATCGGCAACAACGAATTCGTGCACGCGCCAACGCGTGGCGAAAAAGTCCGTATCGATACGCTGGACAGCGCCTACTGGTCCAAGCGCTTCAATGGCGCGCGCCGCTATATCACCCCTGGCAATGCCGGCGGTGTGACCGTGGCATCGAACTCCCGATAGCGCCGCGCCGGACGCGCCGCCGCCGCACAGCCGCGGCGGCGTGCCCGATCGCGCACACGGCCGCCGGCCCGGCTCAGCCCGGTCGTCGTCAGCCTCTGCCCAGGAAAGGCATCTTGGTCGCCATGATGGTCATGAATTGCACGTTGGCATCCAGCGGCAGCGCCGCCATGGCCGCCACGGCGTCGCCCACGTGGGCCACGTCCATGCGCGGCTCCGGCCGCACCGTATGGTCCGGTTGCAGTACCCCCGCGACCATGCGGTCGGTCATGGGCGTCGCCGCGTTGCCGATATCGATCTGCCCGCAGGCGATGTCGTACTGACGGCAATCCAGCGAGATGGATTTGGTCAGGCCGGTCACCGCGTGCTTGGTCGACGTATAGGCAATGGAATACGGCCGCGGCGTGTGCGCCGAGATAGAACCATTGTTGATGATGCGGCCGCCGCGCGGCTGCTGGTCCTTCATGATCCGTATCGCCGCCTGCGCGCACAGGAACATGCCGGTCAGGTTGGTATCGACCACGCTGCGCCAGGTCTCCACCGGCAGTTCCTCGATGGGGACAGCGGGTGCGCCGCGGCCGGCATTGTTGAACAGCACGTCCAGGCGGCCATGGGCCGACCTGGTCTGATCAAACAGATTGCGCACCGAGTCTTCGCTGCAGACGTCCGTCGGCACCGCCAGGGCGCGCTCCGCGTCGGCGCCGGCCGCCGCGCGGGTTTCTTCCAGCGGTTCCGCGCGCCGTCCGGCCAGGACTACCCGATAGCCTTCGGCCAGCAACTGCAGCGCAACGGCCCTGCCTATGCCGCTACCCGCGCCCGTGACCACCGCAACCTTGCCCTCGCCGCGCCTGCCGTTCGGATTCATCCTAGTCTCCTGTAGGAAAATACCGCGCATCCTACTCCATGGCGCCGCACTGCGACGATTTGTTATCCTTTACGTCCCGTCCGCAGACCGCCTGCCCCGGGCCCGCCACCAGCGCCAGCCGCGCCGGCCGGCCCAGGCGGCGCGCCCGAGCCACCGAACCGTCGACTGAAATGCCCGCCTCCGCCGGAAATCCTGCCTCGCCTGGAAACGTTTTTATGGTCGTCGCGCCCAGCGGCGCCGGCAAATCCAGCCTGGTACGCGAATTGTTGCAACGTGACCCGGCGATCCGCCTGTCGGTTTCGTGCACGACCCGCCCGCCGCGGCCGGGAGAGCAGGACGGCCGCGAGTACCGCTTCGTCAGCGTCGCGGAATTCGACCGCATGCGCGAAGACAACGCCCTGCTGGAATGGGCGGAGGTCCATGGGAACTTCTACGGAACGCCGGTGGATGGCATTGCGCGGAGCACCCGCGACGGCCATGACGTGCTGCTGGAGATCGATTGGCAGGGAGCGCGCCAGGTGCGGCAGCGGTTTCCGGGCGCCATCGGCATTTTCATATTGCCGCCGTCCATCGACGAACTGGAAAGCCGCCTGAAGGCGCGCGGCCAGGATTCGGATTCGGTGATCGCGCGCCGGCTGCTGGCCGCCGGGGGCGAAATCGCCCATGCGCCTGAGTGCGAATATGTTATTATTAATCAAGAATTTAGCGTCGCATTGCAAGAACTAACGCAGATTGTCAATGCGGCCAGGTTGCGCTTCTCCTCTCAAGCCGTCCGCCACGCTCAGCTTTTTTCCCAACTGGGTATCTCGGCGCCCCACTGAGTCCAGGGCGCAGCCTTCGGTATTTCATCAATTTGTCGTATTTCAGGTGACCCACTATGGCTCGCATTACCGTTGAAGATTGTCTGACCAACATTCCGAATCGTTTCACGCTGACCCTGGCTGCCACCTACCGCGCGCGCGAACTGGCTCAAGGCCACGCTCCCCGCCTGGATAGCAAAAACAAGCCGACGGTGACCGCGCTCCGCGAAATCGCCAGGGGGATGACCGGCGCTGAAATGCTGCGGAAAGTGCCGACCTGATCGCGGCCGGGAGGTGGCGCATGGCCTTCCCCGCACTGAAATACGCCTCTACCGGTCTGCTGGCCGCGCTGCGCGCGGGCTCGCGCCTGGGCCGGCGGCCCGGCCGCAAATCCGGTAAAACCGCGCCCTCTCCCATCGCGGCGGCAATTCAGCAGGCCGCGGAAACCCCGGCGTCCCCGCCTGTCGCATCGCTGGCGCCGCTGACTGAAATCATCGGCACGTACCTGGAACCCAAGGACGTGGAACGGGTACGCGAAGCCTATCGCTTCGCCGACCAGGCGCACCTGGGCCAGTTCCGCGCCAGCGGCGCGCCGTACATTTCCCACCCCATCGCCGTCACCGAAATCTGCGCGGGCTGGAAGCTGGACGCCAATGCGCTGTCCGCGGCCCTGCTGCACGACGTCATGGAAGACCAGGGCGTCACCAAGCACGAGCTGGCCGAACGCTTCAGTCCCGAAGTCGCCGAACTGGTGGACGGCCTGTCCAAGCTGGACCGGCTGGATTTCGCCACCAAGGCCGAACAGCAGGCGGAAAGCTTCCGCAAGATGCTGCTGGCCATGGCGCGCGACGTCCGCGTCATCCTGATCAAGCTGGCCGACCGGGTGCACAACATGCGCACCCTGGACGCCGTGGCGCCGGAAAAGCGGCGCCGCATCGCCCGCGAAACGCTGGACATCTACGCGCCGATCGCCCACCGCCTGGGCCTGAATCTGCTGTTTCGCGAACTGCAGGATCTGTGCTTCGCGGCGATGTATCCCAATCGCTACCAGGTGCTGTACAAGGCCGTTCTGGCCGCGCGCGGCAACCGCCGGGAAGTGATCAGCAAAATCGAGGACGCCGTGCGCGCCGCCCTGCCCGCCGCCGGCATCGAGGCGGAAGTCAGCGGCCGCGAAAAAACCCTGTACGGCATCTACCGGAAAATGGTGGACCAGAAAAAGACTTTCTCGGAAGTCCTGGACATCTACGGGTTTCGCGTGATCGTGCACACCCTGCCCGAATGCTATCTGGCCTTGGGCACGCTGCATCAGCTGTATCGACCGGTGCCGGGCAAGTTCAAGGACTACATCGCCATTCCCAAGGTGAACGGCTACCAGTCGCTGCACACGACGCTGGTCGGCCCCTACGGCACGCCGGTGGAGTTCCAGTTCCGCACCCGCGACATGCACCACGTGGCGGAAGAAGGCGTGGCCTCGCATTGGCTGTACAAGAGCGCCGATGTGTCGCTGAACGACTTGCAGAAGCGCACGCACCAGTGGCTGCAATCGCTGCTGGACATTCAAAGCCAGACCGGCGACTCCAGCGAATTCCTGGAACACGTCAAGGTGGACCTGTTCCCGGATGCCGTCTATGTGTTCACGCCGCATGGCAAGATCATTTCGCTGCCGCGCGGCGCGACGCCCGTGGACTTCGCCTACGCCATCCATACCGACATCGGCAACCAGGCGGTGGCGGCCAAGGTCAACAACGAGTTCATTCCCCTGCGCACGGAGCTCTCCAGCGGCGATACGGTGGAAATCATTACGTCACCGGCGTCGCGGCCCAATGCGCAGTGGCTGAATTACGTACGCACCGGACGCGCGCGGTCCGAAATCCGCCATTACCTGCGTACGGTCAAGTATGCCGAGTCGGTGGCCTTTGGCGAACGGCTGCTGACGCAGGCGCTGCAGGAGCTGCATCTATCGTTGCCGCCGGCCGACGATCCCGAATGGGAAAAGCTGGCGCGCAGCACCGGCGCCAGTTCGCGCGACGAAATCCTGGCCGATATCGGCCTGGGCAAGCGGCTGGCGGCCGTGGTGGCACGGCGCTTCGCGCCGGAACATGAATTGATCGCCACCACCGCGGCCGCGGTGGACGAGATCACCGCCGCACGCAGCGCCCCCATCCTGATCCAGGGCAACGAAGGCCAGGCCGTGCAACTGGCGCCATGCTGCGGCCCCCTGCCCGGTGACCCCATCATCGCCGGCATGCGGCTGGGACATGGGCTGGTCGTACACACCGCCGATTGCCCCGTCGCGGCACGCCAACGGGCGCGCGAACCGGAACGCTGGATCAATGTCGCGTGGGATACGCAGACCGCCAAGCATTTGTCCACCCGCCTGGACATCGTTACCCGCAACGAACGCGGCGTGCTGGGCAGGCTGGCCGCGGAGATCACGGCCACGGATGCCAACATCGTGCATGTGACCATGCACGACGACGCCGTGGCCACGGTGTCGCTGCACGTGACCGTGCAGGTGGATAGCCGCAAGCACCTGGCGCAGGTGATACGGGCCATACGACACGTGCCGCAGGTACAAAAAATCGTCCGGGTAAAGGGCTGACGCCACGCCGTGGAATGGGCTGCCGGCCCGGCCACATCATCGGACCACGTACGCGGGCCTGACGAACTGCTCCAACGAAGGATGGCGCCTGAGATCGCTGGCGCGCAGCGAGCGGCAGAAAAAGCAATGTATCCGGGAATACCGGTGCCCCTTGGCAACCAGGTGGGTGATCAGCTCGGATAGCAATATATGCTCGTACGGGCCGTCGTCGTCCAGCTGTTCTATGGTCACAAGGTCATAGCCTGACAGACACTCGATGATGTGGTTATAGGTTTCGCCCTTTCCTTTCCCGGGCCGCACCTGGATCTTGCTCAGCTCGTAATCCAGGTAGGCCTGGCCGGCCGACCTGATTTCATAGGGATGGGAGGCGACGTTCTCCCTTATGAAGGCCTGGTCGACCAGATGGGTGTTGATGGCCGCGTAATCGGGCCCATAAAAATGCAGGGCCATGCGGGACGGAACGATATGCCTGCGGTTATCGCCCACGACGTGACTGCCGTGCGAGGAAATCACCAGCTCCGAGTTTTTCCGGCCCTGCCAAAGCACATAGCGGCCGTAATGCGTGCTGGACACATATTTCTTCTCTTCGCGCGCGGGCGCCGGCGCAGCGGGAAAATGGGTGCTGGCCGCGGGCCGGCGCGCGATGGGCGCGAGCGGCGCGATCGGACGGGGCCGGGGCGCGATGGAAGGCGCGGGCGGCTGCGGATACCGTTGGGGGCGTGGCGCGGCGGATGAGGGGAAAGCGCTGGTCAGGCGCGGCTTGAAGACAAAATTCCCGGGCATTTCGAAAGCGATCCGTATAAGCAATGGAAGCGCTTATATTGCTGGGCCTTCACATTCTTCAAAATGCGAAGATTCTGGGATATGCCTTCGATACGCCGGCGGCCGGGGATCTCCGCCGAAGAGGCCCCACGCTCGCCGGGTAAAGCAGCTTGCCGCCCCCGGCCTGCCCGAGACGGCGGATCGTGTGCGCCGGCGTCAGGCGACGTGCTGAAGAAAATCCTTCAGGCGCTGGCTGGGCGGATCGGACAACAGCGTTTCCGGCGATCCGTCATGGGCCACCTTGCCACCATCGATGAACAGCAGGCGGCTGCCGACGCGGCGGGCAAACTCCATTTCGTGGGTGACGACCACCATGGTCATGCCCTCTTCCGCCAGGTCGCGCATCACCTTCAGGACCTCGTGCCGCAGCTCCGGATCCAGCGCCGAGGTCGGCTCGTCGAACAGCATCAGCTTGGGCTTGATCGCCAGCGCCCGCGCGATGGCCACGCGCTGCTGCTGGCCGCCGGAAAGCTCGGACGGATAATGGCCCATGCGCTGGTCCAAGCCTACCTTGGCCAGCAGCGCCTCGGCTTCCATCCGCGCCTGCGCGCGCGCGGTGCCGCGCGTATGGACCGGGCCGAACATGACGTTTTCCAGCGCGGTCATCTGCGGGAACAGATTGAATTGCTGGAAGACCATGCCCGCCTCGCGGCGGATCTCCCGTATCTGGGCGGCGTCGCCCTTGACGCTGAGGCCGTCGACCAACAGGTCGCCGTCCTCGATCGTTTCCAGCACATTGATACAGCGCAGGAAGGTGGACTTGCCGGAGCCCGAAGGGCCCACCACTACGACGACCTCGCCGGCCTCGATATTCAGCGTAATGCCGTTCAGGACGGTGGACGCGCCGAAGCGCTTGATGACGTTCTTGAATTCAACCATGCTCATAGGATGCGCATCCTCTTTTCGGCGATTCGCAGGCCCACGGCCATCAGGCCGGTGATGATGAGGTAAATCACCGCGACGGCGGACCAGATTTCGACAGCGCGGAAGTTGCTGGCCATGATCTCCTGCCCCTGGCGGGTCAGTTCGGCCACCCCGATCACGATGAACAGCGAAGAGTCCTTCAGGCTGATGATGCACTGGTTGCCCAGCGGCGGAATCATGCGGCGCACCGCCACGGGCCCGATGATGTGGATAAGGATCTTGTGGAACGGCAGCCCCATGGCCTGGCCGGCTTCCCTGAGCCCCTTGGGCACGGACAACAAAGCACCACGGACGATCTCGGCGATATAGGCGCCGGAGTTGATCATCAGCGTGATGATGGCGGCCAGTTCGGCGTCGATGCGCAGGCCGCTGGCGATCAGCGGCAGCGCGAAGTAGATGAACATGACCTGCACCACGATGGGCGTGCCGCGGATCACAGCGACGTACACCAGCGCGATGGTGGCAAAAAAGCGCGGCGCATAGGCGCGGGTGACGCCGGCCAGCGCGCCCAGCAGAAAGCCGCCGATCAGCCCCCAGGCGGTGATCTTGATCGTCATCACCGTTCCGTCGAGCAAATTGGGCAAGGCGGCCCAGATCACGGACCAATCGAAATTCACATGTTTCCCCTGAGATAGGAACCCGCGCCCGGGATCGGCGTAGCGATCGTGGCAGGCGGCGCAGCCGCGGCGGGTGAATCGGAAGAATCAGCGGATCGCCGGAATGATGCGCGAGCAAGAGCAAGGCGCCCGGCGACCGCCAGGATGGTGGCTTATTGCGGCTTCTTGCCGAACCACTTGGTGTAGATGGCGTCGTATTCGCCGTTGGATTTCAGGGTGGCCAGCGCCTTGTTCACCTCGGCAACCAGCGGGCTACCCTTGGGGAAGGCGATACCGTAGAAATCGCCGCTCTTGACGTTGCCGACGACCTTGACGCGGCCCTTGCCGGCGGTGTTGGCGTAGTACTGGACGTTGGGCGTGTCGTGCACCGCGGCGTCGACGCGGCCGGTGGCCAGTTCCAGATAGGCGTTGTCGATGTTCGGGAACAGCTTCAGCTTGGCGGAGGGGACGTTCTTCTGCATGTAGTCCACCGTGGCCGTGCCCGTCTTGACGGCGACGGTCTTGCCGGCCAGATCGGCGGCGCTCTTGATGTTGCTGTTGTCGGCGTTGACCAGGATGGACAAGCCGCTTTCGTAATACGGATCGGAGAAGTCGATCACCTGCTTGCGGTCGTCGCGGATGGTGATGCCGGCAAGCGCGACGTCGATGTTCTTGGTCTGCAGGCCCGGAATGATGCCGTTGAAGTCCATGGGCTGCAGCTTGTACTTCAGGTTCAGTTGCTTGGCGATGGCAGCCCAGAGATCGACGTCGAAGCCCGTGTAGGTATTGCCCTGCTTGAACTCGAACGGGACGAAGGCCGTATCCGTGGCAACCACCAGCTGCCTGTCGCTGCCGCTTTGCGCGGCGGCGGGCGTGGTCATCGCAAACCAGGCAACCGACACCCCCGCCATCATCGCGGCGAATTTCTTATTGAGCATGTTCGACTCTCCTTTGTTGAGCTGCGCCCGGGATACGGGCTGCGGGGCGTGCCGCGGGTTGGCGGCACGCCGAAGGGAAGGATGTTAACGCAGCACAACGGGCTGTAACCGCCCGGAGTCGTTCCGGCCCCGTTAAATTTTGCCGAAACCCCCTCCTCCCGGGGTTTCGACGACGAAGATATCGCCGGCCTGGAGTTCGGTGCTGTCCTGCGGGCCCAGCGGGTCGATACGGCCATCGGCCCGCTCGACGTAGTTGCGCCCCATCTGGCCCGGTTCGCCGCCGTGCAGGCCGAACGGCGCGTAGCGGCGGTTGTTGGACAGGATCGCCGCCGTCATCGGCTCCAGGAAGCGCAGCCTGCGGATGCCGCCGTCGCCGCCGCGATAGCGCCCGTTGCCGCCGGATCCGTGGCGGATCTCGTACGACTCCAGGCGCACCGGGAAACGCAGCTCCAGGACTTCCGGGTCGGTCAGGCGCGAGTTCGTCATGTGCGCCTGCACCACCGACTGCCCGGCGAAGCCGTGGCTGGTATCGGCGGGGGCATCCACGCGCGCGGGCCCGGCGCCGGTGCCGCCGGAGATGGTCTCGTAGTACTGGTAGCGGGCGTTGCCGAAGGTCAGATTGTTCATGGTGCCCTGGCTGGCGGCCAGCACGCCGAGGGCGCCGTACAGGGCGTTGACGATGCACATGGACGTCTCGACGTTGCCCGCCACCACCGACGCGGGCGGATTCGGACGCAGCATGGAGCCCTGCGGCACGATGATCTCCAGCGGCTTCAGGCCGCCGGCGTTCAGCGGGATCTCGTCATCCACCAGCGTGCGGAAGACATACAGCACGGCCGCGACCGCGATCGCGCCGGGAGCGTTGAAATTGTTGTCCAGCTGCGGCGACGTCCCGGTGAAGTCCACCACCGCGCTGCGCGCCGCCTGGTCCACCCGCACCGCGACGCGTATCACCGCCCCGTTATCCAGCGGGTATTCGTAGCTGCCGTCCTTCAGTACCGAAATGACGCGCCGCACGGCCTCCTCGGCGTTGTCCTGCACGTGCCCCATATAGGCGCGCACGACATCCAGCCCGAAGTGGTCGCACATGCGCAGCAGCTCCTGCACGCCTTTTTCATTGGCGGCGATCTGCGCCCGCATGTCGGCGATGTTCTGGTCGGGATTGCGCGCCGGCCACTTGCCCGAACCCAGGATGGCGCGCGCTTCCTGTTCGCGGAACTCGCCGTCGCGCACCAGTTGAAAATTCGTGAACAGGACGCCTTCGTCTTCAACGGTGCGCGAATCGGGCGGCATGGATCCGGGAGTCGTGCCGCCGATGTCCGCGTGATGGCCGCGCGATCCGACGTAGAACAGGATTTCACGGCCGGCACGATCGAATACCGGTGTGATGATGGTGACGTCGGGAAGATGGGTGCCGCCATGATAGGGATCGTTGACGACATAGGCGTCGCCCGGCTTCATGCGCCCCGCATTCGCCTCCATCACGGTGCGGATGGACTCGCCCATGGATCCGAGGTGCACCGGCATGTGCGGCGCATTGGCGATCAGGTTGCCCCGGTCGTCGAAGATGGCGCAGGAGAAATCCAGCCGTTCCTTGATGTTGACCGAATACGCGGTGTTCTGCAGGCGATAGCCCATCTGCTCCGCGATGGACATGAACAGATTGTTGAACACCTCCAGCATGACGGGGTCGGCCTCGGTGCCCACCGCGCGACGCTGCGGCCGGGCCTCGACACGGCGCAAGACCAGATGATCGCGCGGCGTCAGTTCGGCGCGCCAGCCCGGCTCGACCACCGTGGTCTGGTTTTTCTCCGAAATGATGGCGGGGCCGTCGACCTCGTCGCCCGGCGTCATATCGTCGCGTACATACAGCGGCGTGTCGCGCCAGGCGCCGCCGCTGTACATGTGGACCACGCGGCGCGCCTGCAGGGGGCCGGCGCGCCGCGCGGGCACGGGGGCTTCCGTCACGGGCTCGCCGCCGCCGGTGGCCTCCACCGAAATGGTTTCGACGACCAATTCGCGTCCGGGCATCAGGAAGGAATAGCGCTGGCGATAGGCGGCCTCGAAATCGGCGCGCGCCTGGGCGGTCGACGTGAACGGGACCTCCAGCGCGGTATCGGTGCCGCGATACTTCAGGTGCAGGCGGCGCTGGACGGCAATCGCATCCTCCGCGACGTGCTGGCGCCGCAGCTCGGCGACGGCGTCTCCGGCCAGCGCATCCAGATCTTCGGCCAGGACGGCGAACAGCGTCTCGTCCAGCACTTTTTCGACGGTCTTCTGGCGCATCTCGGTCTGGTCGGCCAGACCCATGCCGTAAGCCGACAGCACGCCGGCCAAGGGATGCGCGAATACCGTGGTCATGCCCAGGGCATCGGCCACCAGGCAGGCGTGCTGGCCGCCGGCGCCGCCGAAGACCGTCAACGCGTATTCCGTCACGTCATGGCCGCGCTGCACGGAAATGCGCTTGATGGCTTCGGCCATATTGCCCACGGCGATTTCCAGGAAGCCTTCCGCCAGCTGCTCGGGCGTCATGTCGCGCCCGGCTTCCGCCTTGACCCGCGCGGCCATTGCGCGAAAGCCCTGCTCCGCGGCGTCGCGATCCAGCGGCTGGTCGGCCCGCGGACCGAAAACCTTGGGGAAGAAGTCCGGCTGGATCTTGCCCAGCAGCACATTGCAGTCCGTCACGGCCAAGGGTCCGCCGCGCCGATAGCAGGCCGGGCCGGGATTGGCGCCGGCCGAATCCGGCCCGACGCGCAGGCGCGCGCCGTCGAAGTGCAGGATGGATCCCCCGCCGGCGGCCACCGTATGGATACTCATCATGGGCGCGCGCATGCGCACGCCGGCCACGCGGGTTTCGAATTCGCGTTCGAATTCGCCGGCATAGTGCGACACGTCGGTGGACGTCCCGCCCATATCGAAGCCGATGATTTGCTTGAAGCCGGCCAGTTCGCTGGTGCGCACCATGCCGACGATGCCGCCGGCCGGGCCGGACAGGATGGCGTCCTTGCCGCGGAAGCGATGAGCGTCGGTCAAGCCGCCGCTGGACTGCATGAACATCAGGCGGATGCCCGGCAATTCGCCGGCGACCTGCTCCACGTAGCGGCGCAGGATGGGCGACAGGTAGGCGTCGACCACCGTGGTGTCGCCGCGCGAGACGAATTTGATCAGCGGGCTGACCTCGTGCGATACCGAGATCTGGGTGTAGCCGATCTCGCGCGCCAGCTCGGCGGCGCGCTGTTCATGGCGCGGCTCGCGCCAGGCGTGCATGAACACGATGGCGGCGGCCCGTATGCCTTCGTCGTAGCGGGCTTGCAGGTCGCGCCGCAGCGCGGCTTCGTCCAGCGGGGTAACGATGTCGCCATTCGCGGCGATCCGCTCGGCCGCTTCGACGACGCCGTCATAGAGCATCTCCGGCAGCACGACGTTGCGGTCGAACAGCCGGGGGCGGTTCTGGTAGGCAATGCGCAGGCCATCGCGGAAGCCGCGCGTGGTCACCAGCAGCGTCCGTTCGCCCTTGCGTTCCAGCAAGGCGTTGGTGGCCACCGTGGTGCCCATCTTGACGCAGTCGACCTGATCGGCCGGCACCGGTTCACCCGGCGCCAGGCCCAGCAGCCTGCGTATGCCGGCCACCGCCGCATCGCGATATTGCTCGGGGTTTTCGGAGAGCATCTTGATGGTGGTGGTCGAACCGTCGGGACGACGACCCACGATGTCCGTGAACGTGCCGCCACGGTCTACCCAGAATTGCCACTTCATAGCGAGTCCTATGCTGTTTGGCCGGGACGGTGCCCGCCGCCAGGATTGAAACGGTGAGAAGGATGCGGAGCCCACGGCGCCGCGTATGCGTCCATGCCGGATCGCGCGTCCGATTCGTGCCGCCGGACGACGGCAGACCGGCCGCGATCCGGGTTAAAGCGAGGTGGCCGCGCGCGCGGCCTGGTCGTATACCCCCGACAGCCCGCGCAGCAGGTTGGCCAGGTCCTGCGAGAATTCCAGGCCGCTGCTGGCCGCGGGCAAGCCGTCGATCAGGCAGCGTTCGCGCACTTCGACATAGCGGCCGATGACTTCGCTGCCCTTGGCCGTCACGGAATAGATCACTTCCTTGCCGCTGCGCTGGCCCTGCACCACGCCCAGCCGCTCCAGCTTCTTGAGCGAGTAGTTGACGATGTGCGTGTCTTCGATGTTCAGCGTGAAGCAGATGTCCGCCAGCTTTTTGCCGCGCTGCCGGTGATACACATGATGCAGGACGATCACGTCGATCGCGGTCAGGTCGGGCAGGCCGGCCGCCGCCATGCAGCGCACGATCCAGCGGTTGAAGGCGTGCCCGGCGATCATCAGGCCGAACTCGACGGCCGACAGATCGGGCGCGCGGTCCGATACCAGATGGGAGGAGGCCGCGATCAGCGGCTTGGGGGCTTGGGAGGCGCTCATATGCAGGCCTGTAAAAGGACGGAACGACGCCCCGCGGCGATGGAGTCCATACAGAGCCGGCCAAGTGGCCGGGCAACCTGCGCACGCATGCACGCCGCGATGCGATCACGGCGTGATATTAGTATTTCGTTGATAATTTATCAACGAAATATCAAACAAATCGGGTTTACCCTAGACCCGCCGGCATATCCCCGCCGGCTCATCGGTCCGCACCGAGCCGTCGATGAGCGGCGACGACGTCGCGCCTTACTTGCGCGTTCCGCCGTCCGGGTCCAGCCGTATCCCTTCGACGCCCTTCAGGGTGGGCGGTGCCGGATCGGGCGCCGGAGGCCGCGGCGCCGTTGCCGGGACAGCCGTAGCGGGCGCGGCCGGCGCAGGAGGCGTGGGGGGCACGGCGTCGTTCGGGGAAGCCGGGCCGCCCTTTGCGCGCAGCTGCGCCAGCCGGGCGGACGCCGCCTGCCGCAAATCAGCCGCCAGGTCCTGGTGCTTGGCCGATTCCGCCCATGCCGCCGCATCCAGCCCCTGCGAATTACGCATCGTCGCGTCCGCGCCGGCTTTCAGCAGCAGGTCCACCATGTCGCGGCTGCCGGAAAGGCCCGCCATCATCAGGGGTGTTGTCCCATCGGGACCGGGCGCGTTGACGATGGCCTTGTGGCCAAGCAGCAGCCTGGCCATGTCCATCTGGCCCTTGGAGGCGGCGTAGTGCAACGGCGTCCAACCCAGCCGGTTGACCTGGGCGCCGCGGGCGATCAAGAACTTGGCCCGGTCGAGCTGGCCCTGGATCGCCAGGTACATCAACGGGGTTTCGTCGTGATCGTTGGCGACATTGACGTCGGTACGCTTGTCGGCGGCGAGCACGTCGTACACATGCCAGGCGCCATCGCGCACCGCCTGCATGATGGCGGGCTGGCCCTTGATGCGGGTGTTCGGATTCCAGCCCTGCGCCAACAGGGCGCGCATGTCGTCGGCACGATCGTTGGCGACGATCACGGGGGCGTTGGCGGGGTTTTCCGCGTGCGATGCAGCGGGCGCGGCCATGGCGATCAGCATCGCCGCGCAAACCGCGGCCGAGCGCCGGTGCGAAATAAACTTTCTTTTCATATCAGCTCCTTACCTGGGTATTTGAAGGTCGCCTCTTAACTTACGACAGGTCCCGCCCGGCCATCCGGCGCCTGGCGTCGCGGCGAGGCGGCCTGCCTGGCCCAAGCTCGAGCCAATTCGAGCTTAACGCTCTATCTTGCTGAAAAGACGGAAGAAATTTTCGGTGGAAGCGTGCGCGACGTCGGCGACCGCCACCCCTTTGAGGTCGGCGATCTTTTCCGCGACGTGGATGACCTTGGACGGGTCGTTCAGCTTGCCACGATAGGGCACCGGCGCCAGATAGGGTGAATCGGTTTCTATCAGCAGGCGGTCCAGCGGCAGGCGGGACGCGACGTCGTGCAGGACGGCGGCGTTCTTGAATGTGACGATGCCAGAGAGCGAGATATGAAAATTCAGATCGATCGCGGCCTGCGCGACCTCCCAGGTCTCGGTGAAACAGTGCATCACGCCGCCGACGTCTTCCGCCCTTTCCTCGCGCAGGATGCGCAAGGTGTCTTCCGCGGACGAGCGCGTGTGGATGATCAGCGGCAGGCCGGCGTCACGCGCCGCGCGGATATGGGTGCGGAAGCGGTCGCGCTGCCAGTCCAGGGGCTCGCTGAGCCGGTAATAGTCCAGGCCGGTCTCGCCGATCGCGACCACCTTGGGGTCGGCGGCCAGCGCCACCAATTCGTCGGACGACGGGTCCTGGGTAGCCTCGTAATCCGGATGCACGCCCACCGACGCCCATAGGTTGCGATGCGGCCGGACCAGCGCCATCAGCCCGGGCCAGTCGGGCATGGCCACGCTGACGACCAGGGCGTGGGTCACCTGGTTGGCGGCCATGCGGTCCAGGATGTCGGGCAGGTTTTCGGCCAGCTCGGGAAAGTTCAGGTGGCAATGGGAATCGACGTACATGGCTCAAGCCTGGCAGGAAAGCACCACGCGCTGCAAGGCGGCGTGGGCGAATAATTTGGCATTCAGGGGATGGCCGGCCAAGGCGCGCTGGCGGGTCAGCCAGCGGGCGGTCTCGGCCAGTTTGGCGGCGTCGGCGCGTGCCGCCGTTCGCGCCGACGTGGCCGCCAGCGCCGGGAAATAGCGCGATGGGGCGCCCGCGCCGTTCAGCATCAGATCCACGTAATAGCGTTGCAGCGCGTCAATCCATTGGGCCGCCGGCAATTTGTCCAACTGGTCGGCCAGCGCGCCGATGTCGGGCGATTGCCCTTGCGCCAGCGGCCCGGCCAACTGTTCCAGCCAGGGCGGGCAGGCGCTTTCCTCGGTCTGGGAAAGGCGCAGCGCGCCCAAGGGCGCGCCGCCGGCGGCCGCCATCCAGGAAGCGGCATCGCGCACGCCCTGCTCCTGCAGCCATTGCAGCGCCCGATCCGGCGCCGGCGTGGCCAGGGGCAGGCGCCGGCAGCGCGACAGCAGGGTCGGCAACAGGCGGTCCGGCGCGTCGGCCACCAGCAGAAAAACGGTGTGCGCCGGGGGCTCCTCCAGCACCTTGAGCAAGGCGTTGGCGGAAATCACGTTCAAGGCCTGCGCCGGGTACAGCAGCGCCACCCGCCAGCCGCCGCGGTGCGTGGCCGTGTTGAACCAGGACTCCAGCCCGCGGATCTGATCCACCCGGATGTCCTTGGACGGCGCCCGCTTGGTTCCGGCGCCGGCTCCGGCGGGGGCTTCGCCGTCTTCCGATTCGGCGGCCGCTTCGGCGCCCTCTTCCAGCGCGACGGCCTCGGGGCGGATGCGCCGCAGGTCGGGATGGTTGCCACTGGCGACCCAGGCGCAGGCGGCGCATGCGCCACAGGCCAGTCCGTCCCTGGGCGATTCGCACAACAGGCTGGCGGCGGCGGCCGCGGCGAATTGCAGCTTGCCGATGCCGGCCACCCCATGGATCAGCCAGGCGTGGGCGAAACGCTCGCGCTGGGCCAGCCAGGCGCGCGCGGCGTCGGTCTGCCAGGGCAGGAATTGCGCCAGGCTCATCGTGCCCCGTCCACCAGGGCGCGGATCTCGCTTTCGAGCTGCGCGCGTATCGCCGGAATATCGCGGGCGCCGTCGACGATATGGATGCGCGCCGGATACCGCGCGGCGCGCGCCAGATAGACGTCACGGGTGCGCTGGAAAAAGGCCGCGCCTTCGCTTTCGAAACGGTCCGGACTGCGGGCATCGGCCAGCCGCGCGCGGGCGATTTCCAGCGGCACATCGAACAGCCAGGTGCGATCGGGCTGCAGATCGGGATGCACCCACTGCTCCAGCACCGCCACGCGTTCCACGCCCAGTTGCCGGCCACCGCCCTGGTAGGCATAGGTGGCGTCGGTGAACCGGTCGCATACCACCCAGTCGCCGCGCGCCAGGGCCGGCTCGATGACCTGCCGCACATGCTCGCAGCGCGAGGCGAACATCACCAGCGTTTCGGTCTCCAGGGACATGGGCTCGTGCAGCACCAGGTCGCGCAGACGCTCGCCCAGGGCGGTGCCGCCGGGTTCGCGCGTCGTGACCACCGACAGCCCGTGGCCGCGCAGCGTCGCCGCCAGCCAATCCGTGTGGGTGCTTTTGCCGGCGCCGTCCACGCCTTCCAGGGTGATGAATTTGCCGCGTATCGTCATGGCGCGCGATCCTTGCCCAATATGTAGCGCGAGACGTTGCGATTGTGGTCGGACAGCGTCGCGGAAAACTCGCTGGTGCCATTGCCCCGCGAGACGAAGTACAGGAAATTGTGATGCGCCGGACGCACGGCGGCCAGCAGCGCGGCGCGGCCCGGGCTGGAGATGGGCGTGGGCGGCAGGCCGGGCCGGGTGTAGGTATTCCACGGGGTATCGGTCTGCAGATCGCGGCGCCGGATACGGCCTTGATAGGTGTCGCCCATGCCGTAGATGACGGTGGGATCGGTCTGCAGCGGCATGCCCTCGCGCAGCCGGTTCATGAAAACGCCCGCGATGCGGGTCCGATCCGCCGTATCGCCGGTTTCCTTTTCGATGATCGATGCCAGGATCAGGGCTTCGTACGGGGTGGCCAGCGGCACGTCGGGGTTGCGTTCCGCCCACGTGCGGGCCAGGATGCGCTGCCCTTCCTGGTAGGCGCGCCGCAGCAGGTCGAAGTCGGTGCTGCCGGGCGAGAACACATAGGTGTCCGGGAAGATCAGGCCTTCCATGCTGGGCGCGTCCGAGCCCAGGCGGCGCAGGATTTCGGCGTCGTCGACACCGCCCAGGGTCTGCTTGACGTCGGGGTTCTCGCGCAAGGCCTGGCGGATCTGCTTGTAGGTCCAGCCTTCCACGAAGGTGATCTGGCGCATGGTCATGTCGCCGCGCGCCAGGCGTTCCAGCAGGCGCCACGGGGTGTCGCCCTGGATGGCCTGGTAGCCGCCGGCCTTGATGAGCTTGTCGCGTTCGCTCAGGCGCGCCATCCAGACGAAGCCGTCTTCCCACACCGGTACGCCCGCGGCGTTCAGGATGCGCGCGACCATGCGCGGGCTGCTGCCGGGGTCGACCACGAAGTCCACGCGTTCGGCGGGCAGGCGCAGGCTATGGTGCATCCAATACCACGCGCCGGCGCAAGCCGCGGCCGCGGCCAGCACGAGGACGAGCAAAAACGCGAGAAAGAAGGTTAAGGCGGATCGCTTCTTCATGAGACCCAGCAGTTTAAAGGATTCGTCCGTGGGCATCCTGCCGGCCGTGCCGGCGGCGACGCGGCGCGGCGGCGGCGGTTTTTCCACGCGTTCCACGACGGCCGCCGGCCCGGCGTGAGACCGCCGCTACGCCAGCAGGGCGGCGCCGGCGACGATGCCCCTGTCGCGCACGCGCCCGGCGCCCGGCGCGCAAGCCGCGAGCGGTATCATCGATGCTTTCGGCGCTCCGCGGCCGCACGGCCGCCCTGCTCCGCACCCCATGTTTCGCCGCCTGCCATGACCGACTCGTCCACCGTCACCCTGCCGCCTTCTTCTGTCATCGCCAACTATGCCGAACTGCCCGAGCTGCGGCTGATCTGCGCCGGCGGCGCGGACGCCATCGATTTTCTCCACGGCCAATTGACGCAGGACGTCCAGGGACTGGGCGATGACGCGGCGGCGCTGGCGGGCTACTGCACCGCGAAGGGCCGTTTGCTGGCGACCCTGGTCATGTGGCGTCCGGCCGTCGCGGCGGACGATGCCGCCGCGACGCGCTGGCAGGCCCTGGTGCGCGCCGACGCCGCCGAAGCGCTGCTGAAGCGCCTGCGCATGTTCGTGCTGCGCGCCAAGGTTACGTTGTCGGCCACGCCGGCGCACGTCGCCGGCGTGTGGACGGAGGGCGACCCGGCCGCGCTGGAAGCCGCGGCTGGCGGCGCCCTGCCGCGGCAGTCGTGGCGGCGCGCGGAACTGGCCAGCGGAACATGGATCGCGGCCCCGTCCGCGCATGGCCTGCGCTGGTGGTGGATCGCGACGGAGGAGCAGCGCCATACCAGCCCGGCCTTGCGGGACGTGCTGGCGGCTGGCGGCGCGCAGCACTGGCGCGCCGATGAGCTGGCCGCGGGGTTGCCCTGGGTAGGCACGCCGACGCAGGACCTTTTCATCCCCCAGATGGTGAATCTGGATCTGATCGGGGGCGTCAGCTTTACCAAGGGCTGTTATCCCGGGCAGGAAGTCGTGGCCCGCAGCCATTATCGCGGCACCGTGAAGCGACGCATGGCTTACGGGGTCGTGGCCGGGCAGGCCGGCTCCGCCATCGCCCCGGGCGCGGATGTGTACGACGCGAGGGACGCGGGCGAGCCCTGTGGCAGGGTGGTGGACGCGGCGGGCGAACCGGATGCCGCGGTCCTGTTCGAGACGACCTTGAGCAGCCTGTCGGCCGGCGATCTGCGACTGGGTAGCGCGGACGGGCCGGCGATCCAGGTGCGGCCGCTGCCCTATCCGCTGGAACCGGCCTAGGCTGGAGCCGACCTCGCTGCGCGCGGCCGGTGCGGGTGCGGCCGGCCAGGCAGCCAGCCAGCCTAGGCCTTGCCGAACTCGTCCGCCAGTTCGCGCGAACGCTGGGCGGCGGCCTGCATCGCCCGGCTTACCAGCCCCATGAAGTCGCCTTCCTCGAATACCTTCAAGGCGGCGGCCGTCGTGCCGCCCTTGGACGTCACCCGGTCACGCAGCACGGCCGGCGGATCGTCGGACTCCCGCGCCAGGCGCACGGCGCCGTACAAAGTAGCCAGCGCCAGCTCGCGCGCCTGCCTGGCGTCCAGGCCGACCTGCTGGCCGCCTTCGATCAGCGCCTCTATAAATCTGAAGACATAGGCCGGCCCGCTGCCGGACAGCGCGGTAACGGCATCGATGGCGGCATCGTCGGCCACCCATACCACCCGGCCCACCGAAGCCAGCATGGATTCGGCCAGGCGCCGTTCCTGATCCGTAACGCCCGGCATCGCCAGCATGCCGGTCACGCCTTCGCCGACCAGCGCCGGCGTATTGGGCATGCACCGCACCAGCTTGGGCCAGGGCGCGCCAGCCCCCAGCCATCCCGCCAGCACGTCGCCGCGTATGCCGGCCGCCACGCTGACGACCAGCGTGCCGTCGCGCAGGAACGGCCGCGATGCCTCCACCGCATCGCGCATGAACTGCGGCTTGACCGCATAGAACCAGACCTGGCACTGCGCCAGCCGGTCGTCCGGCCGCGTCGCCGCCGTGGCGCCGCGCGCCGTCCACGCCGCATGCGCGTCCGTATTGATATCGATGACGTGGAAGTTTTCCGGCGGGCAGATCTTGCCGGCCATGCCGGCGCCCAGGGCCGAAGCCATATTCCCGCCGCCGATGAAAGCAATGTGCAGATTTGTGTCCATGGGAAGGATTGTAGACGGCCGTTCCGTTGAGCATGCCAGTAAAGCGTAGGAGAAGTCCTATTTGACAGTGAGGGGACGCGGTGTAACAGTCACGAGTTCGTCACAAACAATTCATATGGTGTCGGGCTGCTTGCCCCTATCCGGGCTACAGCCATCGCAATCCACGGAGGAAACATCCATGCGATCCCATCGCCTCGCGCTCGTCGCGGCGTCCCTGCTTACCGCCTTTGCCGCCGCGTCGGCGAACGCGGCCACCGAAATCCAGTTCTGGCACTCCATGGAAGGCGCGCTGGGCGACCGCGTCAACGAACTCGTCAACGACTTCAACAAGAAGAACCCGGATTACCAGGTCAAGGCGGTCTACAAAGGCAACTACGGCGAATCCATGAACGCCGGCATCGCCGCCTTCCGCGCCGGCAATGCGCCGGACATCCTGCAGGTGTTCGAAGTCGGCACCGCGACCATGATGTACGCCAAGGGCGCCATCAAGCCGGTGCAACAGATGTCCGAGGAAGCGGGCGACCCCATCGATCCCAAGGATTTCATCGGCGCGGTGGCAGGCTACTACTCGTCGCCGGACGGCAAGCTGGTCTCGATGCCGTTCAATAGCTCCACCGTGGTGTTCTACTACAACAAGGACGCCTTCCAGAAAGCCGGCCTGGATCCGGAAAAGCCGCCCAAGACCTGGCAGGAACTGGCCGACGACACCAAGAAGCTGAAGGCCGCCGGCCAGGAATGCGGATACACCACCTCCTGGCCGTCGTGGACGCAGCTGGAAACCTTCTCGGCCTGGCATAACGTGCCCTACGCCACCAAGGACAACGGCTTCGGCGGCCTGGACGCGCGCCTGGCGATCGATTCGCCGTTGCACGTCCGCCATCTGGAATTCCTGGCCAATCTGGCCAAGGACGGCGAGTTCATGTACGGCGGCCGTGGCGACGATCCCAACGCCCTGTTCATTTCCGGCAAGTGCGCGATGATCACCGGCTCCAGCGGCCTGCGCGCCAACATCATGAAGAACGCCAAGTTCAAGTTCGGCACGTCCACGCTGCCCTACTATGCGGACGTCAAGGGCGCCCCGCAGAACACCATCATCGGAGGCGCGTCGCTGTGGGTCTTCGCCAACAAGAAGCCCGACGTCTACAAGGGCGTGACGAAGTTCTTCAAGTACCTGTCCAGTGCCGAAGTGGCGGCCAAGTGGCACCAGCAGACCGGCTACGTGCCGGTGACCAAGGCGGCCTACGAACTGACGCAGAAGCAAGGCTTCTATGATCAGAACCCCGGCACCGACGTCGGCGTGAAGCAGCTGAACGTCCAAACCACCGCGCAGTCGCGCGGCGTGCGCCTGGGCTACCTGCCGCAGATCCGCGAAATCGAGGACGCCACGATCGAACAAATCGTCTCCGGCAAGGTCGGCGCGCAAGCCGGCTTGAAGGACGCCGTCAAGCGCGGCAACGACCTGCTCGAGAAATTCGAAAAAAGTGTAAAGTAGCGCCCTTTTCAGGCCGATGTAGGACCAAGTCGCGGCCTGGCCGCGACTTGGAATCCAGTGCCAACGGCTCGTCCGCCGGCGATGCTTCCGGGAATCGCCCCGCCTGAATGTTTCACGTTTTTTATGCGTCCGCGGCGATCCCGCGCGCATGCGCTGGCAAACATGGAAAAACGCGTCGTCTTCGGACATAAGCTCCTGCCCTATCTGCTGCTGTTGCCGCAGCTCGCCATTACGGTGGTGTTTTTCTTCCTGCCCGCCGGCCAGGCGATGTGGCAATCGCTGCACGTCGAAGACCCCTTCGGCTTGTCTTCCACCTTTGCCGGCCTGTCCAATTTCTCCGACCTGTTCAGCCAGGCGACGTACATCGATTCCTTCAAGGTCACGGCGATGTTCTCGATCCTCGTCGCGGTCGTCGGCCTGTCGGTGTCGCTGCTGCTGGCCGTCATGGCCGACCGCGTCATAAAAGGCGCCGGCCTGTACAAGACCTTGCTCATCTGGCCCTATGCCGTGGCGCCCGCCGTGGTCGGCGTGCTCTGGCTGTTCCTGTTTTCCCCCGCCGTCGGCATCCTGGCCGTGGCCCTGACCAAGATGGGCGTGGCCTGGAACCCGCGCCTGAACGGCACCGAGGCCATGATCCTGGTGCTGATCGCTTCGGTGTGGAAGCAGATTTCCTACAACTTTCTGTTCTTCCTGGCCGGACTGCAGTCCATCCCGCGCTCCCTGATCGAGGCCGCCGCGATCGATGGCGCCGGCCCCACGCGCCGCTTCTGGAGCATTGTTTTCCCGCTGCTGTCGCCGACCACTTTCTTCCTGCTGGTGGTCAACGTCATCTATGCCTTCTTCGACACCTTCGCCGTCATCGATACGACGACGCAGGGCGGCCCGGGCACGTCCACCGCCATCCTGGTCTATAAGGTATACAGCGACGGCTTCCGCGGGCTGGACCTTGGCTCTTCCGCCGCGCAGTCGGTAGTGCTGATGTTCATCGTGGTGGCGCTGACCGTTATGCAATTCCGCTATATCGACCGCAAGGTCCAGTACTGATTCAGAGGCTATATGGTTGAGCGCCGCCCCTGGCTGGATATCCTGGCCCACGTGATATTGCTCTGCGGCGTCGCCGTGGTGGCCTTCCCGCTTTACGTGACGTTCGTCGCATCGACGCAGACCGCGCAGGAAGTGGCCAACGCGCCGATGTCGCTGCTGCCCGGCTCGCATTTCGTCAGCAACTACCTGCAGGCCCTGTTCGCCGGATCCGGCGGCGGCTCCAGCGGCGCGCCGGTGGGCCGCATGCTGTGGGTCAGCCTGGTGATGGCGCTGAGCATTTCGATTGGCAAGATCCTGATCTCGCTGCTGTCGGCCTTCGCGGTGGTGTACTTCCGCTTCCGCGGCCGCATGTTCTTCTTCTGGATGATCTTCGTCACGCTGATGCTGCCGGTGGAAGTGCGCATCGCGCCCACCTACAAGGTCGTCGCCGACCTGGGGCTGCTGAACAGCTACGCCGGCCTGACGCTGCCGCTGATCGCCTCCGCCACCGCGACTTTCCTGTTTCGCCAGTTCTTCCTGACCGTGCCGGACGAACTGGTGGAGGCGGCGCGCATCGACGGCGCCGGCCCGCTGCGTTTTTTCCGCGACGTGCTGCTGCCGCTGTCGCGCACCAGCATCGCCGCGCTGTTCGTCATCCAGTTCATCTACGGCTGGAACCAGTATCTGTGGCCGCTGCTGATCACGACGCAGGAAGACATGTACCCCATCGTGATCGGCATCAAGCGCATGGTCAGCGGGGGCGACAGCGTCACGGAATGGAACATCACCATGGCCACGGCCATGCTGGCAATGCTCCCGCCCGCGCTTGTCGTGATCCTGATGCAGAAGTGGTTCGTCAAGGGCCTCGTGGACACTGAAAAGTGATCGCCGCCGCAACTCACCGAATCTTCACATGGCTACTCTAAGCTTTCGCAACGTCAAGAAAACCTACGCCGGCAATATCCCCGTGATCCACGGCATCGACGTGGATATCGCCGATGGCGAGTTCGTCGTCATCGTCGGGCCATCCGGCTGCGGCAAATCCACGCTGATGCGGATGGTGGCCGGGCTGGAAACCGTGACCAGCGGCGAAATCCAGATCGACGGGCGGACGGTGAACAACCTGGAGCCGGCCGAACGCGATATCGCGATGGTGTTCCAGAACTACGCGCTGTATCCGCACATGAGCGTGTTCCAGAACATGGCTTATGGATTGAAGATCCGCAAAATGTCCAAGGACGAGATCCGCCGGCGCGTCGAGGCCGCCGCGCAGATCCTGGAACTGGGCCATCTGCTGGAACGGCGGCCGCGCCAGTTGTCGGGCGGCCAGCGCCAGCGGGTGGCGATGGGCCGCGCCATCGTGCGCGAACCCAAGGTATTCCTGTTCGACGAACCGCTGTCCAACCTGGACGCCAAGCTGCGCGTGGCGATGCGCCTGGAATTGCTGAAGCTGCATCGGCGCCTGGGCACCACCAGCCTGTACGTGACGCACGACCAGGTGGAAGCCATGACGCTGGCGCATCGCATGATCGTCATGAACAAGGGCGTGCCGGAACAGATCGGCACGCCGATGGAAGTGTTCGAACGCCCCGCTTCGACCTTCGTGGCGGGCTTTATCGGATCGCCGCCGATGAACCTGCTGCCGGTGAACGTGCAGGGCGACGGTACGCTGAAGACCCCGGCCGGCCTGGACCTGGCCATCGCGCCCACCGATGTGCCGTCGACCGTGCGCGGACGCAGCGTGATCCTGGGCGTGCGGCCGGAACACATGGTGCTGAATGCGCCGGGCATGCGCGTGGAAATCGAAATGGTCGAGACGCTGGGGTCGGAGCAGCTGGTGCATGGAAGCTGCGGCGACGCGGACCTGGTCGTTCGCTGCACGACGCGGCAGCTGCAGGAAGCGACCATCAAGCCCGGCGATCAGATGAACATCGGGCCGGATGGCCGGCATCCGCTGCACTGGTTCGATCCGGACGGCGGCAAGCGGATCCAGGGCACCTGAGCGTTTGCCCCGCGCCGGGTGGGACCGGAGCCGGGGCTGGCGCCAGGCCAGGGCCGCCAACGCGGCGGCAACCGGCAGCCTTCGCGACTCCCGGCTTCCCGCCAATTATCCCTAAGCGGCCTGATCCTCTTCCTGCCGTCGCGGCTCGGCCTCGCCGCCCCAGGGCACCCGATGCGCCGTCCGCGACAACTCCCTATCGCGCGAGATCGACTTTTCCAGCGTATCCTGCGCACGCCGCGCGACCGTGATACGGAAGCCGTCATCCTCGAACCGCGGCGCGGTCTCTTCCAGCATGGCGATGTTGTTGACGCGAAACGCATCCGCCACTTCCTTGGCCTCGTACGCGCCCATCCCGAGCGCTTCCAGCGCCTTGCGGCCAGCCAGCAGCGAGGACTCGAACAATTCACGTTCGACCACTTCGATGCCGCGCTTGCGCAGCTGGAAATAATGCACGGCGTCCCGCGCCCGCGCGACCACGCGCAGGTTGGGAAAATCCCGCTGCACCACGTCCACCAGGCGCAGGCTGTCCGAAACGTTATCGATGGCGTTGACGATGACTTCCGCGCGCGCGGCCCCCGCGGTTTCCAGCAGATCCGACCGCGTGGCGTCTCCGTAGAACACCTTGGTGCCGAACTTGCGCACCGTATCGATGTTGTCCGGATCGTGATCCAGGATCACGACCTTGACGCCGTTGGCCAGCAGCAGGCGCCCGGCGATCTGTCCGAAGCGGCCGAAGCCGGCGATGATCACGCGCGCCCCATCGTCTTCGATCTCGTCGGTCGCCCGCGTGCTCTTGGGCTGGCGGCGTTCCAGCACGTCCAGCAACGCCAGGATCACCGGCGTCGCCGCCATCGATAGCGCGACCACCAGGGTCAGCACGCGCGACCAGTCCTCCGGCAGCACGTCGGCCGCCCGCGCCGTGGAAAACACCACGAAAGCGAATTCGCTGCCCTGCCCCAGCAAGGTGGCGAACATCAGGCACCGGCCGCGCTGCGCGCCGAACAGGCGCCCCAGCGCGTACAGCACGGCGAATTTCAGCACCAGGAAACCCGCCAGCACGCCCAATATCAGCAGCGGCCGCTGCAGCAGCGTGCCGAAGTCGATAGCCATGCCCACGCCCATAAAGAACAGGCCCAGGAGCAAACCCTTGAACGGCTGGATGTCGCTTTCCAGCGCATGCCGGTATTCCGAGCTGGCCAGCAGCACGCCCGCCAGGAATGCCCCCATGGCCATGGATAGCCCGGCATGCTCCATCAGCTCTCCCACGCCGATGACCAGTAGCAGCGCCACCGCGCTGAAGACCTCGCGCAGGCCCGAACGGGCGACGAAGCGCAGCAGCGGCCGGGCCAGATAACGGCCCATCACCACCGCCGCCGCGACCGCGCCGATGATCTTCAGCGTCGCCATCCCTATGCTGTCGCCGCCTTCGCCAGCCTGGCCGCCGGCCAGCAGCGGGATCATGGCGATCAGCGGGATAGCCGCCAGATCCTGGAACAGCAGCACCGAAAAAGAACGTTCGCCCAGGGTGGTCTGCAGCAGGCTGCGTTCGCCCATCGCCTGCATGGCCACCGCGGTGGAGGACAGGGCCAGCGTCAGTCCTACCAGCGCCGCGACCGGCCAGTCCAGGCCCAGCCAGGCCATGAAAGCGGCCAATGCCGCGCCGCACAAGCCGACCTGCAGCGCGCCGCCGCCAAACACCGGTACCCGCATATGCCATAAGCGCCGCGGGTCCAGCTCCAGCCCGATCAGGAACAGCATCAGAACGACGCCGATCTCCGCGAAACCCAGGATCTGCTCCGGGTCTTCCACCACGCCCAGGCCCCAGGGCCCGATGACGCAGCCCGCGATCAGGTATCCCAACACCGAGCCCATGCGGGCCCGCATCGCCAGCGGCACGAAGATCACCGCCGCGGCCAGGTATTCCAGGACTTCCAGCAGGAATGCCTTATCCATGTCCCGCCTCCGTCACGGCCGGGCCGATATTCGAGGCATGCCGCGCCAGCACGTCGCGGTATCCCGTCGCCACCGTGGCCAGCGCCATGGCGTCCAGCGTCACGGCGCCATGCACCGCATAGGGCGGCAGCCACCGCATGCCGCACAGTTCGGCGGCGCTGCGCAAGGGCTGCGCCAGCACGCCGAGGTCGGCGTCGGCGCAATGCGCGAAGTCATCCGCCGCGCCGCCCGTCGTCACGGCCCACATCAAGGCCTTGTCGCGCAGCGCGGTCCCGTCCACGCCGTACGCCCACCCGTGTTCCAGTACCCTGTCCATCCATTGCCGGAACAAGGCCGGCGCGCCGTACCAATGCAAGGGATGCTGCCAGACGACCATGCTGGCATCGGCCAGCGCCGCCTGCTCGGCGGCCACGTCGATATGGAAGTCGGGATAAAGGTCGTACAGCGAACGTACGCGCACGTCGGACACGTCGTCCAGTGCTTCCAGCATGGCACGATTGGTGCGTGAATGCCGCGGGTAGGGATGGGCGTATACGATTAGGATCATGAAAATGTCCTGCCGGAATGGCGATATGGCTTTACCCTTCGCATCTTAGCCGCGGCCAGGACGTTTCAGGAGCAGACGATGAAGGAAACGATCGATCTCATCGGGGCGCCGACCGACGTCGGCGCGAGCATACGCGGCGCGTCGATGGGTCCCGAAGCGCTGCGCGTGGCAGACCTGCAACAGGCGCTGGCGCGGCACGACCTGGCGGTCAACGACACCGGCAACCTGGCGGGGCCGCCGAATCCGGCCAGCGGCGCGCCGGCCGGCATCCGCAACCTGGACGAAGTCGTGCAATGGAACCGCGCGGTCTATCAGGCGGTGCTGGCGTCGCGGCGCGCCGGGCGCTTTCCCGTTCTGCTGGGCGGCGATCATTGCCTGGCCATCGGATCCATCAGCGCCATCGCCCGGCATTGCCGCGAAATCGGCAAGCCGCTGATGGTGCTGTGGCTGGACGCGCACGCGGATGCCAACACGCATATGATCAGCCCGACCGGCAATATCCATGGCATGCCGATCGCCTGCCTGTGTGGCGACGGTCCCGATGAACTGACACGGCTGGCGAACATCCACCCCGCCGTGCCCGACCCCGCCGCCATCCGCCAGATCGGCATCCGCAGCGTCGACGCGGAGGAAAAGCGCCAGTTGCGGGCACTGGGGATCAAGGTGTTCGACATGCGCTATATCGACGAAAACGGCATGCGCCACACCATGGAAATGGCCCTGGCGGACCTGACCGACGACACGCATCTGCACGTCAGCTTCGACGCCGACTTCCTCGATCCCGTCGTGGCGCCGGGCGTGGGCACGCCGGTGCTGGGCGGGCCGACGTACCGCGAGGCGCAGCTGTGCATGGAAATGATCGCCGACACCGGCCGCCTGTCGTCGCTGGACCTGATGGAATTGAATCCGGCCAGGGATATGCGCAACCAGACCGCCGAAGTGGTCGTGGACCTGGTGGAAAGCCTTTTTGGAAAATCCACGCTGATCCGGCCCTAGCGCCGGTGATGCTGATCGGGACAGCAAGATTTGCCATAATTGCGGGGCTCGTTCCAGCGCCGGATGGAAAGCCATCGCGGGCATCCCCGCCGGCGCAGGTGATTGCCTCCCCATACACCCCCTTGAGAAGAAAACAATGAACCGACACGACGACGCAGCCAAGCTTATCCTCCGACTGGTGCTGGGCATCCTTATCCTGCTGCACGGCATATCCAAGATGACCCATGGCGTGGGCGCCATCGTCGGCATGGTGCAGGCGCACGGGTGGCCGGCCTTCACCGCCTATTTTGTCTACGTCGGCGAGGTGATCGCGCCGATTCTGATCATCGCCGGCATCTTTACGCGTCTGGGCGCGCTGTTGATCGCCATCAACATGCTCGTGGCGTTCTCGCTGGTGCACACCGCGCAACTGTTCCAGCTCAATGGCCAGGGCGGCTGGCAGCTGGAATTGCAAGGCATGTACTTGTTCACCGCGATCGCCATTGCGCTGATGGGCGCGGGGCGCTTCAGCGTCGGCGGGGCCGGCGGGCGTTTCAACTGAGCGCGCGGCTTCTCGCCATCCACCGGGGATAGCTGTTCGACGGCCTCGCGCATCCAGCGCGGGGCCGTCGCGCTTTCGGCGCCCGGTTATTACCGCTGTCATGCGCCTCACGCCTGGAAGCACTTCCGTGGCCGCCGGACACAGGCTGTACGCGGCGTAGGAATTGGTAACCCCGCGGGCATTTCAAAACGGTTTCAAAGCGGCCCGGATCAAGACAGCATATCTACACTGGTTCCATGTACCGCGGCGCGGTGCATTACAGGAGTCAGAGATGAAGAAGCTCTTCGCGGTCTTGGCGGTAACCAGTACCTTGAGCGGTTGCGTGGTGGTGCCGGCGCGCCCGGCCTATTACCATCGCCCGGCGCCGGTGTATTACTACCCCGCGCCTTATCATTATTACTACGGTTATTGACGGGGACGCGTGACCGATGTGGGGGTGTCATGGATACGATCTATCCTCCGCGCATCCGGCGTCTGGCAATCGGGGCGCTGCTGGTTTCGGCCGGCATGTCAGGCATAACACCGCTGCGCGCGCAAACGAATTATTCGTCATCCGTCCCGGCCGATGCGGCCGCCCGCGGATCCGTGCAATATTCCACCGCCGCGCCGGCGCCGGCCGGGACGACGGTGTATTCGACGTCCCAGGCCGGCGGCAACGGCACGGTGGCGCCGGTGGCGCCGCAGGCGCCCGTCTATCAGGATCAGGGGGCGGTCTACCCGGCCCAGGCGCCGGCCGATAGCGGCGCGGCCTATCCTGCCGCGGCTGGCAGCGGGAATGACCAAGGCTATGCCGCCGGCGGCGCGGCGGATGGCGAAGACCCGGCCGATGCCAATCTGGCGGTGGCGGACACGTCCACCGAACCCCCTCCCCCCTTGCCCGCCTATGAGCAGCCGCCGTCGCCCGGTGACGGCTACCTGTGGGTCCCGGGGTACTGGGCGCGCAATGCCTACGGCTTCTACTGGGTGCCGGGCGTGTGGGTCCTGGCGCCCTATGCAGGCGCGCTGTGGACGCCGGGATATTGGGTATACGTGGCGCCGGTGTATCGCTGGCGCGGCGGCTACTGGGGGCCCCACGTCGGCTACTACGGCGGCATCGACTACGGCTATGGCTATACGGGCCGCGGATATGTCGGGGGTTATTGGCGCGACCGCCACTTCTACTACAACCGGGAAGTGACACGCATCGTGCCCGGCAGGTCGCGCTACGTGTACAGCCATCCGGTCGCCATTCCGGCGCCGAAGGGCCCGCGTATCAGCTATTACGGCGGCCCGCAGGGCCTGCGCCGGGGACCGGATGCGCGCGAGCAGGCGGCATCGCATGAAAAGCATACGCCGCCGTTGCGCCCGCAGGTCGACCTGGATCGCCACGCCGGCCGCGACCGGCAGCAATACATGTCCGTGAATCGAGGCCGGCCGCCTCAGGCCGCGTTCGCGCACCCGGCGGGAAGCCCGGACAATAAATGGTCGCCCGGGGGGGCGAAGTGGGACAGGCCGGCCGGTAACCCGGGCGCGGCTTCCAGGCCCGACATGGGTGGCGCGCCGTGGCCTGGCAAGAACGGCCAGGTCAGGCAGATGGAAATGCAGCAACGGCAGCTGGACCAGCGCCTGACGAGCCAGGAACGGCAGGCCGACAACCAGCGCCAGGAAATGCGGCAGCGCGCCGACTCGGAACACGATGCGGCGGCGCAGGGCGCGCAGGGGCCGCGGCAAAGCATACCCGGACGACCGCGCCTGGCCCAGGCCAGCCCCAATTACGCGCAGCAGCTTCAGCAACAGCAGCAGACCCAGCAGCAACAGCTGCGTCTGCAACAACAGCTGCAGCAACAACAATTGCAGCAAAGAGGCGAGCAGCAACAGCTGCAGCAACGCCAGCTCCAGCAGCCCGGTCCGCAGCCCGGCCAACTGCCTGGCGATACGCAATTCCAGCAGCAGTTGCGCCAACAGCAACAGCGGCAGCAACAGCAATTGCAGCAACAGCAGGCGCAACAGCGCCAGCAGCTGCAACAACAGCAATTCCAGCAGCGGCAGCAGGAGCAGTTCGATCAGCGCCAGCAACTGCAGCGCGACCAATACCGGCAGCAGTTGCAGAACGACGCCCGCCAACAACAGCAGTATCGCCAGCAGCAATTGCAGCAGAATCAGCAACAGCAGCAATTCCGCCAGCAGCAGCAACAGCAGCAGCAATTTCGCCAACAGCAACTGCAGCAGCAACAACAACAGCAGCAGTATCGACAGCAACTGCAGCGAACCAACCAGCGCGAGGGCGACGCGCGACAGCAGGCGGTGCGGCAGGAATACGACCGGAACCAGCAGGCGGTCACGCGCCAGCTGGCCGCGCAGCAGCGCCAGATGCAGCAGCAGGAGCGCCTGCGCCAGCGCGAACAGCAGCAGTCACGCCAGCAATGGCAGACTCAAAGCCGCCAGGCGCAACGCGAGATCAACCGCCACGACAATGCACAACAACGTGAGATCCAGGGCCGGCAGAACGTCCATCGAGAACCGCGCCAGCAATACATACGCGAGGCACAGCGATAAAATCGCCTGCACCCGTTGTCCTCGTTGTCGCGTGAGGTCGCCATGAAGAAAACCGCCGCCATGCTGTCCTTGCTCGCCGCCCTGGCCACCACGCCGGCCGCGTGGAGCGCCCTCCCCGTCGGCGCGCCGGCCCCCGACTTCTCGACATCGGCGGCGATGGGTGGGCAGGTATTCCAGTTTTCCATGGCGGCGGCCCTGCGCGAAGGGCCGGTCGTGCTGTATTTCTATCCGGCCGCCTTCACGACGGGATGCACCCTGGAAGCCCATAACTTCGCCGAAGCCACCGACCAATACCGCGAACTCGGCGCGCGCGTGGTGGGCGTGTCGGCGGACGGCATCGACGTGCTGCAGCGGTTTTCCGTCAGCGCCTGCCAGAGCAAATTCGCGGTGGCGGCCGATGCGGACCAGCACATCATGAAGACCTACGACGCGGTGCATGACCGCAACCCCGAGCGGGCGCAACGTATTTCCTATGTCATCGTCCCGCCCGGACGGGTCATCTACTCATACACGGACAGCAATCCGGAACACCACGTCGCCAATACCCTGGAAGCGCTGCGGCAATGGCGGCGTGGGAATGCGCGGCAATGAATCACGCCGGCAGGATTTCGCGCACGACTTCCGCGGGCCGGCAGAGGCGCGCGCCCATGGGCGTCACGACGAAAGGCCGGTTGATCAGGATGGGATGTTCGATCATCGCGTCGAGCAGACGCTCGTCGCTGACATCCGCGGCGTCCAGGCCCAGCTCCTGGTAGATCGGCTCCTTGGCGCGGACGGCGTCACGCACGCTCAGCCCGGCCTGGGCGATCAGCGACTTCAAGGTATCGCGTGACGGCGGCGTCTTCAGATATTCGATGACGGTGGGCGTGACGCCCGATTCCTGCAGGATCTCCAGGACCGTACGGGACGTTCCGCAGCGCGGATTGTGGTAGATGGTGGTGGACATGGCTGGACCTGTATGGAAAACGCGCCGTGGCGCGGGGCCGCAAGTCTACTGCGCGCACGATGCGGATGCCAGCATGCCCCCGGACAGCCTAGCTGAACGGCCACACCGTCGGATTGGTCCCCGGCGGCACCGAGGGCCGGGCCCATCTGGCCGGCGTGGCGGAAAACCGCGCCGCGTGGCGCACCGCGACGAGCTGGCCGAAGCCCGACGCCGTTTCCTCCAGATAGCCATCCAACTGCGGCATGGGGCAGGACAGGCCATTGGGCACGCGCGGCAGGCCGCGAAGCCACCGGGCCGTCTGCGCCAGCGACACGCGCACGTGCCAGCTGCCGCCTTCCGTCGCCTGCCGCGCCAGCGCGACCTGCGCGCCGAAGGCCATCAAATACCCGCTGGCATAGTCCAATATCTGGACCGGCATGGGCCGCGGCGCCTCCTGGCCGGCGGCCTGGGCTTCGGCATGGTTGAAGCCGCTGGCCGTCTGCACCAGCGAATCGAAGCCGCGGCGGCGCGCCCAGGGGCCGACATGGCCATAGGCGGACAGGGATACATAGACGATACCCGGACGCAGGCGCGCGACATCTTCGGCGCCGAAGCCTTGCGACTCCAGCGCGCCGGGCCGGTAGCCTTGCACGAAGACGTGCGCGCTGCGCAACAGATTGCCCAGCGTGATGCGCCCGGTGGCGGTCTCCAGGTCCGCCAATACCGACAGCTTGCCGCGGCTGGTTTCGGCGATGGCGTTGATGTTGGGCAGCTCGGGGGAATTCATGAGCATCACGTCGGCGCCGTAGGCGGCCAGCGTGCGGCCGCATACCGGTCCGGCGATGATGCGGGTCAGGTCCAGGACCCGGATACCCTGCAATGGGCGCGGGTCGTCGCCGTAGCGCGGCAGCGGCCGCTCCGGGCCGTCCCCGATGCGCTCGATGGAGACAAGCGGCAATTGCGACACGGCGATGCCCTGGGGATGGCGGTCCCATTCATCGAAGGTCCGCAAGGCGGCGACCACCAGGCCGGCCTCGGCGGCAGCCTGTTCGAACTCCAGCGCGGTCCAGCGCGACAGCGCGCGTTCGACGGCGCGGCGCTCCACCGTGGCGCCGGTGGGACAGCCCAATAGCGCCAGGGCCCCATCGCGATGGTGTTCGAAGTTGGCATGGATGCGAACCCAGTTGCCGTCACCGCAGCGGTACACGCCCGTAATCTTGTCCCAGACATTCGGCTGCACGCCGTCCACAGTGAAGTAGCCCCGCGTTTCCTGGACGGCATGACGCATGTCCACGGAGACCCGCTGGCGGCGGCCGCCACGCATGTGCCAGAGTTCGCCGGCGGCCAGCGCGGCGGCCGCCATGCTGCATTGGGCCGCCATGCCGACGGAAAACGAAGATGGAAGGACAGGATCCGCTCCCGGCAAATCGACATAGCCAAGCGCTTCTTCGGGCATGTCGGCCATCTGCCACAACGCCGTGAGCGCGCCATGCGTCGATTTACGACTCGAAGAAGCGCCCTTGAAGAAGGGCGGACGTAGATCCATCAAGTATCCCATTGCGTCTGGCCGTACTTATCCCAGCGCATTACAAATCCGGGACAACCAGAGCGTCAACATAGTACGAGGCAATGCGTGTTTCACGGTTTGACGGCGCGCTGCCGACGCGCGCGGCGCCCGCTAGGCATCGATGTTTTAAGCGGCAAGGCAGCGGTCACATCTGTTTTCGTTTTGCAGCTCAAACCTACGCAGAGATGCGTGCTGCTGTGACGCCGTTCCAACAGTCCTACGCCGTGCATGGCCGGCCGGGCGCGTCGTGTATCGGCACGCGAGCGCCGGCCCTGGGCGCCATGCAATAGAGCGCAACCTACCGCAATAGTGATGAAGCCATATGGCGGTATTGCTGCAAAGGGAGCAAGCGTTTGGCCGGGCAAACGCACGCGCGCACGGCGCGGCGGCGCATGCCTATCGATCCAGACGGCGCAGGAACACGGCGACTTCCTTGACGACCTGCGCATCGCCATGGGCGCTGGCGACGGCGGATGCACGTTCCCATGCTTCGCGTGCGCCCTCGCTATCGTGCTTGCCCAGGCGGGCCTTACCCAGCCATTTCCAGGCGACGGAATAGTCGGGGTCGTAGGCGACCGAGGTCTCCAGGTGTATGCAGGCCTTGTCGAAATCGCCAGCTTCCGCATAGGCCTTGCCCAGCGTGTATCGCAGCAGCTTGTCATCCCGGCCCGAGGCCAGCATGGATTCCAGACGTTCCGTCATCGATGGCGGGGTCATGGCGGTCCCTCCTGTATTTGGATGGAACGATACCGCGTTCCAGGCAGGCTTTCCCGTGCCTCTACAATCGTCGTTCCATACGGACGATGCCAGGACCATCATGACCACTCTTGCCGATTTTTCCGCTGTCGATATCGACGGCGTGCAGCGATCGCTGCGCGAGTATGAGGGACGCGTAGTGCTGGTCGTCAACGTCGCATCGCGCTGCGGATTCACGCCGCAGTATGCGGGGCTGGAAGCGCTGTATCGCGAACATGGCGACGCGGGTTTCACGGTGCTCGGTTTTCCCTGCGACCAGTTCCGCCATCAGGAACCTGGCGATGAAGCGGAGATCAAGCGCTTCTGTACGCTGCGGTATGACGTGACCTTTCCGCTGTTCGCCAAGATAGACGTCAATGGCGAGCATGCGCATCCCTTGTACCAGTGGCTGAAGCGGGAACGGCCGGGCTTTCTTGGCACGCCGGGCATCAAGTGGAACTTCACCAAATTCCTGGTGGGACGCGATGGACTGCCGATCCGGCGCTACGGCCCGGGCGATAAACCGGCTGCCATCGCGCCTGCGATCGTGGCGGCCTGCGCGGCGTAGGCCCCGCTTCGCGCGACGCCGCGGGCATATCGAATTTCGATGCAGCAGTGAATTGAGCAGATGAATCAAGCAGATGAATCCGGCGGCGATGGCCTGCCTGAAATGCAATCGGCGGTAGCCGCCATGACGCCTCGGCTGCATGGGTTGGTGTCGCGCACGGACCCTGGGCAGGTGGCCGCCGAAGTCATGCGACTGAACGATGCGGTGCGCGCCGGCGTGCGGGACCGGCTGGTGCCGGGGATGCATCCGCAGGACTATCCCGGCTTGATGATGCGGATGCGCGATGGGGCGATGAGCGGCGATGTCGCGGCGCCGGCCGAGATGCGGGAGCCGGTGGACGCGACGACGTCGGCCTATGCATCGCTCGCGCAAATGTCGGCGCGGATCCGCGCCGGTGAAATCAGCGCTGAATCGTTGACGCGCCAGGCCCTGGCGCGCGCCGCCGAGGTGCAGCCCATCCTGAATCCCTTCATCGCCATCTGGGCGGAGCGCGCCCTGGAACAGGCGCGCGAACGCGACCGCGAGCTGGCGCAAGGCCGCTGGCGCGGGCCGCTGCATGGCATCCCCTTGGCCCACAAGGACTGCTTCACGCGCGCCGGCCTGCCCATGACGGTGGGCTCGAAAGTGTTTCCCGACACGCCGGGCGACGCCGACGCGGCGGTGCTGGAGCGCCTGGACGCCGCCGGCGCGGTGGACCTGGGGCCGCTGAACCTGAACGAGATGGTGTCGGGACCGACCGGGCAGAATCCGCATTGGGGCGATTGCTGCAATGCGCACGATCCCACGCGCGTCGCGGGCGGTTCGTCCAGCGGATCGGCGGTGGCGGTCGCGGCCGGCGCCGTGTTCGGATCGCTGGGATCGGACACCGGCGGGTCGATCCGCACGCCCGCCTCCATGAATGGCGTGTATGGCTTGAAGACCACCTATGGCCTGGTGTCGCGGCGCGGCTGCTTTCCGCGCGCCTGGTCGCTGGATTGCATCGGGCCGCTGGCGCGCAGCGCGCTGGATTGCGGGCTGATCCTGCAGGCCGTGGCGGGCCATGACGCGGGAGATCCGACCAGCGTGGACGCGCCGGTGCCCGATTACGCGGCGGCGATCGCGGCCGGCGCGCAGGGTACGCGGGTGGCGCTGCTGGACGGCCTGGAGCCCTATGACGATGCCATCGCCGGCGCCCTGGACGCGTTCATGCAACGCGCCGCCGGCGTGTTCGGCGCGACCGGACGCGCCCGCTTCGACGACCTGCCGGCCTGCTACGCGATGGGCGACGTGATCGCCAAGGTCGAAGGCGCGACCATCCATGCCGAATGGATGCGCCGCGCGCCGGAACGTTATTCGCAGGCGGTGTATTCGCGCACGGAAGCCGGCCTGCATCTTCCCGCGGTCCGCTATGCGGAAGCGCTGCTGGCCCGCGCGAAACTGGTGCAAGCCTGGCTGACCGGACCGATGTCGCGGGCGGACGTGCTGGTGTGTCCGACGATACCGATCCAGGTGCCGAGCCGCGCCGAGGCGGACATGGAAGGCAAGGGCCGGGTGTTCGGCGTGGTCGCATCGATTACACGCCTGACCCGCGCTTTCAACTATCTGGGGCTGCCGGTGCTCAGCATGCCGATCGGCAAGGACGACAACGGGATGCCGATCGGAGCCCAACTGATCGGCCGCCCGCTCTCCGAGGCCCGGCTGCTGGCGGTGGCGGACACGCTGGCGCGGGCCCTGGTGTAGTCGCGCGATGTCGACCTTGGCGTGGCGGCGCCGCCAGGGCGTCACGCCAGCGGCGGCAGGCGGCGGCGCAAGGTGGCGTCCTTGATCATGGCGGTGTTGGTTTCGGCGTATTCCGTGACGCGTTCCAGGATCGGGTCCAGCTGCCCGATGGACCGCAACACGACCCGGGCAACGAAGCAGTCGTCCCCGGTGACCTTGTCACACTCGATGAACTCGGGAATTTCCTTCAACAGGGTCTCGACGTGCCGCAACTGGCCGGGCATGGGCCTCACGCGCACGATGGCCTCCAGGGTATAGCCGAGCGCCGCCGGATCGACGTCCACCGTATATCCCCGGATGACGCCGGATTCCTCCAGGCGGCGCAGGCGGTCGGCCACGCTGGGAGAGGACATGCCGACGGCCCTGGCGAGCTCCGCGACAGGGGCGCGCGCGTTCGCGCAAAGCAGCGTGATCAGCCGTCGGTCGACGGCATCCAGGCCGCTCTCGCGACTATTAAGGGAAACTGGCATTTTTTCCTCCATAACGCAGGCTGAGCCGGAAAAACCGCGCAATTTATCTATGTAGTTCGGTTGATCCGCCTGGGATAATTTCCACCAGACCTTACTTCGATGCCGGCCCGCCTTGCAAGTCCCGCGCGCGCCGGCGTACGAGACGGCGGGCGCATGTGGATGACGCCCGTGATTCAACCGAGGATCGCCATCATGGCTACACCGATCGAACGCATGGGCATCGCGCAAATGAGCACGGCGATGGCCCTGTCAGGCACGCTGGGCTACTTCGTGCTGGCCTCCGGGCAGACGCCCTTCAATGTCGTGTTTTTCCGCTGCGTATTCGGCGCCCTGGCGCTGCTGGTCTATTGCCAGGCGGCCGGCTTGTTGTCGCGGCGCTATTTCACCCGCACGAGCCTGCTGATGGCGGTGGCGGCGGGCGCCGCCCTGGTCATGAACTGGGTGCTGCTGTTTTCGGCCTATCGGCTGGCGTCGATCTCGTTGTCGACGGCCGTCTACAACTTCCAGCCGTTCTTTTTGATGGGGCTGGGGGCGGCGTTCCTGGGCGAACGCCCCAGTGTCAGCAAGGTGGCCTGGGCGGTGGTCGCCTTTGGCGGGCTGTTGCTGCTGCTGGACCTGAATAGCGCGCAGGCGACACCGCGCGAAGGCCACCTGCTGGGATTGGCGCTGGGCTTGGGCGCGGGGGCGCTATACGCCGTCACGGCGATCATCGTCAAGCGGCTGGCCCATGTACCGCCCCATCTGCTGGCCCTGGTGCAGGCGGTCGTGGGGATCGTCATGCTGGCGCCGCTGGCGGACTTCTCGGCGTTGCCGGCCATGCCCTCGCAATGGGCCTGCCTGGTGGTGCTGGGCGTCGTGCATACCTGCCTGATGTACATCCTGCTGTATTCGGCGATCCAGAAGCTGGCGACCTCCATGCTGGCCGCGCTGTCCTTCATCTATCCCGCCGTGGCCATCCTGGTCGATTACGCCTTCTTCGACCAGCGTCTGGATCTGGCGCAGGCGCTGGGTATATCGCTGATCCTGCTGGCGGTGGCCGGCGTGACGCTGAACTGGCGGCTGTGGCCGGACGCCCGAGGCAAACGCGGACTGGCGCGCTGAACCTCCCGGGACCCCGCAAAAACGGCGCGCCCCGCATGGCATCGGCAGCGCAAAGCCCAGGCATGGCTTAACATCGACGCACGCGCCCGCCGCCCGCCGGCCGGGCGCCCGTTTCGAGGATTTCCCATGCATGGCGAATACAAAGTGCCTGGCGGCAAGCTGGTGGTGGCCGATGTGCAGGTCGACGGCGATGCGCTGTCCCAGGTAAGCATCAGCGGCGACTTTTTCCTGGAACCACCGGAGGCGCTGGCGGAGATCGACCGCGCCCTGACCGGGCTGTCCGCGCGCGCCAGCGAGGCCGAGATCGCGCTGGCGGTGGCCCTGGCCCTGCCGCGCGGCACGGAGATGTTCGGCTTTTCGCCGGAAGCGGTGGCCGTGGCGGTACGGAGGGCGCTGGCATGACTCGCACGGACTGGCGCGATCACGACTGGCAACTGATCCGGGAAGGCCCGCGCACCCCCTTGCAGCACATGGCGCTGGACGCCGTGCTGTGCGATGAGGTCGCCGCCGGACGCCGGCCCCCTACCCTGCGCTTCTGGGAATGGGCGGCGCGCGCGGTGGTGATCGGCCGCTTCCAATCGCTGAAGAACGAAGTCGACCCGGAAGGCGCGCGGCGCCATGGCGTCGAAGTCGTGCGCCGCGTCAGCGGCGGCGGCGCGATGTTCGTGGAACCCGGCAACACCATTACGTATTCGATCTACGCGCCGCTATCGCTGGTCCAGGGCATGAGCTTTCAGGAGTCTTATGCCTTCCTGGATCAATGGACGCTGGAAGCGCTGCAGTCGCTGGGCATCAAGGCGTGGTACCAGCCCCTGAACGACATCACCTCGGAAGGCGGCAAGATCGGCGGCGCTGCCCAGGCGCGGCGCGGGCAGGCGGTACTGCATCACGTCACCATGGCGTACGACATCGACGCCGACAAGATGGTGCAGGTGCTGCGTATCGGGCGCGAGAAGCTGTCCGACAAAGGCACGACCAGCGCGAAGAAACGCGTTGATCCGCTGCTGACCCAGACCGGCATGCCCAGGGAACAGATCATCGATCGCATGATCCAAGTGTTCCAGGACCGGCACGGCTTGCGCCCCGGCGCGATCACCGACGCCGAACTGGCCGAAGCCGACCGCCAGGCGCGCGAGCGTTTCGCCAGCGAGGCCTGGCTGACGCAGGTGCCGTAAGACGCCCGTACGGTGAGACGTACGGGCGGTGAAATGGATTTAACGGAGTCATGATGGCCATCCCCAGTTCCGCCACCCGCGGTGCCCCCGCCCGCGAACGTCGACACGCAAGGCCGGTGAAACCCGGCCGCCCCTGGGCCGCGCGCATGGCGCGCCTGGGCGCGGGCGGCATGATGGCCTGCGCGCTGGCGCTGCTGGCGGCCTGCGGCAGTTCGCCGCCGGCGGACATCAGCCTGGCGTCCCCGGGCGCGCCGGCCGCCGATGCCGGCGACGTGAAGGTGGAAAGCGTCAAATGGACCAAGACCAAGCCCGGCTGCAGCGGCGACTGCCCCCGCATCGAGGTCGACTCCGTCGCCTTTCCCGGCATACCCAAGCTGACCGCGCTGGTGGACCACGTGCTGGCCTACATGACCGGCCTGGACCGCAACCGCCGCGGCCAGTACGAAACGCTGAACGAATACGCGCAGTACTTTTTCCAGACCGCCCAGTCGCGCGACCAGACCTGGTTCAAGGCCAGCGTGAAGGATACGGTAGGCGATATCATCGCCATCGAGCTGCACACCGGGCAGTACGTGACCGGCGCGGCCCATCCCATACCGGCCACGCAATACATGAACTGGGAACGCAGCAAGGGCCGCGTGCTGGCCCTGGGCGAGGCCATCCTGCCCGGCCGGGGGCCGCAATACGTCGAGGCCCTGAAGGCCGCGCACGCGCGCTGGCTGAAGACCAACGACGACTACAAGCGCGATCCGGCCGCCTACAACAAGATGTGGCCCTATGAACCCACGGACAACTTCGCGCTGACGCGCGACGGCATGGTGGTCAAGTACGACGCCTATTCGATTGCGCCCTATTCCTACGGCGAACCCGAATTACTGATCCCCTACAAGGATCTGGTGGGCATCCTGCGGCCGGAATTCATCCCCACGCGGAATTGACGGCGGGCGCGCCCGGGGCGGGATCCGCGGTTGCCCCGGCGGGCCTGGCGCGGCCCAGGCCCGCGGCGCATCCCCCATCACAGCTTCGCGTCAGTTTATTGACTATTTAGTCACCTTTACGTCCTCGACCCAGCCCTTTACGTCCACTGCCCGTGCGAAACGCCGCGCACAGTGGGCATGCACGCCTGCCAGCCTAGGGTAATCCCTTTCCCACCTTGACATGATTGACTAACTAGTTAAACATTCATGGCCATAGACAGACGCCCGGCAGCGGCGTCCAGACCACACAGCAAGGGGTTCGGGTGGCCAAGATCCAGAGTTATATCCATGGCGCGAGCGTGGACCATGCGGGCGAGGTCCTGCCCTTTATTTCACCGGTCGATTCCTCGTCCGGCGGCGACCTGATCGACGCCCCGGACGAGGTCGTCGCGCGCGCCGTGGGCGACGCCGCCCACGCCTTCGAAGCCGCCCGCAAACTGTCCACCGCCGACCGCATGGCCTGGCTGTCCAAGGCCGCCGAAGCCATTGAAGCCAATGCCGCCGCGCTCGTCGACCTGATCATCCGCGACATCGGCAAGCCGCGCCGGGCCGCGACCTTCGAAGTCGGCCGCGCCGCGCAGTTCATCCGCGCCACCGTGGCGCAGGCGCAGACCTTCGGCGGCGAATCCTTGCCGCTGGACGTCACGCCGGCCGGCGCCGGCCGCATCGGCATCACGCGGCGCGTGCCTTATGGGGTGGTGGCGGCCATCACGCCGTTCAATGCGCCGATCAACCTGCTTATCCAGAAGGTGGCCCCTGCCCTGGCCGTGGGCAACGCGGTCGTCGTCAAGCCGCATCCGGCCGGCACGCGCGTCGCGTTGAAGGTGGCCGAGCTATTCAGCCAGGCGGGCCTGCCCGCGGGACTGTTCAACGTCGTCACCGGGGACCGCGGCCCCGCCCTGGCCCTGGCAGGCGCGCGGGAAGTGTCGGTGGTCACCTTCACCGGCGGCACGCGCGCCGGCGAAGCGCTGATCCGCGCCGCCGGCGCGCGCAAGTTCGTTGCCGAACTGGGATCGAACGCCGCCAACATCGTGCTGGACGATGCCGACCTGGCGGACGCCGCCAACCGTATCGCCGCCGCCGGCTTCGAAGCCAGCGGCCAGCAATGCGTCTCCGCGCAGCGGGTCATCGTCGCCGCCGGCGTGTATGAAGAATTCCTGGCGCATTTCGTCCAGGCCGCCGCCGCGCTGCGCGCCGGCGATCCGGACGACGCCAAGGCCGACCTGGGTCCCATGGTGTCGATCGCACAGGCCGAGCGCGTCATGGCCATGGCGCGCGACGCCGTCGCCGGCGGCGGCCGTTATGCGCTGGAGCCCCGGCAGGACGGCTGCATGGTGACGCCGGGCATTCTGGTCGACGTGCCGCGCAGCGCCAGCATCTGGTGCGACGAGGTCTTCGGCCCGCTGGTGGTCGTCGAGCGCGCCGCCGACGTCGAAGAGGCCTTGCGTCTGGCCAACGATTCCCCGTTCGGCCTGCAGGGCGCGGTGTTTACCCGCGACATCGCGCGGGCGCTGCGCTTCGCCGACGATTTCCAGGTGGGATCGATGTGGGTCAATGAAGCCAGCCGCTTCCGGCTGGACACCTATCCCTTCGGCGGCGTCAAGCAATCCGGATTCGGCCGCGAGGGCGTGCGCTATGCGATGGAAGAGCTTTCGCAGTTGAAATTCATCGGCATCCGTCCGGTGGCCTGAACATGGAACAGGCCCCGCGGATTCCCGACGCCCTGCGCCAGTTGCTGGCCGAGATCGGCCCGCGCTGGGGCCAGGACGTCGCCGCCAACGTGCGGCGCATGGTGGAGGCGTACAGCCCCATTCTCGCGGCCGCGCCCAAGCATGGCGTGGAAGTGGCGCGCGATCTGGCCTATGGCCGGGACGAGCGCCAGGTGCTGGACGTCTACACGCCCGGACGCGATGGCGCGCGGCCCGTCGTGCTGTTCCTGCATGGCGGCGCGTTCGTCGACGGCCATCGCGACCGCAGCACCGAAGTCTATGCCAACGTGCTGTATTACTTCGCGCGCCAGGGCTGCGTGGGCGTCAATATGGAATACCGGCTGGCGCCCGCGCACACCTATCCCAGCGGCACGCAAGATGTGGCGGCGGCGGTGGCCTGGGTGCGGGAGAACATCGCTCGATACGGCGGCGACCCGCGGCAGATCCATCTGATGGGGCATTCCGCCGGCGCGGCGCACGCGGCCTCGTATGCCTATGACTCGCGCCACCAGCCTGCCGCCGGCCATGGCCTGGCGGGGCTGATCGTCGTCAGCGGCCGGGTGCGCGCGGAGAACATCGCCGAAAACCCGAATGCCCGCAAAGTGGAAGCCTATTACGGCAGCGATGCCTCGCGCTACGACGACGTCTCGCCGGTGTCGCACGCCGGCGCGCAAAGCCCGCCCACCATGGTGGCCTACGCCGAATACGAGAACCCCCTGATAGACCTGTATTGCCTGGAGCTGGCGAACCGGCTGGCCGCCGCCAAGCGCCGGTCACCGCGCATGGCCTATGCGCGCGGCCACAACCATACGTCCATCATCGCGCACTTCAATACCGCCGAGGACTGGCTGGGCGGGGAAATCATGGCCTTTATTCAAGACTGCGCGCGCCAGGCGCTACGCTAGCCGGCACGCGCCCCCTTCTACCCGCTCGGAATCTGGAGATCCATCGTGGCTAAATTGCAGTTGAGTCTGGGCGTGTGCGATTACGATCGCACGCGCGCGGTCCTGGACGGACGCGCGCCTGTCGAAGGCTGCGACATCATCGGCGTGCCGGTCGAACCGGAGGAAGCCTTCCATCGCGCCTTCCGCTTCCAGGAATTCGACATTACCGAGATGTCCCTGAGCAGCCATACGATGATGACCTCGCGCGGGCAGAACGAGTACGTGGCGATCCCGGCCTTCGTTTCGCGGCTGTTCCGCCATTCCGGCGTGTACATCCGCACCGACCGCGGCATCCGCGACGGCGCCGACCTGGCCGGCAAGAAGATCGGTCTGCCCGAGTACCAGATCACCGCCAACGTGTGGATACGCGGCATCCTGCAGGACGACTTCGGCCTGAAACCGGCGTCGGTGCACTGGCGCCGCGGCGGCCTGGAAGACGCCGGCCGCGGCGAACGCGCGCCGATCAAGCTGCCCGACGATATCGATCTGCGGCAGATTCCGGACGACAAGACCCTGTCGGGCATGCTGGAGGCCGGCGAGCTGGACGGCCTGATCAGCGCGCGGGCGCCTTCCTGTTTCCTGAAGGGCGCGCCCAATGTCGACCGGCTGTTTCCCAACTATCGCGAAACCGAGGCCGACTATTTCCGCCGCACCGGCATCTTCCCGACCATGCACGTGATCGGCATCCGCAAGTCGCTGGTGGACCAGCATCCCTGGCTTCCGGTCAGCGTCTTCAAGGCGTTCATCAAGGCCAAGGGATTCGCGATGTACGAACTGGGCCAGATCGGCCACCTGTTCAACAGCCTGCCCTGGGGTGTGGCCGAGTTCGAGGACGCGCGCAAGCTGATGGGCGAGGACTACTGGAGCTACGGCTTCGAAGCCAACAAGCACGTGCTGGAGACTTTTACCCGCTATCACCACGAGCAAGGCCTGTCGGCGCGCAAGGTGGCGCCGGAGGAATTGTTCGCCGAGTCCTCGCTGGACCTGACCAAGATCTAGCGCCTTTCCATATGCCTAGCCGGGGATAGCCGTGAAGCCCGCGCCATTCAATCTGCACCTGCCCGGCACGGTGCAGGATACCCTGAGACTGCTTGCCGGCTCGCCCAATGCGCGCGTCATCGCCGGCGGGCAGTCGCTCATGCCCATGCTGAACCTGCGCCTGGCGATGCCGGACGACGTCATCGATCTGAACGGCGTCGAAGGGCTCAGCTATATCCGCGAGGACGGCGACGAAATCGCCATCGGCGCCATGACGCGTCAGCGCGATCTGGAATTTTCCGCGCTGGTGCGCGAGCGCTTGCCGGTGCTGCACGCCGCCATCCTGAACGTCGGCCATCGGCAGACGCGCAATCGCGGCACCATCGGCGGCAGCCTGTGCCACATGGACCCTTCGGCGGAGCTGCCGACCATGTGCGTGCTGCTGGACGCGCGCATGGTGATCCAGAGCGAGCGCGGACGCCGCGAGGTGGCGGCGCGCGACTTCGGGCTGGGCCTGATGACGACCAGCCTGGCGGCGGATGAACTCCTGACGGAAATCCGCGTGCGGCCATGGCGGGCCGGGCATGGCTGGCACTTCGTCGAATACGCGCGCCGGCATGGCGACTTTGCCGTGGCATCGGCCAGCGCGCTGGTGGAACGGGATGGCGGCGGCAAGCTGAGCCGTGCGGCGCTGGCGCTGGGCGGCGTGTGCCCGGCGCCGGTGCGCCTGCCCGAAGCGGAACGCCTGCTGGTCGAAGGCAATGGCGATCGGGAGGCGCTGCGGGCCGCGGCGGAGCAGGCTCGTCTCTGCGATGCCCTGGAGGATCCCGCCTATCCCGCGTGGTACCGCCAGCGGCTGGCCGCGCGGCTGCTGCACGACGCCATGGAACAAGCGCTGGCGCGCGCCGCCGGCACGCGCGGGAGCATGCAATGAACGACGCCGACAACGAAATGAACAACGACCCCAGGAACGCGTTGCACCCCATCGTGCTGCACGTCAACGGCGAAAAGCGGCCGGCCATCGTCGAATCCCGCACCACGCTGGCCGACTGCCTGCGCAATGAACTGGGCCTGACCGGCACGCACCTGGGCTGCGAACATGGCGTCTGCGGCGCCTGTACGGTGCTGGTGGACGGCCACAGCGCGCGCAGCTGCCTGATGCTGGCGCGCCAGGCCGAGCGCTACGACGTGCGGACCGTCGAGGCGCTGGAAGAGCAAGGCCGGCTCAACACCCTGCAACAGGCTTTCCACGACCTGCATGGCCTGCAGTGCGGCTTCTGTACGCCGGGCATCCTGATGACGCTGACGGAGCTGCTGCGCGAGCAGCCGGATGCCGACGAGCCGGCGATACGCGATGCGCTGTCCGGCCATCTGTGCCGCTGCACTGGCTATCAGAACATCGTCGCCGCGGCCATGGAGGCGCTGCGCCGCCAGCGAGGTCTCTCAGCATGAACCTCAGCATGAACCCGATGTACCGTTACGACGAGAATTCCGGCGGCGCGGGCGAGGCGCGCGCCGCCAAGGATGCGCCGGCGCAGGACGCGCCGGCCACGGCATCCCGCGCGCGGGACGAAGGCAAGATCGGCCGCCGCGTGGAACGCATCGAGGACGGCCCATTGCTGCGCGGCAAGGGCAAATACGTCGGCGACGTCGATATTCCGGGCGGCCTGTACGCCGCCTTCGTGCGCAGTCCGCATGCGCACGCCCGGATCCGCGGCATCGACACGGCAGCGGCGCTGCGGCGCGAAGGCGTGGTGGCCGTCATCACGGCCGCCGAGATGTCGCGCTACCTGACCAATCTGCGCATGCCGCTGGGCTTTCCCACCACGGCGCTGCCCACCGGCATCACGCCCTTCGTGCTGACGCCCGACGAAGTGTGCTTCGTCGGCGAGGCGCTCGCGCTGGTCATCGCCACCAGCCGCTATGCCGCCGAGGATGGCGCCGGCGACGTGCAGGTGGACTATGAAACGCTACCCGCCGTCGGCGATTGCCGCCAGGCGTTGGATCCCGGCGCCCCACGCGTGCGCACGGAATTCCCGGACAATGCGCTGACCCGCTTCACCGTTGCCTACGGCGATTGCGACCAGGCCTTCGCGCAGGCGGCGCACGTGTTCCAGGATTCCCTGCACCAGCACCGCGGTGGCGCGCACCCGATGGAGGGGCGCGGGGTCGTGGCGGAATACGACGAGCTGCGCGATACGCTGACGGTATGGTCTTCCACCCAGATGGCGCACGAACTGCAATTTACGCTGGCCGAGCTGCTGGGCGTCGCGGAGACGCGCATCCGCGTGATCGCGCCTGACGTGGGCGGCGGCTTCGGCGCGAAATTCCTGATCTACCCGGAGGAAATCGCCATCGCGGCGGTGGCGTTCCATCTGCGCCTACCGGTGAAATGGATAGAAGACCGCGCGGAGCACTTCCTGTGCTCGATCCAGGAACGCGATCAATACTGGGATGTGGAAGTGGCGGTGGACGCCGACGCCCGCGTGCTGGGCATCCGCGGCCGCATGGTGCACGACCAGGGGGCCTATACGCCGCAGGGCATCAATTGCCCGTACAACGCGGTGACGGGCGTGACGGGGCCATATGTGGTGCCGAATTTTCACGTCGATGCCGTCGTGGCGCAGACCAACAAGGTCTACACCATCCCGGTACGCGGCGCCGGCTACCCGGAAGGCGCCTTCGTCATGGAGCGCCTGCTGGACCGCATCGCGCAAGGGATGGGGCTGGACCGCGCGGAAGTGCGGCGGCGCAACCTGGTGACGGTCGACAAGCTGCCTTACGTCAAGCCGCTGAAGCAGCGTTCCGGCAAGCCCATTACCCTGGATACGGGCGACTACCTGCAAAGCCAGGACACGGTGCTGCGCGCCATCGACTATGCCGGTTTCGCGCGGCGCAAGGCCGAGGCGCGCGCGCAGGGGCGCTATATCGGTATCGGCCTGGCCAATGCGGTCAAGGGTACGGGCCGCGGGCCGTTCGAATCCGCGTCGGTGCGTATCTCGGCCACCGGCCACATCAGCGCCGCGACGGGGGCGATGGCCATGGGCCAGGGCTTGCGCACCGCCATGGCGCAGATCGTCGCCGACGTGCTCCGCGTGCCGGTGGGCGACGTGCACGTGATGTCCGGCGATACCTCGGCGATTTCCATGGGCATCGGCGGCTTCGCCAGCCGCCAGACCGTGACGGGCGGGTCGTCGATGCTGTTGGCCGCGCGTCAGGTCGAGAAGAAGGCGCGCAAGGTGGCCGCCCATGTGTTGAAGGTGGACGAGCAGGACCTGGAGCTGCTGGACGGCAAGGTGCGGCTGCGCGATCAGCCCGATAAGTTCGTCACGCTGGCGCAGATCGCGCGTACCCTGCGCGGCATACCCGGCTACGACCTGCCGCCGGATACGGGGGCGGGCCTGGAAGCGACGGTGTGCTGGGAACCCGATGCCATGACCTACGCCAACGCCTGCCATGCCTGCGAGGTGGAAGTCGATCCGGATACGGGGAATGTGGCGATCCTGCGCTACGTCGCTTTGCAGGACTGCGGGCGGCTGATCAATCCCCTGATCGTGGAAGGCCAGATACACGGCGGAATCGTGCATGGCATCGGCAATGCCTTGTTCGAGTACATGCGCTATGACGAGAACGCGCAGCCCTTGACGACGACCTTCGCCGACTATCTGTTGCCGACGTCGACGGAAATCCCGCATCTGGAGCTGATCTTTACGCAGAGTCCCACGGATGCGAGTCCGCTGGGGGTGAAGGGCGTGGGGGAAGTGGGGACCATACCGGTGACGTCCGCCATTGCGTCGGCCATCGATGACGCGCTGTCGGATTTCGGTATCCATGTGACCGCGATTCCGGTGGATCCGGTGCGGCTGGTGCAGCAGATGGATGAGGCGGCCGCCTGAGGCCGGCGGCCGCGCCTGGCCGGCCGCGCCTAGCCGGCCGCGCCTGGCCAGCCGCGCCTGGCCGGCGTCAGTGGGTGCCGATGATATAGCCGATAGCCAGGCAGGCCGCCGCGATGGCGGCGACCGCGGTCGCCTGCCAGACGCGCAGCTCCTTGTAGATATCGCGGCCGGGCGCCGTGATGGCGGCGCCGCCCTGCTCCATCGCCGTGGACGGCGCGGCTTGCCGCGTGGAAGCGGCGCCGAACGAGGCGTCGCCGACCCCCGCGGCGTTGGCCGCGCCGGCGCCGGCCGGCGCGAAGCTGCCCTTGAAGCGCGCGAAGAACTCGGCCGCCATCCGCTTGGCCACGCCATCGATGAGCCTTGAACCGACCTGGGCCAGCTTGCCCGAGACTTCCGCGCTTGCGGTATAGGCCAGCTGCGTGGCGGGCGCACCGGCGTCGCCGGCGGGCGCCAGCGCAACCGTCGCGCTGCCTTTTCCGAACCCCGCCGCTCCGCCCGAACCCTCGAAGGACAGCGCGTAACCATGCGGAGGATCGGCGTCGCGAATAGCCAGCCGGCCCTGGAAACGCGCCTTCACCGGCCCGACCGCCGCGAGCATGCTGACGCGGTATTCATTGTCGGCCTGCCGTTCGATCGATTCACAGCCCGGAATACAGGCCTTCAATATCTCGGGGTCATTCAGCGCAGCCCAAACCGCATCCCGCGTGGCGGGAATGCGTTGTTCTCCGGTCATTTCCATTGCAGCCCGCTCCGGGTTCTGGGAAGGCATGCACTCTAAATTACCTTGACCATACAGTCAATAAAACAGCGGATTATCCCATCGATGGTGCGGCGTGCGGGCCGACGGTGCGGCATGGGCCGACCCGGTGCATCGCCATCGCTCGAGCGCCGCTTCAAGGCCGGCGTTCCCTTAGCCCATCCGGCACATATATGGCTGTATTGAAAGGATTTTCAGGGTCGAATAACGACATCCTCATGGGCGATCCGCATGACGGCCATAGCGTCTCCGCTCCGTCTGGCGCATGTTCCGGATGTGCCAGCCTCAGGGTAAACACTGCGTCCCGACGCGGGTTTTAATCTTGTGTTGATTAACCATGTAGTCAATAATTTCGACACCGCCGCGGCGTTCAGGGCGGCCAGATTCATTCGATATCACGAGGGGCATATGAAAACCGCAACCTTCCTGCAGCGCGCCATCCTGGGCGCGGCGATCTGCCTGGGCTTGGCGTCCGGCGGCAGCGCCGCGGCTGCCGAGAAGCTCAAGCTAGTCTTCCCGACTTCGTCCGCCACGCTCGCCCTGCCTTACCTGGTGGCGCAGAAGAAAGGCTGGCTGGACGCGGAGGCCATCCAGGTCAGCGGCGACTCCAATGCCGTGCGCGCGCTGCTGGCGGGCACGGGCGACGTCGCCATCGTCGGCGCCTTCAATGCCTTCGCCGCCGCCGGCGAAGGCGCCAAGTTCAAGGCCATAGGTACCTGGCAAGGCATCAACGACTACGAACTGGTGGTGGCCAGCGACATCGGCACCATGAAAGACATCGAAGGCAAGATCTTCGCGGGCACCGGCCCCGGCGGTCCGCCGGAAGAATTCGGCAAACTGCTGTTCCGCAAGAACGGCGTGGATGCCTCCAAGGTGCGGTTCATCGCCGTCTCCGGCGGGCACGCCAACATCGTGCAGGCCCTGATGGCCGGACGGGCGTCGGCGGGCATGGTCAACACGCTGAGCGCCGTGACCGGCGTGCGCACCGGCAAGATCAAGATCCTGGTCAGCATGGGCTCCGCCTATCCGCAGATCGGCTATGTCTACAACCTGGTGCGCAACGATCGCATCGACGACCCCGCGCTCAAACCCAGGCTGCAGCAGCTGACGCTGGCCGGCATCAAGGCGTCCCGCTACATCATGGATCATCCCGATGAGGCCGTGCAGATCCTGGTGGAGCGCTACCCGGACCTGGACAAAGGCCTGGCCACCGACGTCGTGCAGGAGCTGAACCGCAACAAGGTCTGGGGCGTGAACGGCGGCATCTCCAAGGAACAGGTGGCCGCCACGCTGGACGTCTTCAAGAGCACCGGCATGCTCAAGGCGGACGTCGATCCGGCCCAGATGTTCGATTACCGCTTCATCGATGCCGCGCTGAAGGAAGTGGGAGGGAAATAACGTGGGAAGCCTTTCTATCCTGAGGAACGCCGGCGCCGCGATGTTCACCGGCAGCGCGGCGGTCACCGCCGGCAGCGCCGCCGCTCCCATGCCCGCGCCGGGCGCGCCCATGGTCGACATCCGCGGGCTGAGCAAGTATTACTTCGTACGCGACACCGAAAGCGGCGGCGAGCCGCGCCGCATCGTCGCGCTCGACAAGGTCGACGCCACCATCGCGCGCGGCGAGTTCATCTCCCTGCTCGGTCCCAGCGGCTGCGGCAAGACCACGCTGCTGCGCATCGCCGCCGGCCTGACGCAATGGGCGGAAGGCTCCATCGCCATCGGCGGCCAGCCGGTGAACGGGCCGCGCAAGGACGCCTGTATGGTGTTCCAGCATTTCGGTCTGCTGCCCTGGCGCAGCGTCATCGCCAACGTCGGCTTCCCCCTGGAACTGGACGGCGTGCCGCTGAAGGAGCGCACCGAGCGCGGCATGGAGCTGCTGAAACTGGTCGGCCTGACCAAATACGCATCGCACTATCCCCATGAGCTGTCCGGCGGCATGCAGCAGCGGGTCGCCATCGCCCGCGCGCTGATGCGCCAGCCCAAGGTGCTGTTCATGGACGAGCCCTTCGGCGCCCTGGACGCGCAGACGCGCGAAAAGCTGCAGGAAGACTTCCTGAAGATCTGGGCGAACATCGGCACCACCGTCATGTTCGTCACGCACAGCATCGACGAAGCGCTGGTCCTGTCGGACCGGATTTTCGTTTTTACGCCCAGCCCCGGGCGCCTGAAAGCTATCGTCGATTCGCCCTTGAAGGACGAACGGCTGGGCGGCGACCCGCGCGCCCATCGGGCCTATGGCGACGCACGCCACGAACTGCGCAGCATGTTGATGGAGAGTCCGCAATGAGTTCCGCCGTAAGCGCATCCAAGCCTTCCGCCGCGGAAGCGCGGCCGGCCGGCCCGAAATGGTGGGTCGCGCATCCGAACATCGTCCGCTGCCTGTCGGTGGCGGTCTTCCTGCTGCTTTGGGAATACTTCGGACGCAAGATCGACCCGCTGTTCCTGGCGCCGCCCAGCCGCATCTTCGCGGCGGCCGTCGAACTGACCAACAGCGGCGAACTGGGCCGCGCCTTGATGGCGACGCTCTACCCCTTCGTCATCGGCATGGTCATCAGCGTGGTCGCGGGCGTGGTGCTTGGCATCGCCATGGCGCAATCCCGGCTGTTCGAGTACATCATCGATCCCTTCGTCAACGCCTTCTACGCCATACCGCGTATCGCGCTGGTACCGCTGATCATGCTGTGGGCCGGCCTGGATACCACCGGGAAGATCGTGATCCTGGTGTCCAACGCGATCTTCCCGGTGATCATCAACACCTACGCCGGTATCCGCGACGTGCGCGGCTCCATACTGGAAGTAGGCAAGGCCTATGGCGCCACGCGGCCGCAGATCTTCTTCAAGATCCTGCTGCCGTCGGCCGTGCCCTTCATCATGACCGGCATCCGCCTGACAGTGGGCCAGGCCATCATCGGCATCATCGTGGCCGAGTTCCTGACCGCTCAGACCGGCCTGGGCGGCATGATCGTCTACTACGCCAATCTGTTCGCCACCGCCAAGCTGTTCGTGCCCATCATCGTCATCGGCGTCCTGGGCGTGGCGCTGACCGAGCTGGTGCAGCTGGTCGAACGGCGCTTCTCGCGCTGGCGCAAGCTGGAGCAGGACCGTGGCTGAGCAGGAACGCGGCCGCGCGCCGCAGCGCATTGCCCTGATCGGCTTCGGCGCGATGGGCGGACACGTTCATCGCGCATTGGCGGACGACGCAGGGCTGCGCATCACGGACGTGATCGTGCCGCCCGAGCTTGTCGACGAAACGCAGGCCAGGCTGCAAGGCCAGGCCCGCGTCGTCGGCAAGGTGGGCGATATCGATACGCCGCCGGATTTTGCGCTGGAGTGCGCCGGACACCAGGCCGTCGCGGGCACGGTGCCGCAGCTGCTGGCGCGCGGCGTGGACGTGATCATCGCTTCGGTGGGCGCGCTCAGCCAGGATGGCCTGCTTGAATCCCTGGAACGCGCCGCCTTGCAAGGCGGCGCACAGCTGACGCTGGTGCCGGGGGCGGTGGCTGGCATCGACGCACTGGCGGCGGCGCGCCAGCAAGGCCTGGTGTCCGTGGAATATATCGGCCGCAAGGCGCCCGCCGGCTGGCGCGGCACGGCCGCGGAACGGAAGCTGGACCTGGACGCGCTGGCCAAACCCACCGTGTTCTTCGAAGGCACGGCGCGCGAGGCCGCGGCGCTCTATCCCAAGAACGCCAACGTGGCCGCCATGGTGGGTCTGGCGGGCATAGGCCTGGACCGCACGCGCGTAACGCTGGTGGCCGATCCAGCCGCACTGCGCAACCATCACCGCATCATCGCGCGCGGCGAATTCGGCGACCTCGACATCCAGACAGCGGGTGTCACGCTGCCGGACAATCCCAAGACCTCGATGCTGGCCGCGCTGTCCATCGTGCGCGCGGTGCGCAATCGCGTGGCGGGCGTGGTGATCTGATCCGGACGGCGCCGCTTCAGGCCGACGCGGCCTGGCCGGCGCCGTCAGGCACGGCGTCCGTGGCGTCCGCGGCGTCGGGCCGCAGATAGCGCAGCACCATTTCGGCGGCGTGATCCAGGCGCTGCTTGATACGCTGCGCCGTCATCAGCCTTTGGCCGAAGATGGCCTCGAAGGTGTAGCGGTTGCTGACGTAATGCGCGGTCAGCGAAGTAATCGAGATATACAGGTCGACCGCGTCTATGTTTTCGCGGAACAGGCCTTCGTGCTGTCCACGCCGCAGCAGGTCGCGGATGGTGTCGAGCAGCGGGTTGTACATCTCGCGGATCACGGCGGACGTGACGATGTGCTTGCCCTGGTTCAGGTTCTCGCTGGAGAGAATGCGCTGGAACTCCGGAAAGCGCACCCATACCTGCCCGGTGAACACGACCAGCCGGCGCATGCCGTTGACCGGGTCCATGCCGCGTAGCTGCAGGTCCTTCTGGCGTGAGCGGATGGCGTCGTAGGTGTACTCCAGCACCGCGGTGAACAGGTCGTCCTTGTTGCCGAAGTGGTGGTAAAGCACGTTCTTGTTGATGCCGGCCCGCAGCGCGATCTCGTCGACCCGCCCGCCGTCGTAGCCCTTGCTGGAGAATTCCGCCAGCGCGGCCTGGATAATGGTTTCGCGCGTCTTGCGCGAGCTTTCACGGCGCACCACCGGCCGCGCTTTGTCGCGCGGCGGGCGTGCCTCGATCGGTGCGTCTTGGGAGCTCATGTCGGCGTTTTGATGATCTTGCTTGATGGCGCGGCGATGGCCCGACGGTGGTCCGGCAAAGGCCCGGCGGCCGCGGCCGGCACAGTTGGCCCATACGTGGCCAATACGTGGCCGATATAGGGCGGATATGTGGCCAGTATCCGGCCGGAACGGCGGCGGCGATGCAGCGCATCGGCCTGCCGCCATTCTAGACGAGAATGCGGTCGGGGCAGCCGCGCTCAGGACAGATGGGTCGCATCCAGGTGAGCGGAGCGGCGCTTGAACAGTTCTTCGTCGGCATAGCCCATGGTCTCCGGACGGGCGCGGCCCAGCATGACCTGGAAATAGACCGGCTCCAGGCTGCGGTTCTCGTAGCCGTGGATGACCCCGGGCGGACACGCGATGCACTCCCACGGCCCCAGGCGCGTCCAGCGGGGTTCGCCGCCCTCTTCCTGAATGAAGACATCCAGGAAGCCCTGCAGGACGAAGAACACTTCCTCGACCTCGTGCGTGTGGGCGGCGTTGCCCTGCCCCGGGTTGACGAACATGATGCTGAGCGTGAAGCCCCGCGCCGGAATCACGGTGGTATCGCCCACCTTGCCCGATCCGCCCGCCCCGATGAAGCGGTGCTGGGCGCGCTTGTAGCCTTCGATTTTGGCGTCTTCGAATGCATTCCAATCGGGCACGCGGTTGGAGAACCGCGCGACGTACTTCTGCTCGATTTCTTCCAGGGTGGCGTTGGCCAATTCGGGGGGCCGCGGATGACGGGCGATAGCCATTACAGGGACTCCATGGTGGGATTTTCCGGGCCGCGACGGCGGCTTCGGCATGTCGACCAGATTAATTAAAATTGACTAAATAGTCAATTTTAAGAACCACGCGACGCGCCCCACTGGCGCCTCCCCGGAGCAGAATACGGGATTTCCCCTACGCAGCTCTCGCATGGGCGAGCCACGCCGCCGTCTGATGCCGGCTGAAGTTAGACTATTTAGACAGGAAACAGAATCACCGGAGCCGCCAAAGCAGCGCGGCCAGCACTAGGGCTGGCCGCGTGGCACGCAATGCGGTCGGGACGCGATCGCCGGATGACCGGCGTCGGCGGGCGCCCGGCGCGGGAGGCCCGGCGCCGGCGTCTTCTTACGGATACAGGCCGCGCACCTGGCGCGCCTGCAGGATGCGCGTGCACGCCACGATGAACGCGGCGGTGCGCAGCGTCACCTTGTGCTCGCGCGCCACCTGGGACACGGCGGCGTAGGCGTCGCGCATGATGCGCTCCAGGCGATGGTTGATCTCTTCTTCCGTCCAGAAGAAGCTGGAGAAGTCCTGCACCCATTCAAAGTAGCTGACCGTCACGCCGCCGGCGTTGGCCACGACGTCGGGCACGACCAGGATGCCCTTGTCGAACAGGATGTCGTCCGCCTCCGGCGTGGTCGGGCCGTTGGCGCCTTCCACCACCACCTTGGCGTTGATTCCCGCGGCGTTCGTGCTGTTGATCTGCCCTTCCAGCGCGGCGGGAATCAGGAATTCGGTTTCCAGCTTCCAGAAGTCGGCCGGATCCAGCGCCTGCGCTTTCTCGTAGCCGCCCACGCCGCCATTCTGCGAAACGTGCACCAGCAGCTCCGGCACATCCAGGCCGAATTCGTTATAGATGGTGCCGGTATGGTCCTGCACCGCGATGATCTTGGCGCCCACGCCGTGGAACAGGCGCGCCGCCGTGCCGCCGACATTGCCGAAGCCCTGCACGATCACGCGGGCGCCGTTGACGTCGAAGCCCAGGTCGCGGGCCGCCTCGCAGCCGACCACGAACACGCCGCGCCCGGTGGCCTCCACGCGGCCCAGGCTGCCGCCCAGCGCCACCGGTTTGCCGGTGACCACGCCGGTGGCCGTGGAGCCCTCGTTCATGGAATAGGTATCCATCATCCACGCCATGATCTGGGCGTTGGTATTCACGTCGGGCGCGGGAATGTCCTTGGACGGACCGATGATGACGCCGATTTCGCTGGTGTAGCGGCGCGTGATGCGTTCCAGCTCGGCCTGGGACAAGCCGCGCGGGTCCACGCGTATGCCGCCCTTGGCGCCGCCGTAGGGCAGGTTGACCGCCGCATTCTTGATGGACATCCAGGCCGCCAGGGCCATGACTTCGGACAAGGTGACGTCCTGGTGGAAGCGCACGCCCCCCTTGCCCGGACCACGAGAGGTGTTGTGCTGGACGCGGTAGCCCTCGAAATGGGCGATGCGGCCGTTGTCCAGTTCCACCGGCACGTCGACGATCAGCGCGCGCTTGGGACGTTTCAGGGTTTCGACCCAGCGGCCCAGCGCCCCGAGATAGGGCGTGACCCGGTCGACCTGTTGCAGATAGATACCCCAGGGGCCGAGATCGTCGGGATTCAGGTACGACGGCAAAGCATGGGTAGGCGTTTGTTGCATTCGAACTGCTCCTCACGTGTGGTCGCGCACATTGTAGACGCAACACAGATCGCCGTCCCCGTTAAATTAATAAATTAACTTAAAGGGGACGCATAGGAACGTTTCCAAGAAACAACGTAATTTCAACGCGACAGCGTGGGAATACTTGCCCTACATGCCCAGATACGCCTGCCGCACTTCGTCGGAAGCCGCCAGTTCGGCGGCGTCGCCCGACAGCGCGACCGCGCCGCTCTGCATCACATAGGCGCGGGTCGCCACATCGAGGGCCGCGTTCATGTTCTGCTCGACCAGCAGCACCGACAGACCCTCCTGCTTGTTCAGGGCGGCCAGCGCGTCGAAGACCTGCTCCACCAGCAGCGGCGACAGCCCGAGGCTGGGCTCATCGACCAGCAGCAGCCGCGGGCCGCTCATCAGCGCGCGGCCGATGGCCAGCATCTGGCGCTCGCCGCCCGACATGGTGCCGGCCAGCTGCGTCCGGCGCTCCTTCAGCCGGGGGAACACGTCGTAGACATGCTCCAGCCGCTGGCGGTAGACCGCCTCGCCGGGCACGGTATAGGCACCCAGGCGCAGATTCTGTTCGACGGGCTGGCGGGCGAAGACCCGCGCGCCTTCCGGAATCATCGCGATGCCGCGCTTGACCAGTTTTTCCGGGCGAGTGCCGGTAATCTCCTGCCCTTCGAAGAAAACCCGTCCGGACGCCGGGCGCACGGTGCCGACGATAGCCGCCAGCGTGCTCGATTTGCCGGCGCCGTTGGCGCCCAGCAGCGCGGTGATTTCGCCCGGACGCACCTCCAGCGAAATCCCGCGCACCGCCTGCACGCCGCCGTAGGCCACGTGCAGGTCCTCTACTTTGAGCATCGCGTCAGGCACGGTGCTTTCTCCCCAAATAAGCCTCGATCACCGCGGGATCGCGCACGATGTCCTGCGGCGGCCCTTCCGCGATGGTCTGGCCAAAGTTCAGCACCAGGACGCGCTGCGCCAGGCGCATCACCACTTCGAGCACGTGCTCGACGATGATCAGCGTGACGCCGGCGCCGTGGATGCGGCGCAGGATTTCACTGAGCGCGATGGCTTCGGTGGGATTGAGGCCCCCCGCCACCTCGTCCAGCAGCAGCATGCGCGGCTCGGTGGCCAGCGCGCGCGCCAGCTCCACCCGTTTCTGGCCCGCCACGTTCAGTCCCGCCGCCTTGACGTCGGCGCGGTCGGCCAGGCCGACCAGCTCCAGGACTTTCTGCGCCGCATGGCGGGCGTCGTTCAGGCGCGGATGGCGCAACAGCGCACCCACCATGGTGTTTTCCAGCACCGTCATCTGGCCGAAGTTGCGCGGGATCTGGTACGTGCGCACCAGGCCCATCGCCGCCACCTCCTCGGGCTTGCGGCCCAGCATGGACTGGCCGTTGAACGTCACGGTGCCGGAGGTCGGCGCATGATGCCCGACCAGGCCATTGAAGAGCGTGCTTTTGCCCGCGCCGTTCGGACCGATGATGGCAACGATTTCGCCGGCCTGCACATCCAGGCTGATGTCCTTGTTGGCGACCAGGCCGCCGAAGCGTTTGGTCAGTTGTTTGACTTCAAGCAGAGCCACGGCGCCCCCTCAAGGTGATCAGGCCGCCGGGCAGGAACATGGTCACCAGCAGAATGGCCAAACCGAATACCAGCAGGTCCAGGCCCAGGCCGGAACTGCCCCACATCACACGCGTGCCTTCGGACAGCGGCAGCAGCACGGCGGCGCCTATCCACGGCCCCACCAGCGTGCCCACGCCGCCCAGGATGGCGACCAGCACCACCTGCACCGACATGGTCAGGCTGAACGTCGACTCCGGATCGATGAAGCCGACGTACATGGCGAAGAACCCGCCCCAGGCGCCCGTCACGGCGGCCGACAGCACGAAGGCCAGCATCTTGTAGCGATCGGCGGGCACGCCGAGGCTGCGCGCGGCGGCCTCGTCGCCGTTGATGGCGCGCCAGTAGAAGCCGGTACGCGAATGCACCAGGAAATACGTCAGCAGGAAAGTCAGCAAGGCCAGCGCCACCGCGATCCAGTAGTAAGGCGTCTTGGTGCGGAACAGCAGCATCAGGGGCGAATCGCCGATGGGTGCTTCGACACCGACCGCGCCGCCGGCCCAGTCCCAGTTGATCATCAGCAGCAGGCCGATCTGCAGCAGGGCGATGGTCGCCATGGCGAAGTAGTGCCCCGACAACCGCAGGGTCGGGCCGCCAACCACCCAGGCCAGGACGGCCGACACCAGCGCGCCGGCCGGGATGCCCAGCAGCGGCGTCACTTTCAGGTGATGCAGCAGCAGGATGGTCGTGTAGGCGCCCACGCCGACGAACACGCCGTGCCCGAAGGAGATGCGGCCCAGGAATCCGCCGACCAGGTTCCACGCCGCGCCCAGCGCGCCGAACATCAGCACCAGCAACAGCACCTGGATGGTGAACTGATCCTTGATGAACAGGGGCGCCAGGGCGAACAGCACCGCCACCACGAAAGCGGCGACCAGCGGCGCGCGGGAATGCCTGGCCTTGGCCGGCATCGCCGCGGTCATATCCATTTGTTTTACGGTATTCATATCACCACCGCCCGAACAGGCCGCGCGGCCGGTACCAGAGAACCAGAATGAACAGGATGAACACCGACACCGTCTTCAAGGCGGGCGCGACGAAATAGCCCGTCATCGCCTCGATGATGCCGATCAGGATGCCCGCGATGAAGGCGCCGGGCAGCGAACCGAAACCGCCCATGCAGACCGCGACGAAGGCCAGCAGTCCGAATACGGTGCCCACCGAGGGAAACACGTAGAAGAAGGTCGTCAGCAGCGCGCCCGCCAGGCCCACCGCGGCGCTGCCCAGCATCCATACCTGCGCGTTGACGCGGTCCGGCGAAATGCCGACCAGCGCCGCGACCTCGCGGTCTTCCGCCACGGCTTGCAGCGCATGGCCCCAGCGCGTGCGATAGACCAGCACGAACAGCGCGATCACCACCAGCAGCGCGATCAGGCCCGTGACCACCTGGGGCCGCCCGATCGAGATCCCGGCCAGGGTCACGCTGCCGGACACCAGGGTGTCGGGCAGGTTGCGGTAGTCCGGCGTGAAGGCGATGAACGCCAGCTGCCGCAGCACCAGGCCCAGGCCGAAGGTGGCCAGGATGATGGCCATCGGCGGCCCTTTCTGCAGGCGCTTGATGATCAGGGCATACGTCAGGAAACCGACGAAACCCAGCAATATGGCGACCAGCGGCGCCGACAGCGTCGGGTCCACGTGGCCCAGCGTAAAGAACCAGTAGGCGGCGTACATGGCCAGCATCAGGAATTCGCCGTGGGCGAAATTGATGACGTCCGTGATACCCCAGATCAGGGCCAGGCCGACCGCCACGGCGGCGTAGATCAGGCCGTTGAACAGCCCGGCGTAAAGCGCTTCAAACATGCGGGACTCCTGCGGCGGGCCCCGGCGGACCCGCCGCGTCTTGCGTTGCACCAGCGTGCCGGCCGATTACTTCCAGGTGAAGGGAAGCGCGGGCAGCGACTTGTCGGCGTTGAAGTTGGCCGGCCATACGGTCTGGTAGCCCGGGCCCTTCATTTGCAGGATCAGGCCGGCGCCCTTGCTGTTCTGGCCCTTGTCGTCGAACTTGACGCCGGACCACGGCATGGCGATCTGGTTGCCGTTCAGGTCGGTGGCGGCCAGCGCCTTGCGGATGGCTTCGGGATCGGTGGAACCGGCGCGGTTGATGGCGTCGGCCAGCACCAGCACGCCTTGCATGGAACGGGCGTTGTTGCCGTTCAGGTCCTTGCCGGTCTTGGCCTTGTACAGCTCGTTGACCTTCTTCAGGATGGGCTGGTTGGCGGCGATGTCGTTGCTCCACACGTCGCGGGTCAGTACGCCCTGCACCTGCGCGCCGACTTCCTGCACGAAGCGCGAATCGATGAAGCCGGCGTCGTTGGCCAGGAAGATGGGCGGCGCGTACTTGGCCTCGCGCATGGTGCGCACGAACAGCATGGCGTCGGACGTGTAGCTGGCGAAGATCGCCACGTCGGGCTTGGCATTGGCCAGCTTCTGCACTTCGGAGGTCACCGAGGCCGAGCCTGCCGTGTAGGCGATGTTGGCGACGATTTCGCGCTTGTACTGCTTGGCGAACTTCTCCAGCGCCTTGTAGGTGTTGACGCCGAAGTCGGTGTTTTCGTACACCACCGCGATGCGCTTGGTCGGCTGGTCCTTGATGCCGTCCAGGAACTGCATCATGTTTTCGATGAAGGTCTCATCGGTGGGCGAGGTGCGGAAGAACCACTTGTAGCCGCGCTCGGTCAGGTCGGGACTGCTCGATTCGCCGTTCAGGTACGGGATGCCGGCCTGTTCCGCGACGCGGCTGGCCGTCTTGGTCACGGCGGACTGGTAGGCGCCGGTCAAGGCCACCACCTTTTCCTGCTGGATCAGGCGCTGCGCGTCGGCCAGGCCGACTTCCGGCTTGCCTTGCGAATCGCCGAAGACGACTTCGATCTTGGCGCCGCCCAGCTTCGGCAGACCCGCGCCTTCCGCCAGCGGCAGGCCCTTCAGTTCCGGATGCGGGTTGTTGACGATGTCGACCGCCAATTCGATGGCGGCCTTGATTTCCGCGCCGGTGGATGCCAGCGCGCCGCTGAGCGGATAGATGGCGCCGATGCGCACGGTCTTGTCCTGCGCGGCGGCGGGCTGCCCGAACGTCAGCGCGAGACACGCGGCGGCGCTCGCGATCAGCTTGAATTTCATAATTGCTCCTGGGAATCTGACAACTCAATAAAGGGAAACTGCCGACAGCAAGCTTATCCGCTGCGTCGCCGCAAGACCGCCCGAACAAACCCTGACAGAATCGGTAACGACTGCCGGGATGCAGGGCCGTTCGCGGCGGCGAACGGTGCGCCCGGCCGGCGCCGCGCGCAATGGCGTGGCGCCGGCCGGACACTTCCAAACGAGGATTGCGGCGACTCGCGCCGGGTATCGCGGATCAGGCTACACACACCGCGCGTCGCACGTACGGGGCCTGCGCCCAGCCGCGACGCCCGGCATCACAAGGCCGCGACCCGGCTGTTGATCAGGTCGGTCACCAGCATATGGCCGGGCGCGTGGGTGATGCAGAATTCCGGCTTGACCGCGGCGACGACCGATTGCGGCGTGACGCCGCAGGCCCAGAACACGGGCACTTCACCGGCACGGATGTCCACGGCATCGCCGTAATCGGGCTTATCGATGTCGGCGATGCCGATGGCCGCGGGGTCGCCGAAATGCACGGGCGCCCCATGCACGGACGGAAAGCGCGAGGTGACCTGGATGGCGCGGATGGCGTCGGCCGGCTTGAGCGGCCGCATCGACACCACCAGCGGTCCGGAAAAACGCCCGGCCGCGGCGGTCGGTACATTGGTCCGGTACATGGGCACGTTGCGGCCCTGCTCGATGTGGCGCACCGGCAGGCCGTTGTCCAGCATGGCCTCTTCGAAGGAGAAAGAGCAGCCGATCAGGAAGGACACCAGGTCGTCGCGCCACACGTGGCGCACGTCCAGAGGCTCTTCGACCAGCACGCCGTCCTTCCAGACCCGGTAGCGCGGAATGTCGGTGCGGATGTCGATGTCGACGCCCAGTTCGGGCAAGGACGGATCGCCCGGCTCGGACACCGCCAGAATGGGGCACGGCTTGGGATTGCGCAGGCAGAAGCGCAGGAACTCGTCGGCCAGGGCCTTGGGCAGGATGGCCAGGTTGGCCTGGACATGGCCGGGCGCCACGTTCGCGGTCGGACCGGTCATGGCGCCGGAGCGCGCGTCCAGCCTGGCCTGATAAGGCGCCGAAGGCGCCGCGGCGCCGGATTGATGCGGTAGAGCGGACATCATCGATTCCCCATGTGAATCATGCATTCTTGTCTGATGGCGCATTGCACCGTACCGGCTCTTGCACTGTCCAATCACATGTTCCGATGAACCGCGATCACAATTTCTTATCACGACCCCTTCCAGGCCTGTTTTCACGGGGAAAACACCCGTATCCGCGTATGGCTCACTTTTCGTCCTTGGGCGCCCTACGCCGGGTAATCCCTAGGCCGGGACCGGGCAGCGGCGCGGGATCCAGGGTGAGCGAACCGCCGCCGGCGCGGGCGGCGTCCTCGCGCGCGATGTACTGCGCGGCCTGCGCAACGGTACGCGCGACGTGGCTGTCGGGACCCTGCATCCAGCAGGCGGTGTAGTTGAGCGGCGGCAGGTCCGGCGCCTGCACGTCCAGGATCTGCAGCAGGCCCTGCGCCAATTCGCGCCCCAGGATGACGGGGGCGATGACCGCCGTACCGATGCCGTCCAGGGTCATGCGCACGATCACGCTCAGCGCGGAACTGCCGTACATGCGCGGGGCCTGCACGCCGCCTTCGATCAGGATGCGGCGTACCGCGCGGTGCGGGTCCGTGTTGGACGTATAGGTGATGACCGGCCAGCGTCCCAGCCGCTTCAGCGAGATCGGCGGACGTCCCAGCTTGAGCTGCGGGCTGGCGATCCAGGCCAGCGGGTAGCGGCACAGGTGGATGTTTTCGACGCGCGGCTCATCCATGGGGCCGAGCAGGAAGGCCAGATCGATCTGGTGCGACGACAGCTGCGTGCGCAGGGCCGTGCTGGTGTCCACCTGGATTTCCACCATCAGCGCGGGATAGGCCTCGTGCATGTATTCCATCAGGCTGGGCAGCCAGGTATGGACGATGGATTCCGAGACGCCCAGGCGCAGGGTGCCGCTCATCACATTCTGCGCCGCGGCGGCGCGCTGCATGTCGGTGCGCATCTGCAGCATGCGCTCGGCGTGCGACAGCAGTTCATAGCCCTTGGCGGTCAGCGTGATGCCGCGGGAATCGCGTTCGAACAGGCGCACGCCCAGGCCCGATTCCAGCGACGCGATGCGCTGCGAAATGGCCGGCTGGGTGGCGTTGAGCTTTTCCGCGGCGGCGCGGAAACCGCCCAGGCGGGCGACCCAGAAGAAGGTCTCTATGTTGCGCAGGTCGATCATGAACGGCGGACGCGGCGGCCATCAGGAAAATTGATCGCCGTGAGCGTATCATGGCGGCCGGCTAGAGGAGATGAAGCTTATGTCGTCGCGGGCACAACCAGCCCCTGCGCGCACGGATGCGAGGACCGCGGCGGCGCCGCTGTCTTCGTCCACGCAGCCGCTGCTGGGCATCGGCCTGCTGCTGCTTTCCATGTGGGTCCTATCCACGCTGGATGCCAGCGGCAAATGGGTGATGGCCGCCGGCGTACCCATGCTGTTGCTATCGTGGGTGCGCTATGCCGCGCATCTGGCGGTGGCCCTGGCCCTGATCGTCCCGGTGCGCGGGTGGCGCATCCTCGCCAGCCGCCGGCCACGTGAACAGGTATTGCGCGGCGGCGCCATGCTGTGCGCGACCCTGCTCTTCTTCACCACACTGCGCTACCTGCCGCAGGCCGAAGCCACCGCCATCAACTTCCTGGCGCCCTTGATCGTGCTGCTGCTCGCGCCATGGGTGCTGCGCGAACCGCCGCGCCTGTCGCGCTGGGTAGCCGCGGGCATCGCCTTCCTGGGCGTGCTTATCGTGATCCGGCCGGGCGGCGGCCTGGACCCCACCGGCACGATGTTCGGCCTGATCGGGGCATTCTGCTTCTCCGTGCAATACATCGCCAGCCGGCGCGTGGCCGCCGACGACCCGCTGACCTCGGTCATCTGGAGCGGCGGCGTCGGGACCGTGGTGCTGTCCGTCGCCCTGCCCTACGCGATACCCGCCGCGCTTCCCGTACTGCGCGACCTCGATCCCTTGCACTGGTGCGTGCTGGTCTCCACCGGCGTCACCGGGTGCATCGGCCATCTGCTGCAGATCGCCGCCTATCGGAAAGCGCCGGCGTCGACACTGGCGCCCTTCACCTACCTGCAGATCGTCAGCTCGACGACGACGGGCTGGCTGATCTGGGGGCACTTTCCTGACGCGCTGACCTGGCTGGGCATCGCCGTGATCTGCGGCAGCGGCATCACGATAGGCATCCTGGAATGGCGCCGCGCGCGGCCGCGGGCCGGAGCCGGCGGGCGCTGAGCGGTTTGCTCCGTTTGCGGTAGCAGGCGACGCCAGCCCATCCGGCGCCGGGTCGCGCGCCTATACTGGCCGTAAAAAAACACTCGCGGACAGCGGCATGCCCGGGCCGGCCGGCGTGACCGCGTTGCCCATTCCGGCGCCTGGGCCTCGATGCCCGCGCGCCGCGCCGGCCACGCACGCGGGGCGTACCCATGCCCCGTCAAAAGGGGGTATTCATGTTCACACTGTCCAGCACCGCCTTGGACGATCTCAAGGCCAACACACGCGGGCGTGTCGTCCTTCCCGCCGATCCCGACTACGACGAAGTACGCAAGGTATGGAACGCGATGATCGACCGGCGTCCGGCCGCCATCGTGCGCTGCGCCGGCGTGGCCGATATCCGCCGCGCCGTCCTGTTCGCGCGCGAACACGGCGTGCCGCTGACCATACGCGGCGCCGGCCACAACATTGCCGGCAGCGCGATTTGCGACGGCGGCCTCATGATGGACCTGTCGCTGATGCGTTCCGTCCGCATCGACCCCGCCGCGCGGCGCGCGTGGGTCGAACCGGGCGCCACGCTGGCCGACTTCGACCACGAAGCGCAAGCCTTCGGCCTGGCCACGCCGGTGGGCATCAATTCGACCACCGGCATCGCCGGCCTGACCCTGGGCGGCGGCTTCGGCTGGCTGAGCCGACGCTATGGGATGACGATAGACAACCTGCGCGCCGCCGACGTGATTACCGCCGACGGCGAACTCGTCCGCGCGAGTCCCAACACGCATGAAGACCTGTTCTGGGCCCTCCGCGGCGGCGGCGGCAATTTCGGCGCGGTGTCGATGTTCGAATTCCAGCTGCATCCCGTGGGACCGCAGATCTACGGCGGCCTGGTCGTTTTCCCGATGGCGCAGGCGCGCGAGGCGCTGCACGCGTACCGCGAAGCCGCGCGATCCATGCCGGAAGAATTGACCGTATGGGCGGTACTGCGCAAGGCGCCGCCATTGCCCTTCCTGCCGGCGGAGGCGCACGGCCAGCCGGTCATCGTCTTCGCGGTCTGCTATAGCGGCCCGGTGCAGAACGGCCCGCCGGTGACGGAGCCCATACGGCAATTCGGCACGGCGTATGGCGAGCATCTGGGCGCCATGCCCTATACCGCCTGGCAGAAGGCCTTCGACCCGCTGCTGACGCCGGGCGCGCGCAACTATTGGAAGTCGCATGACTTCGGCGACCTGTCGGACGATCTGTTCGACACGCTGATCGATTCGGCGTCGCGCCTGCCGTCCCCGCAATGCGAGATCTTCCTGGGACAGCTGGGCGGCCACGCCGGCCGCATAGCGCCCGACGCCATGGCCTATCCGAACCGCGATGCGAAATTCATCGTCAATGTGCATTCGCGCTGGGACAGCCCCGCGGACGACGCGGCCTGCATCGGCTGGGCGCGCGAGTTCTTCGGCGCGGCGGCGCCTTTCGCGCTGGGCAGCGTGTACGTGAACTTCATGACGGAAGAAGAGTCCGCGCGCATCAACGCCGCCTACGGCGTCAACTACACGCGGCTGCGCGCGATCAAGGGCCGCTACGATCCGCACAACCTGTTCCGGCATAACCAGAACATTCCGCCCGTCACGCGGGCGGGATGAAATCCCGGTGAAGGCCCGGTGGCCGCCTGACCACGCCGTCGTCAGGCGGACTCGACCACCCGTCCCGCCGCCAGCACCAGCTGCCGTTCGCAGCGCGCCGCCAGGCCGGGATCGTGGGTGACGAGTACAAGGGTGGCGCCGTGCTCGCGATGCAGTTCGAAGATGAGGTCGATGACGCGTTCGCCGGTGGCCGCGTCCAGGCTGCCGGTGGGCTCGTCGGCGAACAGCAGATCGGGCTTGACCACGAAGGCGCGGGCCAGGGACACGCGCTGCTGCTCGCCGCCCGATAGCGTCCTGGGGTAATGATGGAGGCGGTCGCCCAGGCCCACGCGCTCCAGCATGCCGCGCGCCGCGTCGCGCGCCGGCTGCCCCGCCAATTCCAGCGGCAGCATGACGTTTTCCAGGGCCGTCAGGTTCGGCAGCAGCTGGAAGGACTGGAACACGAAGCCGACGTGATGGGCCCGCAGCCGCGCGCGGCCGTCCTCGTCCAGGGCGAATAGGTCGCGGCCCGCCAGCATCACGGAGCCGCTGCTGGGAACGTCCAGGCCGGCCAGCAGTCCCAACAGGGTCGACTTGCCGGACCCGGAGCTGCCCGTGATCGCCAGGGCCGTGCCGGCCGGGACCGTAAAATCGATACTGTCCAATATGTCCAGCATGCCGCCCGCGTCGGCGACCTGCTTGCCCAGCCCACGCACCTCTATCGCGTTACCCGTATCCATGCGCCCGCTCATCCGTTTGTTGTTCGCCGCCATCCTGACCGTGCTGACGGTCCAGGTCCAGGCTCAGACCGCCGCAGCTCCCGCCAGTTCCAACGGCAATAAGACCATACTTGTGGTGGGCGATAGTCTATCCGCCGAATATGGCATCGCGCGCGGTACCGGATGGGTGCCGCTGCTGGGCCGCCGCCTGGCCCAGGAATATCCCGGCTGGTCGGTGTTCAATGCCAGCATCAGCGGCGACACGACCAGCGGCGGGCTGACGCGCCTGCCGGCCTTGCTGCGGCAACAGCATCCGGCGATCGTGATCCTGGAACTGGGCTCCAACGACGCCCTGCGCGGCCTGCCGCTGGCCATGACCGAGCAGAACCTGACGGCGATGGCGCAACAGGCGAAACGGGCCGGCGCGGCGGTATTGGTGGTCGGCATGCAAATTCCGCCGAACTACGGCCGCGCCTACACGGATCAGTTCCGCGATCTGTTCAGCAAGGTAGCCAAGGCGGAGAATGCCGGGCTGGTGCCTTTCCTGATGGAAGGCATCGCCACCAATCGGGACCTGTTCCAGCCGGATGGGATACATCCCAACGAACAGGGGCAGCCACGGCTGCTGGAAAATGTGTGGGCGGGGCTGGAGCCGATGCTGAAGTGACCGCGGGGCCGGCCTGACACGGCGTGGCCTTGGCTTGACGCAGTCTGGGGCGGCCTTGGCTTGACACGGGCCGGCGCGGCCCGGCCTGGCCCGGCCCGGCCGTAATCCGGCATCGCTGGACCGCATGGAATCGCCGCGGGCAGCGGCTTGCGGGCCGCCGCCCCGGGCGGACGATCAGCCCGTCTGCTGCTCGGTATCGCCGCCCTGCAGGACGCGCGCCGCCTCGGGCGCGATTTCCACCTTGTATTGCTGGCGCAGCATCTTCAGCACGGCTTCGTTCTCGGCCTGGCCCCAGGCGCCCGACAGTTGCTGCTTCAAGCTGGCCAGCGCGTCCGCGTCGGTCTTGCCCGGTTCCACCTTGTCGATGCGCGCGACCACATAGTCGTCGCCGTCACGCGCGCCGGCATAGGAAGGCAGCGGCGCAGCCGGTGCGCGCATCACGGCATCCAGCACCGGACGCGACATGTTCTGGGGATTCTGCCGCGACACGTCGACCGCCCCGCCGAAACCGTCGGCGGGCGCCGCGGGATTCTTGCGCAGCGTTTCCAGCGCCTGCTGGCCGGCCTTGGCGGCGGCGTCCGCGGCGCGCGTTTCGATCAGCCGCTGGCGGATCTTGTCCTTCAACTGATCCAGCGGCGGCACGTGGGCCGGCGTATTGGCGGACACGCGCACCACCACCATCGTGTCGGAGGAAAGCTCGATCACGCCGGAATTCTGCTTGTCGCGCAGGACTTCCGGGCTGAACAGGGCCTGCCGCACGCGCGGGTTGTCCAGCAGCGCCGAATCGGGGCTGGCCGATGCCGCGTCCGGACCCGCCTGGTCCTGCGGCAGCAGGCCGGTACGGGTGATGCCGCCGGCCTGGCGTATTTTCAGGCCCAGCGCATCGGCGGCCGGCTGCAGGCTGTCGCGCTGGTCGTAGACCAGCGACGTCAGCTTGGTCGCCATGTCCGAAAAGCGCGACGACGCGATCTGCTTGCGGATCTCTTCCGTGATCTGGTCGCGGACTTCCGCCAGCGGCTTGGTCTGCGCCGGCTGCAGGTCCGTCAACTGCACGATGTGCAGGCCGAACGGGCTTTCGATCACGCCGGACACCTGGCCCTTCTTCAGGCCGTCCACGGCTTTCTGCAGCGACGGCGTCAGCATGCCCGGACCGATCCAGCCCAGGTCGCCGCCCTTGCTGCTGGAACCGGCATCCTCGGAATACTTCTTGGCCAGGTCGGCGAAGGCGCCGGGATTGGCGGCGGCCTGCTTGGCGATGTCCTCGGCCTTGGCGCGGGCGGCCTTGCGCTGCGCGTCGCTGGCGTCGGCCGCCAGCTTGATCATGATGTGGCTGGCGCGCCGGCGTTCGGGCTGGCCGAAGCGGCTCTTGTTCTGCTCGTAGTACTTGGCGATGTCGTCGTCGCTGACCTTGATGCCGGCGCTGGCGGCCGCTTCGTCCAGCACGAGGTACTGGGCCTGGACCTGGTCTGGCACCTGGTACTGCTGCTTGTTATCGTCGTACCACTTCTGGATGTCGGCGTCGCTGACCTGCACCTGGCCCTTGTAGTCGGCCGCGGCAAAGCGGCGGGTCAGGACATGGCGGGTCTCGGTCAGGGCGTGATCGATGGATGCCGCCACCTCGGCCGGCAGCCGGGCCGACTGCGAGATCGGATCCAGCACCCGGCCCACGGCCAGGTCGCGACGCAGGCCGGCCTCGAAGGCGGCGGGCGTCAGGCCTTGGGCGGCCAGCGCGGCGCGGTAGCGTTCCGGGGAAAACTTGCCGTTGTCCTGCACCGCGGGATTCGACGCGATCGTATTGCGCAGGGTCTCGTCCGATACCGAAAAGCGGTTGTCGGCGGCGGCGGCCGCCAGCAGCCGCTGGTTGATCAGCTGATCGAGCAGCCGTTCGCGCATGGCCGGCGTATCGAACAGCGCGGGATCGAATTGCGCGCCCATCATCTGACGGTACTGGTCCAGCTGGTCGCGCCGGGCCTGGTCGTATTCGCGTTGCGTGATGGGCTTGCCGTTGACCGTCGCCATCTTGGGCTCTTCGGACATGAAGCTGCTGTAGCTTTGCACGCCGAAGAAGGCAAAGGTCGGAACGATCAGGATCAGCAGGATGAACTGCATCCAACGCTGATGGTTGCGGATGAAATCGAACATGAGGTCCCTGTAGCGGCGGACGCGTGAAAACACATGTGAAAAACACATGCCCGGCGCAAAAAAAAAGCGAACCGGATTCGCCTCGCTTTCTTACTGGTTAGTACCGGATCAGCGCGCTGGAGTTTAACACTTCCGGCAGGGGTGATCCGCTGCGGTATCCTTGGCGCATTGCGCTGACGAATCGCACAGGAACCGCTGTCATGGATACTCCCCTTCCCGCCTGGCCTTACCCCCGCCTGATCGCCCATCGCGGCGGCGGCAGACTGGCTCCCGAAAATACCATGGCCGCCATGCGCGCCGGCGCCGGGCACGGCTACCGGATGTTCGAATACGACGTGAAGCTGAGCAAGGACAATGCGCTGATCCTGCTGCACGACGACGACGTCGACCGCACCACCAACGGCCACGGGCCGGCCGGCGGCATGACCTACGCCGAACTGGCCGCGCTGGATGCCGGCGCCTGGCATTCCCCCGCCTTCGCCGGCGCCCGCATCCCGACGCTGGAAGAAGTCGCCCGCTATACCGTGGAACAAGGCATCGCCAGCAACGTTGAAATCAAGCCGTACCCGGGCCGGGACGCCGAAACCGGCACCGCCGTGGCGCTGGCGGCGCGCGAACTGTGGCGCGCGGCGGCGGTGCCTCCGCTACTGTCGTCATTTTCCGAAGTAGCGCTGGCCGCCGCGCATGTGGCGGCGCCGCAGTTGCCCCGCGGGCTGCTGGTCGAGCGGATCCCCATGGACTGGCGCGACCGCATGGTCCAGCACGATTGCATCGCCTTGAACGTCAACCAGAAAGACGTCACGCCGGAGCTGGTCAAGATGGTGCACGCGGCGGGCTACCGGCTGACGGCCTGGACGGTGAACGATCCGGCGCGCGTGCGTCAGCTGCTGGATTGGGGCGTGGACGGCATCTTCACCGACGAGCTGGCGGCCATCCGGCCCGACGCCTGAGCGGCGCGCCAGACCGGAGCCCCGCCTTGTTCAGCTACCGCCACGCCTTTCACGCCGGCAATCATGCCGACGTGCTCAAACACGCCATCCTGATCCACGTGCTGGATTACCTGGGGCAGAAGGACACGCCTTACTGGGTCATCGACACGCACGCCGGCGCGGGCCTGTACCGGCTCGATAGCGATTGGGCCAGCAAGAACGCCGAATTCGCCGACGGCATCGGGCGGCTCTGGGAGGCCGGCGACGCCCCGCCCCTGCTGGCCCGCTACATCGAGCGGATCCGCGACTACAACCGCGACGGCAGGCTGCGGCACTATCCCGGTTCGCCGTGGCTGGCGCTGGACGCGCTGCGCGAACACGATCGCCTGCGGCTGTTCGAAGCCCATCCGACCGAGGCCGAGGTCCTGGTCGGCAATCTGGAAAAGCACGGCGGCCTGGCTTTGCGGCAAACCACCATCTTCGACACCGATGGCTTCGAAGGCATGAAGGCGCTGCTGCCCCCGCCGCCCCGGCGGGGCCTGGTGCTGATCGATCCTTCCTACGAGGACAAGCAGGACTACCGCCGGGTGGCGCTGGCCGTGAAGGAGGGCTTGAAGCGCTTCGCCACCGGGCTGTATGCGGTGTGGTATCCGCAGGTGCAACGGCGCGAATCGCTGGAGCTGCCGCGCCAGCTGGAGAAAGCGGGCAAGCGCTGGCTGCACGTGTCGCTGTCGGTGAAGAAGCCGGCGACGGACGGCTTCGGCCTGCACGGCAGCGGCATGTTCCTGGTCAATCCGCCGTGGACGCTGGCGGCGCAGCTGAAAGAAGCGATGCCGTGGCTGACGGAACGGCTGGCGCAGGACGAACGGGCGCGCTACACGCTGGACGCGGCCGAAGGCTGACCGCGTCCAGCTCGCCCTAGCGGCTGGCCTGCGCCGGCGGCTGCTGCGCCTGGACGGTGTGCTCCGTCCAGCCGCCGCCCAGCACGCGGTACAAATCCACCAGGTTGGTCAGGCGCGACAGGCGCGTCTGCACCAGCACCTGCTGCGAGTCGTACAGCGAACGCTGCGAATCCAGCACGTTCAGATAGCTATCCACCCCCTGCCGGAAGCGCTGCTGCGACAGGTCGTAGGCGCGCTGGTTGGCCTGCACCAGCAATTGCTGCGCGCGGATCTGGTCGTCTATCGTGCCGCGCCCCGCCAGCGCGTCCGCCACGTCGCGGAAAGCCGACTGGATGGCGCGCTCGTAGTTGGCGATCTCGATGCGCTTCTGCACCTTGGCCAGGTCCAGGTTGGCCTGCAGCGAACCGCCGGCGAAGATGGGCACGGCGATCTGCGGCGCGAAGCTCCATACGCCCTGCCCGCCGTCGAACAGGCGTCCCAGGCTGGCGCTGGCGGTGCCCGCGCTGGCCGTCAGCGAGATGGTCGGGAAAAAGGCCGCGCGCGCCGCGCCGATGTTGGCGTTGGCGGCTTCCAGCTGATGTTCCGCCGCGCGGATATCCGGCCGGCGTTCCAGCAGTTCGGAAGGCAGGCCCGCCGGCAAGGTGGTGGGCATCATGGCATCGTTCAATGCCGACGGCGTTTCCAATTTGACGCGCACGTCCTGCGGCAGCGGATTGCCCAGCAGCAGCACCAGCGCATTCATATCCTGCGCCACCTGGCGCTCGAACTGGGCCTGATTGCGTTCGGCCGTGCGCACCGAGACCTCGGCCTGGCTCAGGTCGAGCGCGGTCGCGATGTCGTTGTCGTAGCTCTGCTTGGTCAGCTCGTAGGAATCGCGCTGGCTCTTCAGCGTATCGCGCGTCAATTGCAGCAATTCCTGGTCGCTGCGCAAGGTCAGGTAGGCCGTCGCCACTTCCGACACCAGCGACAGCTGCGTGGCCGTGCGCGTCTCGTCCTGCGCCAGGTAGAGCTGCAGCGCCTGCTCGCTCAGGCTGCGGATGCGCCCGAACAGGTCCAGCTCCCAGGACGAGATGCTGGCCCCGACCTGATACGTGCGGGAGGTTGCCGCGCTGCCGCTGCGCGACAGATCGGCCGGCGTGCGTTGCGCGGTTTCCTGGGCGCCCACCGCCACGGTGGGCAGCAGTTCGGCGCGCTGGATGCGGTACTGCGCCCGCGCGGCTTCGACATTCAAGGCCGCCACGCGCAGATCGCGGTTGTTCTCCAGCGACAGCGCGATCAACTGCTGCAACAGCGGATCCGTGAAGAACTCGCGCCAGCCCACATCGGCCGTCGCGACACCGCCCGCGGGCGCGGCCGCCTGGTTGGCCGACCGGTAGGCCGGGCCGCTGGGATAGGCGGCGTCAATGGGCGCCGCGGGGCGCTCGTAGTCCGGCATCAGGGTGCAGCCCGCCAGCGCCGCCGCGAAGGCGGCCGACAGGGAAAAGCGCAGCGTCGTTCTCATTGTTGTGATGGTCATTCGGCGTGTCCCCCTTCCGGGACGGACGGAGCCGAACGGTGTTTCGGATCGTTGGGGTCGTGCGGATCGCCGCGTTCGCTATGCCGCTTGACCCGGAACAGGCGCAGCATGGCCACGAAGAAAGTCGGCACGAAGAAGATGGCCAGGAAGGTCGCCGTCAGCATGCCGCCGATCACACCCGTGCCGATGGCGTTCTGGCTGCCCGAACCCGCGCCGTTGGCGATGGCCAGCGGCACGACGCCCAGGATGAAGGCCATCGACGTCATCAGGATGGGCCGCAGGCGCTGGCGCGCCGCGTGGATCGCCGCTTCGGTCAGGCTGGCGCCGGACTCGTAGTGCTCCTTGGCGAACTCCACGATAAGAATGGCGTTCTTCGCCGCCAGCCCCACCGTGGTCAGCAGCCCCACCTGGAAATACACGTCGTTCGACAGGCCGCGCAGCAACGTGGCGGCCAGCGCGCCGATGATCCCCAGCGGGACCACCATCATCACCGCGGTGGGTATCGACCAGCTTTCGTACAAGGCGGCCAGGCACAGGAACACCACGATCAGCGAAATCGCGTACAGCGCCGGCGCCTGCGAGCCGGACAGCCGCTCTTCGTACGACAGGCCGGTCCATTCGTAGCCGATGCCGGGCGGCATGGTGGCGGCCAGGCGCTGCATTTCCGCCATCGCTTCGCCCGTACTATGGCCCGGCGCCGGCTGGCCCAGGATTTCATAGGCCGGCACGCCGTTGTAGCGATTCAGCTTCTGCGGGCCGTAGCTCCATTCGGCCGAGGCGAAGGCCGAGAACGGCACCATATCGCCCTGCGCATTGCGCACGTACCACTTGTTCAGGTCGTCCGGCAGCATGCGCGAGCTGGGCATGCCCTGCACGTACACCTTCTTGACGCGGCCGCGGTCGATGAAGTCGTTGACGTAGGTCGAGCCCCAGGCGGTGGTCAACACGCTGTTCAGGTCCTGGATGGAAACGCCCAGCACCCGCGCCTTTTCGCGGTCGATCTTCAGGCGGTATTGCGGCGCGTCTTCCACGCTGTTGGGCCGCACGCCGGCCAGGATGGGGCTTTTCGCGGCTTCCCCCAGCAGCTTGTTGCGGGCATTCAGCAGGGCGTCGTGGCCCAGGCCGGCCCGGTCCAGCAGCATGAAGTCGAAGCCGGTGGCATTACCCAGTTCCAGCACGGCCGGCGGCGCGAAGGCGGCCACCTGGGCATCGCGGATATTCTTGGCGAAGTACCCCGAAGCGCGCGCCGCCAGCGCGGCCACCTTCTGATTGGCGTGCGAACGATCGCCCCAATCCTTCAGCTTCACGAACATCATGCCGGCGTTCTGGCCGCGGCCGCCGAAGTTGAAGCCGTTGATGGAGAAGACCGACGCCACCGTGTCCTTCTCGTCTTCCAGCAGGTACTTGGTCGCCTTATCGATGACCGCCTGGGTACGCTCGGCGGTGGCGCCGGAAGGCGTGGCCACCTGCACGAACAGGATGCCCTGGTCTTCGTCCGGCAGGAAAGACGTCGGAATGCGCATGAACAGGAACACCATCCCGGCCACGATCAAGGCGTAGATCAGCATCAGCCGCGGCGTGCGGTTCAGCACGCGCGCGACGGTGTTGGCGTAGCCATGGCTGCCGCGGTTGAAGGCGCGGTTGAACCAGCCAAAGAAGCCGGTCTTGGCTTCGTGGTGGTCCTTGTGGATGGGCTTGAGCAGCGTCGCGCACAGCGCCGGCGTGAAGACCAGGGCGACCAGCACCGACAAGGCCATCGACGACACGATGGTGATGGAGAACTGCCGGTAGATCACGCCCGTGGAGCCGCCGAAGAAGGCCATGGGGATGAACACCGCGGCCAGCACCATGGCGATGCCGACCAGCGCGCCGGTGATCTGCTCCATGGACTTGCGCGTGGCCTGCCGTGGCGTCAGCCCTTCTTCGGCCATCACCCGTTCGACGTTTTCCACCACCACGATGGCGTCGTCCACCAGCAGGCCGATGGCCAGCACCATGCCGAACATGGTCAGCGTATTGATGGAATAACCGAATGCCGCCAGGACGCCGAAGGTTCCAAGCAGCACCACCGGCACCGCAAGCGTGGGAATCAGCGTGGCGCGCAGGTTCTGCAGGAACAGGTACATGACCAGGAACACCAGCACGATGGCTTCGCCCAGGGTCTTGAACACGTCCTCGATGGAAAGCTCGACAAACGGCGTGGTGTCGTAGGGATAGACCACCTCCATGCCCGGCGGGAAGAACGGCTTCAGGCCATCGATGGTGTGGCGGATGGCCTCGGCGGTGTCCAGGGCATTGGCGCCGCTGGCCAGTTTGATCGCCAGGCCGGCCGCGGGCTTGCCGTTGTACAAGCTGTCGATGGTGTAGGTCTGCGCGCCCAGCGCGACGGTGCCGACGTCACGCAGGCGCACCTGCGAGCCGTCCGGATTCACTTTGAGCAGGATGTTGGCGAACTGATCCGCCGTCTGCAGGCGGCTGGGGCCGATGATGGTGGCGGTCAGGTCCTGGCCGCGCACGGCCGGCAGGCCGCCCAGCTGGCCGGTGGACACCTGCACGTTCTGCGTCGAAATCGCGTTGACCACGTCGATGGTGGTCAGGTTGTAGTTCAGCAGCTTGGCGGGGTCCAGCCAGATGCGCATCGCGTACTGCGAGCCGAACAGCTGGAAGTCGCCCACGCCGCTGGTACGGCTGATGGGATCCTGCACATAGGACGCCACATAATCGGACAGGTCGGCGCGCGTCATGCTGCCGTCGGTCGAGATGAAGCCGGCCACCAGCAGGAAGTTCTTGGTCGCCTTCGTGACCCGGATGCCCTGCTGCTGCACTTCCTGCGGCAGCAGCGGCTGCGCCAGCGACAGCTTGTTCTGCACCTGGACCTGGGCGGTATCGGGATTGGTGCCCTGGCCGAAGGTCAGCGTGATGGTCACGCTGCCGTCCGCGGCGCTTTCCGAACTCATGTATTCCAGGTTGTCCAGGCCGTTCATCTGCTGTTCGATGACCTGGACGACCGTATCCTGCACCGTCTGCGCCGACGCACCGGGATAGTTCACCTGGATGCTGATCGACGGCGGCGCGATGGCGGGATACTGTGACACCGGCAGACGCAGGATGGACAGCGCGCCCGCCAGCATCATGACGATGGCGATCACCCAGGCGAAGACCGGCCTTTCGATAAAAAACTTAGCCATGCTTGAAACTCCTTGCCGGCCTTACTGGGCCGGCGCGGCCGGGGCCGGCGCCGTCGACGTCGGCTGGGCGCTGACCTCGTTCGCCGTCACGTCCATGCCAGGGCGTATGGTTTGTACGCCTTCGACCACGACTTTGTCGCCGGGCTTCAGGCCGCTGGTCACCAGCCAGTTGGGGCCGATGGCGCGGTCGGTGGTCAGCTCGCGCACCTGGATCTTGCCTTGCGCGTCGACGACATAGGCGATCGGCGTGCCGCGCTGGTTGCGCGATACGCCGCGCTGCGGCACCAGCAGGCCTTCGGTGGCCACGCCGTCCACCAGCTTGGCGCGCACGAACATGCCCGGCAGCAGCCGATGCTCCGGATTGGGGAACACCGCCCGCAGCGTGACCGAGCCGGTGCTCTGGTCCACCGTCACTTCGGAAAACTGCAGTTTGCCGTCGTGGTTGTACTGCGTGCCGTCTTCCAGCGTCAGGACGACCTGGGCCGCCTGCTCGCCCGCGGCGCGCTTGATTTCGCCCTTGGCCAGCTGGTCCTGCAGGCGCAGCAGCTGTACGCTGGACTGCACGACGTCGACGTAGATGGGGTCGATCTGCTGGATGGAGGCCAGCGCATTGGTCTGGTTGGCCGTCACCAGCGCGCCTTCGGTCACGGTCGAGCGGCCAATGATGCCGTCGATGGGCGACAGCACCTTGGTATAGACCAGGTTGATGCGCGCGGTATCGACGGCCGCCTTGGCGGACAGCACATCGGCCTTGGCCTGGTCGCGCGACGCCACGGCATCGTCATAGGTCTGGCGGCTGATGGCGCGCGTTTCGGTCAGCGGCTTGTAGCGCTCGGCCAGCAGGGTCGCGGTCTTGACCTGGGCCTCGGCGCGCGCCAGCGCGGCGCGCTGGCTGTCCAGCGTGGCCTGGTACAAGGCGGGGTCGATCTGGTACAGCTGCTGGCCGGCCTTGACCGTGCCGCCTTCCGTGAACAGGCGCTTGAGGATGATGCCGTTGACCTGCGGCCGCACTTCGGCCACGCGGAAAGGCGACGTGCGTCCCGGCAGTTCGGTGGTCAGCGATACCGGCTGCGCCTTCAGGGTCACCACGCCGACGGTGGGCTTGGACGGGGCGGGGGCCGCATTGTCTTTCTTGCCGCAAGCAGCCAGCGTAAGCGCAAGCACGCCAACGGCGGCCGCCGCGGCCGCGCGCCCGGCAGTCTTCTTATTCATAAGATGCATTTCCTGATTCCAGCTGGAGCCGGCCGGCCATCGCCGACCGTCGTCACTATCGCGGCAGGACGTCCGGCGGAGCGCCGCGCCCGTCTTGCTGCATTGCAAAAGCCCAGATTTTGCACTATTCCATCCGCGTAACAAAGGCTGGGGCCACGAAAACATAGTTCCACTGGTGAGACAATCGGTGAGAAAATTCCGGCATGACAAAACGCCTGCAAACCATGGAGCTGTTCGTCGAAGTCGCCCGCGCGAAAAGCTTCAGCCGCGCCGCGCTGGTCCTCGGCATTCCCAAGTCCACCCTGTCGCGCCAGGTGGCGGAGCTGGAGCGGTCGCTGGGCGTGCAATTGCTCAGCCGCACCACTCGCAAGGTCGAATTGACCGATGCCGGCTCGCGCTATTTCGAGCGCTGCCAGCACATCGTCGCGGAAGCGCAGATCGCCGACGAGGAGATCCTGGGCCTGGCCAGCACGCCCGCCGGCCCGCTGCGCGTAAACATGCCGGTGGACTTCGGCACCGACTTCCTGGCCGAATCGCTGATGGCGTTCTCGCGCCGCTATCCCGACGTCACCTTCCACCTGGACATGGCGGCGCCGGAACACGCGGGCAAGGTCTTCCAGTCCTGCGACGTCGCGATCGAGATCGGCGAATTGCAATCGGCCACCCGTATCGCACGGAAGCTCGGATCGATATCGGCCTATCTGTACGCGTCGCCGGAGTACCTCGCCAGCCACGGCGTGCCGGGACATCCGGACGATCTGACGATACATGAGTGCATGGAGTTCCGCACGACCCTGGGCGCGCGCGTGACTCCGTGGCCGCTGCACAGGAACGGTGAACGTGTCGAATTCCATCCGGGAAAGCGCTTTTCGCTGAACAGCGCCAGCATGATACGGCGGCTGGCGACGCTGGGCGCGGGCATCGCGGTGCTGAGCGACGTCAGCGCGTCGCAGGAAGTGGGGGCCGGCCGGCTGCAGCGCGTGCTGCCGGACTGGGAGGTAGGGCCCTTTCCCGTCTACGCGGTGACGGAAACCCGTTTGCTGCCCGTCAAGACCCGCATATTCGTCGAGTTCCTGACGGAGCGGCTACAGCACGAGTGGTCACGCCAAGGCAAGGGTAGCGCAGCGCCCTTGCCGGCCATGTGGGCTGAAACCGACTGAAATAGCTGATACGGCCCTGCCCGCCGCAGGGTTAATGCTCCCAGGGCGGCACCGAGCGGTAATCGCTGGCAAGCCCCTTGGCGAGCCCGTCGGCAAGCCGTTCGCGCAAGTCCCGCGCGGCGTCGTCACGGCCCAGCAGCACCAGCGCGGCCAATACCTGCCAGTCCGCGCCGACTTCGAAGAAATCGCGCAGGCGCGCCCGCGTATCGCTGCGGCCGAAACCGTCCGTGCCCAGCGTGCGGTAAGGCGCGCCGACCCAGGCGCGTATCTGTTCAGGGACCGCCCGCACATAATCGCTGGCGGCCAGGGTGGGCAGCGGCGACGCCTGCCATTGCGCCTCCAGCCAGGACGGCGCCGTTTCCTTGCCCAGCAGGCGCGCGCGCTCCACCGTGCGCGCTTCGCGCGCCAGTTCCGAGAAGCTGGTCACGCTCCAGACCTCCGCGGCAATGCCGTGGTCGTCGCGCAGGCGCCGCGCGGCGACCAGCGCTTCGCCCACCATGGCGCCGGCGGCCGCCAAGCGGATCGCCGGCTTGCCATCCGCCGGGCGCATGCGATACGTGCCGCGCAGGATGCCTTCGCGTACATCGGCGCCGGCCGGCATATCGGGCTGCGCGAGGTTCTCGTTCGTGACGGTCAGGTAATAGAACTCATCGCGCTGCTCGTGCAGCATGCGCCGCAGCCCGGCCTCGACGATGACCGCGACCTCGTAGGCGAAGGCGGGATCGTAGGCGCGGCAGTTCGGAATGGTCGCCGCCACGATATGGCTGCTGCCGTCCTGGTGCTGCAGGCCCTCGCCGCCCAGCGTGGTGCGGCCCGACGTGGCGCCGACCAGGAAGCCGCGCGTGCGCTGGTCCGCCGCCGCCCAGATCAGGTCGCCGACCCGCTGGAAGCCGAACATGGAGTAGTAGATGTAGAACGGCAGCATGGGCAGGCCGTTGACGGAATAGCTGGTGCCCGCCGCGATCCATGAGGACAGCGCGCCGGCCTCGGTAATGCCTTCCTCCAGGATCTGGCCGTCGCGCGCTTCGCGGTAATGCAGCACGGAGCCGATGTCTTCCGGTTCGTACAGCTGGCCTTGCGACGAATAAATCCCGACCTGCCGGAACAGGTTCGCCATGCCGAAGGTGCGCGCCTCGTCGGCCACGATGGGCACGATGCGCGGGCCGATATGCGAGTCTTTCAGCAAGGCCGTCAGCATGCGGACGATGGCCATGGTGCTGGACATTTCCTTGCCGCGCGGCGCCAGCGCGAAAGCGGCCCAGGCGTCGGCCAGCGGCGTCGGCAACGACGGCGCGGAGGACCGGCGGCGCGGCACGCAACCGCCGAGTTCGGCGCGGCGTTCGCGCAGGTAGCGCATTTCCGCGCTATCCGCGTCGGGACGGTAGAAGGCCAGCGCCGCGCACTCGGCATCGCCGATAGGCAGGGCGAAGCGATCGCGGAAGGCCAGCAAGGCTTCCACGTCCAGCTTCTTTTGCTGATGCGTGGTCATCTTGCCCTGCCCCGCCTCGCCCATGCCGTAGCCCTTCTTGGTCTGCGCCAGGATCACGGTCGGTTGTCCGGCATGCCGCACCGCGCGGTGATAGGCCGCGTGGATCTTGGCGATATCGTGGCCGCCGCGGCGCAGCCTGTCGATGGCCTCGTCCGACCAATCGGCGACCAGCGCCGCCAGCGCCGGATCGCGATCGAAGAACTGGCGGCGGTTGTAGGCGCCGTCCTTGGCGGCGAAAGTCTGGAACTGGCCGTCGACGGTATGGGAAAACGCCCGCGCCAGCGCGCCTGTCGTATCGCGGCTAAGCAGCGGATCCCAATCGCTGCCCCAGACCAGCTTGATGACGTTCCAGCCGGCCCCCGCGTACAGCGTTTCCAGTTCGTCGATGATGCGGCCGTTGCCGCGCACCGGCCCGTCCAGGCGCTGCAGATTGCAGTTCACGACGAACACCAGATTGTCCAGCCGTTCGCGCGCGGCCAGGGTCAGCGCGGCGACCGATTCGGGCTCGTCCATCTCGCCGTCGCCGAAGATGCCCCAGACCTTGCGATCGGAAGGCGGCACCAGCCCGCGGTGCTCCAGGTAGCGCATGAAGCGGGCTTGATAGATGGCGTTGATGGGACCGATGCCCATGGACCCGGTGGGAAACTGCCAGAAATCCGGCATCAGCCAGGGATGCGGATAGGAAGACAGGCCGCGCAGGCCGTGCTCGGCCGCGGTGATCTCGCGGCGGAAATGCGCCAGGTCCGCCTCGCCCAGGAAGCCTTCCAGGAAAGCGCGCGCGTAAACGCCGGGGGCGGAATGCGGCTGCATGTACACCAGGTCGCCGCCATGGCCGGCGGTGGGCGCGCGCCAGAAGTGATTGAAGCCGACTTCGAACAGATCCGCGGCGGACGCATAGCTGGCGATATGCCCGCCGAGTTCGCCGTGTGCCTGGTTGGCGCGAACCACCATGGCCAGGGCGTTCCAGCGGTTGATGGAGGCGATGCGTTCTTCGATGCGCAAATCGCCCGGAAACGGCGGCTCCAGTTCCGCCGGGATGGTATTCAGGTACGCGGAGGCGACGGGGCCGTGCCCGCGCACACCGAGACGGGCGGCATGGGCCAGCAGTTCTTCCAGCACGAACGCGGCGCGCGCCGGGCCTTCCGCCGCGACCAGCGAGGCAAGCGCGTCGCGCCATTCGGCGGTTTCCACGGGGTCGCTGTCCCGCGGGATGCGGAGGCCGGCGGCCGCGCCAGGGGCGGCGCTACCGGGTGGCGCGTCGCCGGCCACGACGGCCTTGGCCATGCTCGCGCGCTGCGCGGTATCGGTATCGAACATGCCGGTCTCCGTTGGTATGGCGGCGCGCGGTAGGACCTCGCGGCGGCGCAGGACTGAATTACCCCCCGATCATGCTAATCGCGCGACCACGGCATAGGGCTTTGAAATATGCACACGGCGGACCTCTGTACGGCATAAAATGCCGCCACATAACACCCTGGAGGCATTTCATGCCGACACCTGTTCTGGACGCCATTGATCGCCGCATCCTGGAAGTCCTGCAGACCGACGCCAGCATCACCAACGTGGAACTGGCGCGCCGCGTACACCTGTCGCCTTCTCCCTGCCTGGCGCGGGTGAAGGCGCTGGAAGCCGCCGGCGTGATCCGCGGCTACGTGGCCCTGGCCGATCCGCTGACGCTGGGCCTGAGCCTGAACGTGTTCATCCAGGTCAGCCTGGAAAAACAGATCGAACCGGAACTGGAGCGCTTTCAGCAGGCGATGGCGGCCTACCCCGAGGTCATGGAGTGTTATCTGATGACGGGCGATGCCGATTACCTGCTGCGCGTCGTGGTGCCGGATATGCGCGGGCTGGAGCGCTTCATCGTCAGCGACCTGTCGCGAATACCGGGCGTGAAGAACATCCGGTCCGGATTCGCGCTCAAGCAGGTGAAGTACCAGACGGCGCTGCCCTTGCCGCAGTGAACCGGCGCGGCTCAGCCCGCGGCCGCGCCGCGCAGGCCGGAGATCGTCAGGCGCGGTGACAGCGCGTCCTGGCTGACGCGCAGCTCCAGCAGCGCCGGCTTGCCCGCCGCCCGCGCTCGTTCGAAGGCAGCGGGGAAATCATCCGTGCGTTCGACCACCTCGCCATACGCCCCGTAGGCCTGCGCCATCCGGGCGAAGTCCGGATTGCGCAGTTCGGTGGCGCATACCCTGCCGGGATAATGGCGTTCCTGGTGCATGCGGATACTCCCGTACATGCCGTTGTTGACCACGATCACCAGGATATTCAGCCCGTACTGCACCGCCGTGGCCAGCTCCTGCCCGTTCATCAGGAAGCAGCCGTCGCCGGCGAAGCAGACCACGGTGCGATCGGGATGCGCCAGTTGGGCGGCCACCGCCGCCGGCATGCCGTAGCCCATGGTGCCGCTGGTGGGCGCCAGCTGGGTGCGCATCCCCCGGTACTGGTAGAAGCGCTGCACCCACAGGGTGTAATTGCCGGCGCCATTGGTGATGATGGCGTCGGCCGGCAGGTGCTCGCGCAGGAAAACCATGACGCGGCCCATATCGACCGGGCCCGGCATGGCGCCGGGTTGCAGATTGTCCAGATAATCGGCGCGCGCGCTTTGCGTCCATTCCCGCCAGGGCGCGGGCGCGGCGGGCGCCGGCAGGGCCGCGGCGGCGGCGGCGAATGCCGGCATGGCGGCGTTCATGATGAGATCGGCGTGGTAGACATGCCCCAGCTCTTCCGGATCCGCGTGGATGTGGATCAGGCTTTGCGCGGGGCGCGGCACGTCCAGCAGGGTATAGCCGTTGGTGGTGGTTTCGCCCAGGCGCGCGCCGACGGCCAGGATGAGGTCGGCTTCCTTGATGCGCCGGGCCAGGCGCGGGTCCATGCCCAGGCCCGCTTCGCCGACGTAGTTCGGATGCTGGTTGTCCAGCAGGTCCTGGCGGCGGAAGGCGCAGGCCACCGGCAGATCGAAGGCCGCGGCGAACGCGCCCAGGTTTTCGCTGGCCTGGCGCGTCCAGCCGCCGCCCCCCAGGATGACCAGCGGCCGCCGCGCCCGCGCCAGGCGCTCGCCCATTTCGCGCATGGCGTCGGCGGGCGGACTGGCCTGGGCGCGCTGGAACGGCGGGCTGTCCGCGACGGCGGCGCTTTCCGCCAGCATGTCCTCCGGCAGCGCCAGGACCACCGGGCCCGGACGTCCCGATGTCGCGACATGGAAGGCACGGTTGATGTATTCCGGGATGCGCGCCGCGCTATCAATCTGGTCCACCCACTTGGCGATGTGGCCATACATGTGCCGATAGTCGATTTCCTGCCAGGCTTCGCGGCCCATGCAATCGCGGGCTACCTGGCCGACGAACAGGATTAGGGGCGTGGAATCCTGCCGCGCGGTGTGCACGCCGATGCTGGCATTGGTGGCGCCCGGGCCGCGCGTGACGAAGCAGATGCCCGGCTTGCCGGTCAGTTTGCCGTGGGCCTCCGCCATATGGGCCGCCCCGCCCTCCTGCCGGCACACCACCAGGCGGATGGCGTCGCGCGCGTCATGGAAGGCGTCGATGGCCGCCAGAAAGCTTTCGCCGGGCACGCAGAAGGCCGTGTCGACGCCATGAATGCGCAGCGCGTCTATCAGGATCTGGCCGCCGGTGCGGGATGCGGGCTGGGTGGGGGTCATGGTGTCTCCTTATCAATTATCAATAGTCGATGCCGCCGCGCGCGCGGTCCGCGATGTTGTCCGCCATGCGCGCATCGGCGCCGTCCGCGATGTCGCCCGCCATGCGCGCGGCGCCCGCGCGTACATGCCGGTCAGTACGCATGCCTCGGCCTGCGTCCGCGCCGGCCATGGTCGTGGAAGCCGCCGGGCCGGCGCCGTGCGCGGCCGATAGCGGGGTATCCGCGCGGCACAGGAAGCCGTGCCGCAGGCCCGCCACGTCGGGGCAGCCGAGCAAGGCCAGATCGACATCGATCTCGCGGCGCAGCAGCGTCAGCGCGTGGGCAACGCCGCGCTGGCCGCCGGCAGCCAATCCATACAAGGCGGGCCGGCCGACGAAGGCCGCGGCGGCTCCCAGCGCCAAGGCCTTGAGCACGTCCGTGCCGCGGCGCACGCCACCGTCCAGGAGCAATGTCAGCCCCGGCGCGGCGGCGGCGATGGCCGGCAGCGCGTCCAGCGATGCGATGCTGCCGTCCAGCTGCCGGCCGCCATGGTTCGACACGAAAATGCCGTCCAGGCCGAGCGCGCTCGCGGTCGCCGCGTCCTGCGCGCGCAGCACGCCCTTGACCAGCAGGCGGCCGCGCCAGCGGTCGCGTATCCACGCGATCTCCTCCCAGGTCATGGCGGCGCGGCCCGCCCGATGGTCGCCCCGCGTCGCCGTGATGATGGGCCCGCCCCGGTCGGCGGTGAAGTTCTCGAAATGCGGAATGCCCTGCCGCAGCAGCGTGCGCGCAAAGGTCTGCAGGGCCCAGCGCGGCCGGATGGCGCCGCCCCACAGCAGGCGCGGGCTCAGCCGCAAGGGAATGCTGAAGCCGTTGCGCAGTTCGTTCTCGCGCGTGGAGGCGATGGGCACGTCCACCGTTACCACCAGCACCGGTATGCCGGCCCGTTCCAGCCTTTGCAGCAAGGGCGCGATCACGTCACGCCGCGCGGGCAGATAGCCCTGGTACCACATGTCCGGATTGGCGGCGGCCACGCGCTCCAGCGGCGTCGTCGACGCGGCGCTGAGCACGAAAGGCACCTGCGCGGCGCGCGCCGCCTGGGCCAGCGCCACGTCGCCGTCGTAGCCGCACAGGCTGACCACGCCCATGGGGCTGATGCCGATGGGCGAGGCATAGCGCACGCCGAACAGCTCCACCGCCTGCGAGCGCACCGAGACGTCGACCAGCGGCCGCGGCAGGAAGCGCCAGCGATCAAAGGCGTCGCGATTGGCGCGCAGCGAAGCGTGATCCTCGCTGGCGCCGCTGACGTAGCCGTAGATGCTGGGCGGCAGACGGCGCCGGGCGGCGTCCGCCAGGTCGGCGATGGACAGGGCCGATTCCACGGGCATGGCGTGTCCCTCCTCGTTATCGAGCCACGGCGCCCGCGCCCCGCGCGCCGGGCCGGCCCGCGCCGGCGTCGATGCCTCCGGCGGTTTCCGGAACGATGAACGCGCCGATCAGGTACACCAGCGTAATGCCGGCGATGAAGCAGGCCAGCGTGAGCGGCAGGTCCGCGGGCGTGCCGGCGAACAGCGAGACGAAGGTCGGCATCATGCCGCCGATGGCGAAACCCATGTTCCAGGATAAACCCGTGCCGGTGGCGCGCACTTCGGTGGGAAAGCGTTCATTCAGGAAGATCAGGATGGGCGCGTAGCCGATGCTGCCCAGCGCGCTGAGCAGCACCACATAGGCGCCAGCCGTCATCGTACTGGTCGTCCCGGGCAACAGCATGTACAGCGTGGGACTCGCCAGCAGCTGCAGGATGCCGACGACGATAAACGTGCGCTTGCGTCCGATCAGCGTGCTCAGATGCCCGATGAGGATGCTAGCCACCACCACGACGACGCTGCCCAGCATGAGCATGGCGGCGGCCGTCCCGTTGGGCACCTGGTTGACCACCTTCAGGAAAGTCGGCAGATAGCCGGACGTCAGGTAATAGCTGCTGCCGCCGCCCAGCGTCAGCAGCAGATTGACGAACAGGATGCCGCGATAGTCGCGCGAAAAAATGGCGCGCAGCGGGGAACGTGCAAGCCCCTGCGCCGGCGCGCCATCCGCGCGTCCGGCCTGCGCGGCGCGCGCTGCCTTTTGCGCGGCCAGCGTCTTCCATAGCGGCGATTCCTCCAGGCGGCTGAAGACGAACAGTCCCAGCAGCGAGCTGATGATGCCGGTAAAGAACATGCAGCGCCATCCCCAGGTATCGAAGCTGGGGCCGGGGAACAGGGCCGACATCGCCAGGTACGTCAGCGAAGCCAGCAAAGCGCCCACGCCGGCGCCGCCGCCGCCGATCAAGCCCGACACGGCGCCGCGGTGCCGCTCGGCCACCGACTCGGTGCCTATGGTGTGGGTGGACGCCACGACGCCGCCGACGAACACGCCTTGCACCAGCCGCAGCACCAGGAACAGGATGGGCGCCAGCAGGCCGGCCTGGGCCACGGTGGGCAGCAGGCCGAAGGCGGCGGTGGACACACCGACGCCCACGACGGCCACCGTCATGGCGCCCTTGCGGCCCTTGCGGTCGGCGTAGGAGCCGAACAGCGCCGACCCCAGCGGGCGCATCAGCAGCGTCACGGCGAAGGACGCATAGACCGCCGCCAGGGACAACATGGCGTGCTCGGATGGAAAGAACAGCCGCCCCACCACGGGAGCGACATAGAGCAGGACGAACAGATCGAACAGGTCGAGCGCCCACCCCATGCACGACGCGACCACCGCGCCGATGACTTGCCGGTTGCTCGGCGGCGTCGCCGTCTCCTGGATTACCGCGGACATTTGGTCTCCTCTTTGATTGTCGCGCCGCGCGCCTTGCGCGGCGATGCTGCGTATGGCGGGCTCATCACGGCGTGCCGGCCCGTGCCTGGCGCGCCATGGCGTCGGCGATTTTTTCGGCGATCATGATGGTCGGGATATTGGTATTGGCCGCGGGCAGCCGCGGCATCAGCGATGCATCCACGACCCGCAGGCCGGGTACGCCGTGGACGCGGCCCTGCGTATCGGTCACGGCCGCGCGGTCGCGCGCATCGCCCATGCGGCAGGTGCCGCTGGCATGCCAGACGCCGAACACGTACGACTTGATGAAGTCGGCCAGCGCGCGGTCGTCGGCCAGCAGCGGCGCCATGCGCAGGCCGCGCGTGACGAAACGCTCGATCAGTCCCTGGCGCAACGGGCCTGCCGCGTCCAGCGCCGCGCCTAGCGCCGCGGTCAGCCAGGCATTGCCGCGGCCGACGCGGCTCAGCGCCTTGACGCGCGGCGAGAACGCGGCGGGAAAGAAGTCGCGCGGGTCGCCGCCGAAACCGGCGGCGCGCACCACCCCGGCCAGCATGCGCACGCCGACCATCAAGCGCGCCATATCGCGCTCGTCGTCCAGCAGATTCAGGTCCACGCGCGGCGGCGCCTGCGGATCGACCGGATCCAGCGCTACGCGGCCGCGCGAGTATGGCCGGTTGCACCACAGGAAAAACAGGCCGAGGCGGCTGCCCAATGCATGCCAGGCCGCGCGCGTCGCGCTGGACAGGTACAGGTCGGAGGCCTCGCAGCCCGGCACGCCGGAAGACAGGCGCGCGGCCGTCATGCTGGCGCGGCGCTGCGTCCGCGGCGCACGCCAGCGCGGCGCCAGGTAATGGCAGAACGTCAAGGAAGGATGGTCCTGCAGGTTGCGGCCCACGCCGGGCAGGTCCGCCACACAGGATATGCCCAGGGCGTGCAGGCCGGCGGCATCGCCGATGCCCGCGCGCAGCATCAGCGCGGGCGTCTGCAGCGCGCCCGCGCACAACACGACCTCGCGCGCGGCCAATTCCAGCCGGGCGCCGCTGCCCGCATCGCGCGCCGACACGCCCGTCGCGCGGCCACGGTCCATCCGTATCCCTTCCACCCGCACCCTGGCCAGGATGTCCAGATTGGAACGCGCGCGCGTGGCGGCATCCAGATAGGCGGTGGCGCTGGACACGCGGCTATCGTCCCGATTGGAAAAGGCGCCCGGAAAGCAGCCGTCGCCGAACTCGCCGTTCTGGTCACGCAGCAGCGGCAACCCGTTGCGGCGCAGGCCATCGGCGAAGGCCGTGCAGAACGGCGGCCAGTCGGCCGGCGCGATGCGCCGTATCGCGATCGGCCCGTCGCGGCCATGCAGGTCGCCATCGGGAAAATCCAGGTCGCATTCCAGCCGGCGGAAGTACGGCAGTACATCGTCCCACCCCCAGCCGGCGGCGCCGCTCGCGGCCCAATCGTCGTAGTCGCGCGGCAGGCCGCGGTTGGCCGACTGCACATTGATGCTGGAGCCGCCGCCCATCACCCTGCCCTGCTCATAGACGCGCGGCGGCGCGCCGGCCGTGGGGCTGGCCTTCAGCTCCGGCCAGATCCAGCGATCGCCGCAGAAGACCGGCATGGGGTAGCTGTCGAGGATCTCCGGCGGCACGCGGCCGGGCGGCGTGTCGTCGCCGGCTTCGAGCAAGGCCACGCGCACGTCCGGCCGCGCGGACAGCCGATGCGCCAGCACGCAGCCGGCCGATCCGCCCCCCACGATCACATAGTCGTACATCGCGCCTGGCGAGCCCGCCATCGACGCCTCCTGGTCATGAAAAGGGTTGGCGATGATGCGGCCTCAACTGCCGCGGAAGGTCGGCGCGCGCTTGCCGTGGAAGGCCTCGACGCCCTCGCGGAAATCGTCGCTGCTGCGCAGGCGGCTATAGCAATGCCCTTCCAGCTCGATGGATGCCGACAGCGAGGCGTCCTCGGTGTCGTTCAGCAGCTTCTTGGCGGTGCGCTGCGCCAGGGGCGAGAAGCCCACCAGTTCGGCCACCAGCTTGTCGGTGGCGGCTTCCAGCTGGCCGTCGGGCACGATTTCCGTTGCGATGCCCCAGTCGTAGGCCTGCTGGCCGGAGATCCGGCGCGAACGCATGACCACGTCCTTGGTGCGCGTGATGCCGACCATTTTCTGCAGGCGCGCCGAGCCGCCGGAGCCTGGTATCTGGCCGAGCTTTTGTTCGGGAAGCGCGTACTGCGTAGTTTCGGTGACCAGGCGGAAATCGCAGGCCAGGGAGATCTCGAAACCGACGCCGAAGCAATAGCCGCGGTTGGCGGCGATCACCGGCTTGGCGCAGCGCGCCGGCGCGGCGATGTTCCAGGCCAGCTTGGACACGTGCTCGGGCGAGGCTTCCAGGAAGCCCTTGATGTCGCCGCCGCTGGAGAAATGTTCGCCGACGGCGCGCAGCACGATCACGCGCACGCGGTCGTCGGCATCCAGGGCCTCGAACACCAGGCGCAGCTGGTCGCGTTCCGCCATGGAGATGATGTTGAAGGGCGGCCGCTCCAGCACGATATCGGCGCGCGCCCGGGCCGCATCGATGTGGACCTGGAAGCCATCGAATTCGTCGAGCAGCGTGTGGGCGGGATGGTTGATTTGCGGCATCAGAGCAATCTCCTGATTCGGTTGGATGTTCAGTGGCCCGTATCCGGGGCGTCGCCGGAAGGACGCAGTCCTTCCCAGCGCCGCACGAGGCCGGCGGGTTCGATATCGAAAAGGTCCAGTACGCGGCCGACCGTGTGATCGACCATGTCTTCGATCGAGGTGGGACGCGCATAGAAGGCCGGCACGGGCGGCAGGATGATGCCGCCCATGGTCGTGACGGCGGTCATGTTCTGCAGATGCGCCAGGTTCAGCGGCGTTTCGCGCACCATCAGCACCAGCCGCCGCCGCTCTTTCAGCACCACGTCGGCGGCGCGGCTGACCAGATTGTCGGCAAGGCCGTGCGCCACGCTGGCCAGGGTCTTCATGGAGCAAGGCGCCACCACCATGCCGGCGGTGCGGAACGATCCGCTGGAAACCACCGCGCCGATGTTCTTGACGTTGTGCACCACGTCGGCCAGCGCCTCGATATCGCTACGGCGCATGTCCAGCTCCTGGGCGGCCGTCAAGGCGCCCGAGGCCGACATCACCAGGTGCGTTTCCCATTCCGGCATGGCCTTGAGCACTTGCAGCAGGCGCACGCCATAGACGGCGCCGCTGGCGCCGGTGATGGCGACGATCAGCCGCTGCGTCATTGCCCCGCCCCGGCGCCGGTGAAATCCACGCGCGCCGACGTATCGATCTCGGCCGCCAGGTCGACATCGTCTTCGCCCGGCACGCGCACCTTGGTGAATACATGTTCGTGATAGACCACCGGGCGGGTGGCGTCCAGGCCCATCTTGGCGCTGATGCCCTGCTGGTGGGACGGCGCCGTCTCGCCGTCGCCGCGATCCCAGCCGACGGTCGTGGACGGGTCCAGCACCGAACCCTGGGCCCCGGGGATCACCACCAGGTCGCGGTCGGCCTGGAAACGCGTGGCCACCGCCCATTCCACCTGCTGCGGATCGTGGACTTCCACGTCGTCATCGACGACGATGACCTGCTTGATGTCGTAGTGCGCGCCGAAGGCCGCGCAGATCACGTTCTTGGGCTGGCCTTCGTGCGTCTTGCGCAGCTTCACGTACAGGTGATAGCGCCCTACTCCGCCGATGGCCAGGTGCACGTCCAGTACGTTGGGAAAGCTGCGCTGCAGGTGCGCCAGCAGGGTCGCCTCGCGCGGGATGGAGCCCAGCAGCAGGTGCTCCATTTCCGCCGGAACGATGGTGTGGTAGATGGGATCGCGGCGATGCGTGATGGCGTCCACCGTGATGACCTCGCGCTCCTCGCGCGCGCTGTAGTACTTGGGAAACTCGCCGAACGGCCCTTCGGGTTCCAGCTCGCCCGGCACGATGCGGCCCTCGATGACGATCTCGCTGTCGGCCGGCACGCGCACCTCGTTGGTCCGGCACTTGACCACGCGCAGCGGCGCGCCGTGCAGGGCGCCGGCGATCTCCATTTCGTCGCTGTCCAGCGGCGCGATGGCCTGCGAGGCCAGCATGGTCAGGGGGTCAACGCCGATGGCCACGGCGACTTCCAGCGGCTGCTTGCGCGCCTCCGCTTCCTTGTAGAACGCCCACAGGTGACGCGGCAGCATCAGGATGGCCATGCGCGTCGGCGCGTGCACCTGGATGCGGTGTATCGACACATTCTGCGCGCCCGTGACGGGGTTGCGGGCGATGACCAGGCCGGCGGTGATGTAGGGCCCGTTGTCGTGCTCGCTGTGCGTGGGTACCGGCAGGATTTCGCGGACGTCGCGACCGCGGTGAATGACCTGCTGGCATGGGGCCTGGTCCTGCGGGATCTCCTGCCACGGGACCGGATGCTCGGCCGCGTCGCGGAAGCGTTGCAGCAGCTGCGATTCGGGCACGCCGATGGCTTCGGCGATCCAGGCGCGGCGCGCCATGAAACCCGAGACCACGGGCATCGCGTGGCCGCCGGGCTTGGGGAAGTAGGCCGCCTGCTTGCCGTCCAGGCGCTTGGCGATGGCCGCCAGGCGATGTTCCAGCGGCACGCCTTCGCGTATCACCGCCACGCGGCCGGTGCCGGCCAGATGGGCCAGCCAGTGGCGCAGGTCCGTGAACGGCGCGCCGGGTGCGGAAGAGGAAGATGCGCGGGTGCTCATGATGTTTCTCGGGCAGGGTTGGATGGCGCCGCGTCGGCCTGCGGGCACGGCGTGCCCAGGGCCTGGTATTCGCCCGCGGCCAGCTTGCGGCGCAGGATCTTGCCCACGGGCGATTTGGGAATGTCGGCGACGAAGACGTATTCGCGCGGCCGCTTGAAATTGGGCAGGTCCGACTGCCGGCAGTGCATGTCCAGGGCCTGCGCGTCCAGCGCGGGAAGCGCGTCGCTGCGCGTCACGAAGGCGACCACGCGCTGGCCCCAGCGCTCGTCCGGCAAGCCGGCCACGGCCACTTCCGCCACGCCGGGACACAGTGAAATCACCGATTCGATGTCGACGGGCGAAATGTTCTCGCCGCCGCTGATGATCATGTCGTCGACGCGGCCCGTCACGAAGAGGTCGCCATCGGCATCCAGGTAGCCGATGTCGCCGGTGTAGTACCAGCCGTCGCGCAGGGACTTGGCGTTGGCGTCCGGCCGTTTCCAATAGCCTTCGAAGGCTTCGTCGCCGCTCAGGTCGACAATGATCTGCCCTTCCTCGCCCACCGCGGTAACGTCCTGCGCGCCGCACGCGTCCAGGCGCACCACGCGCAGCCGGGTATTGATGCCGGCGCGCCCGGCGCTGCCGGGCTTGCGCAGGGCGTCCTGGTCTATGGAGAAGGTGTAGACCTCGGAAGAGCCGTAATGGTTGACGAAGATCCGGGGCTGGAAGGCGCGCTGCAAGCGTTGCAGCAGCGCGTCCTGCATGGGGGCGCCGGCGAAGCCCAGCTTGGTGACGGAGGCCAGGTCCGGGCCGGGTCCCGTGCCGCCGCCCTGCCGCTCGCGCTGCACCATCATGTCGTGGTAGAGCGTAGGCACCAGGTACAGGCAGGTCAGGCGTTCGCGCGCGATCAGGGCCAGCGCGCCCGCGGTGTCGAAGCGCGGCATGCAGACGAAGGCGCCGTCGACCAGGGCCATGGCCAGCAGCGAACGCACGCCCATGGTGTGGTACAGCGGCATGACGCCCAGCGTGCGCTCGCCGCGCCCGTACAGGTTCTGCGCCACATGGGCCAGTGCGGCGGCGCGTTCCTGGCGGTGGCGGCGCGGCACGCCCTTGGGCCTGCCGGTCGTGCCGGAGGTATACAGCATCAGGGAGAAATCGTCGGCGCGCGCTTGCGGTTCCAGCGCCGTGCCGGCATGGTCCAGCAGGTCGTCCCAGGTCAGGTCGGCGCCGGCCGGTGCGGCCGCGACGCCGCTGGCAGGCGTTATCCCGACGGCGATGCGCGGCAAGGGCCGCGCCGCCGCGCTGCCTTGCACCGCGTCCTGGCTGGCCTGCTCGTAAAAGATGGCCTTGACCTCGGCGTCGGTGACGCAGTAGTCGACTTCCTCCGGCTTGGCGCGCCAGTTCAGCGGGACGATGGTCACGCCCATGAACTGGCAGGCCCAATGGAGCGTGGCGGCCTGGTGGCGGTTCTGCAGGACGGAGAGCAGGCGGTCGCCGTGTCCCAGTCCCAGTTGCCGCAGCCCGGCGACCGTGCGCGCGATGTGATGGCTCCACGCGGCGTAATCCAGGCGCAGGTCGCCGTCGACCAGCGCCAGCGCGTGCGGGCTGCGCTCCACGCTTTGCAGAAAGGTTCTTCCTAGATCGAGCATGTCAGGATTCCGTAGACGACGTGACTGGGGACTCCGACGGCGCGGACGCGTCCGTCGCGGCGCGGCGCTGCGCGGCGGTCTCCAGGACCGCGCGCACGATGGGCGTGTATCCCGTGCAGCGGCACAGATGCCCCGACAACATCTCGCGGACTTCGGCCTCGGTCGGATCCGGGCGCCGGCGCAGGTAGTCGTCGCAGGACATCAGAATGCCGGCCGTGCAGAAGCCGCATTGCAGGGCATGGTGGCGCTGGAAGGCGGCCTGCAGGTCGGACAGCGGGCCGTCGGCGGCGCACAGTCCTTCGACCGTATCGACGCGCCGTCCTTCGGCCTGCACCGCCAGGGTCATGCACGAGCGCTGGGCGACGCCGTCGATCTGCACGGTGCAGGCGCCACAGACGCCGTGTTCGCAGCCGACGTGGGTACCGGTCGCGCCCAGGCCTTCGCGCAGGAAATCCGATAGCAGCGTGCGCGAGGCGCAGGGCGCGCCGCGTTCGACGCCATTCAATTGCAGCCGCACGGTGTGCAGGCTGTCGCGGGCGATCTGCTTCATGTGTTCGATGTCTCCATCACCTGGTGCAGCACCTGCCCGCCCAAACGCCGGACCAGATGGCGTCGGAAGCTGGCGCTGGCATGCGCGTCGCCCTGCGCTTCGAGCTGCCAGGCGAAATCGTTGAGGGCGGCCGCCAGATCCGCGCCGCGCAGATCGGCCGGCCAGCACGCCAGCCGCGGCCGGTCCGCCACGCCGCCCACGGCCAGGCGCAGCCCGTCGGGGCCGGCCACGGCGGCGACCGCGACGATGGCGAAATCGCCATGGCGCGCGGAGAACTCCGTGAAGGCGCAGCGCTGTCCCTTCACGGTCAGCGGAAACCGCACCTCCTCCAGCAATTCATCGGGCGCGCGCGCCGTCATCAGCATGCCCTGGAAGAAATCCTCCGCCGCCACCGTGCGCCGGCGCGCCGCGTTCCGCAGCACGACCTCGCCGCCCAGCGCCAGCAGGGCCAACGGCAGCTCCGCGCTGGGATCGGCATGCGCCACGGAGCCGCACACCGTGCCGCGATTGCGGATCTGGAAGTGCGAGATATACGGAAAGGCCTGCCGGAGCAGCGGGACTTCGCGCGCCAGCGTGTCACGCCACTCCACGCTGGCCTGCGTCGCGGCCGCGCCCACCGCCAGCATGCCGCCGCCGGTCCGCACATAATCCAGGTCGGCCGCGCGGGAAATATCGATCAGCGCGGCCGGCTGCGCCAGGCGCATGTTCAGCACCGCCATCAGCGATTGCCCGCCGGCCAGGATGCGGGCGTCCTCGCCCAGCTCGCGCAGTTGCGCCACGGCCTCGTCGGCGCTGTCGGCGCGCAGGTAGTCGAAAGCGGGCGGCTTCATCGCGATACTCCCAGGCGGCGCAGCAGGCGCCGCCACCAGGACGCGGGCGTGGCGGTGGCCGTGCCGGCACGCCCGCCGCCGGCGGCCTGGCGTCCCAATTGCTCGAACAGCTGACGCAAGACGATCTTGGCGGCGCCCTCCAACATGCGGCCGCCCACCGCCGCGACCTTGCCCGATACCTGGGCTTCATAGTCGTAGCGCAGCAGACAGCCGCCATCGCGCGGCTCCAGCGACACCAGGCCGCTGCCCTGCGCCGCGCCCATGCCGGACAGGCCGGAGCCCGCCAGCCGCAGGCGATGCGGCGGATCCAGGTCGCTCAGCGCCACCTCGGCCGCGTACCGGGCCTTGATCATGCCCACGCCCACCGTTACGTCGGCGCGGTAGCGGTGCGGCGCGATTTCTTCCAGGGCGTGGCATCCGGGGATCACGCGCGCCAGCGCGGCCGGATCCATCAGCACGTCGAATACGGCTTGCGGCGTCGCCGCCAGCTGGATCTCGCCGCGCGCCGACAAGGCCTTGCCGCCGGCTCGTCCCGCGCCCTGGCCGCCGCCGCCCTTGCCGGCCGCGCCGGTCTTGCCAACCGTGCTACCTGTGCCACTCGCGCCACCCGTGGCGTCCGGACCACCCGCACCGCCCGGGCCTGTAGCGCCATGACCCATGCCGCCCGACTCGCCCCATGCGCCGTCCGCGCCCGCCGTGGCCGCCTCCAGCGATGCCGCCACCGCCGCCGACGGCGGCGGATCGTCGATACCGAGCAGCGCCATCACACGCGCCGGCGTCAGGGGCAATTCGATGTCGGCGCAACCCAGCGCATCGGCCACCGCATTGGCGATACAAGGCGGCGTGCTCATGTTGTTGCCCTCACCCAGCCCCTTGGCGCCCAGCGGCGTGAAGGGACTGGGCGTTTCCAGGTGCAGGATCATCGGCTCGGGCACTTCGCAGGTGGTGGGCACCAGATAGTCCGCGAAGGTCCCGGTTTGGAAACTGCCGTCGGCGCCGTAGCGGAATTCCTCCATCAGGGCCGCGCCCAGCCCCTGGGCGAAGGCGCCACGGATCTGGCCGTCGGCCAGCGCCGGATTCAGCAAGGTGCCCGCATCGTGCGTCGTGACGTAGCGATCGATGCGCACGCGGCCCGTATCGCGATCGACCTCGACCGCGCAGATATCGAAGGCGAAGCCATAGGCCGCCGAGGTATTGACGCGATCGTCCTCGTCCGGCGCGGTCAGTTGCGGCGGCGTCCAGAAGGCGGTCTCGCGCAAGCCGGGCTCCTCGCCCGCGGGCAGCAGGCCCGGCGCCCAGTGCGGCCCGGCGGCGAAGCGCGAAAACGGCAGCGCGCGATCCGGCGCGTGGCGCGGATACACCTTGCCGCCTTCGAATTCGATGTCGCCGGGTTCGCACGCCAGCGCCGCCGCCGCGATGCGCGCCAGCTTGTCGCGCAGGCGCCGGCAGGCGATATGCAGCGTCCCCGCCACCGCGCCGGCGAAGCGGCTGGAATAGTTGCCCGCCGCTACCGACCACGCATCCTTGGTCGTGTCGAACTCCACGTTCACCATGACGTCTTCGAGCGCCACGCCGAAGACCTCCGCCGCGACCTGCGCGCACACGGTCCGATGCCCCTGCCCCGCCGGCGAAGACGCGACGGTGACGGTAATGCCGCCCAGCGGATCGATGGCCACGGTGGCGGCCGCGATGCCGCCGTTCTTGGGCCCGGCCTTGGCGCGCTGCTCGCGCGTCAGGGCCGTGGTGATGTAGCCCATATTGGAAATCGACGGCTCGACGATGGCGGCGAAGCCTATGCCGTACAGCCGGCCCTGCGCGCGCGCGACGGCCTGGCGGGCGCGCAGTTCGTCCAGCCCGCCCTCGCGCACGGCAAGCTCCAGCGCCTTCTGGTAATCGCCCGAGTCGATCAACGCGCCGGCCGCGGCGCGATACGGGAAGGCATCGCGCGCGATGAAATTGCGCCGGTAGACATCCAGCGGGTCCATGTCCAGCTCGACGGCGATACGCTGCGCCAGCCGTTCAAGCACGAAATAGGTCTGCGCGCCGCCGAAGCCGCGCACCAGACCGGTCGGGGTCTTGCTGGTCAGAACCACGCGGTTGCGCACGCGCAGGTGCTCGATCGCGTACGCGCCGGTCAGGCAGCCGTGCATGCGGTAGAAAGTGGCGGGCTCCGGCGCGCGCAGATAGCCGCCGCAATCGTCGAACTGGTCGAGCGACAGGGCCAGGATGCGTCCGTCCTCCGCGACCGCCGCCTCCGCATGACACAAGCGCGCGGTGGCCGAGGTGGCCGCCGCCAGATGTTCCAGGCGATCTTCCACCCATTTCACGGGCGCGCCGGCCTTGCGCGCCGCCAGGCACATCAGCACGACGGCGCTCATCACCGCCTGCTTGACGCCGAAGCTGCCGCCGGAATCGGCGAAAGTGCGGTGGCGCAGCCGGTTGCCCGGCACTTTCAGGGCCATGGCCATCACGGTATGCAGCGAGAACGGCCCCATGAAATTCGACTGGACGTCGTAGCCGTCCTGCTCGGAAATGTATTGCGCCACCACCACGGCGGTTTCGATGGGCGTGCACGAATTGCGCGGGTAGCGCAGCGTCAGCGCCACGCGCCGCGGCGCGGCCGCGAACGCGCCGTCCGGATCGCCATAGCAGAAGTCGCGATCGCTGACCACGTTGCTGCCGACCTGCTCATGCAGCACCGGCGCGTCCGGCGCGATGGCGCTTTCGATATCGATGACCGCGGGCAGCGGCTCGTAGTCGGCTTCCACCAGCTCGGCCGCGTCTTCCGCCAGATAGCGGCTTTCCGCCACCACCACGGCCACCGGCTCCCCCACGTAGCGCACCTTGTCCACGGCCAGCGCCCACAGGTCCATCGGCTGCTTGACGCCGACGATGAAGGGCTTGGACCAGCGGCGCACATCGGCGCCGGTCAACACCGCGCGCACGCCCGGCATCGCTTCGGCGCGCGACGCGCGGACCTCGATCAGCCGCGCATGCGCATGCGGCGAACGCACCACCGCGGCATGCAGGGTGCCGGGCCGAAGCGCCGCATCGTCGCCATAGCTGCCGCGGCCGGTCAGCAGCGCGCGGTCCTCGACGCGCGCGGCGGCGCGTCCAAGATGACGCCCGCGGTCCGGCGCGGTTGCGGAGGTGGGATCCAGCGTGGTAACCGTCATGGTGCTGCGCTCACTCGGCCCGGATGCCGGCCTTCTTGATCACCGGCTCCCATTTGGCGTCCTGGGCCTGGAAGAATTTGTCGAAGTCCGCCGTGGAGCCGCCCAGTATCTGCACGCCCTGCGCGTCGAAAACCGACTTCACGTCCGCATCCTGCAGGGCTTTGTTCAGTTGCGTGTTGAGCTTCTCGACGATGGCCTTGGGCGTGCCGCGCGGCACCGCCAGGCCATACCACACCGAGACCTCGAAGCCGGGATAGCCTTGTTCGGCGACTGTCGGGATGTCGGGCACCGAGGGCAGGCGCTTGGCCGTGGTGATGCCCAACGCGCGCATCTTGCCCGCCTTGATCTGCGGCAAGGCGTTCGGCAGGTTGTCGAACATGACGTCGACCTGCCCGCCCAGCAAGGCAGTGACCATGGGCGCGCTGCCCTTGTACGGGATCTGATTCATGTCCGTACCGGTCACGTTCTTGAAGTATTCCATCGCCAGATGCAGCGAGGTGCCATTGCCGGCGGACGCATAGTTCATCTTGCCCGGGTTGGCCTTGGCCCTGGCCACCAGGTCGGGCAAGGACTTGATGGGCGATTCGCTGCGCACCAGCAGTACGTTGGGTGTCTGCCCCGCCAGCAATACCGGCACGAAGTCGCGCTTCGTGTCATAGGGCAGCTTGGAATAGATGTACTGGTTCACCACCAGCGGGAATCCCACGACCACCAGCGTATAGCCGTCCGGGTTGGCGCGGGCGCCCGCTTCCGTGCCCACCACGGTGCCGGCGCCGGGCCGGTTTTCCACGATGACGGGCTGGTGCCAGGCGTCGGTCAGCTTCTTGCCCAGCACGCGCGCCATGGTGTCGTTGAAGCCGCCCGGCGTATACGGCACGATGATGCGCATCGCGTTGTCCGGGTAATTGGTCGCGGATGCGCCCTCCGCGGCCAGCGCTACGTTGGCGCTGCCCAACGCCAGGCCCAGGCACGCCGCGGCCAGTACCGCGCCGCAGCGGCGCGCGATGTTCATGGATTGCATATGTCCCTCCTCGTTATAGATATATGCCGGCCTGGACCGATGTCCGGACGGCCGTGCTCTCAAGCCACGCCCACCTGCTGGTAGATGTGCTTGATTTCCTGGAAATCGATCAATGCGTCGTAGCCATGCAGGCGGCCCAGGCCGCTGCGGCGATAGCCGCCTGTTTCGGCCTCCGCGAACAGCTTGTTGTGTTCGTTGATCCACACCGTGCCGTTCTTCAGCGCCCGCGCCACGCGCATGGCGCGGGCGCCGTCGCGCGTCCAGACGCTGGCCGACAGGCCGTATTCCGAATGATTGGCGCGCGCGATGGCCTCGGCCTCGTCCTCGAAGCGTTCGATCACCACCAGCGGTCCGAATATTTCTTCCTGGATGAAGAAGGCGTGCGTATCGCGATGCGCGACCAGCGTCGGACTCAGGAAGGCGCCGCCCGCCAGCGCGCCGCCCAGCCGCTCGCCGCGCAGCACCACTTCGTCGGCGGCGTCCATGGCCTGCGCGATGCGCGCGCCCACGCTATCGGCGGCGGCCGCGTCGATCAGCGGCCCCATGCCGACGCCTTCGGCCAGGCCAGGCCCGACCCGCTGCGCGCGCAGCGCATCGGCCAGGGCCTGCTTCATGGCCTCGTAGTGCCGCGCATGCACCAGCACCCGGCGCGCGGCCGTGCATTGCTGGCCGCTGATGATGGTGGCGGCCGCGGCCAGCGCGGGCGCCACCGTGGCGATGTCGGCGTCATCGAACACCAGGCAGGACGATTTTCCGCCCAGTTCCAGCGAAAGCTTTTTCATGGTCGGCGCGGCCGCGGCCATGATGCGCTGGCCGACGGCGTTCGAGCCGGTGAAGCTGATGACATCCACGTCCGGCGACTCCACCAGCCGCGCGGCCACCTCGTGTCCCGCTTCACTGACCAGATTCACGACGCCGGGCGGCAGGCCTTGCGCCTCATGCAGGGCGGCGAGCAGCGCCGCGCTGAGCAGCGCCGTTTGCGGCGCCGGCTTGATGACGGCGGTGCAGCCCGCCGCCAGCGCGGGCGCCAGCGAACGGATCAGCAGCACGGCCGGCGCGTTCCACGGCACGATGATGCCCGCCACGCCGGCCGGCTCCTTCAGCAGCGTCGAGAACGCGCCGGGTTCGACTTCGAATACATGGCCCGGCATATAGCGCGTCAGGCCGGCGTAATAGCGGATCTCCGACACGGCGCCGGCGATCTCGCCGCGCGACTGCGCCAGCACCTTGCCGTTCTCCGATGTCAGCAGGCGCGCCAGCGGGTCGGCGCGCGCTTCCATGGCGTCGGCCCAGCGCAGCATGACCATCTGGCGCAGGCGCGGGTCGCGCGCCCACGACGGCCGGTCGAAGGCGCGCCGCGCGGCGGCGATGGCGGCATCCGCGTCGGCGCGCGCGGAAGCGGCGTAGCGCCCCAGCACGGCGCCATCCGCGGGGTTGACGCTATCGCCCCATTGCCCGGCCTGGGCGTCCTGCCACCGTCCGTCGATCAGATTGTTCGCCTGCGTATAGTCCATGTTGCGGTCCACTGCCTTATTCCACCGTGATATGGCCGTCACGCACGACCTTCTTCCACAAAGCCATCTGGCCGGCGATAAAGGTGCGGAACACCTCCGGCGTACCACCATCCGGCACCACGCCCTGTTGGGCGAAAGCCTCTTTGACGTCCGGCATGGCCAGGACTTCATTCAGGTCGCGATTCAATTTGTCGATGATGGCGGGGGGCGTGCCGGCCGGCACGACGAAGCCGTGCCAGGACTGGACCTCGTAGCCCGGCAGGCCGGCTTCGGCGGCGGTGGGCAGCTCCGGCATCAAGGGCGTGCGCGTCGCGCTGGCCACCGCCAGCGGGCGCACCTTTCCTGATTTCAGGAAAGGCAGCGCATTCGGCAACAGGTCCATCGCCACGTCGAACTGGCCGCCGGCCAGGTCCGTCAGCATGGGCGTGCTGCCTTTGTAGGGCACCTGCGTCATCTTCGTGCCGGACAGGCTCTCGAACAGGGCCATCGCCAGATGGTTCGACGAACCCGGTCCGGATGAGCCGTAGTTCAGGCTGCCGGGCTTGGCCTTGGCCTTCGCCAGCACGTCCTTGAGGCTGTGGAAGGGGCTGCCGGCATGCGTGACCAGCATCATCGGCGAACGGCCGGCCAGGATGACGGGCGCGAACGCCTTCTCCGTGTCGTACGGCAGCTTGTACAGCGAAGGATTCGACGCAAAGGGAAACTGCACCACCAGCAGCGTGTAGCCGTCCGGCGGCGCCATCGCCACGGCCTGCGTGCCTATCACCGTGCCGCCGCCGGGCTTGTTCTCCACGATCACCGGCTGCTTCCATTTGGCGCCGAGCTTGGCGGCGGCCAGCCGGCCCAGCGTGTCGTTGAAACCGCCCGCGGGATACGGCACCACGATGCGGACAGCCTTGGCGGGATAGGCATCGTCCTGTGCCCGGGCCGTACTCATACCCATGATCAGGCCCGCGGCCAGAATGGCGGCGGTCAACGTCAGGCTGCGGCGGAATGCATGCATACCAGGTCTCCTCGATTTTTTATGGATAGGTCGGCGCGCGCGGCATGCGCCATACGGTCATGCGTAGGCAGGTCCCTCGATGGCCGGGTGGGCGGCGATGAAGGCCTCGTCGACCTCCACGCCTATGCCGGGACCTTGCGGCGGCGCCACGCAACCATCCTCGCCGATGGCGAAAGGCGTGGCCACCAGCACATCGCGGAACAGATTGCCGCGCGACACGTCGGCCTCGAAATAGCCGCCGTGGTCGATGGCCGCCAGCACATGCAGCGTAGCCGCCATGTTGATGCCCGTCATCGACGAGTGCGGATGCACCGGCAGCTTGTAGGCCGATCCGAGCGCGGCGATGCGCAGGGTTTCGGTAATGCCGCCGGTTTTGGACAGATCCGGCTGCAGGATGTCGACCACGCGGTCGTCGACCAGCCGGCTGAACTCGAAACGCGTGTAGTGGTTCTCGCCCGCGGCGAAGGCGATCCGCCCGAACGCGCGCGCCCTTTCATAGTTGCGGTAGTCATGCGCGGGGAAAGGCTCTTCCAGCCAACCCACGCCCAGTGCGTCCAGCGCCGGTATCGCCTGGCGCGCGTCGTCCAGCGTGTACGCCGCATTGGCGTCCGCGAGAATGGTCAGATCGCCGCCGAAGGCATCGCGCACGGCCTGCACGCGCGCCACGTCGCGCGCGACGGAGTCGCCCAGGCGCAGCTTGACGGCCTTGTAGCCGGCCCGTACATGCGCGCCGGCTTCTTCGACCAGCGCGGCGGGTTCCTGCCAGCCCAGCGCCACACCGCCGGCGTAGGCGGGAATGCGCCTGGCCGCGCCGCCCAGCAGGCGATACAAGGGCCAGCCCACCGCCTTGGCGCGGATATCCCACAAGGCCATGTCGATGCCGCTCATGGCGATGGCGCACCCGGCGCCTATGCCATGGCTGGCCAGCTGGCGCGCGTAGACGCGCTGCCATACGCCGTTGACGTCCGCCGCGTTCATGCCCGCCACCATGGGCGCCAGGGCGTGATTGACGAAATGGGCGATGCTGGAATGCGCGCGTCCGTGATGCGATTCGCCCCAGCCCACCAGCCCGCCCGCCGTCGTCACCTTGACCACGACCGCGTCCCGCTTCAGGGTACGTCCCACGCCCAGCCGGACGCTGTGCGCCTGCGGGACCGGAAAGGACGTCGCCCATGCCTGGACGGCGACGATGGCGAGTTCCGGTGCGTCGGCTGTGTGCGCCTGCGCGGGCATGGGCTGCATGAATCCTGTCTCCTGGTCGCGGCCTCGATCGGGCCGGTGCAAGAAAGTTTAGGAAGCTCGCCGCATCATGACAATTAATATTAAGTTATCCTGTCTATCAATCCATCTGATAGTCCGAACAGAGAGGCCCGGCCGTGGAATTCCGGCAGATCCAATACTTCGTATGCCTGTATGAAGAAGGCTCGGTGACGCGCGCGGCGCGCCGGCTCAATATCGTGCAGCCCGCGCTCAGCATGCAGATCGCGAAACTGGAGCAGGAGACGGGGCGCCAGCTTTTCGTGCGCAGTTCCAGCGGCATGCAGCCCACGCCGGAAGCACGGCAGATGTACCGCATATTCAGCCCGGTACTGGCGGATTTCGCCCGTGCGCGCGAACAGGTCCTGGAGACCGACGCGGAGCTCAGCGGCCAGGTCCGGGTGGGCATGATCGCCACCATCGCCCAGGGCGTGATGGTGGACGCCTTGATGGCCTTTACCCAACTGCATCCCAAGGTCGCGCTGGCCCTGGTGGACGGCTATAGCGGCGGCCTGATCGATGCGGTCGCCGGCGGCCAGCTGGATGCGGCGGTCATCAACAAGCCGCGCCGCCCGCTCGCGCTGGCGACCGAACCCATCGCGGAAGAAAACCTGGTGCTGGTCACGGGCAACCAGCACGCCGACCTGCCGGCCGAAGTCCCCCTGCGGCGCCTGGCCAATATGAAGCTGGTGCTGCCCACGCGCCAGCATGGCCTGCGCGGCATTATCGAAAGCTTCGCGCAGGCCGAAGACGTGGACCTGGCCCCCGCCGTGGAAATCGACTCGATCAGCGCCATCCTGAAGCTGGTGCACGGCAGCGATTTCGCGTCGCTCCTGCCGCAGGTCGCGGTGCGGGGCGAGATTGCCCTGGGCCGCGTGCGCAGCCACGCCATCGTGCGCCCGCGCCTGACGCGGCAGATCGTGTGCGTGACGCATCCGCGCCGCACGCCGGGCGCGGCGGCGTCCGCCTTCCTGCGCGTGCTATTGGGACATGTGCGCGAGATGACCAGCGCATAAGTGCCGCGACCGGCCGCGCACGCCTTGTCAGAAGCGTTCGTCGTCCCGCAGATAGCGCCATTGGCCCGGCTGCAGGTCGCCCAGCATCACGCGGCCGACGCGCACGCGCTTCAGGCCGATCACCTTCAGCCCGACCAGTTCGCACATCCGGCGGATCTGGCGCTTCTTGCCTTCCTTCAGGATGAAACGCAGCTGATCCTGGTTCTGCCAGGCCACCCTGGCCGGCCGCAAGGGCTTGCCGTCCAGCGACAGGCCATGGTTCAGCAGCGCCAGCCCTTGTTCGCCCAGGCGCCCCTGGACGCGCACCAGGTATTCCTTTTCGATGCCGGAGTCCTCGCCGATCAACTGCTTGGCGATGCGGCCGTCCTGCGTCAGCACCAGCAGGCCGGTGGAATCGATGTCCAGCCGCCCCGCCACCGCCAGTCCGCGCAGATGGGCCCGGTCGAAACGCAGCGGCGCACGATCGTTGGCCGCGCGCGACCGCGGGTTGATCAATGCCGCGGCGGGTTGATAGCCGTCTTCCGCCTGGCCCGATACGTAGCCCATGGGCTTGTGGATCAGGATGGTGACGCGCTCCTGCTGCCGCGCCTGCGCGGCGCGCTCCAGCGTGATGGTCTGGCTGGGATAGGCCTTGGCGCCCAGTTCGGACACCACTTCGCCGTCCACGCGCACCCAGCCGCGCTCGATATAGCTGTCGGCCTCGCGCCGGGAACACAGGCCGCGTTCCGACATGAGCTTGGAGATGCGTACTTTTTCCATGAAGCGTGTCGCGAAAGCCGACATTCTAGCGGCTTTGGCGATACCGCCCCGCGCTTGCGGGATAATACGTCGCCATGAAGATTCCTCATCCCGGCAGTCGCGGCTGGATGCCGCTCCCCCCGCCTTCCTGCACCTTCACCCAGAAATTCTGGCTGTTCCGTCCCGGCGCATTGACCGCCGGCCTGCGCCAAGTGGGCGAATTCCGCCTGCGCGTGCTGGCCGAGTATGCGCAGGCCGCGCCCGGCGAAGAAGCGCGCGCCATGCGGCTGCGGCCCGGCGCCATGGTATGGGTGCGTGAAGTCCTGATGTCGGTCGACGGCATCGACGCCGTGGCCGCGCGCAGCCTGACACCGCTGGACGCGTCCCGCGGCACCTGGCAGGGCATGCGGCGCCTGCGTACCCGGCCGTTGGCCGATATGCTCTATCACGACCGCACCGTGCGGCGTACGGCATTCGAATGCCGGCGCCTGGCGCCGGGCGTGCCCTTCTACGACACCGCGCGCGCGGTCCTGGCGGAAGCCGCGGTCATCGGGCAAGACGGCAAGGTCGTGGATATGCGCGATTGGGCGCGGAACGCGGACGCGGCCGGCAGCCGGGCAGCCGTAGCCGGAGAAATCGTCAACCGCCAGCTCGCGATCCGCGCGGCCGTCGATCGCGAATCGCGCATTCTCGCGCGCCGATCGGTGTTCTGGCGCCACGGGCAGCCTTTGCTGGTGGCGGAAGGATTCATGCCCGGGTTCTGGTCCAAGGCCGGCGATCGCCGGCCCGCATAGCGCGCGGTCAGACGCCGGCCGTCTCGGCGTCCTTGTCCCGCGATGCCTGCTTCTGCGACTCGGCGCTGTCCTTCAGCCGCTGCGCGACCTGCGCCGCCACTTTCGCCTGCTCTTCGGGCGACATGGCGTCGTACTGTTCCTGGCTGATGCCCATGCTCGCCAGCATCATGTAGAACATGCGCTTGCCCAAGGGCATGGACAGATAGTCGGATAGCTGCTCCGCGGCGGCGGACCGGGCGCCCGGGTTGCCGGCGGGCGCGCCGTGCGATGCCGCCCACTGTTCGGGGTCCGCCATGCCGCGGCGTTGGCCTGCGCCGGCCGCGCCGCTCGATCCGGGCTCGGCCGCGGAGCCCGTGGCCCGGTTGTCCGCCGCGTGTTTGAACAACTGGTCGAAGCCGCCATCGGCGCCGCCCAAGCCTTGCACGCCGCTGCCGCCCATCCTGTCCGGCCGGCGCCCGTCCAACAGGCCGCCGGCGGCATTGGCGATGTCCTGCAAGCCGAAATTCCCCATTCCCCTTCCTTTACGCGAATGGCAAGGCCGGCCGCCTCGGTGCGTGGCATCGGCGCCGGCGTGCTCTGCAATGGGCGGATCATAACGCCGCGGCCCCGCCGCGCGAGCAACCGAACAAGAGGCCGGAAGCGCGCTTATTCGGCGGACCCGCGATGCCGGCGTCAGCGCTACTCGCGCCAGGTCTCGGGCGTGACGGCGACGCTGCCGGCGTCCGCGGTGACGAAGATCTCACCGTCCTGCACGTTCAGATCCAGCGACATGGTGCGTTCGGCGAGCGCCCCCAGCGCCTGCGTCTGCTGCGACGGCAGATTGATCACTTTCAGATTGCGCGCGCGCGACAGGCGGTCGCGTATGCCGTCCCACCAGATGCGGCTGGCCGAGCCGCCGTAGCAATAGATCAATACCTGACCGGCCCGGCCGCAGGCCTTCAGGATGCGGCGCTCATCGGGCTGGCCGACCTCTATCCACAGCTCTATCGCGCCGGTGAGATCCTTGCGCCAGACATCGGGCTCATCGGTTTCGCTCAAGCCCTTGGTGAACGCCAGCGACTCATCCGCATTCAACGCATAGGCGAGGATGCGGACCATCATCCGTTCGTCCGTCTCGGAGGGATGCCGGGCCACGGTCACGGCATGGCTGCCGTAATAGCGGCGATCGTTGTCCGCGATGTTCAGGTCCGCTTTGTAGATGGTCGCGCGCAATGCCATGGGTGTCTTGTCCGCCAGTGAAGCCCGGCATGATACCGCCAGGCGGTGCCCCGCGCGCATGCGCCGGTGCCGGGCCCCTGGCCGGCACGGGCGCACGGATCACTGGATACGATGCACCCGGGACACGTAGGCCCCCGGCGTGGCATCGCCCGCGGCCTCGTCCGTTCCGCGCTGATCGAAATCGCTGCGCGCCGCCTCGATCGCATCGAGATGGCTCAGGGTCCAGCTTCCAAGCGGGTCTATCGATGCCAGCATGGACACGCCAAGTCCGGTCAGTTCGTATTCCACGCGCGACGGCACTTCCGGGAATACCGTGCGCTTGACCAGCCCGTCGCGCTCCAGGTTGCGCAGGGTCAAGGTCAACATGCGCTGCGAAATGCCTTCGGTGCCGCGCTTGATTTCGCTGAAACGCAGCGGCCCGCCCCGCAATCGGCCCATGACGCGCATGGACCAGCGATCGGCGATCCGCGACAACACGCCGGAGATTTTCTCGCAGACCTTGGGGTCGTGATCAGCAGTGGGATCGGTCACATCCGTGTACCTCGGTATAAAAAAAGTGCCTTCTTGTAGAGCCCGGCCCGGGCGTCGAACATGCGGCCACCGAAACCACGGATCACTCCGCATCATGAAGCTTCTGCACATCGACGCCAGCATCACCGCGACGCTATCGGTCAGCCGTACATTATCGGACGCCATCGTACGGCGGCTGCGCCATACGATACCCGACCTGCAAGTTATCCGCCGCGACCTCTACGCGGATCCCCTGCCCCATCTGTCCCTGTCCAACCTGCCGACCAGCCACCCCATGGCGGCCGCCACGGCGGAAAGCCCGGATGCCGCCGCGGCCAGCCAGGCCGTGCTGGACGAATTCCTGGCGGCCGACATCGTCGTGATCGGCGCGCCCATGTACAACTTCACCATCCCCAGCCAATTGAAGGCCTGGGTCGACCGCATCCTGGTTCCCGGCCAGACCTTCGCTTACGGCGCCGACGGCGTCAAAGGCCTGGCGGCCGGCAAGCGGGTCATCCTGGCCATTTCGCGCGGCGGCATCTATGGCCCGGATTCGCCCGCGGCGGCGGCCGAGCATGCCGAATCCTATCTACGGACGATATTCGGCTTCATCGGCATCACCGCCCCGGAGCTCATCGTCGCCGAGGGCCTGCAAATGGGGCCGGAACAACGCGGCCGCGCCCTGGAGGCAGCACACCGTATGGCCGAGGCGCTCTAGCCTAAGATAAATCTGATTCTTTACGGGGCATTTTTACCGGAGCATGTAGGCCAGACTCGATTGCGTCGGCTATTCCTTACGCCGCCCGGCAGGGACGGCGGGGGCGATGGCCGCCGCGCAACCTCCTGCTCATGCCTCTTCCTACCCAATACGACGCCACCGCGGGCTTTCCGGACGTCCACATCGCCGCCTTCAAGCAAGTCAGCAGCGCGAACCGCATGGTGATTTCCTCGCGCGGCCTCAATCCGCTCTGCACGGATCTGCTGCTGGAAGGCTACGCGGCCAAGGGCTATCACATCAAGGCCAAGACCTGCGATTGGGGGCCGATGGCGGGCTTCGTACCGGCGGACCATCGCTACACCAAGGCCGGCCAATCGCCGGAGAAACAGCGCGCGGCCGTCGCCGACGCCCTGCGCGCGGGTGCGCGGCGCACGCCGCTGGTCATCTCGTCGGCACGAATGGAATCGCTGCGCGGGCTGGGGAAATTCATCGTCACCGCGCATAGCGGCCGCCTGATGACCGTCGATGCGGCGCCGGGGCCGGGGCAGGCGCCGCACACCTTCATACTGGTGAAGCAGATCGATTGCCGGTATTGGGCCATCTGCTATCCCAGGCCGGCCGGCGCCACTACCGGCGTCGCGCATGGCGCAGGCGTGCAAACCGCGGGGCTTGAGCCGCTGCGGGGCCTGACCAACCCCGGACGAGGTCCCGCCGCCATCAAGGGCGCGGCGGAATTCCGGTCGGCGGTGTGCGGCGACTACGACCTGTGGTGCATATTCCCCCACGCCACGCTGGAATCGCCCGGCATCAACGACCGCCAGGCGTCGCTGAAGGCCACGTTGACCGGACCGGCGGCGCGGCATTCCGACGGGATCGTGGCGAGCCGTGCGCTACAGGCCGGCCTCATCCTTCCGCCCGTACCGGATCCCGCGGACATGGCGGATCTGCTGGGCGACCCGCACCTGGGCAATATTTCGCACGCGGTCCTGCGCGTCCGCCAGCAACTGAACCGGGCCTGCCACGCCCCTGGCGGCGATGTGGTGATGCACGCCGACTATGGCGGCTACGCCTTCGGCGCCATCGATTACCCGATTATTTTTTTCATACCGCGGCCCGATACCGGGTTCCAGCAGGTAGACCATGCCGTCGCCACGTCGCTGGCCACGCTCAAGCCCTTGCTCAAGCGCATCGAGGCCATGGGATATCGCGTCGAACCGAATCCGGCCTGGTCGCTGCCCAACGTGCCGCCCGGACGCAGCCGTACGGCGGCCGATCTGGCGACGGCCGGCGCCTAGTCGCCGGCGGGGCGCCGGCGCGCCGGACCCGTCGCAGGTGGCCGCCGCGCCTTCGCGACCGCTCCTGCCAGCGGCGGTGACCTTATCCCGCTACATGGCGGGATAAGCCCCCACCGCATGCCGCGCCACGAAGTGGCCGGCGGACACCGGCACCAGCGGCTTGACGACGGGCTCGTCGCCCACCTTGCGCACCGGACTGGGAATCTCATCGACCAGCAGCGAACGCTGGCGATGGCGCCGTTGCGGATCGGCGATCGGCACCGCCGCCATCAGCTTCTTGGTATACGGGTGCTGGGGATTCTCAAAAATCGCCCGGCGCGGCCCGATCTCGACGATCTGCCCCAGGTACATCACCGCCACCCGGTGGCTGACGCGTTCGACCACCGCCATATCGTGCGAAATGAACAGGAAGGACACGCCCAGCTCGCGCTGCAGGTCCAGCAGCAGATTGACGATCTGCGCCTGGATCGACACGTCCAGCGCCGACACCGACTCGTCCGCGATCACCACCTTGGGATTCAGCGCCAGCGCCCGGGCGATACATACCCGCTGCCGCTGCCCGCCGGAAAACTCGTGCGGATAGCGGCCTATCATTTCCGGCACCAGCCCGCACTTGTCCATCAGCCAGCGCACGCGCTCCTGCGCCTTCGCGCCCTTGGCCACGCCGTGGATCAGCAGGGGCTCCATGATGGAATCGCCGACCGTCATGCGCGGGTCCAGCGAGCCGAACGGATCCTGGAAAATGAACTGGATATGCCGCCGCAGGGTCTGCATGGCCGCCCCGCGCAGCGCGCCGATATTACGGCCGTCGAACTCGATGGTGCCGCCCTGGCTGTGCACCAGTTGCAGCAGCGAGCGACCGGTCGTCGTCTTGCCGCAGCCGGACTCGCCCACCAGCGACAGCGTCTCGCCCGGATAGAGATCGAAACTGACTTTTTCCACCGCGTGCACGCGGCGCTGCACGCGCCCCAGGATGCCGCCGGCGATGTCGTAGCGCGTGACCAGGTCGCGCACCTTCAGCACCGGGCCGTTTTCCCGCCGTACGGTGCTTTCCACCACGCGGCGCTCGGGTGCCGGTTCCGACTGCCCCTGCTGGACGTCGCTGATGGTCAGCAGCGGAAACGGCGCCGGCTCGTCCGTGCCCTGCATGGCGCCCAGTCGCGGCACGGCCGACAATAGCGCGCGGGTGTAGGCATGGCGGGGATGGGCGAAGACCTCGTCCGAGCCGCCTTCTTCCACCTTGTCGCCGCGATACATGACCAGCACGCGATCGGCCACTTCCGCCACCACGCCCATGTCGTGCGTGATGAAGATCACGCCCATGTTCATCTCTTCCTGCAGCTGGCGTATCAACTGCAGGATCTGCGCCTGGATGGTGACGTCCAGCGCGGTGGTCGGCTCGTCGGCGATCAGCAGTTGCGGCTTGCACGACAGCGCCATGGCGATCATCACGCGCTGGCGCATGCCGCCGGACAGCTGGTGCGGATAGCGGTCCAGCACGGATTTGGCTTCCGGGATGCGCACGCGCTCCAGCATGCGCAGCGTTTCGGCGCGCGCTTGCGCGGCATCCAGGCCCTGATGCAGCCGCAGGGCTTCGGCGATCTGCACGCCGGCCGTGAAGCTGGGGTTCAGGGACGTCATCGGCTCCTGGAAGATCATGGCGACGTCGGCGCCGCGCACGCGCTGCAGCGTGGCTTCGTCGGCGGCGGTCATGTCCAGCATCTCGCCGTTGCGGCGGCGCAGGCGGATCGCGCCGTTGACGATCCTGCCGCCGCCATACTCCACCAGGCGCATCAGCGCCAGCGAAGTCACCGACTTGCCGGACCCCGATTCGCCGACGATGGCCAGCGTTTCGCCCCGATCGACGTGAAAGGACACGTTGCGCACGGCCTCGACGGTGCGGTCGTGCGTCTTGAAGCGCACGGTCAGGTCGTTGACCTCAACGACGCGGTTCGATTCCATCGCTTGCATCGCGCTTACTTCTCCTGACGCGGGTCCAGGGCGTCGCGCAAGCCATCGCCCAGCAGGTTGAATCCGAGCACCGCCAGGAAGATGGCGGAGCCGGGGAAAATCGACATCCACGGCGCCTGCGTCATGAAGTTCTTGGCCGTATTCAGCATGGAACCCCAGGACGGATTGGGCGGCTGCAGGCCCAGCCCCAGAAAGGACAGGCTGGCCTCGGCGATGATGGCCGTGGCGATGGTGATGGTGGCCTGCACGATCAGCGGCGGCATGATGTTGGGCAGGATATGGCGCACGATGATGCGCGTATCCGATGCGCCCAGGGCGCGCGCGCTGGCCACGTAGTCTTCGTTCTTGACCGCCAGCACCTGTCCGCGCGCCAGGCGCACGAACTTGGGCGCGGCCGATACGCCGATAGCCACCATCGCGTTGATCAGGCTGGGGCCCAGAAAGGCGGCCAGCGCGATCGCCAGGATCAGGAAGGGAATGGCCAGCAGCGCCTCGGTGACGCGCGAAATCGAGCTATCCACCCAGCCGCCGAAGTAGCCGGACAGCAGGCCGAACGGCACGCCGACGATCATGGCGATGACGACCGAAGCCAGGCCCGCCATCAGCGACGCGCGCGCGCCGTACAGCATGCGGGTGTAGATATCGCGGCCCAGCTCGTCGGTGCCCAGCCAGAAATTGGCCGACGGCGGCTTGCGGATGGTCGTAAAGCTGGTCTGGAAGGGATCGTGGTTGGCCAGCAGGGGCGCGAAGATCGCCACGATGACGAAGAACAGCACGATGGCCGCGCCTATCATGGCGATGCGGTTGCGGCGGAATTTGGCCCAGGCCCGGTTGGCGCGCCTGGGCGTCGCGCCACCGGGAACGGCGACAGCAGGTGTAGCGCTCATGAGTGCCTCAAACGGGGATTGACGACGATGTACAGAATGTCGGCCACCAGGTTCATCACGATGAAGCCGACGGCCACGCAGAGCACCACGCCCTGCACCACCGCATAGTCGCGGTTGAACACCGCATCGACGACCAGTTTGCCGAAGCCGGGGATGGTGAACACCTGTTCGGTCAGCACCGCGCCGGCCAGCAATTCGCCGAACAGCAGCGTGACCAGGGTCACGATGGGCATCAGGGCATTGCGCAGCGCGTGGCGCAGCACCACCTGGCGCGGCGACACGCCCTTGGCGCGCGCGGTGCGCACGTAGTCGGCGCCCAGCGCTTCCAGCATGGCCGAGCGCGTGTGGCGCATCAGGTAGGCGGCCAGCGCCGTCGACAACACGATGGCCGGCATGATCATGGTCTTCATGGACAGCCAGAAGTCCTCGAAAGGCGAGACATAGCCCGATGCCGGCAGCCAGCGCAATTGCACCGACACGATCATGATCAGGATGATGCCCAGCCAGAAGTTGGGAATGGACATGCCCGACAAGGCCGCCACGTTGGCCCCGTATTCGAGGAGTTTGCCTTTGCGGACCGCGGCCAGGATGCCCATCGGTATGCCCACCAGCAGCGCGATGATCATGGCCATGGCGGCCAATTGCAGCGTCACCGGCAGCTTCTGCGCGATCAGCGAGGTCACCGGCACGTCGGTGCGCAGGGATTTGCCCAGGTCGCCGACGGCGACCTGCTTTACCCAGGCCACGTATTGCACGGGCAAGGGGTCGTCCAGATGGTATTTGTCGCGCAGATAGTCCAGCACGGCGGGATCGCGCTCTTCGCCCGCCAGGGTCAATACCGGATCGCCCGGCAGAAGCTTCTGCAGCAGGAAGACGATCATCGACACCAGGATCAGCGTCGGGATCGCCACCAGCACACGGCGCAGGATGAGTTTGAACATGAAGAAAAACCGCTAAAAACATAAAGAGCGAAGCGCCGGGACACAGGTCCCGGACGCCCCGCCCGGCCAAAAGCCAAAGACTGTAGCGCCTTAATTCGCGAAGCTCACGCCCTTCAGGCGGATCATGCCGTCAGGATACGGCAGGAAACCCTTGACCTTCTTCTGCATGGCGAACGGCCATGGCTGGAAGTACAGGAAGGCGTCCGGCATTTCCTTCTGCATGATGGCCTCGGCCTGCTCGTACAAGGACTTGCGCTTGGTTTCGTCCGGCACCGTGCGGGCTTCGTTCAGCAATTCGTCGACCTTGGGATTGCAGTACTGGCCGTCGTTCAGCGCGCCCTTGCAGGTGACGAAAGGATAGACGTTGCCGTCCGGATCCGGACGTCCCGACCAGCCGCGCAGCGCGACTTCGAAATTGCCGCCGCGCATCTGCGTCAGCAGCGCCGCGTAATCGGTGGGCCGCAGGCTCAGTTCGATGCCCGCCTCGCGCGCCATGGCCTGCATCATTTCGGCGATCGCCGCCGTCGTGGTGTTGTTGCCGAAAGCCAGTTCCGCCTTCACCTGCGTCACGCCCGCCTGCTTGAGCAGCGCCTTGGCCTTGGCCACGTCGCGCTTGGGCACCGGGAACTTGTCGCTGTGATACGGGCTGGCCGGCGGGAAGGCCTGGTTGGCGGGCTGGTAGATGCCGCCGCCGATGACTTCATTGATGGCGTCGCGATCGATGGCCAGGCTCAGCGCCTGGCGCACGCGCTCATCGCGGAAGGGGTTGTTCTTGGCGCGGTCCCCGTTGTTCTGGTTGAACACGATTTCCTGGAAACCCAGCCCCGCCACCGACGAGAAGTGCAGGTTGCTGTCCTTCTTGACGTCGGGCGCGTCCGACGGATTCAGGCGTTCCAGGATGTCCAGCCCGCCCGAACGCAGGTTCTGCAGACGCACGGTGGTATCCGGGATGGGCAGGAAAGTGATCTTGCTGAACTGGTACGACTTGGCGTCGTAGTACTTGTCGAACTTCTCCAGCACGATGCGGTCGTTCTGCACCCGTTCGACGAACTTGTAGGGTCCCGAGCACACGGGCTTGCGGCCCACGGCATTGGTGTCCTTGTCGTTGAAAATGGCGGGCGACAGCATCATGCCGGCGCGGTCGGTCAGCTGATACAGCAGCGTGGCGTCCGGCTGCTTCAACTTGAGCACCAGCGTCTGCGCGTCCGGCGCCTGCACGTCCTGCACGGACGCCAGTTCGCCCTTGCGGAAGCTGTCGGGCAGCGTGCGCGCGCGGTCCAGGTTGGCCTTGGCCGCGGCCGCGTCGAACTTGGTGCCGTCATGGAACAGCGCGTCGCCGCGCAGCTTCATGGTCAGCTCGGTATTGTCGGCGTTCCAGGTCCAGGACGTCGCCAGCTGCGGCACGATGTGCAGCTTGGGATCGATGTCCACCAGCTTGTCGCACAGCGACGTGAAAACGATGCGGCCCACATAGGTGCGGGCGCGCGCGGGATCCAGCACGTCCGGATCTTCCTGCAGGCCGACGCGCAACTCCTGCGCCACGGCCGAACCGGCCGCCAGCGCCATCAGGGCGGCGCTGATCACGGAACCCAGTTTTCTCATTGCATTCCCCTTGTCAGTGCACATGCATACGCGATCAGAAACCCACCGCCTGGCCGTCACGCCGGCTGTCGCTGGCGGCGACGTAGCCGAGCTCGTTGTCGTCTTCCGACATGCGCCAGATGAACTGGCCCGAACCGAAGTCCATGTAGGGATCGTTGACGCTCTTCAGGGTATGGCCCAGGCTCTTCAGGCCTTCCACCGTACTGGCGGGCATGGTCGCTTCCAGATCCACGGTGAAGTCGCGATTGACCTTCCAGCGCGGCGCGTCGCAGGCCGCCTGCGGGTTCTGATGATAGTCCAACATACGCACGACGGTCTGCAGATGGCCCTGCGGCTGCATGTCGCCGCCCATCACGCCGAAGCTCATGACCGGCTTGCCGCCGCGCGTCAGGAAACCGGGGATGATGGTGTGGAAGGGACGATAGCCGCCCTTGACCACGTTGACCGCCTTCGGGTCCATGGAGAAGCCGACGCCGCGGTTCTGCAGGCTGATGCCGGTGCCCGGCACCACCACGCCCGAGCCGAAGCCCATGTAGTTGGACATGATGAAGGAAATCATCATGCCGCTCTCGTCGGCGGCCGTCATATAGATGGTGCCGCCGGCGTGGGGCCGGCCGGCGGCGAAGTGCGTGGCCTTGTCCATGCTGATCAGCTTGGCGCGCGACGCCAGATAGGCGTCGTCCAGCATCTGCTCGGGGGTGACTTCCATGCTGCGCGGGTCGCCCACGTACTTGTACAGATCGGCGAAGGCCAGCTTCATGGCTTCGATCTGCAGATGCTGCGAACGCACCGAATCCACTTCCAGCCCGGCGACGTCGAACTTGTCCAGGATGCCCAGCGCGATCAGCGCGGCGATGCCCTGCCCGTTCGGGGGAATCTCGTGCAGTTCATAGCCGCGGTAGGAGCGCGAAATCGGCTTGACCCAGTCGGGCCTGTAGTTGCGCAGGTCGTCCAGCGTCATCGCGCCGCCGCATTCCTTGCTGAAGGCGACCAGCTTTTCGGCGATCTCGCCTTCGTAGTAGTCGCGGCCCTTGCTGGCGGCGATGCGGCGCAGCGTCCACGCGGCGTCGGGAATGCGGAAATGCTCGCCCACCTGCGGCGCGCGGCCGTTGGGCATGAAGGTCTGGGCGAAGCCGGGCTGGTCCTTCAGCTCCGGGACGGCGGCGGCCCACTTGCGGCCGACGATGGGCGGCACGGTATAGCCGCGCTCGGCGATTTCGATGGCCGGGTCGAACAATTGCTCGAACGGCAGCTTGCCGAACTTCTCGTGCAGCGCCGCCCAGCCCGCGACCGCGCCGGGGACCGTCACGCTATCCCAGCCGCGCTTGGGCTGCTTGGCCAGGCCATCGGCCCCGGTACCGTACTTCTTCTTGAAGTAGTCCACACTCCACGCGGCGGGCGCCACGCCCGACGAGTTCAAGCCCTGCAGCTGCTTGCCGTCCCACACAATGGCGAAGCAGTCGCTGCCCAGGCCGCAGGACACCGGCTCCGTCAACGTGATCGTCGCCGCCGCGGCGATGGCGGCATCCACCGCGCTGCCGCCCTTGAGCAGCATGCGCAGCCCGGCCTGCGCGGCCAGGGGATGCGAAGTCGAGACGAAATTGCGCGCGAACTGCGGCGCACGGATGGTGGGATACGGGTTTTCCCAGAGGAAGCTCTTCATGGTGTCGGCAATGACTCGGTGGAACGGCGGGGAACAAACCGTGCAAGGTACACGCGTGGTTTAATTAGATCAATTTGAATTTTTTTCGCGTCACAAAAGAATTTTTTATAAGTCACTGGCGGCCGCTCGTACGTCGCGAAATCGACCCTGCCGTGTCTCAGGGCATACCCTAGGGCGGCCACCACGCCAGCGCACCCGCTATTCATGAGCACCGTCCGTTTTCTGCGTACCTTCATGGCGGTCGCCCGCTATGGGTCCTTTTCCGAAGCCGCCGAACGCGTGGCCCTGACTCAGGCCGCCGTCAGCTTCCAGATGCGCGCCCTGGAAGAAGAATTGGGCCGCGAGCTCTTCGACCGCAGCGGCCGGCTGGCCCTGCTGAACGCGGCCGGCCGCGAGCTGCTGCCGGAGGTCAAGCAGCTGCTGGACCTGTATGACCGCATGCGCCTGCCGCGCAAGCCCGGTCCCGGCGAACTGGCCGGGTCGGTGGCCTTTGGCGCCATCGTGTCCTGCATGGGCGCCTTGTCCAAGGTGGTCTCGCAGCTCAAGCGCCGGCACGACAGCCTGGACGTGCGGCTGTTCTCGGGCAAATCGGGCGAGCTGGCCAGCAAGGTGGAAAGCGGCGAGCTGGACGCCGCGCTGGTGGTGGAATCGGGCCGGCGCATGGCCAGCGTGCGCTGGACGCCGCTGCATGAAGAACCGCTGGTGGTCCTGGCGTCGCCCGCGGCATCCGGCCGGACCGTGCGGGAAATCCTGGAGCGCAACCCCTTCCTGCGTTTCGACCGCACCCAGCGCACCGGCCTGCAGATCGATCGCGTGCTGCGGCGGATGAACGTGCACGTGCACGACTTCCTGGAATTGAACGCCATCGAAACCGTGGTGGAGCTGGTGCGGCAGGAAGTGGGCGTCAGCCTGCTGCCGCAGCTGATGTGGGCGCAATGGCGCACCGCGCCGGACTTGCGTGTATGGGATTTGCCGGAAGACATCAGCCCGGTGGTCCGGGCCGTGGGCATGATAGAACGCCGCGAACATGCGCGGCAGAACATCACGGAATCGATCTTCAAGGAATACGCGGCCCTGCACCAGGGGCGCGACGACAAGCGCTAGGGCTTGCCTTGCCGGGATGTCAGGACGAGCCCACCAGCAGATCCATGAACCGCGCCATCTGTACGTCCTGCGACGTCACGCCGCCCGCGTCATGCGTGGACAGCACGACTTCGACGCGATTGTAGATATTGGACCATTCGGGGTGATGGTCCATCTTGGCCGCCATCAGCGCGACGCGCGCCATGAAACCGAAGGCGGCGTCGAAATCGGCGAATACGAAGGTCTTGGCGATCGCGTCGCGGTCCGCGACGGCGGTCCACCCGGACAATTCCCGCACGGCCCGATCGGCGCCTATCCTGGCAAGGTCACTCATGGCGGTACTCCGGCTTATCCGTGGTCACAGGGCGTCGTCGTCGGATTCGCCCGTGCGGATCCGGATGGCCTGCTCGACCGGGGTCACGAAGATCTTGCCATCGCCGATCTTGCCGGTGCGCGAGGCCTTGACGATGGCTTCGATGGCGTTGTCCACCATCTCATCGGGCAGAACGACTTCGACGCGTATCTTCGGCAGGAAGTCGACGACATATTCCGCGCCGCGATAAAGCTCGGTATGCCCTTTCTGGCGGCCGAAACCCTTGACTTCGGTCACGGTCAGGCCGCTGACGCCCACTTCGGCCAGGGCTTCGCGAACTTCGTCCAGCTTAAAAGGTTTGATGATGGCGGTTACTTGTTTCACGTGCAGTCCTCGATTCTATTTATGTCGGATGGGTGGCGGGATCAGGTCGTTTCCCGAAAGCCGTTCGTGACAGGATAGCGCCAATCCCTGCCGAACGCCCTGGGAGTAATACGGGGGCCGGGGGGCGCCTGGCGCCGCTTGTATTCGCTGATGCGGATCAGCCGCACCACCTGCTCGACCGCGTCCTCGGGGAAACCGGCGGCCACGATATCGGCGGCGGACTGATTGCGCTCCATATAGCGCTCCACGATCCCGTCCAGGATGTCGTAGGGCGGCAGGCTGTCCTGGTCTTTCTGGTCGGGCCGCAATTCGGCCGACGGCGGCCGGGTAATGATGCGCTGGGGAATGATCTCCTTCTGGCGGTTGCGCCAGTTGGCCAGGCGGTAGACCAGCGTCTTGGGTACGTCCTTGATCACCGCGAAACCGCCCGCCATATCGCCGTACAGCGTGCAGTAGCCGGTCGTCATCTCGGACTTGTTTCCGGTTGTCAGCACCAGGCGTCCCGTCTTGTTGGATAGCGCCATCAGCAAGGTGCCGCGCACACGGGCCTGGATGTTCTCTTCCGTGGCGTCCGGCGCCATGCCCGCGAAGTGCGGCGCGAGCGCGGATTCGAAGCCTTCCACGACCGGGCCGATGGCGATCACGTCGTAGCGCACGCCCAGGCGCTTGGCCATATCCGCGGCGTCGGTCTGCGAGATGTCCGCGGTATAGCGCGACGGCATCATCACGGCGCGCACATTGTCCGCGCCCAGGGCGTCCACGGCGATGGCCAGCACCACGGCCGAATCGATGCCGCCGGACAGGCCGATGATGGCGCCCGGAAAGCGGTTCTTGCCCAGATAGTCGCGCACGCCCACGACCAGGGCCTTCCAGACCTGCTCTTCCGGCTCGCTGGGCCGCAGGTCGGCCCGCGCGTCGACGGGCGTGACGCTGCCATCGGCGCCGACGTCCACGGCATGCACGCAGGCCTCGAATTCGGGCAGGCGCGCGCGCGGCTGTCCCTGCGCATCAACCGCGAAGGAGGCGCCGTCGAACACCAGTTCATCCTGGCCGCCCACCATGTTGGCGTAGATCACCGCGCCGCCGCTCAGGCGGGCGCATTCGGCCACGACTTCCATGCGCTGGGCCTGCTTGCCGGTATTGAACGGCGACGCATTGGGCACCAGCAGCACCTGGCTGCCCGCGTCGCGCGCCGCCTGCGGGGCATGCGAGAACCAGATATCTTCGCAAATCACCACGCCGAAGCGCACGCCCTTGACGTCGAAGGTAAAGGGCTTGCCGTCGGCAATGAAATAACGCTGCTCGTCGAAGACGGAGTAATTCGGCAGTTCGCGCTTGCGGTAGGTGCCCAGCACCTGGCCTTCCAGCAGCACCGAGGCGGCGTTGTACAGCACGTGCCGGCCGGTGCGGTCGGCGAAGGCATAGGCCTTGGCGCCGCAGGTATCGCCGTCGACGTGGCCGACGACCACGTGCAAGCCCTTGAGTCCGGCCAGCTCGCGGCGCAACTCATCCAGTTGCTGCTGTTGCTCGCAGACGAACTGCGGCCGCAGCAGCAGGTCTTCCGGGGGATAGCCGGTCAGTACGAGTTCCGGCGTCAGCAGTATGTCGGCGCCCATCCGGTGCGCATCGCGGGCCGCCTGCAGGACACGCTCGGCATTTCCGCAGATGTCTCCGACACAAGAATTGATCTGGGCGATCGCCACGCGGGGTGCGGTCATGGGGTTGCTTCCGTAAAGAGTGTGACGGACCGCCGGCGGAACGGCCGGCAGCGCCGTTGGAACGTGAATCGATTATCTCACCATCGGCCGGCGGTGCCGGGTCGATTATCTCACCGCCCTCCACGCCGGGCTCTATAATCCCCGTCACTATGTCGACGCCCTCCTCTCCCTCCCAGAACCAGTTCGCCAACAAGGCGCAAGCCTGGTCCGCCCGGTTTTCCGAACCGGTCTCCGATCTCGTCAAACGCTATACGGCTTCCGTGGATTTCGACCAGCGCCTGGCGCGCCACGACATCCAGGGTTCCCTGGCCCATGCGGACATGCTCGCCGCCCAGGGCATCATTTCGGCGCAGGACAAAGCCGATATCGAGCGCGGCATGGCGCAGATCCTGGCGGAAATCGACGCCGGCAGCTTCCAGTGGCTGCTGGATCTGGAAGACGTACACCTGAACATCGAAAAGCGACTGGTTGAACTCGTGGGCGATGCCGGCAAGCGGCTGCACACCGGCCGCTCGCGCAACGACCAGGTCGCCACCGATATCCGCCTGTGGCTGCGCGGCGAAATCGACATCGCGCTGGATTTGCTGCGTCAGCTGCGCCACGCCCTGGCCACCGTGGCGGCCGAGCATGCCGACACCATCATGCCGGGCTTCACCCATCTGCAGGTGGCCCAGCCCGTGACTTTCGGCCACCACCTGCTGGCCTACGCCGAAATGTTCGGGCGCGACGCCGAACGTCTGCAGGACTGCCGCCGCCGCGTGAATCGCCTGCCGCTGGGCGCCGCGGCGCTGGCCGGCACCAGCTTTCCGATCGACCGCGAACGCGTCGCCGCCACCCTGGGCTTCGACGGCGTGTGCCGCAATTCGCTGGACGCCGTGTCGGACCGCGACTTCGCCATCGAGTTCTGCGCCGCCGCCGCGCTGGTGATGACCCATGTCTCGCGGCTGTCGGAAGAACTGGTGCTGTGGATGAGCCCGCGCGTCGGCTTCATCGATCTGGCCGACCGCTTCTGCACCGGCAGCTCCATCATGCCGCAGAAGAAAAACCCCGACGTGCCCGAACTGGCGCGCGGCAAGACCGGCCGGGTCAATGGCCATCTGGTGGCGCTGCTTACCCTGATGAAGGGCCAGCCGCTGGCCTACAACAAGGACAACCAGGAAGACAAGGAAGGCCTGTTCGATACGGCCGATACGCTGCGCGACACCCTGACGATCTTCGCCGACATGGTGGGGGGCATCAAGGTCAAGGCGGAAAACATGCGCGCGGCCGCGCTGCAGGGCTACGCCACCGCCACCGACCTGGCCGATTACCTGGTCAAGCGCGGCATCCCCTTCCGCGATGCGCATGAAGTGGTCGCGCATGCCGTGCGCGACTGCGAACTGCGCGGCTGCGACCTGGCCGACCTGACGCTGGCGGAACTCCAGGCCTACCACGCGTCCATCGGCGAGGACGTGCACCAGGTGCTGACGCTGGAAGGCTCGGTCGCGGCGCGCAACCACGTCGGCGGCACCGCGCCGCAGCGCGTGCGCGAAGAAGCGCAACGGGTGCTGGCGCAGACCGCCGCCTGACCTATTGCCACCGCCCCCGGCGCCGGGGGCGAGTGCGTCAAAGGCCGCCGATCAGGCGGCCTTTTCTTCGGCCTCGGCCTGCGCGGCCTCGCGGCGCTTTTCCGCCGCCTGCTGCTGCGCGGCCGCTATCGCGGCCGCATCGCCGGACTCGAATACCGCGATGGATTCCACATGCCCCGTATGCGGGAACATATTGATGACGCCCGCGCTGAGCAGGCTGTAGCCGCCTTCATGCACCATGATGGCGGCGTCGCGCGCCAGCGTGGCGGGATTGCAGGACACGTACACGATGCGGCGCGGCCGCTCGGCGGCGGATAGCTCCGCCAGCGCCTGCGCGACGGCCTGCGCGCCTTCGCGCGGCGGATCGATCAGCATGCGGTCGAAGTGGCCCAGGCCGCGCAGCCACCGCACATCGACCTCGAACAGGTTCAGGGTCGCGAACGAAACGCGCTCGCCCAGGCCGTTGCGCGTCGCGGCTTCGTGCGCGCGGTCCGTCAAGGCCTTGCTGCCCTCCACGCCGACGACTTCCCGCGCCCGCGTGGCCAGGGGTAGCGTGAAGTTGCCCAGGCCGCAGAACAGGTCGGCGACGCGCTCGTCGGGCCGCGCTTCCAGCAAGGACAGCGCCCGCGACACCAGCGCGCGATTGATGGCGTGGTTGACCTGCGTGAAATCGGTAGGCTTGAAGGGCATGCGCAGGCCGAATTCCGGCAAGGTATAGGCCAGCGTCTCGGCATGCTCCCGTTCGAGCGGATGACAGGTGTCCGGGCCCTTGGGCTGCAGCCACCATTGCACGCCGTTTTCCCGGGCGAAGGCGCGCAGGATCTCGATGTCGCCCGGCGTCAGGGGGAGCAGGTGGCGCAGTACCAGTACCGTGGCGGCATCGCCCACGGCGACCTCGATCTGCGGCATCCGGTCGGGCGCGGACATGGCGCTGATCATCGCCCGCAAGGGCATCAGCAGCCGCGCCACATGAGGCGGCAGGACGTGGCATTCGCGCATGTCGGCGACGTAGCTGCTCTTGCGCTCATGGAAGCCCACCAGGACGCCGCCCTTCTTGGGCACGACACGCACCGAAAGCCGGGCGCGGAAACGGTAGCCCCAGGTCGGTCCGTGCAGCGGCGGCAGGATGCGCTGCGGGCGCAGCTTGCCGACGTGCCAGAAGGTGTCCTCCAGCGCGCGCTGTTTGATCGCGACCTGGGCGGCTGGCTCCAGGTGTTGCATGGCACAGCCGCCGCATACGCCGAAATGCGGACAGCGGGGCGTCACGCGCTGGGACGAGGGACGCAGCACCTCTACCGTGCGGGCGATTTCGTAGGACGGCTTGCGGCGCACCGTTTCGCCGACAACACGCTCGCCGGGGAGCGCGCCTTCGACGAACACGACCTTGCCTTCGCGGCGGGCGATTCCCCTGGCTTCCAGGTCCAGGGATTCGATATTCAGGACTTCGGACATCGGCTATCTCATGAGAACAGCCCGGCATTGTAGAAGTTCTGCGGAGCCGGCGCGCGGCCCGGGCTGGCGCCAGTCCCGAGGGGCGTTTCCGCCTTGGGGCGGCCCGGCGGCGGAAAGGCCCCCACGCCGCGCCGGTAAACCGGCTTGCTGCCCCCCAAGGGGGCTTTCCGCCTTGGGGCGGCCCGGCGGCGGAAAGGCCCCCCACGCCGCGCCGGTAAACCGGCTTGCTGCCCCCCAAGGGGGCTTTCCGCCTTGGGGCGGCCCCCGGCGGCGGAAAGGCCCCCCACGCCGCGCCGGTAAACCGGCTTGCTGCCCCCCAAGGGGGCTTTCCGCCTTGGGGCGGCCCGGCGGCGGAAAGGCCCCCACGCCGCGCCGGTAAACCGGCTTGCTGCCCCCCAAGGGGGCTTTCCGCCTTGGGGCGGCCCGGCGGCGGAAAGGCCCCCACGCCGCGCCGATAAACCGGCACGAAAAAAAACGTCCGCCGGATGGCGGACGTTTCCCCTTGGGAGCGCGGTCAAGCCGCTTTTGGTATGCGTGGCGCGGCCGCTTAGAACGTGCGCGAAATCGAGGCGACCAGCCCCAGCCGGCCGGCTGGATGGTCGTACTTGGTGTTGTACCAGTTGTCCTTGGAGGCGCCGACGGCGGCCAGCCCGAAGATCCAGCCCTTGACGTCCTTGGTGACGCCCAGCTTGTAGTCCACGTAATGGCCGAGCTCGTCGCCGTCCGTATCGACCTGGTTCTTCAGCTTCTGATACCCCACGTGTCCCACCAGACCCCAGCCTTCGCCCAGATCCCAGGTGGCCGACGCATCCAGGTACCAGGTGCCCTTCGAATTCGGCGTGCTGAAGAAATCGCTCGGCGTATAGGAGTACTTCAGCGAGTAGCCGCCATAAGTGCCGGCGATATACAGGTCGGTGTTGTTGTAGTTGCCGCCCTTCGGCGACGTCGAACCCGGGTAGTAATAGTGCAGCGCGCCGACGTCGATGCCGAAGCCGTTGTAGACCTCGCCACGCCAGCCGCCGTAGAAGTCCATCTCCAGGTTGCCTTCCGTATACAGGGTGCTGGAGACATTCGAGTTCCAGTTGCCAAGGTAGAAGCCCGACGAGTGCGTCAGGTCCAGTCCCAACTGTGCCGCCGGCCGGAAGTCGGTCTGCGAATAGCCACGGAAACGATAGTCGTTGGTGATGGTGGCGTTGCCGCTCAGCGAAAACCCGGCACCCAGGTCGGTCGGATCGGCGTGGGCAGCGGCGGCAAAACACGTGGCAAGAACAAAGGGGACTGCGCGCAGCGTCTTCTTCATGGCAAGGATCCTAGTCTCAATGATGCGTGTATGTAGGCATGACTCGGCGGGCGAACCCGCCGAGCCATGGCGCAGCGGAAATGACAAGAAGTTCGAAACCGCCGCGGCCACGCCCCATTCGCATGGAGAGTCGCCGCACCTCCTCGGCTTCTCCACGTTCAAAGCGAAATTCGTGCCAACTTTTCACACCTTGAAGGATCCATAAACAGCCGCTCGCAGCCGCGCGAGCCCGCACCAAGGCGGTGCAAAGGGCGCCCCGCGGGCCCGCGCGAACGACGCCCCACAAAAGGGAAACGCCCGGATCCGTGCATCGGATCCAGGCGTCGTGCCCGTTATCGGAGAGACTCGTGCGGCCAGCCAGGTGCGGTGGGACTAGGTGCTGCTGCCCGCGTGCTGCCGCCCGGGGTGCGGCAGCCCGGATGCGGCCGGCCAGGTGCGGCCGGCCAAGCCTCGTACAGCGCTTAGCTGGACGTCGCCGGTGCGGCCGGGGCCGGCCGATGGTTGGCGCCGGTGCGGCCTTCCTTGCGGTGTTCCTCCCGGCGCTCCTGCATGCGCGCCTGGCGGTCCTTGACGAACTGCGTCACCTGCTGGCGCTGCCCGTCATTCAGGCTATCCCACACGGCCAGCCACTTCTGCCGGACCTCATCGGCCCTCGCCTGGGTCTGCTGCCGAGCCTGCGTCTGCGCGTCCATCAGCGCATGCGGATCCAGCTTGCCGGCCTGCAGCTGCTGGTCCAGGACCTTGTGCCGGCTGGCCATGCCTTCCCGCATGGACTTGTCGAAGTCCTGCTGCGCCTGCTGGGCGGACGTGAACAGGGACTGCTGGTTGGCGTCCAGCTTCAGCGCCGCGACTTCCTTCTTGCCGACGGGGCCGACGCCGGGCACCCACAGCGCATCGCGCATGCCTTGCATGGGGTGGAAATGACGGCCGCCCGCGTCCTTGCCGGGCTGCGCCGCGCTGGACTGCGCCGCGCTGGACTGCGCCGCGGACGAAGACGCATCCGGCGCCGCCGAGGCAGCCCCGGCGAAAGTGCCGGCCGCGACGGCGAGAGCCAGGCTGGCGACAACGGGACGAATGGCGAATCGGTTCATGAAAGGTCTCCTGTGGAGTGAGAGTGCGAGACCATTGTCATGGCGGGCCGATTACGCGCCGGTTTCGCGCATGGCCCTGTCTGTTTCAGTCGATTGCGCCCCGCCCAGGGCGGGCAGCCGTAGTGACAGGGGCGAAGCGCCGGCCCCGCGTTATAGCGGGCAACGGGTGGCGATCCCCGATCAGGGCGCCGCCCGGTCCTGGTCCCAGGCCGCCAGGTATTCCTTCCAGTGCGGCGCCGGGCTGGCCGCCAGCGTGTCGCGCACCAGGTCGATTTCTTCCCGATAAGAAGCGGCATCGAGCTCGCCGCGCAGGAAGCGCCAGCGGCAATACACCAGCCAGGTATTGACCACGTCCGTCTCGCAATAGGCGCGGACGTCGTCGGCCTTGCCCTGGTTCCAGGCCTCCCACACCTTGCCGCCGTCCATGCCCAGCTTGCCGGGAAACCCGCACAGCTTGGCCAACTGGTCCAGCGGCGCATTGGCGCGGCCGTTGTACTTGGCAAGCACATCCATCAGGTCGATGTGGCGGGTGTGGTAGCGGCCGATGTAATTGTTGAACTTGAATTCGCGGTCGTCCTCGCCCAGGTCCCAATAGCGGGGCGCCGCCACGCCGTGGATCAGGCTGCGATAGTGCAGCACGGGCAGGTCGAAGCCGGACCCGTTCCAGCTGACCAGCTTGGGCGTATAGCGTTCTATCGTTTTGAAGAAACCCGCCAGCAGCGCGGGTTCATCGTCATCCGGCTTGCCCAGCGTGCGCACCCGAAAGCCCTGGTCGTCGCGAAACACGCAGCCGATCACCGCCACGCGATGCAGATGCAGCGGCAGGAAATCGCTGTTGCCGCCCGTGGCCTCGCGCCGTTCGGCGAAGGCGCGTTCGGCGACTTCGCTGTCGGGCACGTCCGCGCCCCAGCCATTCAAGCGGCGCAGCCCCGCCACGTCGGGCAAGGTTTCCAGATCGAAGACCAGGGTGGGCGTCATGGTCAGCGCTGCGGCAGGTATTGCAAGGGATCGACCGGCGTGCCCTGGCGGCGGATCTCGAAGTGCAGGCGCGGCGACGCCGCGTCGGTCTGGCCGATCTCCGCGATCTTGGCGCCCTTCTTCACTTCCTGCCCGCTCTTGGCCAGCAGCGCGCGATTGTGCGCATAGGCGGTGATGAAGCCGTTGGTGTGCTGGACGATGATCAGATTGCCCAGGCCGCGAACGCCGTTGCCGCTGTACATGACCTTGCCGTCGGCGGCCGCCACGACCGGATCGCCCGGGTTGCCGGCGATATCGACGCCCTTGGTACTGTTATTGAAAGTCGCGATCACCTGCCCCTGCGCGGGCCAGCCCCAGTTGATCAGGCCGGCATCCGACGCGCGGGCCGGCTTGGGCGTTTCCGCCGGCGCGGGCGTAGGCGTGGCCGGCGTCGTGTTTGCCGGCGGCTGCTGCGCGGGCGCGGGCTGGGCCGGCTGCTCGCCCGGCGGCGGCAGCGGCGTAGGCTCGATACGGTTGTCGGCCGGCTTGACCGGCGTGGGCGCGGGCTTGGCGCCGCCGGCTGCCGCGGGCCCGGCCGCCCCACCGGACGGCGCGGACAGCTTCAACACCTGTCCCACCGCCAGATGGTTGGAATCCGCGATGTTGTTCCAGCGTTTCAGGCTTTCGACGTCGACCCCATTGGCGCGCGAAATACCGTACAGCGTGTCGCCGGGCTTGACCACATAGGTGGCGCCCGTGGCGGCCGGGGTCGCCGGCGTGGGCGCGGTATTCAGGTCGACGACCGGCGCGCGCTCCGTGCGCGATGCGCAGCCCGCCAGGACGAGGCAAAGAAGTCCCACCCAGATCACTGCGCGGGACGAGCGCGCGGCCTGCGCGCCCGGGAATTCGGTGGCGGTCAGCTGCAACTGCCCGTCGAGCATATGATTCTCCTGGTTGCTCACGATTGTATGCCGGCCCTTAGCGGGACAAATCGAACGGCTTCGAGTTCCACGCGTTTCCAGCTGGACGCCCCGGTCCGCTCCACCAGCACCAGGCGCTGGTCGGAACCGCCTTCGGGCGCGATCAGCCGGCCGCCCGGCGCAAGCTGCGACAGCAATGCTTGCGGTATGGCCAGGCCGGCGGCGGCCACAACAATAGCATCGAAAGGCGCCGTATTCGGCAATCCCAGCATGCCGTCGCCATAGGACAGGCGCACGCGCGTGGTCAAACGTAGTTGCCGCAAATGACCGCGCGCCAGTTCGTACAGTCCGCGTATGCGTTCGATCGCGTAGACGTCGCGGATGAACTGCGCCAGCACCGCGGCCTGGTAGCCGCAGCCCGCGCCGACTTCCAGCACGCGCGTGGGTTCGCGGTCTTCGCAAACGGCGGCGATCATGCGCGCCACCACCCAGGGCTGCGAAATCGTTTGCGAATGCCCTATGGGCAGCGCCGCGTCTTCATAAGCGCGGCTGGCCAGGGCCTGGTCCACGAACAGATGACGCGGCACCGCCTCCATCGCGTTCAGGACCCGATCGTCGGTGATGCCCTGGTCGCGCAGGCGCTGCACCATCGCGCGGCGCAGGCGCTCCGAGTTCAAGCCGAGGTTGCCGCCCGCGTTGGGCACCGCCGGGGCGCCGCCGGGCAGCGTCGGCACGGTGCGCGGCAGCGTGGCCGCGGAAATCCGGGTATTGCTGTTGGCGGCGGTATAGCCGGGCCCCAGGCTGCCGGACTGGTAGGTGCCGCTGCGCGACCTGACCGGCGGGCTGGCCGGCGGAATGGGTTCCGGGTCTACCCTTTTGCGCATAGAGGCTCCGCCCAGTTGCGCAGTTCAGGCAGCATCGCCTGATGCGTCAGGTCCAGCCGCAGCGGCGTGATCGATACCGCGCCGTCGGCCACCGCGTGGAAATCCGTGTCCGGGCCGGCGTCCAACGCCAAACCGGCGGGGCCTATCCAGTAGACGGTATCGCCGTAGGGCGTGGTGGTGCGCACCACGGGCTCGGAAGGATGCCGTTTGCCTAACCGCGTCACGCGCATGCCCTGCATGGTCTGCAGCGGGCGATTGGGGATGTTCACATTCAATAGCACGGGGGCCGACAGCGGTTGGGCGATCTGGTGTTCGACCACGCGGCGCGCGGTCGCGGCGGCGGCATCCAGGTGGGCCCAGCCTTTTTCGTGCAGGGAAAACGCGATGGCAGGAATTCCAAACAGATAGCCCTCGATGGCGGCGGCCACGGTACCCGAATAGAGGGTGTCGTCGCCCATGTTGGCGCCGTTGTTGATGCCGGAAACAACCAGATCCGGCCGTCCGTCCACCAGCCCGCCCGTGAGGGCGACGTGGACGCAATCGGACGGCGTGCCGTTGACGTAGAGAAAACCATTGGCGGCTTCGCGCACCGACAGGGGCCGGCTCAGGGTCAGGGAATTGGAGGCGCCGCTATGGTTGACCTCCGGCGCGACCACGGTCAGGTCGCCCAAGCCCCGCAAGGCATCCACCAGCGCCTGGAGGCCGGGCGCCGAATAGCCATCATCGTTGGAAACCAGAATCCGCATTCTGCGTCGAAAAGAAAATTATGGCGGCGGGTCGCGTCGAATTGTACTGTAGGCAGCCGGCGCGGCAGCACCACGGTAGAATCCGCGCCTGTTTCTTCCCGTGGAAAGGTCCATGCTGCAGATCCACTATCCGATCGCCTACAACGTCGGCCTTGTCGTACTGGCCTATCTGATTGGCTCAATCCCCTTCGCCGTGGTGGTGACAAGGCTGATGGGGATGCAGGATCCGCGCACCTATGGGTCCGGCAACCCGGGCGCGACCAATGTGCTGCGTTCCGGCAACAAGACCGCGGCGGCGCTGACGCTGCTGGGCGACGCGGCCAAGGGGTGGTTCGCCGTATGGCTGATTCAACGCATCGGCAGCCCGGTCGGCGTGACCTGGAACGTCATCGCCCTATCGGCCGTGGCGGTGTTCCTGGGGCATTTGTTTCCCGTTTTTTTGAAATTCCAGGGCGGCAAGGGCGTGGCGACGGCGCTGGGCGTGCTGTTCGCGGTATCGCCCTGGCTGGCGCTGGCCACGGTGGCGACGTGGATCATCATCGCCGTGTTCTTTCGCTATTCGTCGCTGGCCGCGCTGGTGGCGGCGGTGTTCGCGCCGGTGTATTACCTGTTCGGATCCAAACTGGCGTGGTACGCGGAGCCGCCGCTGTTGGCGGCGATCACGGTCATCAGCGCCCTGCTCATCCTGCGCCATCGAGCCAACATCAGCCGCCTGCTGAACGGCACGGAATCGCGGATCGGACAGAAAAAGAAAAGTTGAGCAGTGCGGCCGGCCAGGTGCGGCCGGCCAGGTACGGCCGCTGATCAGGCCGCCACTGACACTTCTTCAAGGTCCCAGCGCGGACGGACGGTGAAGGCATGGCTGCCTCGATCCAGCACCGCCAGCCCCGCCTTGACACGCTCACCCGCGGCGAACGCGATCATGGCGCCGTTGTCCGTGCACAGGGACAGCGGCGGAAAATAGGCCCGCGCCTTCAGCCGCGGCAGGGACGCCGCCAGGCGCTCGCGTAGCGCCTTGTTGGCCCCCACTCCGCCCGCGACCACCAGGCGCCGCAAGCCGGTTTCCTTCAGGGCGCGCGCCGCCTTGGCGGCGAGCACGTCCACGATGGCCGCCTGGGTGGCGGCCGCCAGGTCGGCGATCGACGCGGCATCCGGCGCGCCGCCCGAACGCTCCATCGCCTTGACCCGAGTCAACACCGCCGTCTTCAGCCCGCTGAAGCTGAAATCCAGGTCGCCGCTGTGCAGCATGGGACGCGGCAGATCGAACCGCGTGGGATCGCCCTGCTCCGCCACCCTGGCCAGCGCCGGCCCGCCCGGATAGCCCAGGCCCAGCAGCTTGGCCGACTTGTCGAATGCCTCGCCGGCCGCGTCATCCAGCGTTTCGCCCAGCAGGGTGTAGCGCCCCACCCCGTCCACGCGCATCAGCTGCGTATGGCCTCCCGACACCAGCAGGGCCACGAAGGGAAACTCCGGCCGCGGATCCGCCAGCAGCGGCGACAACAGATGCCCTTCCAGGTGATGCACGGCAATGGCGGGCAGGTCGCGCGCCCAGGCAAAGGCCTGCGCGACGCTGGCGCCCACCAGTAGCGCGCCCGCCAGGCCGGGGCCCGCGGTATAGGCGACGGCATCGATGTCCGACACCGCGAGGCCGGCTTCGCGCAATACCTGGCGCGTCAGCGGCACCACGCGCCGCACGTGGTCGCGCGACGCCAGTTCCGGCACCACGCCGCCGTATTCCTGATGCATGGCGATTTGCGTATGCAGCGCATGCGCCAGCAGGCCGCGTTCGGTGCACACCGCGGCCACGCCGGTCTCATCGCAGGAGCTTTCAAAACCGAGAATGATCATGGGCGCGAGTTTACTGCGATGCCTGCCTTTCTCTCGTCGACGCGGCGTCGCCGCCGGGTCCATTGCTTGCGGCGGCGCCCGCCTTCAACGCCATGGCGGCGCGCAGGCGCCGAAAGAGCCCCGCGGAAATGGTATGTTCGCGCCTTGGCCGATCACTCCCGCGACGACGGGACTGCCTGGGAGAAGCGCATGCTGGAACGACTATTCAGATTGACGGAACACGGGACCACAACGCGCGGGGAGGTCGTCGCGGGACTGACGACCTTCCTGACGATGTCCTACATCATCTTCGTCAATCCCGACATCCTGTCGACCACCGGCATGGACCGCGACGCGGTCTTCGTCGCCACCTGCCTGGCGGCCGCCCTGGGTTCGCTGATCATGGGGCTGCTGGCCAACTGGCCCATCGGCATGGCCCCCGGCATGGGATTGAACGCCTTTTTCGCCTTCACCGTGGTCAAGGCCATGGGCTACTCCTGGCAGCAGGCGCTCGGCGCCGTCTTCATATCAGGTTTGATATTCCTGCTGCTTACGGTGACCGGCGTGCGCGGCTGGCTGATCAAGGGCATCCCGCAATCGCTGCGCAGCGCCATCGCGGCGGGCATAGGCCTGTTCCTGGCCATCATCGCCCTGTCCAACGCCGGCATCGTGGTGGCCAACCCGGCCACCAAGGTCAGCCTGGGCGACCTGCGCACGCACGGCCCGCTGTTCGCCGTCCTGGGCTTTTTCATCATCGCGGCGCTGGACGCCCTGCGCGTGCGCGGCGCCATCCTGATCGGCATCCTGGTGGTCACGGTGCTGTCCATGGCCCTGGGCTACAACAACTTCCAGGGCCTGTTCTCCACGCCGCCCAGCCTGGCGCCCACGCTGATGCAGCTGGACATCGCCGGGGCGCTGCACAGCGGCTTCTTCCACGTAATCCTGGTCTTCGTGCTGGTGGAAGTCTTCGACGCCACGGGCACGCTGATCGGCGTGGCCAAGCGCGCCGGCCTGATTCCCGAAGGCAAGCCCAATAACCTGGGCCGCGCGCTGTTCGCCGACAGCGCGGCCATCGTGGCGGGCTCGGCGCTGGGCACCAGCAGCACCACGGCCTATGTCGAAAGCGCCTCCGGCGTGCAGGCGGGCGGCCGCACCGGGCTGACAGCGGTCGTGGTCGCCCTGCTCTTCCTTGCGGCGCTGTTCATTTCGCCGCTGGCCGGATCGGTGCCGGCCTACGCCACGGCGCCCGCCCTGCTCTACGTGGCCGGCCTGATGATGCGCGAGCTGATCGAAGTCGATTGGAACGACGTTTCCGAAGCCACGCCCGCGGCGCTGACGGCACTGGTGATGCCCTTCACGTACTCGGTGGCCAACGGCCTGGCGTTCGGCTTCATCAGCTACGTGGTGCTGAAGACGCTCACCGGCAAGGCCCGCGAGGTGCATGCGGCCACCTGGCTGGTCGCCGCGCTGTTCGTGATCCGTTTCGCCTTCTTCGCCGGCTGAGGCGGGCCCCGTATCCGCTTCTTCCACGGCATCGCGGCCACCGCCTCGCGCACCATCGGCGCTGTCCCGCGGCGGAGCAGGCAAACGGGCCCGGCAGCCCGACCCGCGCTAAAATAGCGGGTTTTACAGACCCGCTGTCTTCATGACCTACGCCGTCAAGGAAATTTTCAAGACCCTGCAGGGCGAAGGGGCGCAGGCGGGACGAGCCGCGGTCTTCTGCCGCTTCGCGGGCTGCAACCTGTGGTCCGGCCGCGAAAGCGACCGCGCCACCGCCGCCTGTACCTTCTGCGATACCGACTTCATCGGCACCGACGGTCCCGGGGGCGGTAAGTTCGCCACCGCCGAGATGCTGGCCGATGCGCTCGCCGCCGAGTGGGGACCCGACACCGCCCTCCGCTACGTGGTCTTCACGGGCGGCGAACCGCTGCTGCAGCTCGACCGTGCCCTGATCGCGGCGGTGCACGCGCGCGGCTTCACCATTGCCATCGAAACCAACGGCACCATGGTGCCGCCGGAAGGCATCGATTGGATCTGCGTCAGTCCCAAGGGCAAGGCGCCCGTGCTGCTGCGCGCGGGCAATGAGTTGAAGCTGGTGTTTCCGCAGGCCGACGCGCGCCCCGAGTCCTTTGCCGGCCTGAAGTTCGATCACTTCTTCCTGCAACCCATGGACGGGCCCGAACGGGCGGCGCACACGCAAGCCATCGTCGAATACTGCAAGCAGCATCCGCAATGGCGGCTGAGCCTGCAAACCCATAAATACATAGGCATTCCATGAGCAGCCCCCCGCGCCCGGAACCCGGCACGATCTCCGTCACCCGCAGGCTGGAATTCGACGCCGGCCACCGCATTCCGGACCATCGCAGCCAATGCCGCAATATGCACGGCCATCGCTACGTGCTGGAAGTCACGCTGGAAGGCCAGGTCATCGACGCGCCGGGCGCCTCGGACAACGGCATGGTGATGGACTTTTCCGACATCAAGGCGATCGCCAGCGAACACGTGGTGGATCGCTGGGACCACGCATTCCTGGTGTACGCGGGGGACGACGCGGTGCGCGGCTTCCTGGAAACCCTACCGGGCCACAAGACCGTGGTGCTGGACCGCATTCCCACGGTGGAAAACCTGGCGCGCATCGCCTTCGACATCCTGCGGCCGCATTACCATCGCCAATTCGGCGGCGACCTGCGCCTGGCCCGCGTGCGGCTGTATGAAACGCCCAATTGCTGGGCCGATTGCGAAGGCTGACGACCCGCTTGTTCAGGACCCGGCCTGATCCGCGGCAAGCGGGGTATCGGCTTCCTGATATTCCAGCAGATCGCCCGGCTGGCATTGCAAGGCGCGGCATATCGCTTCCAGGGTGTCGAAGCGCACGCCCCTGACCTTGCCGGATTTCAGCAGGGACAGGTTTTGTTCCGTGATGCCGACGATGGCGGCCAGGTCCTTGGACTTCATCTTGCGCTTGCTGAGCATGACGTCCAGTGTGACGACGATGGGCATTGCAGTCCTGTCGCGGTATGGGGTGCCGTGTCGCGGATCGCTACACGAATTGCTGGTTTTCCCGATAGACCTCGGAGGCGCGCTGCAGAATGCGGCCGATGATGGCGATGCAAGCGGCGACGAACAGCGCCACCAGTGCCGACGTGTCCAAGGACAGCGCCACGATACGGTGGCCCGGTTCGGCGCGTATCGTCAGCCATATGCTCAGCACCGGCTCGGTCAGGAACTGCACCACTACCCACAAGGCGATCGAACGGCCCACCGCGGCCAGATGGCGTCCGGCCTGCATGGAGAAGTAGGCGCCTTCGGCATAGTCGCTGAACAGCGTGCGCAGATGGCTGAGCCCGCGCATCAGCACCAGCAGCGGAATGCTGGAAATCGCCATGGCGCCGATGGTCTGCCACGCCGGGAACCGCGCCAGGTCTATCGATCCATCCGCAAGCCAGCGCGAGGTCAGCCCGAAGCTGAAACCATAGCCGTGCGGACCGTAAGGCGGATAAATCCAGTTGACGATGTTAAGCAGCAGCAAAGCGGCCATCACCACCAGGGTGAGGCCCGCCATGCGGTGGCTGAGGCCGGCCAGACGATCGGGCATAAGGCTGCGACGGGCGCGGGCGCGGTTGAACAGGGTCATAAGGAACCTCTTGAAGAATGGCGGCTTGGCGCCGGGCAACACCGTCGATCGCGGATCGCCGATAAGCCATCGCCCATCGTTGCGGCGCTTGCCCAGCGCGCACGCATCATAGCAAGAATATTATCGTAAAACAATAATTTATTGCCGCCTGGGATTAATCGAAACGTGCGTAGCCCGCCACGGCCGGCCCGCCCATCGCCGGATCGGAAACCCCGTCGGCGCCCGTTTCCATCCGGCCCGCGAAACGCCTCGCATAGGCAGGACCATCCTCCCGCTTCAACGTGAAGTCGTACCAGCAATGCGAGGCGGCCAGGGGCCAGCGCCATTCGGCTTGCTCGCCCGCCGGGATATCGCGGCGCCAGGCCGCGCCGTCGAAGTAGGCGTTGTCGTTGACGGCAACCGCCATGCTGGCCTTGGATGGATTGAGTATCGTCAACACCAGCGCGCCCTCGCCCGGCGCATAACGGACGCGCGCCACCGGTGATGGCCCCGCGGTTTCGCGCGGCAAGGTGCCGGCGAAATGCCGGTGAAAGCCGTTGGGGCCCAGCACCCAGAGGTTGTAGCGTCCGTCCGGACCCACCGCGCCGTCCGGCAAGGGCGGCCAGAGATCCTCCAGCGCCCTGCCCGGTTCCACCGTATAGCGGCGCGGCAAGGCGTCCAGCCGGTGGATGTCGTACACATGTAAGACGGCGGCCCGCCCGCCCGTATTCGAGAAATGCAGACGCACGCGGCGCATCGGCCCCGGCGTGGCGGCGGCCGCGTCGCCATGCGCCAGGATGTCGTCGTCCACATGCAGTTCGTACGGCAAGGCGCGCGAAGGCCGCGTGCCCCTGGCCTGCGCGGGCAGTTCGAGCGCCGCCGGCGCGACGGGCGCGGTCGTGCCCGGCAGCGAACGGCTGCGGCCGTCCAGCGTGGCGGTATCCGGCAGGTGCGCCAGCACGGCGGCATGATTCGGTGTGGCGAAATCGAAGCACGACATCAGGTCGCCGGCGACGGCCCGCCGCCACGGGCTGATATTCGGCTCATCGACGCCGAACCGGCGGGCGATGAAACGCAGCACCGACGTATGGTCGAAGACCTCCGAATTCACCCAGCCGCCGCGGCTCCAGGGCGAGATCACATACATGGGCACGCGCGGCCCCATGCCATAGGGATGATGGCGATACGCCAGCGTGGACGGTATGCCGCCAACGTCGTCGCCCAGATAGTCGTCGGAGACATCCACCGTGCTGGCGCCCTGCGGATCGCGCGCCGCCGTGCCGCCTTCGGTGCGCGCGTACGACGGCGGCGCGGGCGGCGGCATATGGTCGAAGAAGCCGTCGTTCTCGTCGAAGTTCAGGATAAGCACCGTGCGGCTCCACACACGCGGATTGCACGTCAACGCCTCCAGCACCTGCGCGGTGTAGGCGGCGCCCTGCGCCGGACTGGAGGGCTGCGGATGTTCGGAAGCCGACGAGGGCGCGCAGATCCACGAGACCTGCGGCAGGCGGTCCGCCATGACATCGGCCCGCAACGCCGACAGGTTGCGCGTGCGTATGCCTTTTTCGTACAGCGCGCGTTCGCGCTCCGTGCGCTCCGGCAGCACGGCGGGGACGCTGCGCGCATGGGCCTGCCGGAAGGCCTTGAAGCCGAACAAGGGATTCAGCGCGTAGAACTCGAACTCATTGTCCTGGTACACCTGCCAGCTGACGCCGGCGTCCTGCAGGCGCTCCGCATAGGTCATCCAGGTGTAGCCGTCCTTGTGCGCGCCATTGCCCAGCTTGTTGTAGCTATTGTCCAGCGCCGGACCGTTGTAGACGCCCGGCCGCGCGGGATCGCCGCGGCCGTGGTTGGTGCCCGTGTAGATGAAGCATCGATTCGGGTTGGTGCCGCCGGTCAGCGAACAATAATAGGCATCGCACAGCGTAAAGGCATTCGCCAGCGCGAACTGGAAGGGCATGTCCGCCTGGGCGTAGTACACCATGGACGCATTCTTCTTGAACTGCGGCCAGTGCGTCATGCGCCCGCCGTCCCAGGCATCCTGGGCGTCGGGATACAAATGAGGCGTACCCGCCGTGCGCATCAGGCGGAAATCCACCGCCGTGTCGTTGTGCTGCGGTGCGAGGATGGCCGGCAGTCCCGCCGGCTGGCCGTCATGACGCTGGTACCACACCGTCCGGCCCGCCATGCCCGGCGCATCGGGCACCGGAATGGGAAAGCGGTCGCCGAAACCGCGCACGCCGGACAGCGTGCCGAAGTAATGATCGAAGGAGCGGTTCTCCTGCGTCAGGACGACGATGTGTTCGACGTCCTGCAAGGTACCCGTGCGGCGGTCGGCCTCGATCGCCAGCGCCTTGCGTATGGCGGGCGGGAACATCGACAGCGATGCGGCGGCGGCCGCGCCGCGGCTCGACTTGCGGAAGAATTCACGGCGACGATGGTCGATCGGCATAGGCGAGGCTGGCTCCGTGTATGCGGCGGTCGGCCGCCCGTTTGCAGAAGCGGTTTCTCCGGGACCGCTGGCTCGCATGATAGCGGCAGCCGCGCCGCCCGCATGCGTCAGGCGCAAGTATGCATGGATTCCCGGCACATTCAGCTGACTGTCCCGGTGCCGCGTCCGGACCGGTTTCTTCATCCACCGCCAGCGATTACAGTGGAGGCTCGCCGGCGCCAAGCCAGCGCCACCAGCCGGTTTCTCGTCCACCGCCGCTTGCGCGGCGCGCCAAGAGAGGTAAGACATGAGCACGCAGCCGACGAACGCCCCGCCCCAGCCGACCGCCGCCAACGCGCCCGATGTATCGAAGGCGTCCAGCCATTTCGACGCCATCATCATCGGCGCGGGCCAGGCCGGGCCGCCCCTGGCCGGGCGGCTGACGCAAGCGGGCCAGCGCGTCGCGCTCATCGAACGCAAGCACTTCGGCGGCACCTGCGTCAACACGGGCTGCATGCCGACCAAGACGCTGGTGGCCAGCGCCTACGCCGCCCATCTGGCCCGGCGCTCCGCGGACTTCGGCATCACGCTGCCGGGCCAGATCGGCGTGGACGCCACGCGCCTGAAGGCGCGCAAGGACGAAGTCGTCATGCGCGCGCGGGGCAACGTCGAGAAGTGGCTGCGCGGCATGGACAACTGCACGGTGCTGCGGGGCCATGCACGCTTCACCGGGCCGCATGAGCTCGACGTCGACGGACAGCGCCTGTCGGCCGATCGTATCTACATCAACGTCGGCGGCCGCGCCAATATCCCCGACATGCCGGGCGTGCGCGATATTCCCCTGCTGACCAACACCAGCCTGCTGGAGCTGGACAGCGTGCCGCGCCATATGGTGGTCATCGGCGGCAGCTACATCGGCCTGGAATTCGCGCAGATGTATCGCCGATTCGGCGCGGCGGTCACGGTCGTGGAGAAAGGCCCGCGGCTGATCTCCCGGGAAGACCCGGACGTCTCGGATGCGATCCTGAAGATCCTGGAAAAGGAAGGCATCCGCGTACACCTGAACGCGGAATGCATACGCTTCGAAGCGCATGCGGACGGCGCGGTCGTGCGGGTTTCCTGCAAGCAGGATCCCGGCCCCATCGTCGGCTCGCACGTGCTGATGGCGGTCGGCCGCGTGCCCAACACGGCCGACCTCGGGCTGGAGGCCACCGGCGTAAAGACCGATGAACGCGGCTACATCGTCGTCGACGACGAACTGCGCACCAATGTCCCGCATATCTGGGCGCTGGGCGATTGCAATGGACGCGGCGCCTTCACGCACACCTCATACAACGATTTCGAAATCGTCGCGGCCAATCTACTGGACCAAGACCCGCGCCGCGTCAGCGACCGCCTGCCCTGCTATGCCCTGTACATCGACCCGCCCCTGGGCCGCGTCGGCATGACCGAAGCCGCGGTGCGCGCCAGCGGCCGGCCGGCGCTGGTGGGCATCCGTCCCATGACCCGCGTCGGCCGTGCCGTCGAAAAAGGCGAAACCGAAGGCTTCATGAAGGTCGTCGTCGACGCCGAAACCAAGGCCATCCTGGGCGCGGCTATCCTGGGCACCGGCGGTGACGAAGCCATCCACGGCATCCTGGACATCATGTCCAGCAAAGCCCCCTACACCACCTTGCAACGCACCGTGCATATCCATCCCACGGTGTCGGAGCTGATACCTACGGTGTTGGGGGAGTTGAAGCCGCTCGCGGATCAGAACGACACTTCCAGCGAAACTCCCGAATAGTTGGCGCGCGGCGCCAATTGACGACCCGGACTTTGTTCGGAATGGAGTCCGACAACACCTGAGCAAGACTCTCCATGGATTGAAACCAAACCTTGGGTTCGCCTGCTCGCGGCCGGTATTCGCCCCTTGGCAGGCCTCTTAGCTGGCCGCGCCGGACGGAGCGACGGTGCTCCAATACACCATGATCGTCGCATCGTTGAAGCCGCTTTCCGGCGGATAAGCGCCGCCGCCGGAGGGATAGTTTTTCTCTCCGCCGATATTCACGAACTCGCAGTCGGCCATCTTCTGCGTCGGAATCCAGCTCAACTGCATCTGGCCGTTCTGGCTGTCGAACATTTGTATTTGCACGCCGCGGGTACCTCCTGACGCCGCGCTCCCGGCGGGTATGACCTTGCCCTGGATGCCGCCAGGAGGCACGACGATATCCACGGCTTGCCCGTCGATGATGACCTTGACTGTCCGCTTCCACTTTTCTTCGTTTTGCACGGAAACATACAGCGGCCTGTTGGCCGGCACGTTGAAATCACACTCTTTACCAGGATTCGGATTGCTCATCGTCTCACCTCACGATTCAAGTATTCGTTCGCGGCAGCCCGACCAGGGATACCGCATGCACGTGCAGGGGTCTGCATCGATGCCTTTCCAGGCTACCGTGGAACGGTCTGCAGGTCGGTGACGCCCGCGGTAATTTCACTGCACAAAGTGTCACGGCGCTGCCCATCGTTGCACGCAACGGCGCAACAACGTCGCAACATTGAATTACGCCCCCTTCGGGACCGTTTGCGCACCGCTCGGCTACCCTGCCATCCTCGGCATGGCGCCTGGCGGACGAGAATGGCATGGATGGATCGGAGCCCGTATTTCCCATGGCAAGCGCCGGCAGCCGCGAGGCCGGTAGCGAGAACGCCTGCGGCGTACCCGCCTGGCGGGATGGCCACGGCATCCGTTTCGATTTCAACCTGGGATGCCGCTTGTTCCTGCCGGAACGATCCGACGGACTGTGGAAAGTACGCATGTCCGATGCGGATACCGGTAATTGTTTGCTGGAGAAAGAAGTCGTCAGCGGCTGGGTGTGCAGCGACACCACCTACTTCGTGCCCTGGCTCATCGAAATCGATGTAAACGGACAACGGGTTTTCGAACACCGGTTCCAGGCGCGGGATAAGGACGTCCTGGTGCGAATGCCCTTCGGGGCGCTCGGCGACACGATCGCCTGGTTTCCATGCGCCGTGAAATTCCAGCGTCAGCATGGCTGTCGGTTGACCTGCGCCATGCCGGCATGGCTTATCCCGCTTTTTCGCGACGCATATCCGGACATCGGATTCGTCACGCCGGAAAGCGCCACGGCCGGGCGCTTCTACGCGACGTACACCTTGGCGATTTATTCCGCGGCCGACGCCTGCCGCCATCAGCCCACCGATTTCAGGCTGGCGGGGCTGCAGCGGGTGGCGGCGTACATCCTGGGCGTCGATACCGCCGAGACGCCGCCACGCATCGACGTCCCGGATCACGGCCGCCCGATCCAGCAGCGCTATGTCTGCATAGGCGCGCAAAGTACGGCGCAATGCAAGATGTGGAATAACCCGTCCGGGTGGCAGGAGATCGTGAATTTCCTGAAAGCGCAGGGCTACCGGGTTGTATGCATCGACAAACATCCGGTCTACGGCGCCGCACCGGTATGGAATCACATACCGGCAGGCGCGGAAGACGAAACGGGCGACCGCCCGCTACGCGAACGGGCGCATTGGCTGAAGCATGCCGACTTTTTCGTGGGGCTATCCAGCGGGCTGTCCTGGCTGGCCTGGGCGGTCGGAACACCCACCGTATTGATCAGCGGCTTCACGCATCCGCTAAACGAGTTTTCGACGCCTTACCGGATCATCAACCAGCATGTGTGCAATAGCTGCGGAAACGACATGCGAGAGCTATTCGATGCGGACGATTATTTCTGGTGTCCGCGGCATGCGGATACGCCGCGCCAGTTCGAATGCACCAGGCGCATCACCGCGGAGCACGTGCTCGGCGCCATACGGCGAATTCCTTCATTCGGATCGTTCACCAGCCCGGCACCGGTCCGAAGCACAGGCGCCGGCTCTCCCCCGAGAGCCGCGCCTGAAGAGGACGCCGGAGTGCTTCAGCCGCCGGAACCCGCCGGCTGCGTCAGGGACCATGAGACGGTGACCAGGACGTCGTTGAACCCGGTTTCCGCCGCGTAGCCGCCGGCGGCTTTGTCCTTCTCCGCCCCGATGTTGACGAATTCGCTTTGGCCCACGACGACGGGCGGATTCCAGCCCAACAGCATTTGGCCGCCTTGGCTGTCCTGAACGCCTATGCAAATCGTGCTGCGTCCTCCCGCATTGGCCAGTGCAGGGCCTGAAACATAGGTCTTCGACTCAGCGGCGTAGCCGGCTGGCATCGCGATCGGGTTGGCCACTTTGTTTATGTAGACGGTGACCGTCCTGGGCCACTTTTCCTGGTTGGTGACGCTGACGGAGAAAGGCGTATTGGGTGGAAGATTGAAACAACACTGCCGTCCGGTCTGATGCGGCGTGCCACCCGAACCGCTCGATCCGCTGGAGCCGCTCGATCCGCTGGAGCCGCTCGATCCGCTGGAGCCGCTCGATCCGCTGGAACCGCTCGATCCACCGGAGCCGCTCGACCCACCGGAGCCACTCGACCCACCGGAGCCACTCGACCCACCGGAGCCACTCGACCCACCCGAGCCGCTCGATCCACCTGCATCGACGGTGGTATTGCGGATCCGCCACCAACCGGTGTACAGGTTCGCATCGGTTGTCAGTGTTCCCGGACCTAACTTGCCGTACGCCGAAACTTTATTGGCGATCAGGTAATAGCAATCGTCGCCGACCTCTACGGGGCTGACGGCATCGCCAGCGTCCAGACCATTCTGTCCGGCATTGATGCTGTTGGTGCACATGACCGACCACTGCGCCGCCGAATAGTCGGGATCCGTCGGATTGGCCGCGCCGACGAACAACTTCCCGCTAGCGTCTCCATGTAGATAATGGCCGGCGCTCACGCTACGAATAAGGACGACGGAGCCGTAGGGTATCGGCCCCGTGGCGCCCGTATCGGACGGCGATATGAATTCCCACTGGCCCCATGGTCCTTCGAATCCCGAAGGCGGCTGGATGGAAAGACTTCCATCTACATTGCTCAGCGTCAGGTAGCAATTGGCGCTGAACGGAGCCGCGCCGGCGGTGCCATCGGCGCCACCGCCAGCGCCCTTGCCGTTCTGCAAATAGAAAACGCTTTGGAAATTGAGGATTGAGTCAGCCATGTCGGCCCCCACGAAGAAGTCAATCGGGTCACGCGCGCCACGCGATACACCGGCGGGTGCTTCCGCCGGTGGTACCTCGCATGTCCGATTCACTTTATGCGCGGATTGCAATGACGACGTTGCGACGCGGGTAATCTATCGGCACGACAGGTAACGTCCACGCCCCGAAACAGCGCGATGGCAGCGCCGCCCTTGCATTCAAGCCGCTATGGCGCCTTGCTCGCGTGATCGGCGATCAGCGCCCCGCGCTTGCTCAATCCACTGTCGCGCCCGAGGCCTTGACTGCCTTGCCCCACGTACCGATTTCCTTGATTACGTACGAATGGAATTCGGCCGGCGTCATATGCATGGGCTCCACACCCAGCGTCGCGAGTTGCTCCTTGACGTCGGGGGCGTTCAGGATGTCCTGCACTTCCTGGTTCATGCGCTTGGTGATGGCGTCGGGAATGCCCGCGGGTCCCAGCAGCCCATACCACGGTTGGGCGTCGACACCCTTGATGCCGGTTTCGGCCAGCGTGGGCACATCAGGCAAGGCCGCCGAACGCTGGGCGCCGGTGACAGCCAGGACTTTCAGGTTGCCGGCCTTGACCTGCTGCATGATGGGCAGCGGGTTTTCGAAGGCCAGCGGCACCTGGCCGCCCACCAAATCATTCAACAAAGGACCGGAGCCCTTGTACGGGATGTGGCGGATCTTGGTCCCCGCGGCGGTGTTGAACATTTCGCCGATGATGTGCTGGGGCGTGCCGGAACCAGCCGAGCCAAAAACCAGATCGCCCGTCTTGCCCTTGGCGATGATGTCCTTGATGGAATTGAGCCCGGACTTGGCGTTGACGGCCACCACGAAGCTGGTGCGCGCCAGCGGCGCGACTTCGGTGAAGTCCTTGGCGGGGTCATAGGGCAGCGACTTGTACAGCGTGCCGGCGATCACGATGGGACCGCTGGCCGCCAGCAAGTACGTATAACCATCCGGCTTGGCCTTGGCGACATACGCGGTGCCGATATTGCCGCCGGCGCCCGCGCGGTTTTCGACCACGACGGTCTGCTTCAGCTTGTCGTGCAGGCGGGTTGCCAGCAGCCGCGCCAGCACGTCGGTCGTGCCGCCGGGCGCGTACGGGGAAATCAGCGTGATGGGCTTGTCGGGCCAGGCGTCCGCCGCCTGCGCCCCAGGCGCGGCAGCGAGGACAGCGGTGGCGAATAGCGCCGCGAAGCAGCGGTTGTAAGCACGGCTCATGGGTTTGTCTCCTTGGTTTTCTAATAGCGCGATCGCGCGGATCGCGTTCGGGCCGAAGCACCGAATCGGCAGAATAACCAGGGAAACGTGTCGAGGATAGTCGGGTATTCCGCGCGTTGCGCGGCGCGAACGAAGCAGCCGGAATGCCGCGCGTCGCGCGGCGCCGCCGATACAGCCGATAGTCAGCCAGCAAAGCGCCCTAGCGGCGCGCCCGGCGAACGCGGATCACCCGGTTGTACACGGCGCCCAACGCCATCAGCAGGCTGGTCCCCAGGAACACCGACCGCATGCCGAAATGCCCGCCAACGAAGCCGCCGGCCAGCGGCCCGACCACCTGCCCCACATACTGCGCGGAGGTCGAGTACCCCAGCATCGCGCCCGCCACGCGTTCCGGCACGTTATGCCGGATCACCGCCGCTATGCACGGCAGCAGGCCGCCCAGCGACAACCCCATCAGGAAGCGCAGCACCACCAGTTGCCAGCTTGCCGTAATGAAAGCCTGCGGGATCAACAGCAGCGCGGACGCCAGCAGACAGCCGATGATCACATTCCAATGCCCTACCCGATCCGCCAGCCGCCCCAGGCGCGAGGCCGACAGGATGCTGCCCAGGGCCGCCGCCGACATCACCAATCCCGCGACCATCGTCACATGACTTGCTTCGGCGAACTGCGCGACGTATACGGTGATGATGGGCTCGATCGACATATTGGCCAGCATCAGCAGCATGCCGGTGAACAGCATCGCCAGCAGCGGCCCCTTGTCCGGCACCGCGGCCAGGCCGGCCTTGGGCTTGTCGGCGGCCTTGCCGGCCTTGGGACGCCGCTCTTCCTTGATCAGGAAGGTGGTCACCAGGAAGGCCACGAAGATCAGCGCGCCCGAGGCCAGGAAGGTCGCGCGTATGCCGATCAGCGGCGGCAGCGCCCCGCCGATCAAAGGCCCCGCCAGGTTGCCGGCCATGATGCCGGACGACAGCACGCCCAGCGCCCAGCCGGTACGATGCTTCGGCGTCTGCGTGGCCACCAGCACCATGGAGCCGGACGCATAGCCGCCCAGCAGCCCGGCCAGCAAGCGCAGGCCGACCAATTGGTAAACGTTATCCGCCATGCCGATCAGCGACATGGCGATGGACATGCCCAGGCTGGCACGGATCAGCATCAGCTTGCGGCCATAGCGATCCGCCAGCCGGCCCCACAGCGGCGCCGTGAGCGCGGCGGTAAAAAAAGTAGCGCCGAAGGCCACGCCCGACCACTGCACGATGGCCGCGTGATCCTTCACCCCCAATTGCTCGACATACAGCGGCAGGAAGGGCAGCAGCAAGGTCATGCCGATGATGGTGGTGAATGATCCGAACACACAGACGGCAAGGTTGCGCATCCAATGGTCGGAGCCTTGCTCCAGCAAGGTGGCGTTGTCGGCGGTGGACGTAGTGCTGGCGCTGCTCATGGGGCGATGGACGGCGTGGTTCGTGGGAGACGCACAAGGCAGCTGGCTACTATACGCCGCCGCATATCGGCTGCCAGCCGAGCGGCCGTACCGTAATAGCGCACACCGGCATGAGCGATACTGGAATGGATAGCACCAGGATAGGGATGCGCCGCCCACGCCGGCCCCGATGCAGCTGAACCCTTGCTGAACCTGAAGAACCTGGTTTCGCGCATGTCTCGAAAGAGGCACAATCCATGCGGGGGATCTTTCCAGCGGCACCATGCGCCCGCAACGCGCCGCCAAAAAAACGATAACGCGAGACACCGGAAGATCATCATGAACACAGCATTCCTGCGCCGCGGCGCCCGCATCGCCATCGCGCTGTCCGCCTGCCTGGCCGCCGGCGCCGCCGTGGCCGCGGACTGGCCCAGCCATCCCATCACCTTCGTCGCGCCCTTCAGCCCGGGCGGCGGCATCGATCTGGCCGCGCGGCTGGTCGCCAAGTCCGTCGGCGAACAACTGCACCAATCCGTGATCGTGGAGAACCGCCCCGGCGCGGGCGGCGCCATCGGCGCCGCGCACGTCGCGCACAGCGCGCCAGACGGCTACACCTTTCTGGTAGGCGGCAATAGCGTCATCACCAATAGCCTGATTCATCCGAACCAGCCGTACAAGGACGAAGAGCTGACACCCGTCGTGCTGATGACCGTGACGCCGTCTGTCATCGTCACCAGCGCCGCGAATCCGGCCAACAACCTGAAGGAATTCCTGGCCGAAGCCAAAAAAGAGCGCAAAGGCCGCATCACCTTCTCGACCGCCGGCAACGGCAGCGCGCCGCAGTTCGTCGCCGAGATGCTGCGCGAAGCCACGGGGCTCGACGTCGAGCCCATTACCTACAAGAGCGGCGGCGAAGGCGTTACCGCGGTGGTGTCGGGCCAGGTCGACGCCACATCCGAAGCCAGCGTCGCCACCCTGCCCCTGATCAAGGGCGGCAAGCTGAAAGGACTGGCGATCACCGGCGACAAGCGCATGGCCAGCGCGCCCGACATACCGACCACGGCGGAACAAGGCCTGCCCACGCTGCGCATCGTGCACTGGGCCGGCCTGCTGGCGCCCACCGGCACGCCCGACGATGTGCTGGACAAGATGAACGCCGCCGTGAACGCGGCGCTGAAAACACCCGAAGTGCAGCAGGCGCTACAGCGCAGCAGCCAGGATGCCGGCGGCGGCACGCGCGCATCGTTCGCGAAGTTCACCAAGGACGAACGCGAACGCCTGGGCCAGATCGTCAAGACCGGCCATATGCGGACCGACTGAACAACGCCGCGGCCGGACCGCGCCTGCAGCGTATGAGACCCGGCGCGCCTCAGATCGCCTGCTCGACGCCGCGCCGCAGGATGCGCGCCGGCCGGTGCGTACCATGGCTGTAGCAAAGCTCAGCCAGCTCCGGCACCTGCCAGAACGCCAGGTCGGCCCACTTGCCCGGCGTCACGCTGCCCACGTCATCCTGCAGCCCCAACGCACGCGCCGCCGCCTGCGTCACGCCGTTGAGGGCCTCCGCCGGCGTCAGCCGGAACAGCGTGCACGCCATGTTCAGCATCAGCAGCAGCGACGCGAACGGCGACGTGCCGGGATTGCAGTCGGTGGCCACGGCCATGGGCACGCCATGCCGCCGCAGCAAATCGATCGGCGGCACCTTGGTATCGCGCAGGAAATAGAAGGCGCCAGGCAGCAGCACCGCCACGGTCCCCGCTTCGGCCATGGCGCGCGCGCCCTCTTCGTCCAGGTGTTCGAGATGATCCGCCGATAAGGCCCGATAGCGCGCGCCGAGCGCCGCCGCCCCGCACAGATTCAACTGCTCGGCATGTACCTTCACCGGCAACCCCAACGACGCCGCCGCGCGATAGACCCGCTCCGACTGCGCCGCATCAAAGCCTATGCTCTCGTGGAACACGTCCACGGCATCCGCCAGCCCCTGGCGCGCGGCCTCCGGCAATACCTGCGTGCAGACGAAGTCGATGTAGTCGTCGGCGCGGCCCGCGTACTCGGGCGGCAGCGCGTGCGCGCCGAGGAAAGTCGTGCGGACCGTCACGGGCAGGCTGGCACCGAGTGCGCGCGCCGCGCGCAGCATGGCCAGTTCGGTATCACGGTCCAGTCCATAGCCGGACTTGATCTCCACCGTGGTCACGCCTTCGCGCAGCAAGGCGCGCAGGCGTGGCAGCGCCTGGGCGATCAAACCGTCTTCTCCCGCCGCCCGGGTCGCGCGCACCGTCGACACGATGCCGCCGCCGGCGCGGGCGATGTCTTCGTATGACGCGCCGTTCAGGCGCATCTCGAACTCCCGCGCGCGGGAGCCGGCATAGATCAGGTGCGTGTGGCAGTCGATCAGGCCGGGCGTGATCCAGGCGCCTTCCGCATCGATCAGCCGGCCCGGCTGGCCCGCGCGATCCGACCATGCGTCAGCGGGCGCATCCGCCGCCTTGCCTATCCAGGCGATCCGTCCTGCCTTGATGGCGATCGCATCCGCGTCTTCCCGCACGCCGTAGCACGCGGCGGCGGCCGCGGCCCGCGCGCCAGACGCGGCGGCGGCGCCGAGCGGGACGCCCGGATCGAAGGTCGCGATACGGGCATTGACGACAAGGGCGTCGGCGTCATGGATCTCTATGGTCATGATGTCCTTTTCCAGCGCATATGGCTTTATCGCGCATCAACGCGATCCCGCCTTCCTCGGGTTTTCCATAGCCGGATGGTACTTGCCTATACTTGTATATTCAAGTTAGAGTTTGCCCATCCCAGCAGTCGCCCACGGAACCAGATGCCCGCCGCCAGCCTTCCTCTTCCCCCATACGCCCGCATCAAGCAGCACATCGTCGCGCGGATCGAGGCCGGCCAGTGGGCGGTGAACGACCAGGTGCCCTCGGAGAACCAGTTGGCCGCGCAGTTCGAGGTCTCCCGCATGACGGCGCGCCGCGCCATCCTGGAACTGACCCAGGAAGGCATCCTGGTACGCAGCCAGGGCCTGGGCACCTTCGTGGCGGCACAGAAGCCCGCCCTGCCCGTCCTGGAAGTCCGCAACATCGCCGAAGAAATCGCCCAACGCGGCCACCGCTATTCCAACCGCGTGCTGCGACTGGAGCGCGTCACCGCGCCGGAGGCCATCGCGTCCGCGCTGGAGCTGTCCATCGACAAATCGGTCTACCACTCGCTGATCCTGCACCTGGACAACGACGTGCCGGTGCAGTTGGAAGACCGCTACGTCAACCCGCGCGTCGCACCCGATTACATCGAGCAGGACTTCAGCCGCGAAACCCCCAACGCCTACCTGAGCCGCGTCGCGCCGCTGACGGCCGTCGAACACACGATCGAAGCCATTCTTCCCGACGCCCGCGTCGCCGGCTGGCTGGGCCTGAAAGCCCCGCAGGCCTGCCTGCAGGTGCTGCGCCGTACCTGGTCCGGCGAGCACGTCGCCACCTTTGCCCGCCTTATCCATCCGGGCGACCGCTACCGCCTGACTGGCCACGCCGTCATGCCCATGCGCCCCGCCCCCGCCAAGATTTCCGGAGATCAAGAGCCATGACCGCCACGCAAAACACCCGCGTCGACCCGTCGCGCAAGATCCGCGCGCCGCGCGGCAATACCCTGAGCTGCAAGAACTGGCTGATCGAAGCCGCCTACCGCATGATCCAGAACAACCTGGATGCGGAAGTGGCCGAGCACCCGGAGCAATTGGTCGTGTACGGCGGCATCGGCCGCGCCGCGCGCGACTGGCCGTCCTTCGACAAGATCCTGGAAGTGCTGCGCCGCCTGCAGCCCGACGAAACGCTGCTGGTCCAGTCCGGCAAGCCGGTCGGGGTGTTCAAGACCCATGAAGACGCGCCGCGCGTGCTGCTCGCCAACTCCAATCTGGTGCCGCACTGGGCCACCTGGGAACACTTCCACGAGCTCGACCGCAAGGGCCTGATGATGTATGGCCAGATGACGGCCGGCAGCTGGATCTACATCGGCTCGCAGGGCATCGTGCAAGGCACCTACGAAACCTTCTACTCCGTGGCCAATCGCCATTTCGGCGGCGATCCAAAGGGCCGCTGGATCCTGACGGCCGGCCTGGGCGGCATGGGCGGCGCGCAGCCGCTGGCCGCCACCATGGCGGGCTTCAGCATGATCGCCGTCGAGTGCGACGAGTCGCGCATCGATTTCCGCCTGCGCACGCGCTATATCGACGTCAAGGCGAAGACGCTGGACGAAGCGCTGGGCCTTCTTGAAGAGGCGAAGAGCCAGGGTCGCGCGGTGTCGATCGCCCTGTTGGGCAATGCCGCCGACGTGCTGGCCGAAATGGTTCAACGCGGCATCACGCCGGATTGCGTGACCGACCAGACCTCCGCGCACGATCCCTTGAACGGCTATCTGCCCCAAGGCTGGACGATGGACGAGTGGAAGGCGCGCCGTACCTCGGAGCCGGACGCCGTCGTGCGCGCGGCCAAGCAATCCATGGCGGGCCATGTGCGGGCCATGCTGACGCTGCAGGAACGCGGCGCGGCCACGCTGGACTACGGCAACAACATCCGCCAGATGGCCCTGGAAATGGGCGTGGAGAACGCCTTCGACTTCCCCGGCTTCGTGCCCGCCTATATCCGTCCGCTGTTCTGCGAAGGCATCGGGCCGTTCCGCTGGGCCGCGCTGTCGGGCGATCCCGAGGACATCTACAAGACCGACGCCAAGGTCAAGGAGCTGATTCCGCACGACAAGCATCTGCACAACTGGCTGGACATGGCGCGCGAGCGCATTGCCTTCCAGGGGCTGCCGGCGCGCATCTGCTGGGTCGGCGTGCGCGACCGCGCACGGCTGGGGCTGGCGTTCAATGAGATGGTGCGCAACGGCGAGCTCAGCGCGCCGGTCGTTATCGGCCGCGATCATCTGGACTCCGGCTCGGTGGCCAGCCCGAACCGCGAAACGGAATCGATGCGCGATGGCTCGGACGCCGTGTCCGACTGGCCGCTGCTGAATGCCCTGCTGAACACCGCGGGCGGCGCGACGTGGGTGTCCCTGCACCATGGCGGCGGCGTGGGCATGGGGTTCTCACAGCACGCCGGCGTGGTCATCGTCTGCGATGGCACCGAAGCGGCGGATCGCCGCATCGCGCGCGTGCTGCACAACGACCCCGCGACGGGCGTGATGCGGCATGCGGACGCCGGGTACGAAGAAGCCATCGCCTGCGCGCGCGACACGGGGCTGGATCTGCCGATGTTGGGTCGCTAAGAACAATATGCCTTGAACGCATTCAAACGCCGGCCGTTCACGGCCGGCATCAAGCAGCAGTAGACATACATACAAGGGGAATACCATGAAACTGTCTCTGAGCCTGCGCCTGGCGGCCTACGCCACAGGCGCCTTCATCGCGGCGTCCACCGCGCCCGTACACGCGGCGGATACCTATCCCGCCAAACCCGTCACCATCATCGTGCCCTTCGGCGCGGGCGGCGTCGCCGACGCGATCCCGCGCATCGTCGGGCAGAAGCTCAACGAAATGTGGGGCGTGCCCGTCATCATCGAAAACCGCCCCGGCGCCTCCGGCAACCTGGGCATGGGCCAGGTCGCCCGCGCCGCCGCCGATGGCTACACGCTGGGCCTGGCGCCCGCCGGCAACCTGACCGTCAACCCGCTGCTGTACACCAATCTGAACTTTGACACGGCCCACGCCTTCGCGCCCATTACCCTGCTGGCGACCTCGCCCAACATCCTGGTCGTGAACCCGGCCGTCCCGGCGCAGGACTTCAAGTCCTTCATCGAGTACGCCAAGAGCAAGCCCGGCAAGCTGAACTTCGCCAGCCCCGGCGCCGGCAGCGGCGCGCACCTGGCCGGTGAATTGCTCAACCAATCCGCCGGCATCAGCACCATGCACATTCCGTACAACGGCATGGCCCCGGCCGTCACCGACGTCGTCGCGGGCAACGTCGACATGATGTTCGCCGGTGTCTCCACCGTGCTGCCCTTCATCCGCGGTGGCAAGCTGCGCGCGCTGGCCATCGCCGGGCCACATCGTCTGCCGCAACTGCCCGACGTCCCCACCGTCGCCGAAAGCGGCTATCCCGGCTTCGACGTGACGTCCTGGTACGGCCTGGTCGCGCCCGCCAAGACCCCGCCCGCGGTCCTGGCCAAGCTGGAGCGCGACATCGCCACCGTCCTCAAAGACCCGGCCGTGCGCCAGAAATTCGAAGACCAGGGCGTGGAGCCCGCCAATATGAGTTCGCAAGCCTTCGCCGCCATGATCCAGGACGAGTCCCGCAAGTGGGCGGGCATCGTCAAGACGGCGGGCATCAAGCCTATCCAGTAAGTCCGGAGACATCATGCAGTCCATCGACATTACCTATTTGAACGGCCCCGACGTCAAAGCCCTGGACATCACCGATGCCGAGATCCTGGCCGCGGTGGAAGGCGCCCTGCGCGCGCAGGGCCTGGGCAAGACCGTGATCGAGCCGCGCGTGCACCTGGTGCCCGAGTCCTCCGACAAGGGCCACTTCAACGTCCTGCGCGGCTACATCGAGCCGCTGCACGTGGCGGGCGTCAAGGTCGTCAGCGACTTCGTCGACAACTACAAGGTCGATCTGCCGTCCGAAATGGCGCTGTTGAATCTGTTCGACCCGGTCACCGGCAAGCCGCTGGCCATCGTCGATGCGACCGCGATCACCGACATGCGCACCGGCGCGGTGACGGCGCTGGGCGCCAAGCACCTGGCGCGGCGCGACAGCAAGATCCTGGGCCATATCGGCGCGCGCGGCACCTCGTACTGGAATGTGCGGCTGCTGGACAGCATCTTCGATTTCGATGAGATCCGCGTCCATTCGCGCCGTCCTGAAAGCCGCCAGGCCTTCGGCGACCGCCTCTCGCGCGACCTGGGCAAGCCGGTCAAGGTCGTGGACGATTGGGAATCCTGCGTGCGCGACGCCGACATCGTGGTCGAGGCCTCGCGCCTGCCCAAGCCCACGCCGCTGCTGAAGACCGAATGGATCAAGCCCGGCGCACTGGTCATGCCCTACGGCACCATGAGCGCCGTCGAACTGTCGCTGACGGACATCATGTCCAAGGTGGTGGTGGACGATTGGGGCCAGTGCCGCAAGGGCCTGCCCTTCGGCTCGCTGCGCGCCCATGTGGATAGCGATCGCATCACCCAGGAGAATCTGCACGCGGAGATCGGTCAGATCGTCGCCGGCTTGAAGCCGGGACGCGAGAACGATCAGGAGACCATCCTGTTCTGGCATCGCGGCCTGTCGACGACGGACATCGCGCTGGGACAGGCGATGCTCGACAAGGCCAAGCGGCTTGGGATCGGGCAGACCTTGAAATACGCCTGATCGATAGACCGGGGCCGCCATGACCGACACATCGCTGATCGCATCGACCCGCATGTACGACGTGGCGCCGTCCGCCAAGGCGGCATGGCATGCGCTGCTGGCCGAGGCGCATCGGCGCGCGGGCTTGAACGTCACCTTTGTCGAACACGGTTGGCCGACGCCCATCGGCGAACTGTGGTCGCGGCCGGGCCTGTGCGGCGCATTCATGTGCGGCTGGCCGTTCGCGCAGGCCATGCGCGGTGGCAAGGCTTATACGGCGGTGGCCGCGGTCGTGCCGGATTTGCCAGAGTATGAAGGTAAGGCGCGCTATCGCAGCGAATTCCTGGTGCGCAACGATGTCCCCTGGCAGCGGTTGGAAGACGCGTTCGGCAGCCGCTACGGCTGGATGGTACGAGACTCTCAATCCGGCTGGAACGCGCCCAGGCGCCTGCTCGCCCGCCATGCGGCCGCGCGCGGCGGCTCGCTATTCCAGGAAGTCAAAGGCCCCTATGGCAACCCACGCGGCCTGCTGCGCGCCTTGCGCGATGGCGAAATCGACCTGACGGCCGTGGACGGGTGGTATCTGGACCTGCTGCGCCTGCATGACGCGGACGCGCTGCAGGGCCTGCGTACGATCGGATATACGGATTGGACGCCGAACCCGCTACTCGTCAGCGGACCGGATGTCGATCCCGCGACGTCGGAGCGCCTGACCGCCGCGCTGCTCGGCATGCACGCCGATGCCAGCACCAGGGAATTGCTGAGCGCGGCGCACGTCGCGCGTTTCACGGCCGCGGATCCGCGCGCCTACGAAGTACTGCTCGACGACGATAGCGACCGCAGCTATCCAGAGATCCGTTAGTTCACGCCCGCTATCCGGCAATTGAATAGCGGCGATTGGAGATGCCTCCAACCGCCGCCGATTCGACGCTGTTCCGCGCCGCCCAGACTGCTTAAATGACGTGGAACAGCCAAAGCAGAATGATGACCGGGATGGGGATCCCCAACAGCCAGAGCAGAATGCCTCGCATGGCGCTCTCCTTTCTCGGTTGCCCGCTACGTATGGCAGGCTTCGGGTCACGGTGGAGCAAGGGTCGTGCCCGCCTTGGAATTGCTTACCTCAAGTCAACAATCCATTGACATCCAGGCTGTGTACGCACGACTCTCCGAGTGCTCCAATGACAACGGACACAACACAAGGAGCTCTCAATGGCCGATCAGAAAACCGTTCTTATCCTGGGCGCCTCGCGCGGACTGGGCCTGGCGCTGGCCCACGAATATTGCAGCAAGGGCTGGCACGTCATCGCCACCGCGCGCAGCCAGTCTCCTCAACTGGAAGCCCTGCGCGAACGCAGCGTCTGCGAGCTGGAAATCCAGTCCGTCGACATCACTGATATCGACTCGGTACGCGAGCTGCGCGCGCGCCTGCAAGGCCGCACGCTGGATACGCTGTTCGTCAATGCCGGCATCTGCAAGGCCAACGAACTGACTCCGCTGCAAGTCGACGAACAGGACTTCATCGACATGATGCTGACCAATGCGCTCAGCCCCATGCGCGTCATCGAAGTCTTCCAGGACATCGTTGCGCGCGACGGCGTCATCGCTGTCATGTCGTCCGAGCTCGGCAGCATTACGAACAACCAGGGCTTCTGGGAGCTGTACAGCTCGAGCAAGGCCGCGTTGAACATGCTGATGAAAGCCTACGCGTCGCGCCACGCCGGCGGCAGGCGTGCGCTGCTGCTGGTCGCGCCCGGATGGGTGCGCACCGACATGGGCGGCAGCAACGCCGCCCTGGACGTCTCGGAAAGCATCCCGTTGGTGGTCGACACGGTCGAGCGCCATGCGGGCAGGCCAGGACTGCGCTTCATCGACCGGCACGGTGAAACCTTGCCCTGGTAACGGCTGGAGCGTCTACAGCGGCCGGATCGCCAGGTCCCCCCGATACACCGTATTCGCCAGCGTCTCCGCATGCGCGCGGTGGGGATCCGGCTCCGGCGCCAGGTTCAGCGACAGCGTATGCTCCGCCAGTTGCTGGCAGGTCATGAAGCGCACATCGCCCAGCTGCTTGAGCTCGGTCAGCAACGTATCCAGCACCGCGATACGCGCCGCCCGCGTCGAACCGAAATCCCCGCGCAAGTTCAAGGTGAGCGGAATCAACGTGCCTTCGGCGTGCATCGCCGCGATCTCATCACGCCAGATCGTCTGCAGACGCGCATGCGTATGGCGAGCCGAATACACCGGCGCATCGTCCAGCGCGAACGTCGAAGGCAACTCAACCAGCTTCTTGTCCCCCGACAAGCCGAACACGTAGGGGTAATCGGCGTCCTGGAAGCTGGCGTCGTAGATAAAGCCCAGATCCGCCAGATGATCCAGCGTCCTGGACGACAACTCGCCGCCCGGCGCGCGGAAGCCCTGCGGCGCCACTCCGGCAACATCGGCGAGAATGTCGCGCGACGCCTTCAGCACCTGCGTTTCCTTATCGCCCAGCGTCGCGAAGTTCTCCAGATCCACGCCACGCGCCGCGATCTCATGGCCGTTGGCGACCAGCTCGCGGATCAGCTCGGGATGCCGCCGCGCATCCGTGCCGGGCACGAAGAACGTCGCCGGCACGTCATGCTTCTTGAACAGCTCCACCAGCCGCGGAAACCCCGCGCGCACCGCATAACGGCCATAGGAATAGCGGCCGAACATGCGTTCGGTGGGGACTTCCTTCAGATCGAAGGACTCGGCGTCGAAGTTCACGGTCAGCAGGACGACCGCGCGGGCGCCATGGGGCCAGGTATACGTGCTCATGCGAACGACACCTCTTCAAGATGGTTGCTGTTGTCCAGGCACCATTGCGCGAAGGCGCGCGACTCCATGAACTGCACGCCGTCGTGCGTCTTCATGTAGGCGATCAGGTCGGACAGCGCCTTGGTGCGCGACGGCGTACCGGAACCCCAGCCCGCGCGCGGATGCAGCGACATCACGAAGAAGCGGTCGTTGCGATAGATGGCGTCGAATTCCGACTTCCATTGCGCCAGCACTTCCGACGGCGGCGTGTAGCTGAACTTGTAGAACGGAAAATCGTCCAGGCTGTAGGTGTTGTTCGGCAGCTCGACGATGACGTCGTCCTGCGCCTTGCCGAAACGCAGCCGGTACGGCCGGTCGTAGTCCTTGTCGCTGGAATCGTAGATATAGCCCAGCGACTTCAGCACCTTCATGGTCTTGTCGCTCTTGCGGCCGGACGGCGAGCGCCAGCCCAGCACGGGCTTCTTGATGATGTCACGCAGGATGCCATCGGTCTTGCGCAGCAGGGCTTCTTCGTCCTCGGCCTTCAGTTCCCAGGCCTCGTGCAGATAGCCGTGCGCGGCGACTTCGAAGCCGTTGCGATCGATGTCCTCGATGGTCGTGGGATGGCGTTCGGCGTCGTAACCGGGGACGAAGAACGTGCCCTTGATATTGTGGCGGTCCAGCATCTCCATATGTCGCGGCACGCCGCAGCGGGCGGAGTAGTTACCCCAGGAATGCTTGCCCAGCGGCGCGATGCCGCGCCCCACTTCGTGGCTGGGACCATCGAAGTCGATGCCGATCAGCACGACGCAGCGCATCGCTTCCGGAAATGTCGTTTGTCTCATCCTTGATCCTTGATGATCGTTGAGGATTCGCCATCAATCCAGCTTGATGTTCGATTCGCGCACTACGGTGCCCCACTTCTGGCGTTCGTTCACCAGGAATTTGTCGAACTCCGCGGGCGGCATATGCGCGATATCGAAGGAACGCGCGCGCATGGTGGCCTGGAAATCGGGCGATGCGTAGACTTTCTCGATGGCCTTGTAGAGCGTATCGACCGTCGATTGCGGCATGCCCGCCGGCCCGAACAGGCCGACCCAGCCCACCGCGCTGAAACCAGGATAGCCGGATTCCGCGATGGTCGGCACCTCGGGCAGCACGGCATTGCGTTTCAGCGCCGTCGTGGCGATGGGCCTTACCTTGCCGGCCTTGATGTTGCCGATCTGCGTGCCGACCAGGTCCAGCATATAGTCCAGGCGGCCGGCCAGCAGGTCCGTCGTGGCCTGGCCCGCGCCGTTGTACGGCACGCCGCTGGCCTTGATGCCGGCGTCGCGGTTGAACTTTTCCACCGCCAGGTGCGATGAACTGCCCACCGTGGTCACGCCATAGTTCAGCTTGCCTGGATTGGCCTTGGCCATATCGACCAGCTCTTTCAGCGTGTGCACCTTGGACGATTCCGGGACGACAAGCACATTGTCGAAGGTAGCCAGCACCGTGATCGGCGTGAAGTCCTTCACCGGGTCATAAGGCAGCTTGGAGTACAGGAACTGGTTCGCGCCGTGCGTGCCGGTCGATCCCACCAGCAAGGTATAGCCGTCCGGCTTGGCCTGGCCCACGAAGGCCGCGCCTATGCCCCCGCCGGCGCCGGGGCGGTTCTCGACCACGATGGTCTGGCCCAGCACCTTGCCCACTTCCTGCGCGACGATGCGCGCCTGGATATCCGTGCCGCCGCCCGCCGCGAAAGGCACGATCAGGCGGATCGCATGCGAAGGATACTTGTCGCCGTCCTGCGCCGTGGCGATGCCCGGCGTGGCGATGGCCGCCGCCAGTCCCAGCGCCGCCGTCATGCGGGCGAACTTGCCCGCGAAAATGCCGCCGCGCGGCAGATCGAATATGTAGGCCTTTTTCATGGCTGATTCCCCTGTGATGTTCTGGAAAATTCCTTACCGCTGCCGCTGCGGCAACTCATACCTGGTGAAGGTGGGATCCAGCGCCGGCAGATTCGCCACCTCCATCACCCCCAGCGCAGGCTGCATGACCACGGTAGACACCGTCGCGCTGCGCGTATCGCGCCCGAAATCCCCGCGCGGCGGCCGGCACACCGACCACGGCGACTGGAAATCATCCAGCAGCGCCCGCTTGACCGAATCCACGGTAATGCGGCCCACATCCGGCGTCAGCAGATCCCGCACGCGCTGCTCGCGATACAGCGTGCATGGCGAAAACGCGATACCCGTGTCCTTCAGCTTGCCCAGCGCGATCGGGCTCAGCCAATGATTCGAATGCACCAGCAGGCCATTCTCCGGCAGCAGCTGGAACGTCTCGTCCGGCGCGCATTCGAAGTTGATCGCGATGCCTTCGTGATGGCACACCGCCATATTGTTCGACCCCGTCTTCGGCGTCGCATACACCGCGTGCAGCGCCCAGGCCAGATACGGGCTTTCCAGGGCCTTGCGGCGGATCAAAGGCAGCGGCACGCCGATCTGCCGGTAATCGCGATCGCACTCCAGGTTGTTCCCCGTGATCGAAATGCCCGCCGAATTGAAGCCCGAACGAGCCAGCATCCCCGCTTCGGTAAACGTCAGCACGTCCGGCCCATCGTCACGCAGTATGCGCAGCACCACGCCGGTCTCCGAGCATTCTTCCTTCCAGTCCCAGTTCTGCGCGTGGATCAACTGGCCGTCGGCGGTCGCCTCGCGCATCACCTTCACCGACGTGCAGCCATCGTTGGTCTCGCCCAGCAGACGCGCGCGCAGCTCCGGCTTGAATGCGAGCTTCATCACTTCCGTACGCGCGTTCAGCAGGAAGATATCCTCCAGGCGCACGCCGGCGCCCTCGGCGATGCCCTGCATCTCCGTCAGGTAGCTCTCGTCGAACTTGCGCACCGCCGGGATGTAGCTGTGGATGATCTTGTCGATCTCGCTGCGCTCAAGCTTCCATCGCGCGGCCTGCTCGCTGTAGTGCTCGATGGAGCGGGCGATGCGCTTCTTGGCCTGTTCGCCATAGGACCGCCCCCGCGCCAGCGGCGCCCCGCTGATCTCGTAAAGGGGAAACGGCGTCACTTGCTGCCTGCTCATCGATGCTCTCCAACGCTGCCTTGTTACAGGATCGGTACAAATCGTAGAGGCGGCAGCTCATATCATCAAATGATTTATCCGGAACATATAATGCTTTTTTTGATATGAATAGCCGGCCACCGTGGAACTGGATACGCTGCGCAAGGTCAATCTGAACCTGTTGACCGTTTTCGAACTGCTGATGGAAACGCGCAGCGCCACGGAGACGGCGGCGCGGCTGCATACGACCCAGCCGGGCATCAGTAGAAAGCTCGCCGAATTGCGCCGGCTGCTGGCGGATCCCCTTTTCGTCCTGATAAAGCGGCAGCTCGTCCCTACCCCCCGCGCGCTGGAAATCCGCCCTGTCGTTCGCGAAGCTCTAGCCGCCATCGGCGGCATCATGGAAGACGGCGGCGCCTTCGATCCACTGAAGTCATCCCGCACCTTCCGCATCGCCGCGCGCCACACCATCGAATGGATGCTGGCGCCTGGCTTGCGCAGCTATTGCGACAGCCACGCGCCCGGCGTGCGATTCAGCTTCGTCAACATGCAGGGCGTGGCGCTGCCGGAAAAGCAGCTGGAGGATCACTCCATCGACATCGCGCTAGGCCGCTTCGAAGAAGTCGGCGGGCGTTTCCGCACGCATGCGCTCTATGACGACGATCGTGTCTGCCTGCTCAGAAAGGGCCATCCCTCCGCGGGCAAAAAACTTACCCCGGGTAACTTCTGCAAATTGCGCTTCGTGACCACCACCGACATGTTCGGCAAGGACAACGAAGTCGATGCATGGCTGCGCAAGCTGGGCCACCAGCGGCGCTTCGACTTGTACGTCTCCAGCATGAGCCATGTGCCCTTGATTCTGCTGCAGACGGATCTGGCGGTGACCATGCCGCGCAGGCTGGCGACGTATGTCGCGCAGTTTCATCCGCTGCATGTGCTTGAACTGGGTTTTCAGTTGCCCAAATCGCACTACAACATGGTCTGGCACGCCCGGTGGAACGACGTGCCGTCGCATGAGTGGATGAGACGAGTGGTCGCGCGTTTGATGACCACGCCCTGATAGCAAGAGCAACGCCCAATGCGCACAGCTACTCTTCCACTATGTTGCCCGTGTCGTCCTGAAATGAGCGGAAGCCATAGAACGCTTGTGCAGGCCAGCTATCGTCGGTAAGCGAGCACGCCTCGAGTTGCGCGATACGACCATCGTGACCGAGCCAGACGATAAAGCTGACCAAGCCCAGCCTCGGCTGTTCCGCAAAGCACTTATGCCGGCGGGTAACCGCGAACAGGAAGACCGGTCTCCGCGCGCAGAATCGTCACGAGATAGACCGTGCAGTCGCAATAGAACACGGTAATAAAACCAACCCCGGTTTCGCGCCGCTGTTTCACAGTAAGGTGAGGAAGCTGCTCGCGCATTCCAATAATCCAGTCAGCGTCGCCTCGAAGGGCCAGCTTCATGACTTTCAGCTCGAATGGTTCTGGCGTAGCGCACTCTATTTGCTGAATAATATCCATTTTCGCCAGCTCGGTGGCGATTACAGGCGTCGTTGCTGCCTAAGCTAAAAAACTATAGATTTGCCCGTCTCATCATACCAACTGAAATACCACTTCTCGAACCACAATGAATTGAAGCCATCATCGTTTGAGTTGAACGCGGGCTTCACCTGTTCTGGCCATCTTGCGCGCATCATGCGCGACACGCCTTCCGGGCTGGGATCGTCAGGTTGCCGAAGACCATCCACAACTGCCTCATCCGGTCCATACGGCTGGTCGCCGAACATAAACTCGGCAGCCTCCCCTTCCCCAACTCGTACCCACCCCTCACCTTCAAATTTGAGGCGACCTATCCTCATTAGCTCCGTAATACAATACAAGAACACCTCCCTCAGTTCCGCCGCATTAGCGGTCGGATACCGGGGTCGTAGCGCTTCATACACGTGAGAAATTGACTGCAGACCCTCGCATTCCAATGCAAGCGCAATAAGGTCGGAGTGGTTTGGCTTCATATTTGCGGTACTAGGGGCGACATACGTCGGAGAAGGCGTGGCAGAAGGTATACGATATGACCGGGTCCATACCGTCGCAAGCTTCAACCGCCTGATCGCAAACTGGCAAGAAATACAGCGAGGTCTTCCAAAGATTGAACGGACATAGTCGGATCGCCATACGCCTCTAAATTGCCACTTAACCATTGTTCCGTTGAGCGCTTGGCGTGAAACTTCACGATAACGCGCCCTTCGTCCACGTTTACAACGGCGACCAGCGGCACCGCATACTCCGCCGTCCGCCACATGGCAAACACGTACGAGATAAACTGGATAGCTTGCGCTAGAGGCGCTTTGTCGTCGTAGTCCTCGATATGTAAGGAATTAACGAAGCACTCGTATCCCGTACTATCAAAGAACCGCGACCTCGTGACGCTATCAGCCTTACGGAGAAGCGCAGCCAAAAAATAGCATTCGTCCTTGACGTTAAACCCCTCATCGGCAATATTACGAAGAGATCGACAAAGGGGCGGCAATGAATCGAGAGTGGCTAGCAGCGTCGTCATTGCAGAATTAATGTCCATGAGAGACCGCCGATCATATCGGCTTTGTGCCTATTAGTGGAAATCGATACCTTCTGATCGCTATCCCAGTTCTTGGGTAAAACGCCAGCCAAAACCTTCACACGCTTTGCACAACGCCAGAGCGAGCTCTTGGCTTTCCGGTGCACCAAGAGAGTCCCAGCTATGCAGACCACACTGCAGCATGATATTCACGAGCCGTGGGGTGCCGTTGAAATACATGACGTCCCACAGGATGTCTCTCGAAATATCACGGCCTGAGTCGCCCTGCTCTAGCAGGTAACGAAGGAGACCAACATCCCGCTTGTCGCTGATGTCCCTTCTATGAGTCGCTTCGATTAGACCGCTATCCAGAGCAACACATAGGAAATCGGTAACGGCCGCCCTGCACGCCTGCACGTTTTCCCCATACTGCCCCCCGTGGAAACTTGTCAGAGTACCGTTCGGCGTGAAGTCATCCAGGCTTGCAATGATCAGCTGGCGCTGATAGTCAAGCAACGTGGGCGTATGCATGGTTTTCATCTCACGTACTAGTCTCCCGCCCCGACGAGTCGGCCCACTCAGTATGCCTCAATGCCAAGAGAGAGTCAGCCGATCCCTACAATGTCCCTCGATCTCGAACCTGGATCAACTTTCGCTTAAGTACACAGACACCAAAAAGTCCGGGCCAAGCTCCTTCTGCAACTGCTCCGCCAAGTGTCGCCCGCACGCCTCGAAAGCACGCCTGGCTTCCGGTGTTTCAAAATCGGAGGCTGCGGGGTCGTCCATATTCAGGATACCGTCATACGTGCGCGCCCACTCCATTAATCGTGATTTAAGATTATCCGAGATCGGAAGCTCATCCGGATCGATATCTCTGTATGGGCCGGACAAATCCCATACAGGATAGCAGTGATAATCTGCCATTAGTTTTATTTTTTTCATTTGGCTTGATTCCCAACGTCCACGCGATTACAGCCGAATGAACAATGTCTCAACAGCAGCCCTTTTACCCTCGCTACCACCGCGCCAGCCCCATAAATCCGTTGGTAATATGCGCCAATGTATCGTCGTCGATGGGGGAGTCCGCGCTCAACCTCACTATACTGCCGGACACCTCATCGTTGACGAACTGCCATAGTGCGCGCACGTTTCGCCCTTCAGTCGCCAGCCGAAAGGTAAATCGGCCGCTCATATCTGTCAGCGTCGCACCACGCAGACTCTCGTCCCCCAAGCCGGCAACAAATGCGTCCCATGCCGCGCAGTCGATCCATACACTCCGGCCATACAGCAAATTACCGTTAAACTGCTGGATTTCTATGGAGATATGTAGCCGCATTGATGGAATTTGTTGGTCTATCTCAAGCAATTCCATGCCAAATCGAATTGGTTTCTGGATCTGGATTTCCATAGCATCAGTCACCAAGTCACCAAGCGTCCTTCTCCGACAACCACCCCGCCTCCAACCGCTCTCGCAATAACGCCTCGTCCATGACGCACGTACCAGCAATTTACGTCGCTCTTCCGTAAGCTGGCCCACTTGCCATGATTTCTCGCCATCCCATAGCCACCAATTATCGACTTTTCGCGTTTCTGGGTCTGGCCCGCCCTCGTGAAAGAGCGGTGTTTGGCGGAAACGGACAGGTACTTCGCAATGCGCCACCTTACTGATGAGGCCTTCACGCAGAGCAGATATTGAGCGGCGCTCTCTCTTGCACATTATCCGGCATTATCTGCCGAGAGAAAGAGATGACCATTACTTAGCTTTTTTGGAAGAAGCGCGTTCGCCACTATCTCCGGTACAGCGATAGACGACGATACATAAAGTGCCCTGTCCAAGAAGGGACCATGTTCGGAACGAGCGGCAATAGCGGTGGTGCTAGTGACGACAGCCCAGTCTGGCTCCCATGCGTCGACTAAAACAGATACTAAGTCCTTACAAAACTCCGCGATGCATGGCTCAAGTATGGAGGGCAGGCTAATTACCACAGAGTTCGAAAGGCCCGGCACGGTAGAAAAAAGCCCACATCTCATGCTAAGCGATGAAGCTCCTTCATGGTCGCCGCCGTTCCAGACGCCTATGCTGAAACCTAACTCCTCCATCACCACGCCGTCTATATCCCTATGGTTACGGCCAGCACTGAATAGTGCAGAAAGCGCTTCGAGCGAACAATCCAGTGGTTGCGCCGCAAGCGCTTGCCGACGAGTACGTCCCTTCGCCCTCCACCCTGCCAAATATGGAGAAATCTTAGACAGCGATGACACGAGTCTATTCGCTCGAGCCGCGCACGCAGCGGCCGACTCTTTCCGGGGCCCCCAATAGGCCGCTGCTATGTATGTTTCCAAACTACTATCCTGGTTTTGACGGTCAATGGGCGACGGCGTTTCCTGCGATGGCCCTACTTCCAATAGTTGGTTAAATGCAGTTGGTTCGGCTAGTGGGGCAACGCTGCCGCTCAATTGCGCTATTCCAAATCGATCTCCGGTAGCCACCCAGCCTCCAGCCGTTCTCTTAATAACGTATCGTTCCACGCAGCCCGGATCGGAAGCTTGCGCTGCTCAGGTGTTAGCTCACCTATTTGCCAGGATTTTTCCCCATCCCATAGCCACCAGTTTCCAACCTTACGCGTTGAAGGATGAGGTATCCCGGCGCGGAAAAGCGGAGTCTCCCTCGCATGTAGTGGTACAGCGGAATGGCCCACTTTGACGACCAGCCCTTTGCGCAGGGCTGTGTCCACGGCAAAGAAAACCCAGAAATTGGTTTCCCGCTCGATAAGCTCCGCCCAGTTCTCCAGCGTTCGGGCCGGATCCTCCAAGGGAAAAACGCGAATTAAGGAGCCCATGAGCTTATTTTTTTTCACAAACTGAAAGAAACCGGGTCCTTTCTTGGTCTCTATAGCGTAAACATCACCGGGACGAGCCATGCCAAAGTCCTCCGAATTCACTCTGAATCGCTGGCTATCGCGCAGGCTATTTGCCGTAACGAACAGCATGTACGCAGCCCGCGCATTTATCCGCCCGCTGAGCTGCCATGCAGAGGCTCGGCGTTTTCGTTTATCGAGATCGCCCTATGCACCGCCTCTTGCCAGTCCTTCCACGCCCCTTGGTCTGCCGGACCATGTCCCCCAGTTATATGCCAAGAGAGAGAACCAAGCAGTCCTCCAATTTCGTCCGCTTTGGTCCGCTCATATTCCTGCTCAAGGAAATAGAACATCGATCGATACGCCTGCTCTATTGTCAGTTTCTGTTCCTTCATGATTTCCGTCGTTTAAATGCCCCCGCTTCTAACGGAGTGCAGTTCTAGCGGCCACGTATTCGACTCTTTTTCGAGGCATCAAAAGCGCGGCGTGCGGTATACGTGGCCGTCCGGCCTTTGGGTCAAAAAATATATTGTTATCCAGATGCGACCTTACACTCGATCGGATCTCCCTAACCATGTCGGCATCATCATGCACGTCAAACAATGATTTGGTGAGCTGGATATACACAGCATCGTCGGATAGGACTTCTACCTTGTACGCTGGTGCGGAAAGCAGTTTCTCTAACCCGAACAAGGCTATATAGGGTGGGCCAAATATCTGCGCCCATAAAATATCCGGCAGGTAACGCGCGATAGTGTGGGTGAATACGAAGAAGTTCGCGTTGCTTGTGGCGAGGCCGTTTTCCCTTGCTGCATCGCGGTATCCCAATGAAGGGCTTTCGCAGCACGCGTAATCGACGCCCCAACGCAGTGCGACATGCTTCAAATACTGCAACAGGGCCTCCACATGGTCATCCATATCGGCGGCCAAGTACAACGCGTGGTATGCATGTTTGGCAGCTCTACCACGCGGCGAAATACGTTTCTCCACGACGCCCCATCCTCTGGGAACGACTTTGCGCTTCCATAGGATGCTCGTATCGCGGTCCAGTTCAGACCGGATCTGCTCCATGTCCATCGGCCTGTTTATGGGCTCGGTATAGCCCCAGTACTGCGGCGCGCACACTGGCATGCTACCCATAAAATCATCAACAAAGTCTCCGAACTCTTTTCCGCTACTCAAAGCAGAGGAAAGCAGCGCCGTACCGTCGACGTCTATACGTACTCGCTTCATCTTGATCGTAGGGCCCTCATGACCGATATACATTCTCTGGATCACACCGTCCAGTCATGCCGATTCTATGCGTAAAAATAGCCAAAAGCTTGGTTCCTTACGAACGCCGCCCACGGAAGGTCAGCTCTTTATTAATCGGCTCTCCCAGCGCGCTGAGGAGCCATGCGTGGCAGTGAGACGCAGGAATCCTCTAGGACGGCCGCGAGGGTCTGTAACTGGTGCATCGATGGGGTGAACAATATAGTACTGTGCATCCTTATCGTCTTAATAGTCGTCCGCGCTACTCTGTCATGGTGCCCATCGCGGCCTCGTTTTGTCATCATATTAACAGCGCGATCGCGCCCCATCTCTAATAATTAGAATATCGTCGCCGCAATCTCACCATATCAAGACCTTGATACGAGGCCGCAAGTAATCAAAGCTCGATACCTCTCAGCTTATACGCCTTCAAGATAGCGCCCTCGACCACTGGGGCACTCTGTACAGCCCACCTTTCATAACCTGACCTCCATGTGCCAGGAATCTCCATTTCTGACGCGGGCGGACTGACTCTACGAGACCTAACTTCGTAGCAGCTTCACAATGTGCTCTAGCCACGCATCGCCCGAAGGCCAATCGGCCAAATAGGTATAGCAGCAGCCAAGTTTTCCAACAATAAGGCTTTCTAAGTCTGGTTCACTGAGCCTCATTGCGAGAATAGCCAGTATGTCCCCTATCGCGGTGGCCACCTCGCATGGACTGCTATGTGCGATGAATTGCCGAATCGCATCATCTGCTGTGCCAAAGATCACATCAAAATCTTGGTTCAGATATGCCGAAAGCATCTGTCTCGCTGTAGCGAATTTCACCGCCATCTGTATGGATCGCCTGTGATGATTCCGTAACGACTGGACATTGTAGGTCCCCTAGCAATAACACCCCGAATGTACGTCTATAGATTTTTCTGACCATATTCCTTCTGCTACTAAAACCCTTCCCCGCTGCCTTGACAAAACATCCGGTACCCTGGGTCTTATCGCACTATCGAGAGTCGGTTTCCGGCAGCCACCCAGCCTCGAGACGCTCTCTCAATAACGTATCGTTCCAGGCAGCCCGGATCGGCAGTCTGCGCTGCTCCGGCGTAAGCTTTCCTATTTGCCAAGATTTCTCACCGTCCCACAACCACCAGTTATCGACCTTACGCGTCGAAGGATCGGGCACCCCCGCACGGAATAGAGGAGTCTCCCTTGCATGCAGTGGCACAGTGCGATAGCCAACTTTGGCAATTAGTCTCCTGCGCAGGGCTGCATCTACAGGGAAAAAGATCCAGAAATTGGTCTCTCGCTCTATAAGCTCACTCCAGTTTTCCAGCGTTCGGGGCGGGTTCTCCAAGGGAAAAACGCGCACTAAAGCGCCCATCAGTTTGTTTCTCTTAACGAACTGAAAGAAGCCCAGCCCTTTTTTTGTTCCTATAGCGTAAACGTCACCGGGACGAGCCATACCAAAGCCCTCTCAATTCATTTTTAACCGTCATAGGTGGACCCGCGTCGAGACAAAAAACGCGGCCTACGGTATGCGTGTTCGGCCGGGGCCGCCGGGTCAAAGAATATGTTGTTATCCAAATGCGATCTTATCCGTGATCGAATATCTCTTACGCGACCGGGATCAGCATGCAAATCAAATAGCGATTCCGCGAGCTGCATATACACGGTACCCTCGGAAAGGAGCTCCACCTTGAAAGCGGGAGCGGACAGCAGCTTATCCAAACCGAACAGAGCTATATAAGGCGGACCGAATATCCGCCCCACAAATATCGGGAAGGCAACGGGCAAAGGCATGAGTGAAAACAGCCCCATCAATTAGCCGCATCTGGAAAGTGTTTGAGTTGCCCTAATTTTGCAACTCCGTATTTTAGCGAAGCTGGCTCGGCGAAAGCCGGGCGATGCAATTCAAGTTCTCTACGACGCCACAAGCTTCCCGTCATCAGCAACCCATATCACCGCCGGTATGCTATAGAAATAATCAGTCAACGCCACATCATTTTCCTCCGCAGCATGTGCCGGCCATTGTGATCGAAGAAGTGAAGTGATTATCTCCGGCGATACTCGCCATTGTGCCTGCTCGTCCTCGATGGTCAATTGGGGTGCCGGGTTGGAGGGTGATATATAACAATCAGCTCCGGGGGCGACAAACCTGATTTTTCCTTGGCGAAGCAGGCAATCTATGACACAGAAGAAGGCTTCCCTACGTTCCTCAAATGAAAAGTTCGGATTCCATCCCCCAATAGCGCTGAACAGGCCGCTTATCCAGAGCCCGAACGATTCGCTCACTATCTGATCGATGTGCTCAATCTGTCTCATCTGCGCCCCACTTAGCAAGCTTTATCTCGTGACTCCGAGTGGTATCAACCGCGGCCCTGGAAATATCAATCGTGCAGACCGGTCCGGCCCCCGCTACCAAAGGAGGAAAACGTAGATCCTAGGCACATATTGGCGTGCAACTGGTTAGTCATTTTCGTTTCATCAGAGAGGCATTGCGCCGGGCCGCCGTACTGCGCTTTCAAAACACATGACTAGGACCACGTATAAGTTATCTCCCGCAAGACGCTCAATATAGCGACGCGCGACGTCACCGCTCTCTCCGACGCTAGTGCCGTCGTAATGCCAATTATCGTAAGTCGCCTCGAATCGCTCCCCTTCGACCTGTCGATATATGTCTCCGCCCAGAACGATCCAACGCTGTTCCTCGAAAAGCCCAAGTGCAGTCGCAACATCGGCCACCCGAAGTGCCGCCTCGTTTAGTCCGTTTTCAAATTAGGCTGTGCCCACATCGAGCATAAAATTCCAGTACTGCGGATATAGGCTTCATTTTCTCGGAACAATAAGCGATGGTTGATGGACCCAATGGGCACCCAAATATACTCAAACGCTCCCTGGCGACGCCCGATATAACTAGCTTCGGGGTGTGACGTGCCGCCACATCAACCACCTGGGTAACAGTTGCGTTTTACTTCAGCCAAACAGCTCTGCGAAAGTTGCGACGATTGTGTTCACCCAGGGGTCCTTCTCCGGCAACCACCCCGCCGATCGACTGGACAGCTGTTGATGAGGAGATCCATCGAACAGCCCTGATTTTGGTTCCCCCACAGCAAAGGTATTCGTTGCTGGGTCGAAGACGAATTCGCGCCCCTTCCGGCGAGTACTAATTTTTTAACGCACCGACTGCAGTTTCATCCGTGACCATAATCAAGCCTGGTACCGGCCCTGACCTTGAAAACACTGGCGTAATCGGCTCTCCCAGCGCCCTGAGGCCGTACCGTCGCTTAACCAAACGCCGTTTTTCAGGTATTTCGCAGTCTTAAGAAACCCGGCAGATCAGATCTGCATCACGGTCAGTTCGTATGGGCAGCTATGTTTGGCAAATGCCCGAATCGCGTTATCGGCCGTGTCAATGACCATATCAAAGCCCAGAAAACACTACCCGTACGAGTTTTGCACCCAGACGCTCCAGACTAAGAGCCCTGCAGAGTTCCGTCAGCTGCCACCCACAATATGGCAGGCATGTCATAAAAGTAGTTGGTAAGCGCGATATCGTTCTCTGAAGTTACATTCACCGGCCAATGAGATTTCAGGTACTGCACAATTGTGTCGCTTTCGGTATCCCACACTTCATACCCCTCCCGCCAAAACTCATTCGGCGGACAGAATTTTACTTTCCCTTCGTCCAGCAAACGCTTGACTAAAGAGAAAAAAATTTCTCTTTGCTCTTCCAAATTAATCCCAGGATTCCATCCCTTTATGGCACTAAAAAGGCTTGATAGCCAAAGGCCAAACGAGGATTGCAATATATCATCGAGGTGATTGATGTTCATTCGGACCTCTCATTAGAAATTTTATCTCCTTACTGGCAGACGTTCCTATCGCGTCGCGCGGAATGTCGATAGTCCAAACAGGCCCAGTTTGCGATTCGGACGAGGAAACATTACGGAGTGTAAAGTTACCAAACGGCGTTTCGATCGTATAGCGTACGCCTGTGGTGCCACGAATGGTTAGAGGTACCGGCGGTGGCAACGACGACGCGCCGGAAAGCCGCAAGAAGTATTTCGCCACTTGCTCGTCGGTCGCGCCAGAAAATACCGCTGCATTTCCCGAGTTCGGTAGCTCGGTGAACGTAGATTCGCCCAGCTGAATGCTTCCCGGTGCTTTAGATGAGAAAAGGCCCCTCACCTCCTGCAAGGCAGACGTACTTGTTCCACCCCCGTCTTGGTATATCAGTGTTGGGCCGCTGCTGTTTTCTAGCGGGGTGGCTGTCGTTTCTCCCCCTTGAGGCCCATTGTTAATTTGCCCGGGCACAGAAATCGGGGGCAGCCACAGTCCAGGCCTGCCCGGTGTGGCGATGCTCGTTTCGTCAGCTATCGGCGTAGTGAACGGGCCGGGCGGTTCTATCGGGTTAGCATCACCATAACCAGGGAGTGGATCCGAGAACCAACCGCCCCACATGAGGTTTCCCAGCGCTTGCGCGCCGTACGCTGAGACATCGCTCAAGACCCTCCAAGCGCCTTGCAACTGCTGCGCTATGACTTCGTTGGGGCTAAGGGGCTTTTGTTGGCCGAGACCTGGAAAACCATCTGCAGTGCCCAAGACCGAACCGATGGAGCCACGTGGCGGCGCCACAAACACCCTCGGCGGAGCCATGGCCCCTTGATTATTCTCGAACTCGATCTGCGCTGCCGCCGTGAGCGCGGCCAAGGATTGCGGATCCAGAGCCGCCCCTATGCCGGCAACCAAACCCATAATTAGATTCTGGCGTTGCTCACGTTCATTCGCGGTCAGGTCCTTCGCCGGCTTCTGCGTCGACCCCGAGATCAGCTCACCCAGCACAACACTGGCCGATGCACCCAGCGCGCCAGCGCCGCAGCTACCTCCCTGCGCCGCCGCGCCACCGCACGCCACCGCACGCCAGAATGGCATGCAACGCCACATGCCCCGCGGACCCTTCCCCGCCCAACGCATCCGCATACTTCTTGATCTGCGCGGCGCCCATGGATTGCAGAACATTGATGGTCGCCGCCTGTACGGCCTGCCCTACACCACCAGTGACGTTGCCCGCCAGGGCCGCAGTCCCGGCCGTCAGGATCATCCGATACGTGCCGCCCTGTACCCACTGCGCGGCATCGTTCAGCTGAGCCTGCAGACTGTCATGCAACGGACCTTCCGGAGGCGCCGCGTCCAAGGCTTTTTTCAGCGCGTCATACTCCTGCGCCTTGCTTGCCAGGAAGGTCCCGGTTTCCTTCTGGAACGTGGTGACGATGTCAAAGCCGGCCTGAATCTTCTCCTTGTCGAAGATCGGGCTGAGGCTGTTCAAAGTGTCGGAGGTATCGCGATTCAGCGACGCGATGGAATCCGCGACCGACTTCCCAGTCAGCGCCAACTGGCCATCGCTATCGCGAATGACAATGGTGCCGCCGCTGATGGCGCTTTCAGTCGTCGATCGATCACTACCGAGGGCTGCTACGACCGTGGGCGGAAATGCCGACGCGCCTCCCTTCGACGGCACAGTGGTCGATCCTCCGCTATTGACCTGTTGAGCGCCGCCCCATGAATAACCGCCACTCAACCCGACTTGATAGCCGTCGTACTTGGCGACGTTCTTGATGTCCTGAGTGACCAGCGTTCCGGTGCTCAGGAAATTCAATCCGTCAGCCACCGCCTTGTCGCTGCTGGCAATGACGCTACCGATCAACGTGGTGTTGTCCTTCACGTTGATCTGGAAGCCACCGTCGCCAGCCCACAGCCCGGTCTGTTCCGTTACGGTCTTGAAGTTGCTGTTCAGTGCGCCCTGGCTGTAGCTGCCATACACCGAGCTGCTGCAATAACCATAGCAATAGGTCCCGCCGGCTGAGGCACTTTGGTTCTTGGAATGGTAGGTGCTCTCGTCCTGCAGGCTCTGTAGCAGAAGATTACCCCCCACCGACGCGAGAATGCGATCAGCCTTGCCGGAGGCGCCGATCAGCGACGTATCACCACCGGACTTCAGGCCGAGCGCGCTTCCGGCGGTGACGCTGCTATTCGTCCATGTCAGGTCGTCGCCGTCCTCCGTGCTGCGGCTGGCGGATACGCTGCCCTTTACGATGAATCCCGCGCCATAGCCGCCATTACCGTCAGTGCCGATCATCACGCCAACGCCGACGGTGCCATCGACACTTTTGGTCTGGGTATCCTGGTGCCTGGTGTTACTGGCCGCCTTCATCAGGATGTCACCTTCGGCGACCAGCACGGCGTTCCTGCCGGCGGATAGCGCGGAACCTAAGACGGTGATGTCTGAATCCTTGCCCGCGCCGGTAGAAAGGATGGTGAGGTCGTTGCCCGCCGCCACGGTGGATCCGAGGACGGTGGTCGAGCTACGATGCGTCGTCGTGGAGCTGGAACTTGCGCCGTAGTCGAGCGTGATAGTCCCGCCGCCGCCGCCCCCTTCGCTCGGGGGGCGCGTCACCGCGTTCAGTGCGTCATTGGCAGCCATGCCAGCACTGACGAAGGCCAATGCCTTCATGATGGGATTGTCGGTTTTGGATGACGCGGTACTCATCCGGTCGATGGTTTCAAAGGCATCCATCACCGGACTGCCGGCGTTGATGCTGAAACCGCTTTGCTTGACTTCGTGGAACTCCTTTTCCTGGTTGGTGTTGCGACCGGCCATGAGCGTGCCGTCGCCCTTCAGATCGCCGTCCTGCACGACCAGATAGACCTGCGGGACCAGCACGGTCTGCGTGCTGCCGTCCGGCAGCGTGACGGTCTGGTCGACCAGCCACACCATGTCGCTGGTCAGGTGCTTCATCTGCTCGTCGCTCAGCGGCGTGCCGATTTGCAGGCCATATTGCTGGGCGAAGGTGGCGCCGGCGGTCAGCAGGGCCTTGTATTGGGTTTCGTTGTCGGTGTAGTCGCCGACGAAGCGCTGGCCCGTGGCGGCGATGATCTGGTCGGTGACCAGTTTCTGTTCGTAGAAGCCGTCACCCAGGCGCTTGAGCGTGTCGGCGTTCTGCAGATAGGGGTTGGTGCCCGACTTTCCTCACTGGAAGTCAAGTTCGCGCGCAACTCTTGGAGGTCCGCACAAACCCGTCGCGGCTCAAGCACCAATTGATGGCGTAAACCTTGCGATCAAGTTCTTACACGCTTGCTCGGCAAAACCCTTCGCCCATTCCTCAGTCCGCAGAAATTCGGCCTCCAGCGCGTCCAGTGCGGTCGCGGACCACAGTGGCCGCTGCGCTTCATGTGGCAGATGATCTGTTTCAGACTGAATGACCAGAAAAACGTGAAAATCGGGATCCTCGTCGGTAATTCCACTCAAGCGACGCTTGATGTCGACGACCTGCACGGCTCCCTCAAAAAAGGAAAGCTCTCCTGCCAACATAGCTTCAGCTAAAGCCACGATTTGCCTGCGCGCTAAGACCTCACCATCATTCATGTTATGACCATCATTTCAACTTGATCGACTTCGGTTCTACGACTTGACCAGTCACCGTGTTTTGATAGGCATGGATTTCTAATTTAGCTCCATCAGAAGATATATAGGAGCTGCTGCTAACCTTACTCCAGTCGGTCGCCTTTCCACCGTACTCGGCAGCCAGTCGGGGCGCATCTCTCAAAGGAGTATTGGTTCCACTTCCCGCGATCTTAATACCGTTTCCAGAGAGAATCTCCGAAAGTTGCTCCTGGCTTGCCAGCGACTTATTGAGGTTCAATCCATTTACTGAGTTTGCCGGGCTATCGCGCCCCATCGGTCGGCCCAACGCATCGCCGTCCAATGTACCGTTTTGGATGCCTCGCTGGGCAACCTCGATTTCCCCTTTTGCCTTCGTGACGCCCGCCCCACCCCTTCAGTCATCACGGCCATTACAAACTCAATGGCTAGGTCGAGCATTTTCTTGTTCGTACCAGCTTCGCTCTCCCTCAAACTCGCCACCTGTGCAGCGGTCAAGTATTCGCCCGATATCAGCTGCTCATCTGATACGGTCTGAAAGCTCCGGCCGAGCTCGTCTGCCGCGATCTGCTGAACGTTCAACAACATACTGTCGTAGTACTTTTGTGCCGCATGAATCTGCGCCTTGACGATATCAGCCTGGAGGCCTGTAGCGTCTTTAGCAAACTCTTGCAACGCGGCAAGGTCCTCGGCGATATCCGCGATTTGAACGCTACAAGAAAACTTGTCTTTGCATCCCCCCACCGCGCCCGCATAGCGGTCGTAGCTAGCTTTCTCAAGCCTGACTATGTCGGCCTTCGCGTCCAGCTCACACTGTGCTTCCTTGCAGTTTTTCAATCTTTGTTGGGCGGCGACGTACTCGTTGATCTCGCTCGGCAGCAGGTAGTTTTTTTCCGTCTCAACAACCGCCGAAGAGGTCGCCGACGCGATGTTTTTTCCTGTGATTAGGGCGATGCCTTCGACTATGGACGCGACGAGATTGCGTCGATCCTCCTTTTCTTGCGGGGACATGGCTTGCGTATCGCCACCCAAGACGGAGTTGATCACCGAGCCTGCAGCGGCTCCCAAAGCGCCTGCACCGCACGCTGTACTGCTAGCGGCTTCTCCGGCGCAACCGACGATCGCGTGCAATGCGGCACGCGCGGCTTCCGCGCCTGGGTTTGTACGAGACGCCGATCCAGGAGCCGCGTCCGCGTCTCTACCCAACGCGTCTGCGATCTTCTTGACTTCACTCGCGCTCAGCGACTGAAAGTAGTTGACCGCACCCGCCTGGAGCATCTGTCCAACGCCACCGCTTACGTTGCCAGCCGTCCCTGCGAGTACCGCGTTCAATACGATTCGGTACTTGCCGCCTGCTCCCCATTTGCTCTGAAGCTCCATGGCTTGTTGCAAGGCGGCTTGTTGTTCGGCGGGGGGTACATCCTTGTCCGTCGCTATCTTTAGTAGATCTGCGATGTCCTTCTGGCGATACGACAAGAAGGTGGCAGCCTGCTGCTGTGCCGTGGTGACTATCTCGAAGCCCGCCTGTATCTCCTCCTTATCGAAGATGGGACTCAGGCTGTTCAGCGCTCCCGTTGTGTCATGGCTCAATGAAGCGATGGTTTCGGCAACGGTCTTTCCAGTAAGCGCCAGTTAACCATCCGGATTGCGAATAATGATGTCGGCCGCGCTTATCGCGCTGTGCGTTGTGGACTTGTCGCTTCCGAATGCTACCGCCCAGGTGGGAGGCAGCGCTGACGCGCCACCACTAGTCGGCTGGGTAGCTCCACCGCTATTGACCTGTTGAGCGCCGCCCCAGGAATAGCCACCGCTCAACCCAATCTGGTAGCCGTCATAGTTTGCCGTGTTCTTGATATCGTGGGTGACAAGCGTTCCCGTGCTGAGTTGATTCAGCCCATTTGCAATGGCTTGATCGGTACTCGCGACGACGCTGCCCACGAGGGTTGTATTGTTTTTGACGTCAATCTGGAAACCACCATCGCCGGCCCATAAGCCGGTTTGCTGAGTAACCGTCTGGAAATCGCTGTTGAGCTCGCCCTGGCTATAGCTGCCGTATACAGAGCCGTTATTGCAGTAACCGTAGCAGTAAGTACCGCCAGCGCTCGCGCTCTGATTGGTCGAATGATAGGTGCTCCGATCCTGGAGACTCTGCAATAAAAGATCGCCGCCGACAGAGACCAGAATCTGATTTCCCTTTCCTGCTGCCCCGATGAGCGACGTGTCGCCTCCGGAGCTAATGGCGAGGATATTGCCGGCAGTGATACTGCTGTTGGCCCAGGTAAGATTATCTCCGTCTTCGGTAGCTCGCCCGGCAGTAGCGCTGCCCTTGACGATGAAACCCGCACCCCAGGTGCCGTGTCCATCGGTTCCAAGCATCACGCCTGCGCCAATCGTGCCGTCGACGCTTTCGCTATCCGTGTGCTGGCTCGACGTGCTGCCGACTGCCTGCATCAGGATGTCGCCGTCTGCCTTAAGAATGGCGTTATTGCCTGCCGACAACGAGGATCCCAACACCTTGATGTCGGAGTTCTTCCCGGCTCCAGTTGCCACAATCGTGAGATCGGCGCCGGCTGCGATCGTCGAACCGGAAACGGTACTTGACTCGCGGGTTGTGGTTGAAGAGCTCCTGCTGGCACCGTAATCGATGGTGATAGTTCCAGCCCCGCTGCCCCCTTCTTTCGGAGAGCGTGAGACCGAGTCTACGGTGTTACTACCAGCCAGTCCTATCGTCCCCAGAGCCAACGCCTGCATGATCGGATTGTCTGTCTTCTGCGCCGCGGTGGTCATCCGATCCGCGATCTTCACCATCTCTTGAACCGGACTGTCGATGGTCAGCGTGAAACCGCTTTGCTTGACTTCGTGAAACTCCTTCTCGTGATCAGTGTCGGCCACGGCGGCGATGGTGATGTCGCGACCAACCATGCCGATGTCACCCTGGCGCGCGACGACGTTGCTTCCGATGACCTGCAGGTTCTCCCCTGCGTTGATTAAGACATCGCCCTGTACGCTGCCCACGGTGCTGCCGGTATGGAAAACCTGGGTCCCATCCAACGTATCGGTGCTTTCCTTGTGGCCCTTGCTGAATCCACCCAAAGCGCCCCAACCCGACCGCGTTTCGCGTAGGTAATGGTTATCGTCGGTAGTGTTGGCCGCCGCATCGATCGTAGCGTTCCGCTCGGCGCTTATCGTCGTGTCGTGCAC
>NZ_CBCSCA010000002.1:188106-194867 GCF_965137885.1 Bordetella sputigena
GTTGATAGCCAGGCTACCCGCATCGATCTGCGACACCCCGCTGACAAACGTCGACCACGTATTCGTCTGTCCCAGGCTGGAACTCGTGCTGGCCGTGGTACTCGTCAGATTGACATCCCGTCCCGCCTGCAAGGCGACCGTATCGCCCTTGATCAGCGCCGCGATGTTATTCAGATCCTGGCGCGCATTCAGATTGACGTAGCTGCCCTGGATCGTCCCCGCCGAACTGTTGATGATGTTGTCGGCCACCATGATCGTGGCGTCGCGTGATCCCACGGTGCCCGTATTGGTGATGGTCCCGCTGGCCTGCAGCGTGGTGTTGCGACCGGCCATGAGCGTGCCGTCGCCCTTCAGATCGCCGTCCTGCACGACCAGATAGACCTGCGGGACCAGCACGGTCTGCGTGCTGCCGTCCGGCAGCGTGACCGTCTGGTCGACCAGCCACACCATGTCGCTGGTCAGGTGCTTCATCTGCTCGTCGCTCAGCGGCGTGCCGATTTGCAGGCCGTATTGCTGCGCGAAGGTGGCGCCGGCGGTCAGCAGGGCCTTGTATTGGGTTTCGTTGTCGGTGTAGTCGCCGACGAAGCGCTGGCCGGTGGCGGCGATGATCTGGTCGGTGACCAGTTTCTGTTCGTAGAAGCCGTCGCCCAAGCGCTTGAGCGTGTCGGCGTTCTGTAGATAGGGATTGGTGCCCGACGATGCGGTCGTGGCCCCTGAGGTCACTGCCGACGTCGCCGCGGCGGCGATCGCGGCTTGCGTGGGCGACTGGTTGGCTGCCGACGGGCCGCCGGCCGGGAACGACGTCGCCGCGGATGCGCCAGCACCCGGCCCGCGCACCGATACGGAACCCGGGGCAGCGACCGCGCCCGGCCCCGAGACTACGCCGGCACCGCCCAACAACGCCAGCAAGTAGTCGCTGGATATCGTCGGTAAGGCTTGATATCGATGACCTACACTTTCCCTTCAAAATAAGATAAACCTCCTGCCGACGTAGCTTGGGCTAGCGCCACGAGTTTGCCGCACGCCAAGACCTTGACATCATCCACGCTCTTTCTGCCAATATTTCGGCGTAATTGGCCGGCGCATCCGGCAAAAATACTTGTCAATTTCTGGGCGCCAGAGGGAGGCATATGCAACGTTGCAGCATTCAATTCCGCTACTCTGTGCTCCCCTTAGCAACCCTAAAGGGGACCCTTATAGGGTATGGCCAGCCGCGCGCAACCATTTTCCGCCTCAATTCGCTTGGACACCATAAACCACCCGTTCCGCTTCGATTTTCACGGCTGCATTGCAGGCAGAAAGACTTTCGCCACGCTCCCGCGTCGGGTTAGTTCATTGCGTCGCTAACCGTATGCGACTCAAGGCCTCGGATGTAGACCAAAAATCATGAGGGAACATATGGGTTGGCGGCCCCCCCCACCGATGAAACCAACTCGGCCATCTCAATTGCGTACTCACCATGTGTGTGCCATTTCCCCGAGGTGGGAGCAATGACATAAGCACCAGTAAAGGCAGCCGCAAAAGCTTTGCTCTCTGCCCCTGCAGGGGCCTCATGAAGCACCGATATGTAGTCACGATGCGACATATGCACATCCAGCTCTATGGCAGGATAGACCCCAAATCTCTCGTGGAACTGATTGCCTGAAGCTTCTATATCGTAGAAATAAACCGTAGCATCATCACTAAGATTCGCGAGCGCTATTACATAGTCCCAGAACCTCGCACCAGGAACTCTAGCCAGTCGAAATAAAGACATGACGCCCCCTTCGGCGCACTCTCCCCGCACAAGATTCGCAGGTTTTTTTGTCCGTAATGTCCTAATACAACTTTTGACTCGTAATGTAGCTCATATATTATTCGCTTAAACGGATTTTCCCGATGAGACCACCGTCCACCTGATAGTCGACCGACGGACCACCCGTAGAGGATGCGTTATTTCGAACCGTATAGCTTTTTGCCCTTTTCGTATACAGAGCTACGTCATTTGGACCTCCTTTCGGAGCAGCACTTAAACCAGCGTCCAACAGACTATCCTAAAATTCACGCCGTGTTAGACCGATCTTCGCGTTCGGGACGCTCTTGTCGATTGTGATGTCCTCCCACGAAAAAGTCGGTACATCGCAGTAATCGGGATCATCGTCCGAAATCTTGCCTAAGCAACACCCGTCTAAAACACTCGTCCACCGCTGTGAACCCCAAGACGGCATATGTGACGCAGCCCCGAGGGCGACTTCTTCTATAGCCTCTGGTCGGTCGCGAGCGGTCATTTTGTTCCTCAACTCGCTTGTACATCATTGACCCCTCATCCACTTCGCGCCGCGGATAGTAAAATCACTCCGAGCAAAAAATTCCCGTCTATTTAACGGCCTGACGTAATGCATCGGACATCTTGATGACCTGAGATCTGCTTTATGACGACACCTTCGACCACCCAAGAAACGAGCAAATTTTTAAGCTATATCCTGCGCCATGCGCCGGAATCTATTGGCTTATCCTTAGACAGTGACGGCTGGGCCGATATCTCTTCTCTGATAACGCTTTCGTCCAACCACGGGCACACTCTCGATCGAGCGGCGTTAGACCGCGTGGTCGCAACGAGCGACAAGAAGCGGTTCGCTATCTCCGAAGACGGTACGCGCATACGCGCTGTGCAAGGGCATTCCACACCATCAGTGCGCCGAGAATATCCTGAAAAAAAACCTCCACCCGTGCTGTACCATGGTACTGCGATACGATTTCTCGAGTCGATTCAACGACAGGGCCTGAATGCGGGTGCGCGACATCATGTACATCTGTCGAAGGACGTATCGACGGCCCTCACGGTAGGCAGACGCCATGGCAAACCGGTAATTCTGGAGATTCAGGCAGAGCATATGAGCCAACAAGGATATAAATTCTATGTGGCGGAGAACGATGTTTGGCTCACTAGTGAGGTGCCTGTGGAATTTATTAGCGTGCTAAACGCCAAATAATGAAGGCTGGCGTTTTTTGCAAAGATTCGACTTCGCAGCATACCGCTGCACAGGATCAATCGACTAGACGCGACTCTGAGAGAGAGGCCTTCGCGGCAAACACAGTGAGGATCTTGTTTTCCGAAAGCAAGATAAGGCTGTAGTGCTTGACAACACGTCGGCCGCCAAAGTGATTTATCCAAGCCCTGCTTGCATCAGAATCTGGATATTCAACCACCCCGCCCTTCAACAAGCGACTACCGCCACTTTCCTCAAACGGGAAGTCAAACATGCGCGGCCCTGGGAAAGCCTGCATGTTAAAAGCGCACACGGTGGTAAACCGTAACTCCCGCTCCCGCAATCCGTCCTCGGCGTCATATTGAATTGCTACGATAACGTCTGTTCTTTCCGAACGGAATTCTACTTCGCTCTCCCCATGCCCCGGAAGCCAATCGTAGAAACTGAGCACTTCTCTGCCACGGCCAATCTTCATCGTTTTGATCCTTTCGGTAGGGTTGCTGTACCGGATGGGGGCAACTTGTTGTTCGCTAATTGATCAGCAGCTAACTGATCGAACGTTATACCTCCCATGTCGGGCACCGGCATACCCGTTCGGTTTACGCCATACCACTGTGACCGCGGAACTTCGGCACGGCTTAGTGCAACTGATGTCCGCGTGTTTAGTATCAGCTTTGTACCATCGGCGGCAATGACATAGTCAAGCGGAACATCGCTGGGTTTGATCGCACCACTCTTTATCGCGGCCGCTAGATCATCGACTGTGTCAATTGGCGTTCCGGCAAGTTCGCTATATTTTGCAGCGCCCTCCGAACTAAACTTCTCTGACGCGCGAATTGACTTTTGTGCGAAGTTTGCGTCAGCGACAGTACCTTTCACAGCTACGCCAACGACGTTCTGAGCAGCCCCCGTAGCGACCTTGACTTCCTGCTGCGCGGCGGCAATTTGCCGTTGCGCTTTCGATGCACCTCCCGCCCCGCCTTCCGTTATAACGGCTAAGAGTAAATCCACCATGCGTTGGAGGAGATTCTGCTTCGTCTCTGCTTCACTCTTCCGCAAATCGGCGACTTGGGGAGCGGTCAGATATCCTCCTGATATCAATTGGGCATCAGAGACGGCTTGGTAACCCGAACCAAGATCCCTTGCCGCCATGTCCTCCACTACGAGCAGCGTATCGTCGTATTTCTTCTGGGCTTCTTTGATCTGCTTATTCACTACGGCAGCGTCGAGGCCCGTAAGTCCTTCCGCGAACTCTTTCAGAGCACTCAGATCAGCCGAGACAGTGCTGAGTAGGTCCGAACATCCCCCTCTACCCTCACAATGCCCCGCCAACGCCATATTGCGGTCGCGGCTAAGCGTTTCTAGCCTGTGCACTTCTGCCTCAGCTACCTGCTGGCACTGTATGTCGCCAGTCACACAGCTCTTCAGCCTATCCATGGCCTCAAAATACTGCGCCAACTCAGCGACCCGGAGATAGTTATTCTCCGTTTCCGTGACCGCCGATGAAGTCGCCGCCGCGATCTGCCTTCCGGTTACCGTCGCGATCCCTTCCACGATGGAAGCGACCAGATTTCTCCGATCCTCCTGCTCCTGCGGCGACATGCTTTTCGGATCACCGCCCAAGAGCGAGTTGATAACCGACCCTGCGGCGGCGCCCAAGGCGCCCGCGCTACACGCTGCACCGGTCGCGGCCGAGCCCGCGCAGCCGACGATCGCATGCAATGCGGCCCGCGCGGCTTCCGCCCCTGGGTTCGTACTAGGCGGCGATCCAGGAGCCGCGTCAGCGTCTCTCCCCAGCGCGTCCGCGATCTTCTTGACTTCACTCGCGCTCAGCGACTGAAAGTAGTTGACCGCACCCGCCTGGAGCATCTGCCCAACGCTGCCGCTTACGTTGCCAGCGGTCCCCGCGAGTACCGCATTCAGCACGATTCTGTACTTGCCGCTCGCCCCCCATTTGCTCTGAAGGTCCATGGCTTGTTGGAAGGCGGCTTCTTGTTCAGCGGGTGAGACGTCCTTGTCCGTAGCCTTCTTGAGCAGGTCCGCGATGTCCTTCTGGCGATACGACAAGAAGGTCGCGGCCTGCTGCTGTGCCGTCGTGACTATCTCAAAGCCCGCCTGTATCTTCTCCTTATCGAAGATCGGACTCAGGCTGTTCAGCGCTCCCGTTGTGTCATGGCTCAATGAAGCGATAGTTTCGGCAACGGTCTTTCCGGTAAGCGCCAGTTGACCGTCCGGGTTGTGAATAACGATGTCTGCCGCGCTTATTGCGCTGTGCGTTGTGGACTTGTCACTTCCGAATGCCACCGCCCAGGTAGGAGGCAGCGCTGACGCGCCACCGCTCGTCGGCTGGGTAGCGCCACTGCTATTAGTCTGCTGCGCGCCGCCCCAGGAATAACCACCACTCAAGCCGATTTGATAGCCGTTATAGTTCGCTGTGTTCTTGATGTCCTGGGTGAGAAGTGTCCCTGTACTGAGCCTATTGAGCCCATCCGAGATCGCTCGATCGCTACTTGCGATGACGCTTCCGACCAGGGTGGTGTTGTTTCTAACGTCAATTTGGAAACCACCATCGCCGGCCCACAAACCGGTTTGCTGCGTAACGGTTTGGAGATCGCTGTTGAGCTGGCCCTGGCTGTAGCTGCCGTATACGGAGCCGTTATTACAGTAACCGTAGCAGTACGTGCCGCCCGCGCTCGCGCTCTGATTGGTCGAATGATAGGTACTCCGATCCTGCAGACTCTGCAATAAAAGATCGCCGCCGACAGAGACCAGGATCTGATTTCCCTTTCCCGCAGCCCCAATGAGGGACGTGTCGCCTCCAGAGCTAATGGCGAGGATATTGCCAGCCGTGATACTGCTATTGGCCCAGGTAAGGTTGTCTCCATCCTCGGTAGCTTGCTCCGCAGTAGCGCTGCCCTTGACGATGAAACCCGCACCCCAGGTGCCGTGTCCATCGGTTCCAAGCATCACGCCTGCTCCAATCGTGCCGTCAGCGCTTTCGCTATTCGTGTGCTGGCTCGACGTGTTGCTGACGGCCTGCATCAGAATGTCGCCGTCTGCCTTAAGAATGGCGTTATTCCCCGCCGACAGCGACGACCCCAGCACCTTGATGTCGGAGTTCTTCCCGGCTCCAGTCGCCACAATCGTGAGATCGTTGCCGGCTGCTATCGTCGAACCCGAAACGGTACTTGACTCGCGGGTCGTGGTTGAAGAGCTCCTGCTGGCACCGTAATCGATGGTGATAGTTCCAGCCCCGCTGCCCCCTTCTTTCGGAGAGCGTGAGACCGAGTCTACGGTGTTACTACCAGCCAGTCCTATCGTCCCCAGAGCCAACGCCTGCATGATCGGATTGTCTGTCTTCTGCGCCGCGGTGGTCATCCGATCCGCGATCTTCACCATCTCTTGAACCGGACTGTCGATGGTCAGCGTGAAACCGCTTTGCTTGACTTCGTGAAACTCCTTCTCGTGATCAGTGTCGGCCACGGCGGCGATGGTGATGTCGCGACCAACCATGCCGATGTCACCCTGGCGCGCGACGACGTTGCTTCCGATGACCTGCAGGTTCTCCCCTGCGTTGATTAAGACATCGCCCTGTACGCTGCCCACGGTGCTGCCGGTATGGAAAACCTGGGTCCCATCCAACGTATCGGTGCTTTCCTTGTGGCCCTTGCTGAATCCACCCAAAGCGCCCCAACCCGACCGCGTTTCGCGTAGGTAATGGTTATCGTCGGTAGTGTTGGCCGCCGCATCGATCGTAGCGTTCCGCTCGGCGCTTATCGTCGTGTCGTGCAC
>NZ_CBCSCA010000002.1:195350-594722 GCF_965137885.1 Bordetella sputigena
GTTGATAGCCAGGCTACCCGCATCGATCTGCGACACCCCGCTGACAAACGTCGACCACGTATTCGTCTGTCCCAGGCTGGAACTCGTGCTGGCCGTGGTACTCGTCAGATTGACATCCCGTCCCGCCTGCAAGGCGACCGTATCGCCCTTGATCAGCGCCGCGATGTTATTCAGATCCTGGCGCGCATTCAGATTGACGTAGCTGCCCTGGATCGTCCCCGCCGAACTGTTGATGATGTTGTCGGCCACCATGATCGTGGCGTCGCGTGATCCCACGGTGCCCGTATTGGTGATGGTCCCGCTGGCCTGCAGCGTGGTGTTGCGACCGGCCATGAGCGTGCCGTCGCCCTTCAGATCGCCGTCCTGCACGACCAGATAGACCTGCGGGACCAGCACGGTCTGCGTGCTGCCGTCCGGCAGCGTGACCGTCTGGTCGACCAGCCACACCATGTCGCTGGTCAGGTGCTTCATCTGCTCGTCGCTCAGCGGCGTGCCGATTTGCAGGCCGTATTGCTGCGCGAAGGTGGCGCCGGCGGTCAGCAGGGCCTTGTATTGGGTTTCGTTGTCGGTGTAGTCGCCAACGAAGCGCTGGCCGGTGGCGGCGATGATCTGGTCGGTGACCAGTTTCTGTTCGTAGAAGCCGTCGCCCAAGCGCTTGAGCGTGTCGGCGTTCTGTAGATAGGGATTGGTGCCCGACGATCCGGTCGTGGCCCCTGACGTCACTGCGGACGTCGCCGCGGCGGCGATCGCGGCTTGCGTGGGCGACTGGTTGGCTGCCGACGTGCCGCCAGCCGGAAACGACGTCGCCGCGGATGCGCCAGCACCCGGGCCGCGCACCGATACGGAACCCGGGGCAGCGACAGCGCCCGGCCCAGAGACTACGCCGGCACCGCCCAACAGCGCGAGCAAGTAGTCGCTGGATATCGTCGGCTTGTTGCCCGTGAAGCGGCTATCGGTCGCTACCAGATAAGGCGAGTTCGCCGCCGGCACGACGGTATAGAGCTGGTTGTTCGGCACGCTGGACGGCGGCGTGACCGTGCGGACGATGCCGGAATTTGGCAGCGATACGCTGGTGATCGTCGGCGGGCGGACCGTGCTTACCGGTGCGACGGCGCCCGGCGCAGTGACGCCAGTGGCCGGCAGCGTGGCATTGCCGCCGTAGCTGGCGACGGCCAGTTCGATGGGCTGGATGCTGAGCGTGCCGCTGTACGGGGCGATGTCGTAATGACGGCTGTCGTTCTTTTCATAGGTGTAGAGCTCGCGGCCGGTGGCGTCGACGCGTCGTTCGCCGGTGGCGCCGATGTTCTGGATCGTCGCTCCGCTGGCATTCAGCGCGCCGCCCGCCACGATCTGGCTCTTATCGTTGACGACCGAGCCGGATAAAGAGGCGTTGCCGCCGACGATGATCTTTCCGGGATCGGTGGAAACCGTGCGGCTTTCGCTGACGTTTTCCGCGACTTCGTAGATGGTGAAATCTTTCACCAGGCGGTTGTTGAAGTCCTGGTTGAAGGCCAGGACCTTGGCGTTCAATTCCAGGTAGGCATCCAGGAAAGGCTTGTGCGCGGCGTCGTAGACCGCCTGCATGGCATCGCAATTGATGGTGCAGTTTTCACCGTACACGGGCACCGGCGGGAGCGGCGCCGCCGGCGGTTGGACGCCGAATATCTGCCAGATCTTGGCGTCCAGCGGATAGGTGAATTCTTCCGGCGACGTAACGCACCAGGAATCTTCCGCCGTGCAGGACTTGATGGGTTCGTAATACGGCAGCCGGACGGGCGAGTCGTAACCCTTCTTGCCGCGTCCGCCGGCCGCGTAGTCGAATGGCGGGCCGAAACGGTCTTCCGGATAGGTCGTGGACGGCAGCAGCAGCCGGCGCTCCTGATCGTCATCCAGCCATGCCGGATCCTTGCTGCATTGGGGCGTGGTCTGGTCGCACAGCCAATAGACGCTGCCATCCAGCATGTCGGTGGAGCCGTTCAGGCGGTAGTACACCTTGTCGCCCGAACTGACCTGCACCACTTCGCTGGAAAAATGGTTGTTCTTGTTGTTGATCGCCACCGCCGCGATGCTGGCGTTGCCGTCGGCCTGTATGGTGGCGGATTCGTTGTTTACTGACTGAGCCTGGCCGATGGCCTTCCAGTTGCCGTCGACACCACCGCCGATGGCAAGGTTGCCCGCGGCATAGATCAGGCCATGTTCCAGGTTGTCCAGCCTGCCGACGCCCAGATCCATGTCGCCGCGCGAGGCAATGACGCCCGCGCCCGCGGCGCCGACATCGTTGAGCAAGTAGCCGGTGGAAATGGCGAGCGTATCGCCGTAGATGCGGCCGGTGTTGTGGACGCTGCCGGCCTGGATGCGGGTGACCTTGCCGTCGATCAGGCCGGCGTTGTCCAGCGCCTGCGAAACGCTCAGTGTGGTAATGCCCCCGGAGACGATCTCGCCGCCGGCGCGGTTAGTCAGGTTCTGCGCGCCGATGCCCAGGTTGCGGCCGGCGGATATCTTGCCGCTGTTGTCCAGGTTGCCCGCGATGGACAGCGTGGCGTCGCGCCCCGCCGCCAGTACGCCGGTGTTGTTCAGGTTGCCGTTCACCATCAAGCCCAGATCACCCTGCGATTGCAGCGTGCCGGTGCCCGTCAATGCATTGGTCGTGACGGACAGGCGCTGGCCGGCGGCGACATTGCCTGCTTCGTTCGCCAGCGTGCCCACGGTGATGTCCGCGGTGCCGCCGGAGCTGATCAGGCCCGCCGCGTTCTGCAACTGGCTGGCATTCACAGTCATCACCTGGCTCGCGGCCAGCGTGCCGCGCGTGTTGTCTATCGCGCCCGCGCTGATGGTGACGGTCTTGCCGACGACGCCCAGGGGCTGGGCGGGATTGCCGGACGGGGTGTCCGTATTGAGCAGGTTCGATGCGGACAGGGACAGCACGTTGTTGGCCTGCAGCAGGCCGCCGACGTTGTCGATCGCACCGGGCGTCGTTACAGTCAGGTCGCTGGCGATCATCTTGCCGCCGCGATTGATGACCTGGCTGCCGCTGGCCTGCAACGCGCCGTTCGTGGCGATGGTGCCCGACTGATTGTTCACCGTGCCGGTAAACGTCAGCGACATATCGCCGCCGGAGGAAAGGTTGCCGCCGCGGTTGTCCAAGGTGCTTCCCGACAGCGCCATGGTGCCGCCGTAGAGCGAAGCGCCACGTGCATCGATCGCGCCGGCGGTACTGGCTTTGAGCGCCTGCGTGGCGGATACCGTGCCGCCAGCCAACATCAGGTTGGCGGCGTTAAGGGTGACGTTAGCGCCGGCGGTGGCCAGGCCACTGTTGGTGAACGTACTGCCGGAGACGGTCAGGCTGCCCGGCAAGGCGATCTGGCCCTGGTCGTTCAGGCCGGCAATCAGCCGGCCGGTGTTGTTCACGGCTGCATTGGTGGTCACACTGGCGTTGCCCGCCGATACGACCGTGCCGCGGTTGTTCACATCGCCGCCGGCCTGCAGCGTGGCGGCTTGGCCGCCTGACAGCAAACCGTCGTTGTTCAAGCTTGAACCGGTGTTCAACGCGAGCGTGCCGGACGCCTGTGCGCGCGCATCGGCGGCGACGGTGGTGGCGCCGCCGGCTGTCGTGCGCAGGTCCCCGCCCAGCGCGGCGGTGACGCCGCCCAATGCCAGGTCACGCGCGGCGCCTAGGACGATGCCGCCGTTGGAAGACGTGGTGCCTTGGACACGCATGTCCCGCGCGGCGTTGGCCGTCAGTGTGCCTGCTGCCTGGGTGCGGGCGGCCGCATCCAGGACGATGTCGCCGGCGGTCGATGCCAGGCCAAGGGTGTTGTTCATGGACGCGGTGGTGCCGGACAGCCCCATGTTGCCCGCGGACCGCAGCGTGACCGCGCCATCGGAGACCAGCTTGCCAGCGGAGGTAAGCTGGCCAGCCGCATCGATGTTCATTCCGCTGGCCGACTGGACGACACCGGTGGCGTTCACATTCAGGTTTCGGCTATTCAGCTTCAGGCTGGCATCGCTGGAGGCGATGCCGCTGACCGTGGCGTCGCGCGCGGCGCGCAGCGTAAGGTCGCCGACCGAAGAAAGCGCGCCCGCCAGCGATAGGTCCCGGCCCGCCTGGGTATCGAGCGTCGTCGCGGCCTGGACGCGGCCAGCGCCGCCAATCAGCACGTCATTCCCGCCTGCCAGCGATAGCGCGCCACCCAGGGCGGCGATGGTGCCGTCAACGCGCGTGTCGCCGGCCGCGTTCACGCGCGCGGCTTTGTTGGCCGACAGAATGCCTGACGCGGCCAGATTGCCGCCCGACTGCACGGCAATGTCACCAGCGGCCTGCGCTCGGCCGTTGGCGCCGACGGTCATGTCGCCACCGCTGCTCAGCGCGAAGTTGCCTACCGTCGCCAATGTGGTGCCGTCGATCTGCAGATTGCGCGAGGCCGCGATGGTCAACGGACTGTTGGCGGAAACCGTGCCGGCGATCGCCATGTCCCTGCCCGCGTTCAGGGTCAGCGCGCTGCCGCTGGGGGCGACGCCCGTGGTGCCGACCAGGCCGGCGATGGACATGTTCGCCGCCGCATCGGCGCGCACGTTGCCGTCCGCCTGGACCTTGGATGCGTTGCCCAGGACGATGTCAGCGCCGGCGTTCAGCGTCGCGTTGCGGCCGCTGGCCACCTGCCCGTTGACCGTCATGCCGGCCAAGGATTGCAACGCGACGTCGCCCAGCGCGGCGGATGAGCCCGACAGCGCCATGGCGCCGCCGCTCGACGCGACAAGGCCGCCATTGGCCTGCATGCCAGCGCCCGCGAGCTGCGTCAGGCCACCGGCGGCGTTCAGCGAGATGTCGCTGCCCGCCGACACTTGTCCGCCCAAGGTCAATCCGTTAGCCGATCGGAGCGCGACGACGCCCTTTCCTACCGTGACGCCGGACAGGGCCATGGCCCCCGTCGAAGAACCTGAGATCGATCCGTTGGTCTCCAGCCGACCGTTGCTGCCCTGCGCCAGGCTGCCGCCGGCATTCAGCGCGATGCCGCCGCCCGACGACACGCGCCCGTCCACCGACATGGCGCCCGGCGAACGCAAGTTGACGACGCCGCCGGCCGACGTCGTACCCGCCAAAGCCATCGCTGCGCCGGACGTAGCGGCGATCGCACCATTGGTTTCGATGCGTCCGCCTCCGCCCTGCGTAAGGTTGCCGCCAGCATTCAAGGAAATATCGCGGCCCGCGGATAGCTGACCGTCCGCGGACATCGCGCCCGCGGACTGCAACGTGGCCGTGCCTTGTGCGACCGCCGCACCGGCCAAGGCGATCGCGCCGCGCGATGAGGCCGCCAGGGCGCCGTTGGTTTCCATGCGGCCGCTGCCGCCTTGCGTGAGGTTGCCGCCCGCGCCCAGCGAGATATCGCCGCCCGCGGATACGCGCCCGTCCATGGCCAGGCTACCCGGCGCCTGTACCGTGACGGCGCCCAGCGCCACGCTGGTGCCGGACAAGGCGATTGCGCCGCCCGATGCGGCGGACAAGGCGCCGTTGGTCTCCATGCGGCCGGCGCCGCTTTGCGTGAGGTTGCCGCCGGCATTCAAGGAGACATTGCCGCCCGCCGACACCAGGCCATCGACCGCCATGCCGCCGCGCGATTGCACGCCCACAGCGCCTTGCGATGCCGCGGTGCCGGACAGCGCCGCCACGCCGCCGGCCGAAGCGGTCAAGCCCGCGTTGGCCTGCATGCGTCCATTGACGCCCTGCACCAGGTTGCCGCCCGCGTTCACCGCCATACCGCCAACGGCGCTGACCGCGTTGCCAACCGCCACATCGCCGGCGGCGTTCAGCCGCACATCGCCGCCCGCCGCGACGGTGCCGTCCACCGTCATGGCGCGCGCGCTGTCCAACTGCAGATTGCCGGCCGCCTGCACCTTCCCGGACGGCACGATGCGCACGTCGCCCGCCGCGCTGACCTGCAGGTCGCCGGTCATCGCCGTCAAGTTGCCGCCGATATTCACGCCGACGCCGGCCTCGGTGCCGATCAGGCGGATGCTATTGGCGTACATGCCGCCCAGGGCGGCCATGTCCAGCGCGACGGCGGGCGCCGCATCCTCGCCGGCCTTGGCTTGCACGCTGCCGTCGTTGTAGCCAACGTTAGCGGGACCCGCCACCAGGTTCAGCCGGTTCGCCCACACCGACGCATTCAGCGACAGCGTACGCGCGATCAGGTCGACTTGATCCAGGTTATCGCCATACAGCCCCTTGCCTTCCACCGACAGGCGGCCGCGCGTGACATCGAAGCCCTGCACGCTGCCGTCCGGCCCGAGGATAGGCATCCCCGTCGTCAACGTGCCGCGATTCGCGTTCAGGAAACCGCAGCCGTCGCAGGTAATGCCCGCCGGGTTGGCGACGATGACGTTGGCGCGATTACCCGCGACTTCCATGAAGCCGCGCAACTGCGAAGGGTTATTGCCGGTCACCTGGTTCAGGATGACGGCCGCGCGGCTGTTGCCCAGCATCGGATTGCCGCCGATCGCGCCCGCCAGCTGACTCTGGCTGCCCGCGCCGCTGTTGTTCAACACGACCCCGGACGGCCCGACGTTGAATTGCGTAAAGCGGTTATTCGAAACCCCACCCGCCGAAGGCGGCGCGATGTTCACGATAGGCACGCCGTTCCCCGCCACGCCCACTACGGGCCGCGGCCCGCCGCCGGTCTTGTCGACGGAGATAGGCAGCGTCTGCGCCAGCACGGGCGTCCAGACCTGGGTGAATATGACGAGCGTAACGATCGCGGAGCGCAGCGAGAACATGATGTGATCCGGTCAGAATTCGAACAGCACGGAAAAGGCGATGGTGGGCGAGTCGGTCTTCAGGGCGTCGGGCTTTTTCAGCGGCCAGCCGGCGGACAAGTCGTAATTGGCGGCGACATAGGGCACCGCCACGCGCCCACGCACGCCGACCACGGCGCCGACCAGCGTCTGGCCCGCCAGGAACTGCGCGGCGGGACCGCTGACACGGCCGGCATCGATGCCGGCGTATAGCTGCTGGCCGCTATCGCCCAGCGCCAGCGACAAGTCGTTGCGCCAGGACCAGCCGCTTTCGGCGGACAAGGTCATCTGCCCGTCGAAGCCGCGCACCGAATAGCGGTTGCCGATCGTGAAGTAGTCGCTGGGCACCAGCGGTGTCTTGGCGTGCTGCCATTGCCAGCCGGCCTGATAGGCCAGACGCTGCCCCGCCAGTTGGAAAGGCAGATAAACGCCCAGGTTGGCGAGCAGCACTGTGCTGCGCCCGTTCCAGTCGGGATCGCCGATGACGACGCCCGGCTGATTCGACATGCCGGGCAAAGTGCTGCGCACCCCGCCACCGGCATCCAGCGCGGCGCTGCCGATGTACTGCCGATGCGACAAGTTCAGCTCATAACCAACGACGTCGCGGTGCTGCACGTCGATGTCGATGTCATCGATGCTGTTGCTCGACCACTTGCGGAACATCTTGGCGGTGACGGTGCCCTTGTAGTCGGTGCCGCGATACGGGACCACGCTGATGCCGCCGTCGATCTGTTTGCTCGTACCCTTGTAGAGTATGGGTTCGTCGAAGCCCGCGACGGTCTGCCGATAAGTGGATTTGCTGGCGTCGGCGAACAGCGTCCAGTAGCCGAACGGGATGCTGTAGCTGATGGAGGACGAGCGCGCGCCGGCGTCGTCGTTCTTCATGTCGGCATTGCTGTTCCACGCGACCGAAAGCTGGTCGTAAAGGAATAGCGGCGAATCCAGGACCAGGGTGGCATTGACCTGATTCTTGCCGGTGGAATCGAGGCCGGCGTTATCACCGCCGACGTAGGCATGCCAGCGTTTGCCACTACCCGGGTGCAGCACCAGGTCCGTCTCGCCCAAGGCGGCGCCGGGCACCAGGTCGATCTTGGCGTCGGCCTGGCCCGCCAGCCGGCGGATGTTTTCCAGCGCCTGGTCCAGGTCGCGCTGATCGAGCGCGCTGCCGGGGCCGCTGGGCAGCGCCATGCGCCACCAGCCGGGCATGCCCTCGCTTTGGACCTTGGCGATCGTGCCGGGGATGTAGCGCAGGGTCAGCGTGCCCGCGGCCAGCGACTGCTCGGGGACCAGGACGCGGGAGGTCACATAGCCATGGTCGATAAGGCGGGCCTGCAGGTCCTTCTGCAGCGCCTGGAGTCCACGCCCACCGACGCAGCGGTCGACGGCCTGGGTGGCGGCTTCAGCCAGCCATTCAGGCGGCTGGGGGTCCTGCCAGGTGACGGCGCGGATGGCGAAGCATGGTTTTTCTTCGGGGAACTGCAGTCCGGAAGGCGCTTTCGTTGTCGCCGGTGGTGTGAAGACGTCCGGACGTTCGGCGGCGCGTGCACGCTGCGCTTCGGTTTCCTGGTCCTGGCGGCGCTGGAGTTCGGCGCCGGCATTGGCGGCACTCGTGGCACTTGTGGCACTCGGGGCATTTGACCGGTCGGCCGTCTGCGCCGAAGTGTCATTCTCGTTCAGAACACCGGCGGCAAGTGTCAGGGCCAGGAGCCACGATAGTTTGGCGCGGGGCGCGCGCTTTATGTCCGGCAGTAGCGTCATTTCCTATTTTGTATACATTTATTTCCTTATAGTTCTTAATATATCCAAAATTGGAAGCATTATGTCGATTAGTAATCGTTTAATTCCAAAGACTAAGTCAGTGCGATTTAACGGAAGCTCCGTGCGCGAGCCTGGAAACCCGTTCCACATCAATTACTTATTCAGAATCGTCCTACCGGCCGTTCGGAATCAGACGTCACCCACAGGAACGGATCCGCCGCTCAGGCGTAGTCAACCGCCCTCTCGAGACACATCTGGCAACAACGCCGCCAGCGTCTCCAAGGTGTCCGCATCCTGCGGCGTCTTGTCCTGCCGCCAACGCAGCATGCGCGGGAAGCGCACCGCGATGCCGCTCTTGTGGCGCGCGCTGCGGGCTATGCCTTCGAACCCGAGTTCGAATACTTGTGTGGGTTCCAGGCTGCGGACCGGGCCGAATTTCTCGACGGTGGTTTTGCGCACGATAGCGTCGACCTGACGGATTTCCTCGTCCGTCAGGCCGGAGTACGCCTTGGCGAAGGGAACCAGCCGACGTTCCGGGGCTTCCGGCGGTGCGTCCCAGACGGCGAAGGTGTAGTCGGTATATAGACTGGCGCGGCGGCCGTGGCCGCGTTGGGCGTAGATCAATACGGCGTCGACCGAAAACGGATCGACCTTCCATTTCCACCAGACGCCGCGGTCCTTGGTGCGGCCGACGCCGTAGTGGGAGTCCGCCGCCTTCAGCATCATGCCTTCGACGCCCAATGCTCGCGAGGCCTCGCGTTGGCGCGCCAGCTCTTGCCAGTCCGCGCCGTGCAATAGCGGCGACAACACCAGCGCGGGATCCTGGATGCCGGCGGCCAGGCGTTCGAGCATGGCGCGACGTTCGGCCTGCGGTCTACCGCGCAGGTCTTCACCATCGAGTTCGAGCAGGTCGTAGGCGAGCAGCACGACAGGCGCGTCGGCGAGCAACCTGGCGCCGACCGTTTTACGGCCCAGGCGCTGTTGCAGGTGGGCGAAGGGCTGAACCCTGTCCTCTTTCCAGACGACAATTTCGCCGTCCAGCACCGTGCCTTCGGGCAGGCGATTGCCCAGGCGCAGCAGCTCCGGAAAGCGTTCGGTGACCAGTTCCTCGCCGCGCGACCAGACCCAGGTCTGTTCGGCGCGGCGCACCAGCTGGGCGCGGATGCCGTCCCACTTCCATTCGATCTGCCAGCGCGACGGCGGGCCGAGCAGGTCCGGAAAGGCAGCGGGATCGCTGTTCAGGGGATGGGCCAGGAAGAAGGGATAAGGCTGGCCGTCGAGGCGAGCCTGACCTTCATGCGTGACGGGTTCCAGCAGGCGCTGGAACACTTCGGCCTGCGGACGGGCGCCGATATCGGTATAGCCGATCAGCCTCTGCGCCATATGCCGGGTTTCGACGCCGGCAACTTCGGCCAAGGCGCGGGTCAGCAGGAGCTTGGAGACGCCCACTCGCATGGAGCCGGTCATCAGCTTGGCGCAGACGAAGCGGCCGTGCTGGTCCAGGCGCGTGAACAGGTCGTTCAGGCGATAGAGGATTTCGGCGGGCGGCAGGCCGCGTAGCGGCAGCAATCTTTCCTCCACCCATTCCGCCAGGCTGGCGGTGTCCGAGACGCCGGGGTCGGGCAGCAGCAGCGACAAGGTTTCCGCCAGGTCGCCGACCGCCTGGTAGCTTTCTTCGAACAGCCACTCGGGAATGCCGGCCGTTTCGGTGATGAACTGGCGCAGGACCTTGGTCGGGACCAGTTGGCGCGGCTTGCCGCCGGCCAGGAAGTAGGCGGCCCACGCGCCGTCGGCGGGCGGGGCGGTACGGAAGTAGTCACGCATCGCCGCCAGCTTGGCGTTGCTGGAGGTGGTGGCGTCGAGGCGGGTGTAGAGGTCGGCGAAGTCCTTCACGGGGCTGCGTCCTCCCGCCCGTCCGCGCCGGCGGCCGGCGAGCCGGCCGCTCCCGCGTCAGTATCGGCGTCGGCACCCGTTCCGGCGCCAGCGCCGGAACGGGCATCGACATCGGCATCTGCATCGACGGCAGCCGCATCCGCATCCGGCCCGCCGCCCTGCTCCTTATCCGGACCGCCCTCATCCTCTTCCGCACCGTATTCGGTGGTGAAGGACTCCGCCTGCAGCCCTTGCTCATTCAACCAGCGCACCAGGACGGCGACGCTGCCATGCGTGACGATGACGCGCTCGGCGCTGGTGGCGCCGATGGCCTTGCCCAACCCCGGCCAATCCGCATGATCGGACATCACGAACCCCCGATCCACGCCGCGCCGCCGGCGTGCGCCGCGCAGGCGCATCCAGCCGCTGGCGAAGGCGTCGGCATGCTCGCCGAACCGCCGCGTCCATGGCGTGCCGCGCGCCGACGGCGGCGCCAGCACCAGCGCGCGGCGCAAGTCCGCCGGATCGGCGATTTCCGAAACGGTGAGGGTCGGCGGCATGGATACGCCGGATGCCCTGTACACGCGATTCAGTCCTTCGACCGCGCCATGCGCGACGATAGGCCCGATCGACGCATCCAGCCCATGCAGAATCCGCTGCGCCTTGCCAAAGGCATAGCAATACAGGATCGAGGCCCGGCCTTCCGCGGCATTGGCGGCCCACCAGCCATTGATGGCGGCCCGCACGTCCGCCACGTCATCCCAGCGGTAGACCGGCAGGCCGAAAGTGGACTCGGTAATAAAGACGTCACACGGTACCGGTTCAAATGGGTCGCAGGTGCCGTCTTCCTGCAGCTTGTAATCGCCCGAGGCCACCCAAACCTGGCCGCCGTACTCCAGCCGCACCTGGGCCGACCCCAGCACGTGGCCGGCCGGGTACAGCGTAATGCGCACGCCGTTGTGCACCCGTGTCTCGCCATAGGGAACGGCATCCAGGTCGACATCGCCGACCCGTGCGCGCAGCACGCCGGCGCCCGGCGCCGCCGCCAGGTAATGGGCGTGGCCGGACCGTGCGTGGTCCGAATGCGCGTGCGTAATGATGGCGCGTTCCACCGGACGCCAGGGGTCGATGTGGAAATCGCCCGGCGGGCAATACAGGCCTTCGGGTCTTGCGACGATCAAGTCCATAGGTTCAACGGCAGGCTGCGCGGAGCGCGACCACAGGATGCGTGGCCGGTTGATCAATCTCAAAGCGCCCGCCTGATGGCCGACTTAGTCTGACCGGGCAAAGCGCCGCAGGCGCAGAGCAAGCCGCAAGCCGCGATGACGTCCCCCGGGTTACCAAAGTACACATCGTGGCAGGCTGTCCATGAGCAAAATAGCCAGTATTCGCCGTTCCCAACTCCCCTGGGCACGCTGCTTGCCAAGATACATGCATCCGGTCCCTGGCCGGTTGCGGATAGCAGCGAAGTATCGCGTATAGAAATTACGTTGCGTGTCATTTCCTACGCGAGAGACAGTAGCAATCGTTACCCGCGCCGTCTTCCGACCTTTCGTTGTCTTCGCCTGGCGCGTCCCACTTTTTCCCGGACGCGCTTTCTTTGGAGTAGGTAATCGTGTCGCGAAAAATCCTGGCTGTTACGTCGGAAGCGTATCCCCTGGCAAAGACCGGGGGCCTGGGGGACGCCGTCAGCGGCATGGCGCGCGCCCTGCATGAAAGCGGCACATCCATTACGCTGATGCTGCCCGCCTACCGCGGCGCCATCGACAAACTGACCCAGGTAAGGGAAATCGCCCGCTTGCGCCGCCTGCCGGGCGGCGAAGCCCGGCTGCTGCATGGCATATGTCCCGCGCTGGGCGGCGTGCCGGTGCTGCTCCTGCGGAACGACAAGCTGTACGACCGCGACACCTTGTACACCGACGCGGAAGGCCGCGAATACGAAGACAACGCCATCCGTTTCGCCGCGCTGGCGCACGCCGCCGCCCGCGTGGCCGCCGGCACCACGCGCATCCCCCGCCCCGACATTGTGCACGCCCACGACTGGCACACCGGTCTGGTGCCATTGCTGGTGCGCGATAAGGGCATCAACGTACGCACCGTGCTGACCATCCACAACATGGCCTTCCAGGGCGTGTATCCGATGGACATGGCCGGCGCGCTCGGCATACATCCCAGCCACCTGTCGGTGGAAGGCATCGAATACTGGGGCAAGCTCAGCTTCCTGAAAGCCGGCATACGCCACGCCGACCGCATCACCACGGTCAGCCACACCTACGCGCGCGAGATCCTGACGGAACGCTTCGGCTGCGGCCTGGAGGGCGTACTGGCCACGCGACTGCACGATCTGCTGGCCGTACCCAACGGGATCGATCCGGAAGAATGGGATCCCGCCAACGACATACATCTGGACGGCTATCAATTCAGCGCGGGCGACATGGACAACAAGCCGCGCTGCAAGGTCCGCCTGCAGCGGCACTTCGGCCTGACGGAAAACCCGCGCGCGCCGGTCCTGGTCATGGGCAGCCGCCTGACCTCCCAAAAGATGGCCGATCTGGCGGTACAGGCCATTCCCCGCGCGCTGGACGATTACCCGGACCTGCAGGTCGCCGTGCTGGGCCAGGGCGAAAAATGGATAGAAGCGTCGCTGCGCCAGTTGCAGCGCTGCTACCCCGGCCGCTGCGCGGCGCGCATCGGCTTCGACGAAGAAACCGCCCACATTCTGCACGCGGGCGGCGACATGCTGCTGCATGGCAGCCGCTTCGAGCCCTTCGGGCTGACCCCGCTGTACGCGATGCGCTACGGCACCATCCCCATCGGCTCACGCGTCGGCGGGATGGCCGACACCATCACGGACCCCGGCGTGCGCGCCGGCCGGGACGCCATGCGCAACGCCACGGGCGTGCTGTTCGACGGTGACAACGCGGAAGCCATGGCCGGCGCCATCGCCCGCGCGATGAGCCTGTATCGCCGGCCGGCCATCTGGCAGGCCATGCGCCATCGCGCCATGACCACCGACTTCAGTTGGGAGCGCGTGGTGCCCAGCTACGACAGCCTTTACCGCTCTTTGATGCCGGACGGTACGGTGCAGCATGCGCCCGCGGCCGCGCCCACCGTGTCGCGCCCGTCCTTGCTGGACCAGGTCACCGCCGCGGCTCGCCCGCTGGCCGTGGTCGGGATCGGCGGACGATCCAACAAGGATGGCGCGTCCAGCGCGCTGAGCGCCGGCGCCGCCTGAAGCGCATCTCCCGCGAGGCCCCGCCCACGGGCTGAGCCGGCTGTCGAACCATGCCGTGGCCCCGCCGGGTGTATTCCGCCCGGCGGGGCCGTCCTTGCAACCCCACCATCGCGTCCGGGCCCTGCGCTTGCGACGCGATCGCCGCGTCCGGGCCTCCGGCTTGCGACGCCGCGATCGCGGCCCGCGGCCTTGCCCGTCACTTATCGATCAACGAGACAATCTACGAGCCCTCAATGCGCATTTATTACGTCCATCCCGTGCTCGCCGGTCCGCTAACCAATAATGCCGCCGGGCGCTGGCCGGCCATCTGCGCGCGCGCCAAGGCGCTGGGCTTCGACACGCTGATGGTGGCGCCGCTGGGCGCGCCGGACCCCGCCGGCAATCCTTACGTGCCCAGCGATCCCGGCCGCCTGAATCCGGCGCTGGGGGAGCTGGCCCTGGACGAAACCCTGGCCACTTTGTCCTCGCTATGCGACAAACACCGGCTTGCGCTGATGGTCGATCTGGTGCTGGACCGCGTGGCCGCCGGCGGCGCGATGGCCCATGCCCATCCGGATTGGTACGAGCACCCCGACGGCGTGGATGCGCTGCGCGATCCGCGCAAGCCGTTGGAAGAACGCCATGCGCTGCCGCTGCGCCGCGATGGCGGCGTGGCGCCGGCAGGGTTCATCGCCGATTGGGTGGAACGCCTGGGCCTGTGGGTGCAGAACGGCGTCGCGGGTTTTCGGTGCATGTCGCCGCATCACCTGAACGCGCCGGAATGGCGCGATTTGATGGAGGGCGTGCGGGCGGTGCGTCCGGACACCCGTTTCCTGGCGTGGACGCCGGGCCTGAATCCCGAGCAGACCGGGCAGCTGGCCGGCGCCGGCTTCGACGGCGTGTTTTCCTCGCTGCCGTGGTGGGACTATCGTTCGCCCTGGCTGATGGAAGAGTACACACGGCTGCGCCTGGTGGCGCCGGTCATCGCCGCGGCGGAAGCGCCCTATGCCAAGCGCGTGGCGGCCTGGCGCCATGACCAGCATGGGCGCTACCTGAACGCGGCGCGCGCCATCTGGACGGCGGCCGTGGTCGGCGACGCCGGGATTTTCGTGCCCATGGGCTTCGAGGACAGCGCCGTCGAAACCATCGAGCTGGACGGCGGCGACGGCAATCCCGACCAGTGGTACGGCGAAAGCTCGGTGGAAGCCGCAAGCCGCGAAACGGCTGCCCCGGGGCGCTCGCCCAGGAAACGCGGCAGCGATATTCCCGAAAGCGATCCCCACCCTACCCTGCATGGCGACATCGCGATGGTGAACCAATGGCTGACCCGCACGGCGGGCGCGGCCGGGCCGCTGCGCAGCCTGCTGGGGCCGTTGTCGCCCGTCACCGCGCTGTTCCGCGGCGATGGCCACCCTTACGCCCTGCCCGGCAACGGCCGCGCGGCCGCGCGGCTGGTCGTGCTGAATCCGGACGACTACCGCGACGCTCCTGTCGATTGGGATGCGCTGGGCAGCCGCCTGCCCGATACCTACGCCCGCCTGGACATGTGGGACGCCGACCAGCCTGCCCGCGACCTGCCCGAGCGCCTGGCGCCCGGCGCCATCGTGCGGCTGGGCGCCAGCCGCCTGCCGCCGGTGCGCATGCCGGCCTCCGACGAAGGCCGCACGTCCGTCACCGCCGCCATGCGGGCGCCGCGCGCCGTCATCGAACGCGTCACGCCGGCGGTGGACGACGGCGCGTTCCCGGTCAAGCGCGTCGTGGACGAGCCCATCCAGGTCGAAGCCGACGTTTTCATGGACGGGCACGAGCACATTGCCGTCGCCCTGTTGTGGCGCGCGGCCGACGAACGCGAGTGGCGGCGCGAGCCCATGACGCTGCTGAATAACGACCGCTGGCAAGGCGAGTTCGTGCCGCGCCGCAACGGCCGCCATTATTTCGTGGTGCAGGCATGGTCCGATACCTGGCATTCCTTTACGGAAGGCTATGCCAAGAAACATGAGGCGGGCGTGGACGTCGCGTTGGAAACCGCCGAGGGCCGGCAGGCCATCGCCGACGCGGTGGAACGCCTGCCGGCCGATTCGCCCGCCGCGCAGGTGCTGCAACACGCGCTGCGCGTGTTGGGCCACGAGCCCGAAGCGGCCAAGCCGCGCCGCGGCCGCCGCAAGACCGATGCGGCGCCGCCGCCGGTGTTCGCCGCGCCCACGCCCGAACAGGTGGCCGTGCTGCTGGCGGAGGAAACCACCGAAGCCATGCGGCACGCCGACGCCCGCCCCTTCGAAACGACCACGCCGGTGGAGTATGCCGTGACGGTGGACCGCCCGGCCGCGCGCTTCTCCAGCTGGTACGAAATTTTCCCCCGATCGCAGACAGACGATCCACGGCGCCACGGCACCTTCGACGACGTGATCCGCGAACTGCCGCGGATACGCGCCATGGGCTTTGACACACTGTATTTCCCGCCCATACACCCGATCGGGCGGCGCAACCGCAAAGGCCGCAACAACACCCTGAAGCCGGGGCCCGACGATCCCGGCAGCCCCTACGCCATCGGCGCGGAGGAAGGCGGCCACGACGCCCTGCACCCGCAGCTCGGCACGCTGGCCGACTTCAAGCGCCTGATCGATGCGGCGCACCGCCATGAACTGGAGATCGCGCTGGACTTCGCTATCCAGTGCTCGCCCGACCACCCCTGGTTGAAAGAGCATCCGGAATGGTTCGACTGGCGGCCGGATGGTTCGCTGAAGTACGCCGAGAACCCGCCCAAGAAATACGAAGACATCGTGAATGTGGATTTCTACGGCCCGCAGGCCGGCGCGTCGCGCCAGGCCGGGCTGTGGCGCGCGCTGCGCGACGTCGTGCTGTTCTGGGTGGCCCAGGGCGTGCGTACCTTCCGCGTCGACAATCCGCACACCAAGCCGCTGCCCTTCTGGCAGTGGCTGATCGCCGACGTGCAAAGCCGCCATCCCGAAACCCTGTTCCTGTCCGAGGCGTTCACGCGGCCCAAGATGATGTACCGGCTGGCCAAGGTAGGCTTCAGCCAGTCGTACACCTACTTCACCTGGCGCGACACCAAGCAGGAGCTGACGGAGTATCTGACCGAGCTGAACGCCGCGCCGCCGGCGGAGTTCTTCCGGCCGCATTTCTTCGTGAATACGCCGGACATCAATCCGCGCTTTCTGCAGTCGTCGGGACGCGGCGGTTTCCTGATACGCGCCGCCCTGGCGGCCACGCTGTCGGGACTTTGGGGCGTCTATAACGGCTTCGAACTGTGCGAAGCCACGCCGGTGCCGGGCAAGGAGGAATACCTGGATTCGGAGAAATACCAGATCCGCATCTGGGACCATGACCGCCCCGGCAACATCGTGCGCGAAGTCACGCAACTGAATGCGATACGGCGCGCCAACCCCGCGTTGCATACGCATTTGGGCTTGCGATTCCACAGCGCATTCAACGATAACGTGCTGTTCTTTTCCAAGGCCACGCCGGAACGCGATAACGTGGTGCTGGTGGCCATCAGCCTGGATCCCCACAACCCGCAGACGGCGCAGGTCGACCTGCCATTGTGGGAGTTCGGACTGCCGGATCACGGCACACTTTATGCCGACGATCTGGTCGACGGTGGCCGCCAGTCCTGGCAAGGCAGGCAGCAAACCATTTATCTGCATCCGGGTCAGCCCTACCGGATTTGGCGGGTCGCGGGCATGGCTTGATCCCCGGAGTCGGGGCGGCCCGTGAAAACAACAGAGACACGCAAGCGAAGCAAACCATGACCGACAGCACCGTCAATACTCCCGACCGCGATGACCCGCTCTGGTACAAGGACGCGGTCATTTATCAGTTGCACCTGAAATCCTTCTATGACGCCAACAATGACGGCGTCGGCGATTTCGCGGGGCTGATCGAAAAGCTGGACTACATTTCGCAGCTGGGTGTGAATACCATCTGGCTGCTGCCCTTTTATCCATCGCCGCGGCGCGACGACGGCTACGACATCGCCGACTATCGCGGCGTGCATGCGGACTATGGCTCGCTGCCGGACGTCCGCAAGTTCATCCGCGCCGCGCACGCGCGCGGCCTGCGCGTGATCACCGAACTGGTCGTGAACCATACCTCCGACCAGCATCCCTGGTTCCAGCGCGCGCGGCGCGCCAAGCCGGGATCGGCGGCCCGCAACTACTACGTCTGGTCAGACAACGACCAGGCCTATGCCGGCACCCGCATCATCTTCCTGGATACGGAAAAGTCGAACTGGACCTGGGACCCGGTGGCGGGCGCGTATTTCTGGCACCGCTTCTATTCGCACCAGCCGGACCTGAACTACGACAATCCGCAGGTGCTGAAAGAAGTACTGGCCGTGATGCGCTATTGGCTGGACATGGGCGTGGACGGACTGCGGCTGGACGCCGTTCCCTACCTGGTGGAACGCGAAGGCACCAACAACGAGAACCTGCCGGAAACGCATGACGTCCTGAAGAAAATCCGCGCCACGCTGGACGCCGACTATACGAATCGCATGCTGCTGGCCGAAGCCAACCAGTGGCCCGAGGACGCGCAGGAATACTTCGGCAAGGGCGACGAATGCCATATGTCCTTCCACTTCCCGCTGATGCCGCGCATGTATATGGCCATCGCGCGGGAAGACCGCTTTCCCATCACCGACATCATGCGGCAGACGCCGGATATTCCGGAAAACTGCCAGTGGGCCATCTTCCTGCGCAACCACGATGAATTGACGCTGGAGATGGTGACCAGCAGCGAGCGCGACTATCTGTGGGACGTCTATGCCGCCGACCGCCGCGCGCGCCTGAACCTGGGCATCCGCCGGCGCCTGGCGCCGCTGATGGAGCGCGACCGCCGCCGTATCGAGCTGATGAACAGCCTGCTGTTCTCGATGCCGGGGACGCCGGTCATCTATTACGGCGACGAACTGGGCATGGGCGACAACGTGCACCTGGGCGATCGTGACGGCGTGCGCACGCCCATGCAGTGGTCGCCCGATCGCAACGGCGGGTTCTCGCGCGCCGACCCGGAAAGGCTGCCGCTGCCGCCATTGATGGGGCCGCTGTACGGCTATGAGGCGGTAAACGTGGAAGCGCAGCAGCGCGACCCGCATTCGCTGTTGAACTGGACGCGCCGCATGCTGGCCACGCGCCGGCAGACGCGCGCCTTCGGCCGCGGCACGCTGCGCTTCCTGTTCCCCGGCAACCGCAAGATCCTGGCTTACCTGCGCGAATACGAAGACACCGTGATCCTGTGCGTGGCCAACCTGTCGCGCGCCCCGCAGCCGGTCGAGCTGGACCTGTCCAGCATGAACGGCCGGGTGCCCGTGGAATTGCTGGGCGGCACGCCCTTCCCGGCGATCGGCGAGCTGCCTTATCTGCTGACCTTGCCGCCCTACGGCTTCTATTGGTTCGAACTGAGCACGGTGGCGTCGCCGCCATCCTGGCATGCGACCCATCCGGAACAAATGCCCGAGTACTACACCCTGGTGCTGCGCGGCCGCACCGGCTATGACCTGACGGAAGGCGCGGTGCGCTCGCTGCGGCAGGACGTGCTGCCCCTGTATCTGGCGCGTCAGCGCTGGTTCCCCAAGGACCGCAAGGTCAACTTCGCCCAGGCCGCCTATGCGGTGCAGCTGAAGGACACCGAGTACGAATGCTTCATCGCCGAGCTGGAGATGGACTTCGACGGCAAGCCGGCGCGCTTCCTGTTGCCGGTGGCGCTGATCTGGGGCGAAACGCTGCCGCCGATGGCGCAGCAGTACGCCCTGGCCCGCGTGCGCCGTGCCGCCGAAATGGGCATGCTGACCGACGCCTACACACTGCCCACCTTCATCCACGCGCTGGTGCGCGGCCTGCGCCGGCGGCTCGAACTGCCCGTGCCGCGCGCCAATCCGCCCTGCGTGCTGCACTTCCGCGGCGAACCGGGCCTGGACGCGCTGGACTTGCCGGACGATCCGGAAGTGACCTGGTTCACCGGCGAACAATCGAACAGTTCCATGACCGTCGGCGGCGTGGCGATGCTGAAACTGATCCGCCACGTCGTGCCGGGCGTGCATCCGGAAGCCGAAATGACGCGCCGCCTGACGCAGGCCGGCTACACCAACAGCGCCCAGTTGCTGGGCGAGATCGTCCGCGTCGATGAAGACGGCACGCCGCACACCCTGGCCTTGATGCATACCGTCATCACCAACCAGGGCGACGCGTGGAGCTGGACGCTGGAATACCTGAAGCGCACGCTGGAAGCCGCGGCGCTGACAGCGGAAAGCGCGGAGGATTATGCCGAAGACCTGAAGGGCTACACCGCCTTCGCCTGCGCCATCGGCAGGCGCCTGGGCGAACTGCACGCCGTACTGGCCCAGCCCAGCGACGATCCGGCCTTCGAACCGCACAAGGCCACCGCCGCCGACGCCCGCAAGCGCGCGGCCGACGTCACCGCCATGCTGGACCGCGGGCTGAAGCTGCTGAAGGAAAACGTCAGCAAGCTGGAAGCCGCTTGCGCGGACAAGGCACGACGGCTGATCGATCTGCGCGACGAACTGGCCGCAGCCGTCAAGACGCTGGCCCAGAGCGAGATCGGCACGCTGCATATCCGTATCCACGGCGACTTCCACCTGGGCCAGGTGCTGGTGGCGCAGAGCGACGCCTACATTATCGACTTCGAGGGCGAACCGGCCCGCTCGCTGGAAGAACGCCGGGCCAAGAGCAGCGCGTCGCGCGACGTGGCCGGGCTGTTGCGGTCCTTCGATTACGCCGCCGCCACCGTCGCCAATGGCTTCGGCGATGCCGAAGCCAACGTCACCGAAGTCCAACCCGCCGAAACGGTGCTGCGCCATCGCCGCCGCGATCTGATCGTGCATTTCCGCGAAGTGGCCAATCAGGCATTCCTGTCGGCATACCGCGAGGTTTCGCGCAATGCCGAGCCCCGTTGGATGGATGAAAGCCAGGAGGACGCGCTGATCGACCTGGCCCTGATCGAAAAAGCCGCTTATGAAATCGCGTACGAGGCAGCCCACCGGCCCGACTGGGTCAGCATCCCGCTGAACGGCCTGGCCGCGCTGGCGGATCGCCTGCTCGCCAAAGAGCCGGCCGGGCCCGCCAACGCTGAATAGGAACACCGGAATCAACATGACGTCCGCCTCTACCTTCGAGACCATACCCGATGCCTTGCATGGGGATATCGACGCTTTGCTTACCGGCCGGCATGCCGATCCCTTCGGGGTGCTGGGCCCGCACCGGGATGGCGACCGCACGGTGATCCGTGTCTTCGCGCCGAATGCGCAGGGTGTCGTTCTGCTGCGCGCCGGCTCAGGCGCGGAACTGGAACTGCGGCACGTGCGCAACGGCTTCTACATGGCCGACGCGGGCGATCTGCCGGTCGGCCAGCCCGACGCCTATCGGCTGCGTATCGACTGGGGCGGCGCCCAGCAGGAAACCGCGGACCCCTACGCCTTCGGCCCGCTGCTGGGCGATCTGGATCTGTACCTGATCGGTGAAGGCCGCCATGAATCGCTGGCCGATTGCCTGGGATCCCACGTCATCACCACGCAGGGCGTGGATGGCGTACGCTTCGCCGTATGGGCGCCCAATGCGCGGCGCGTTTCCGTCGTCGGCGATTTCAACTCCTGGGACGGCCGCCGCCATCCCATGCGGCTGCGGCACAGCGCCGGGGTCTGGGAACTGTTCATCCCCGGCCTGCAGGCCGGCGAACGCTACAAGTACGAGATCATCGGCGCGCACGGCAACCTGCTGCCGCTGAAGGCCGATCCCCTGGCACGCCAGACGGAAATGCCGCCGGCCACGGCGTCGGTCGTGCCCGAGCCGGGCGATTTCAGCTGGACCGACGATGAATGGATGGCCGGCCGCGGCGCGCGCCAGGCGCCCGAAGCACCCATGTCGATCTACGAAGTCCATGCCGGCTCCTGGCTGCCGCGCGACGGCGACCATGAAGACAGCGTCTGGGAGCGGCTGGGCGACCGCCTGGTGCCCTACGCCAAGGACATGGGCTTCACGCACATCGAGCTGATGCCCATCATGGAGCACCCGTTCGGCGGATCCTGGGGCTACCAGCCGCTGGGGGTCTTCGCGCCCACGGCGCGCTATGGCACGCCCGCCGAGTTCGCCCGCTTCATCGACCGCTGCCATGCGGCCGGGCTGGGCGTCATCCTGGACTGGGTGCCGGCGCACTTCCCCACCGATACCCACGGCCTGGCGCAGTTCGACGGCACCGCGCTGTACGAATACAGCGATCCGCGCGAAGGCTTCCATCCGGACTGGAACACCCTGATCTACAACCTGGGCCGCACGGAAGTACGCAACTTCATGGTGGCCAGCGCGCTGGAATGGGTGCGCCGCTACCACGTGGACGCCCTGCGCGTGGACGCCGTTGCGTCCATGCTGTACCGCGACTACAGCCGCAACGCCGGCGAATGGATACCGAACCGCTACGGCGGCCGTGAAAACCTGGAAGCCGTGGACTTCCTGCGCGACATGAATGCGACCGTGGCCAAGTTGTGCCCCGGCGCGATTACCGTGGCGGAGGAATCCACCGCCTGGCCCGGCGTGACCGCGCGTCCGGAAGACGGCGGGCTGGGGTTCACCTACAAGTGGAACATGGGATGGATGCACGACACGCTGCGCTACATGCACCACGAGCCCGTGCATCGCGCCTATCACCATCACGACATGACCTTCGGCATGGTGTACGCCTATTCGGAGCGCTTCATCCTGCCGCTGTCGCATGACGAAGTCGTACACGGCAAGGGATCGCTGCTGAACAAAATGCCGGGCGACCGCTGGCAGCAGTTCGCCAACCTGCGGGCCTACTTCGGTTTCATGTGGACCCATCCGGGACGCAAGCTGCTGTTCATGGGCGGCGAGATCGCCCAATCGCGCGAGTGGAACCACGATGCCAGCCTGGACTGGCCGGCGCTGGACGATGGCCTGCACCGCGGCGTGCAGCAGCTGGTGCGCGACCTGAACCAGCTGTACCGCGAATTGCCGCCGCTGCACCGCCACGATGGCGATCCGAGCGGTTTCGAATGGGTGGTCGGCGACGATGCCGGCAACAGCGTCTTCGCCTACCTGCGCAAAGACGGCGACCGGCATGTACTGGCCGTCTGCAACTTTACGCCCGTGCCCCGCCAGGATTACCGTATCGGCGTGCCGCGCCCGGGATGGTGGCGCGAACGGCTGAATACCGATGCCGGCGACTACGGCGGATCGGGCGTCGGCAATGGCGGCGGCCGCCATACGGAAGAGATCGGCTCGCACGGGCAGGCGCAGTCGCTGTCGCTGACGCTGCCCCCCTTGGCCACGGTGATATTCGAGCAAGAAGGATAGACCGCCCATGCCTGGTCCGCTACCCGACCGGCTTTCGCCTGGCCTGCCCTACCCTCTGGGCGCCACCAGCGATGGGCTGGGTGTGAACTTCGCCGTTTTCTCGGCCAATGCGACGCGTATCGACCTGTGCATTTTCGACGCCCGCGGCCGCAAGGAAATCCGCCGGATGCCGCTGCCGGAATGCACTGACGAGGTGTGGCACGGCTATCTGCCGGACGCCGCGCCGGGGCTGGTGTACGGCTACCGCGCCTACGGGCCTTACGATCCCAAGCAGGGGCATCGCTTCAATCCCCACAAGCTGCTGCTGGATCCTTATGCGCGGCAGCTGATCGGCCCGCTGCGCTGGACCGACGCCCTGTTCGGCTATCGCGCCGGCCACGCCCGCGCCGACCTGACGCCGGACCGGCGCGACAGCGCGCCGGCCATGCCCAAGGGGGTGGTGACGGACGACGGTTTCAACTGGGGCGAGACGCGTCCGCCGCGCACGTCCTGGGAAAACACCGTCATCTACGAAGCCCACGTGCGCGGCGTGTCGATGCGGCGCGACGATGTCTGGCCGCATCTGCGCGGCACGGTCAGCGCGCTGTCGGCGCCGCGCTTCATCGACCATCTGCACAAGATCGGCGCGACGGCCATCGAACTGCTGCCGGTGCATGCCTTCCTGCAGGATAAATTCCTGGTGGAAAAAGGGCTGAACAACTATTGGGGCTACAGCACGCTGTCGTACTTCGCGCCTGAACCCGCCTATCTGCCGCAGGACGATCCCAACGAGCTGCGCATGGCCATCCGGCGCCTGCAGGCGGCCGGCATCGAGGTCATCCTGGACGTGGTCTACAACCACACCTGCGAGGGCAACGAACTCGGGCCCACGTTGTCCTGGCGCGGCCTGGACAACGCCAGCTACTACCGCCTGATTCCGGGCGACGAGCGCTACTACATCAACGACACCGGCTGCGGCAACACGGTCAACCTGTCGCATCCGCGCGTGCTGCAGATGGTACTGGATTCGCTGCGGCACTGGGCGACGTCCTATCGGGTCGACGGCTTCCGCTTCGACCTGGGGGTGACGCTGGGCCGCGAAGGCACCGGTTTCGACCCGGGGTCCGGGTTCTTCGACGCGATACTGCAGGATCCCGTGCTGTCGCGCCTGAAACTGATATCCGAACCGTGGGACATCGGCCCGGACGGCTACCAGCTGGGCCAGCATCCGCCCGGCTTCGCCGAATGGAACGACAAGTTCCGCGATACGGTGCGCCGCTTCTGGCGCGGCGATTCGGGCCAGCGGGGCGATCTGGCCGAACGCATGGCCGGCTCCAGCGACCTGTTCGACCGCCGCCACCGGCGCCCATGGGCCTCGGTGAATTTCGTGGCCGCGCATGACGGGTTTACGGTGCGCGACGTGGTCAGCTACAACGAGAAGCACAACGAAGCCAATCTGGAAGACGGCCGCGACGGCCACAACGAAAACTGCAGCCGCAACTGGGGCGCCGAAGGACCGACGGACGATCCGCAGATCCAGCATGTGCGGCGGCGCCTGCAGCGCGCCTTGCTGGCCACGGTATTGCTTTCCTACGGCACGCCCATGCTCCTGGCCGGCGACGAGTTCGGCAACAGCCAGGACGGCAACAACAACGCCTACTGCCAGGACAACGCGGTGTCCTGGCTGGACTGGGACCTGGCCGGCACCCAGGAAGGCCGGGACCTGATCGCCTTCGTCGCCCGCATCGCCGCCTGCCGCCGGGAACATCCCAGCCTGCGCAGCACGCGCTATATGAATGCACATCAGGAAGCCGCGCCGGGCATGGCCGGGGTGACGTGGTTCGACGTGAACGGCCAACCGATGACGCAGCAGGCCTGGCACGATCCCGAAGGCCGGGTCCTGGGCTTGCGCAGGGCCATCGGCACGCGCGACGGCTTCGACGTCACCTTGACCTTGATGAACGGCAGCGACGTCGACGCCTCGTTCGCGCTGCCCCACGACATGACCTGGCGCATGCTGGCCGACTCCACGCGGCCGGACGTACCTGAACACAACGTACACGGCCACCACGTGACCGTGCACGCGCACGGTATCGCACTATTAAGCGGGTACCCCCGCAGCAGGGAGCACGCATGACTAGCACCAACACATCCGCCCGGACGGACCGACACGACGGCGCCGCGGCGCGCCAGGATGCGAGCTCATCCACCGGCAACCCAGGTCTACTGCCATGCTTTGGCGCCTGGCATCTGGCCAACGGACTCACCCGGTTCCGCCTGTGGGCGCCCAATGCCGAGCAAGGCGTCAAGCTGGAAATCGCCGACCGCGAGCCGCTGCCGATGACCGACGTCGGCGACGGCTTTTACGAGATCCAGACGCCCTGCCCGCCCGGCACGCGCTACCGCTATCGCGTCGGCCCGGAATTGAGCGTTCCCGACCCGGCTTCGCGCCTGCAGGCCGGCGACGTGCATGACGACAGCGTGGTCACCGCCCCCGACTCCTATGCCTGGACCAACACCGGATGGCGCGGCCGGCCATGGCGCGAGACGGTGCTCTACGAACTGCACGCCGGCCTGGCCGGCGGCTATGCCGGTATCGAGGCCAAGCTGCCCGAGCTGGCCGCGCTGGGCATCACGGCGGTCGAGCTCATGCCCATCGCCGACTTTCCCGGGCCGCGCAACTGGGGCTACGACGGCGTGCTGCCCTATGCGCCCGACCGCGCCTATGGCACGCCGGACGAGCTCAAGCGCATGATCGATACGGCGCACGGGCTGGGCATGATGGTGTTCCTGGACGTGGTCTACAACCACTTCGGTCCGGACGGCAACTACCTGTCGGCCTATGCCAGCGATTTCTTCCGTGACGATGTGCATACGCCCTGGGGCGTGGCGATCGATTTCCGCCGCCGCGCGGTGCGGCAGTTCTTCGCCGAAAACGCGCTGTACTGGCTGACCGAGTTCCGCTTCGACGGCCTGCGGCTGGACGCCGTCCATGCCATCAAGGACGTGGGCTGGCTGGAAGAAATGGCCGGCTTCGTGCGCACGCATCTGCCGGCGGACCGTCTTGTGCACCTGGTGCTGGAGAACGACGACAACCAGGTCCACCCGCTGGAAAACGGCTACCAGGCGCAGTGGAACGACGATGGCCACCATGTGCTGCATCAGCTGCTGACGGGCGAAAGCGAGGGCTATTACAGCGACTACGCCATGCATCCCGCGCAACGCCTGACGCGCGCGCTCAGCGACGGCTTTATCTACCAGGGCGAGGCCTCGGAGCACCGCGGCGGCGTGCCGCGCGGCGAACCCAGCGCCCATCTGCCGCCGACGTCCTTCGTGCTGTTCCTGCAGAACCACGACCAGATCGGCAATCGCGCCATGGGCGAACGCCTGCTGGCCCTGGCGCGCCACGATACGCGGCCGGTGCGCGCGGCGGTGGCGCTGCTGCTGCTGGCGCCGCAGATCCCGCTGATCTTCATGGGCGAAGAACGCGGATCGACCGCGCCTTTCCTGTACTTCACCAGCCATACCGACGCCAAGCTGGCACAGGCGGTGCGCGACGGCCGCCGCAAGGAATTCGAGAAATTCCGCGCCTTCGCCCATCCCGAGACGCGCGACCGCATCCCGGATCCGAACGACGAGGCGACCTACAAGCGTTCCGATCCTTTCCAGGCGCCGCCCGATCCAGAGTGGCAGGACTACTACCAGGCGCTGCTGCAACTGCGCCAGCGCGTCATCGTGCCGCGCCTGGACGGCGCGCATTCGCTGGGCGCCCACGTCCTGGGCCTGCGCGCGGTGGTGGCGCAATGGCTGCTGGGCGATGGCGCGGTATTGTCGATCTACATCAACCTGGGCTCGGTGGACGTGCGGCCGGACTGGCTGCAGGAAGACCGTTCCGATGAAACCCTGCTGTTCGAAAGCGAGACCGGCGCCGGCCGCGCGCTGCGCGATGGCCTGCTGCAGCATGGCGTCACGGTCGCCTTGTTGAAGGAATTGGCATGAATGCCCCAGCCATACCGGATGACGAAGCACAGGCTTTGGCGATGCTGGCCGACCGGGCCGGCATCGCCGTGGACTGGAAAGACGCCCGCGGGCGGCCGCAGCGCGTGCGCGAAGAGGTGGTCCGCACCCTGCTCCATGCGCTGGAGCTGCCCGCCGGCAGCCTCGAACAGATCAAGGACAGCATAGGCAGGCTCGCGGAGGAAGGCGGCGAGCACGACGGCTTCAGGATCGTCGATGCCGGCACGCCCATCGTCCTGCATGGCGTGCGTGACATGCGCTTCGAACTGGTCGACGAGACCGGCGAGACGCATTCCCTGAACGCCCACGGCATGGAGGGCGGCGACGCCCACTTGCCGGCGCTGGACACGCCCGGCTATTACCGCCTGCGCGGCGACGGCCGTGAATGGACCCTGGCGGTCGCGCCGCAACGCTGCCCCAGCGTGGGCGATGTGCTGGAAACGGCGACGCCGCGCGCCTGGGGCGTGGCGGTCCAGTTGTACAGCCTGCGGCGCGCGCACGAAGGCAAGGCGGCCCGCGCCGCCGGCATCGGCGACTTCACCGCGCTGGCGCGGCTGGCGGAGGCCGCGGCGGGACGCGGTGCCGAGGCCGTCGCGATCAGCCCCGTGCACGCCATGTTCGCCGCCGATCCCAGCCGCTACAGCCCCTACGCGCCATCCAGCCGGCTGTTCCTGAACAGCCTGTATGCCGACCCCTGCCAGTTGCTGGGCGAGGCGGCCGTCGGGGCCGCGCTGAACGCCCTGAACCTGGGCGAGGAAATCATGCGCCTGGACGACCTGCCCCTGGTCGATTGGCCCGCGGTGGCGCGCCTGCGCATGAAGCTGATGCGCAAGCTCTACGAAGAATTCCGTACCGACGGCACGGCCGCGCTGCACGCGGATTTCGAGGCTTTCCGCGCCGCGGGCGGCGAACCGCTGGAAAGCCACGCGCGCTTCGAAGCCCTGCATGCGCGCCACCTGCCGCCGCTGGGCGATGCCACGGACTGGCGCCATTGGCCCGCCGACCTGCGCGACCCGGCGGGCCGCGGCGTCAAGGCATGGGCCCATGGGCACGACAAGGAGGTCGCCTACCACGTGTTCCTGCAATGGCAGGCCGCGCGCGGCCTGCAGCGGGCCCAGCGCGCCGCGCTGGATGCCGGCATGGGCATAGGGCTGATCAGCGACCTGGCGGTAGGCACCGATCCGAGCGGCAGCCATGCCTGGAGCCGCCAGGCCGACATCCTGTCCGATCTGTCGCCCGGCGCGCCGCCGGACGTCTACAACCCCCTGGGCCAGAGCTGGGGACTGACCGCGTTTTCGCCTCGGTCGATGCGCCTGAACGGCTATGCCGCCTTTCGCGAAATGCTGCGTGCATCGCTGGCCTACACCGGCGGCGTGCGCGTCGACCACGTGCTGGGCCTGGCGCGCATGTGGCTGGTGCCGCGCGACGCCTCGCCCAAGGATGGCGCCTACCTGCGCTATCCGCTGGACGATATGCTGCGCCTGGTGGCCCTGGAAGCCTGGCGCCATCGCGCCATCGTCGTCGGCGAGAACCTGGGCACCGTGCCGGAAGGCTTCAACGACCGCATCGAGCGCGCCGGCATGCTGGGCATGAACGTGCTCTGGTTCCAGCGCGACGGCTGGAGCGATCCCACGCCGTTCATGCCGCCGGCCGCGTGGTCCGCATCGTCGATCGCGTTGAGCACCACGCACGACCTGCCCACCGTGGCCGGCTGGTGGACCGGCACGGACATCGGCTGGCGCGCGCGCCTGCAATTGTTGGGCGACGATGAAACCGAAGACGGCCTGCACCAGCAACGCGCCCGCGATCGCGGCGCGCTATGGCATGCGGTGCGGCAGGCCGGCTGCGCGCCGGCCGAGGCCCCCCACGAGCCCCCGCAGGAAGCGCCCATCGAGGACGTCCTGCGCTTCGTCTCGCATACGCCTTCGCCCCTGATGGTGGTCCCCACGGAAGATCTGCTGGGCCTGAACGAGCAGCCCAATCTGCCGGGCACCATAGACCAACATCCCAACTGGCGCCGTCGCCTGGGCGCCGACGCCGCCCGACTGTTCGAAAGCGAGGCCGTGCGCCGCCGCGCCGACGCCGTCGCCGATACCCGGAGCAAGCGATGACCGCGCCCCGCGCAACCCCCCGCGCAACCATAAGGCTGCAACTGCACAAGGGCTACACCCTGGCCGATGCGCGCAGCCACGTGCCCTACTTCGCCCGCCTGGGCGTCAGCCATCTCTATCTTTCGCCGATTACCCGCGCGCGTCCGGAATCCACGCACGGCTATGACGTCGTCGACCATACCCAGGTCAATCCGGAGCTGGGCGGCGAACAGGCTTTTCGCGAACTGGCCGCCGCGGCGCGCGAGGCCGGACTGGGACTGATCGTCGACATCGTGCCCAACCACATGGCGACCAGCACGGACAACCCGTGGTGGCGCAGCGTGCTGGAACTGGGCCGCGGCAGTCCGCATGCGCAATGGTTCGACATTACCTGGGACAGCACCGACAAGGATCTGCATGACAAGGTACTGGCGCCTTTCCTGGGCAAGCCCTATGGCGAGGCGCTGGCCGCCGGCGACATCGCGTTGCGCCATGATGCGGGGACGAACCGCTACTACCTGGAGGTCCATGGCACACCCTATCCGCTCGATCCGGCAAGCCTGCGCAGCCACGGGCCGCGCGATGCCGGCGCGCTGAGGGACTTCGACACGGCCACCGAGGCCGGACGCGAACGGCTGCACGCGCTGCTGGAGCTTCAGCATTACCGGCTGGCCTGGTGGCGCGCGGCGCCGGAAGAGATCAACTGGCGCCGTTTCTTCGAGATCAGCGACCTGATCGGCGTGCGGGTGGACCAGCCGGAGGTCTTCGACGCCGTGCACGCCATGATCCTAGGCTTCTATGAGGAAGGCCTGATCGACGGCGTGCGCGTGGACCACGTCGACGGCCTGAGCGATCCCATCGCGTATTGCGCGCGCCTGCGCGCCGCGCTGGAGGAGCGCGTAGGGCGCCGTCCCGCGCAGCTGCGCGACCCCGACCCGTATCTGGTCATCGAGAAAATCCTGGCCGACGACGAAACCCTGGACGATCGCTGGAAGGTGAACGGCACCACCGGCTACGACTTCATGAGCCAGGTCGGCGCGGTGCTGCACGATCCGACGGGGGAACAAACGCTGACCGAATTGTGGGAAAGCGTCTCCGGCGATCCCCGGCCCTTCGCCGCCGTCGCCAACGAGGCGCGCGACCTGATAATGCTGCGCCATTTTCCGGCGGAACGCCTGGCGGCGGCGCGCGCGCTGCACCGCGTGGCGCGGCTGGACCTGCGCACGCGCGACTGGGGCGAATCCGCCATCCTGCGTGTGCTGTGGGAGCTGCTGGCGGTGTTCCCGGTGTACCGCATCTACGCCGACGAGCGCGGCTGGCACCATATGGATCGCGTGCGCTTCGAACACGCCGCCACCCAGGCCCATGCCCGCATACGCCTGGACCGCGACGGCGACGATGGGCCGCTGCTGGAACTGATGTCGGGCTGGCTGGGCGGCGAAGCCCCGGCCGACTTCCCGCCCGAGGAATGCCTGGCGCGCCGCGAAGCCATCCGCCGCTTCCAGCAATTGACGCCGCCGTTGACCGCCAAGTCGCTGGAGGACACCGCTTTCTACCGCTACGGCCGGCTGTTGTCGCGTAACGAGGTGGGCGCCGACCCCGGACTGTTCTGCATGGCCCCGGAAGTGTTCCACCGCCGCTGCTCCTCGCGCGGCCGGCATTTTCCGCATGCCATGGTCGCCACCGCCACGCACGACCACAAGCGCGGCGAGGACACGCGCTCGCGCCTGACCGCGCTGAGCGAAGTGTCGGCGCAATGGGCCGATACCGTCCTCGACTGGATGAACCGCCACGTGCCCGCGACCTATAGCGGCGCGGGCACGTTGTCGCCGCACCCCGGGGACGTCTACATGCTGCTGCAGACCCTGGTCGCCGCCTGGCCGCTAACGCTGGCGCCAGACGATGAAAAGGGACTGCAGGCCTTCGGCGACCGCGTCTCGGCCTGGCAGCAGAAGGCCCTGCGCGAGGCCAAGCTGCGCACCAGTTGGGTGGTGCCGGATGCCACCTACGAAGCCGCTTGCGAAGACGTGCTGCGCAAGCTGCTGCAGCCCGCCACCGAGGCCGACTCGCCGGCGCGCGAAATCGCCGCCTTCGCCAACCACATCGCCCCCGCCGGCATCGTCAACAGCCTGTCGCAGACGCTGCTGCGCATGACGGTGCCCGGCGTGCCGGATCTGTACCAAGGCACGGAATTCTGGGACTTCAGCCTGGTCGATCCGGACAACCGCACGCCGGTGGATTATGCGGCCCGCATGGCGGCGCTGGATGCCGGCGACGCGCATGATCCGGATGCGCTGCTGACGAACTGGCGCGACGGCCGCTTGAAGCAGGCCATCGTCCGCGGCGCGCTGCGGGCGCGGCGCGATTATGCGGATATCTTCGAGCACGGGAACTACGTCCCGCTGCCCATCCTGGGCTCGCGCGGCGCGAATATCCTGGCTTTCCTGCGCTGCCTGGAGGATCGCTGCGTGTTCGTGTTGGCTCCGCGTCTGTGCAGCCAGGGCCTGCGGCTCGAAGCGGGCGACGATCCGTCCGCGCCGTCCACGGCGCTGCCGCGTATCGACGGCGATTTCTGGGACACGACGGCCGTCGTGCTGCCGCACCGCTACGCGGGGGCGGTGCTGCGCGACGCGCTCAGCGGCCGCGAACGCCGCGTCGGGGCCGATAGCATCCTGCCCCTGGCCGAAGCCCTGGCCGATTTTCCGGTCGCGCTGCTGGTGGCCGACTAAGCCCAGCTCCCCGGCACGGGGCACGCCGCATGCGGTTCAGCCGGACCGCATGCGGCCGCCTGCCTTCCTGGCGCCTGGCCGTGCATGCCGGGTTCTGCTCATGTGGGCTGCTCATGCCAGGCGATTTCCATAGATCCCTGCTGGGAAAAACCCCGCCAACGGGAAAGTGTTTTCCACGCGTGCAATTCGATAGGAAGCTAATAATTAGCTTAGAATCTTTTGCATGAAAAAGCCCCCCGACGCCCGCCTCGCGGTCCTGACCACTCACTTGCTCGTCATACATCGCGCCTATCGCGCCGCGGCCGACAAGGCGCTGGCCGACTACGGCCTGTCGCAGGCCACCGCCTGGCCCGTCATCTGGCTCGGGCGGCTGGGCGACGGCGTGCGCCAGGGTGTGCTGGCCGAAGCCATGGGCGTGGAAGGTCCGTCGGTGGTGCGCGTGGTGGACCAGCTGGAAGCCGCCGGTTTGGTGGAACGGCGTGAAGACCCGCTGGACCGCCGCGCCAAGACGCTGCATATGACACAGGCGGGGCATGTCCTGCGCGCGCGCGTGGAAGAGATGCTGGTGCATCTGCGCCGCCAGGTCTTCCGCGGCGTGGATGCGGCCGATGCCGAAGCCTGCATCCGCGTCTTCGAAAGCATCAAGACATCGCTGGTGCATATCGAACCCATTCCGGTCAGCGCGGCCCGGCAGGAGCGCGCGCAATGAAACTGCCGACGGCGGAAGAAACGCTGTTTTCCATCAAGGCCTATATCGGCGCGATGGCGGCGCTTTACCTGTCCATGCTGATCGACCTGCCGCGCCCGTTCTGGGCGGTGACGACGGCCTATATCGTGTCGCAGCCCTGGGCCGGCGCGGTCCGGTCCAAGGCGTTGTTCCGGCTGGGCGGCACCTTCTTCGGCTGCGCGGCCGTGGTGTATCTGGTGCCCAGGCTGGCGAATTACCCGGTGCTGATGGTGCTGGCGCTGTCCTTGTGGGTGGGCGTATGCCTGTACCTGGCGGTGCTGGACCGTACGCCGCGCTCCTATCTGTTCATGCTGGCCGGTTATACCGCCGCGATGATAGGGCTGCCCAGCGTGACGGCGCCGGAAACGGTATTCGATACCGGCCTGGCGCGGGTGGAAGAAATCACCGCCGGCATCCTGTGCGCGATGCTGGCCCATGTACTCATCCTGCCGCGCGGCATCGGCGGCGCGGTGGTCGGCAAGCTCGACCAGGCGCTGCGCGACGCCCGGCTTTGGGTGCAGGATGCGCTGCGCGGCGACACGGCCACGCAAAGCGCCAAGGATCGCCGCGCCCTGGCCAACGACATTACCCAGCTGCGCCTGCTGTCCACCCACGTGCCCTATGACACCGGCAATATCCGCTGGACGGCGGGCTCGGTGACCGCCATGCAGGACCGCATGGCGGCCCTGACGACCACCGTATCGTCGCTGGAAGACCGGCTGCGTGCGCTGCGCGCATCGGGACGGCCGCTGCCGGCGGAACTGCCCGCACTGCTGGATGACATCTCGGCGTGGATCGAGGCCGGGCCGAGCGGCGATCCCGCGCGGGCCGCGACGCTGCGCGAGCGCGCGGGCGGGCTGATGCCGGACATCGACGCCGGCGCGGACTGGCACGATCTGCTGCTGGTCAGCCTGTCGGCGCGGCTGCGCGAGCTGGTCGGCCATTGCGAACGCGGTTTCGCCCTGCGGCGCGACATCCAGGCGGGGCTGTCGGGCGCGCCCGCGCGCCTGTCGCGTTACGCGGCGACGTCGAATCGCGCCTTGCATCACGATCACGGCATCGCCCTGTTGTCTTCGGTATCCGCGGCGGTGGCCATCAGCGCGGTGTGCGCGTTCTGGATCGGCGCGGCCTGGACCAACGGCGCCACGGCGGCCATGATGGCGGCGATATTCAGCTGCTTCTTCGCCACCCAGGACGATCCGGTGCCCGGCATCCGCCAGTTCCTGACCTACACCCTCGTCTCCATCCCGATATCCGCGGTGTATCTGCTGGTGGTGCTGCCGTCGATCCATTCCTTCGAGATGGTGGCGCTGGCGATGTTTCCGGTGTGCTTCGTGTGCGGCGTCTACATCGCACGCCCGGCGCACGCCGGCAAGGCGATGGCGGTGTTCTTCGGATTTTCCGGCACGCTGGCGCTGCACGACACCAACACCGCCGATCTGGTGTCCTTCATGGACACGATGATCGCGCAGATCATCGGCGTGGGGGCCGCCGCGGTGGTGGCCGCGCTGCTGCGCCGGATCAGCGGCGAATACAGCGCCCGCCGCATCCAGACGGCCAACTGGCGCGAACTCGCGACCATGGCGGCGGCCGACCGGCCGCCGGCCGGCAACAGCTACACCGTGCGGATGCTGGACCGTATCGGCCTGCTGTATACCCGCCTGGCCGTGCGCGGCAACAACGATGCGCCTGTGGAAGAAGACACTTTGCTCGATCTGCGCGTCGGCAATGAAATCGCCGAACTGCAACGCGCACGGCGCGAACTGCCCGTGGCGGATGCGGCGATCCGGCCGGTGCTGTCCTGCCTGGCGGATTGGTTCCGCGGTCGCATCCGCGGGCGCAACGCCATGCCCGATACCTTTCTGTCGCGGCTGGATCAAGCCCTGGCGCGCGTCAACGCCGCGCCGGCGGGGTCGGCCCGCGAGCGCGCCATCGTCGCGCTGGTCGGCCTGCGGCGCGGGCTGTTTCCGCAAGCTTCCGACTATGCGCCCGCCTTCGCGACGGACACCGCCGCGCCGCGGGTCCAACCGGGAGCCCCGTCATGATCGGCGAAGTCAGTCTGTATGGCATCTATATGCCGTGGATGCTGGTACTGGCGGTCGTGACGCTGGGCGTCTCCTGGTTCGTGCGGCGCCTGCTGGCGCTGACAGGCATCTATCGGCTGGTCTGGCATCCCGCCTTGTTCGATCTGGCGCTGTACGTCGTGCTGCTGTACGGCGTGGTCCGGATTTCACCGTACGTTTTTTGAGATTGTCATGAAGGTCCCTTCCCTGCCTGGTCCCATTGCATGGGTGCGATTCGCCGTTACCGCCTTGCTGGTCGTCGCCGCCGTGATCGCCGGCCGCCATCTGTGGACGCATTACGAGCTGGATCCCTGGACGCGCGACGGTCGTGTCAAGGCCTATGTCGTCCAGGTGGCGCCGGATGTGTCCGGACTGGTCACCGCCGTGCCCGTGCATGACAACCAGGACGTGCGGGCCGGCGACGTGCTGTTCGAAATCGACCGCGCGCGCTTCCAGCTGGCCTATGACCAGGCCAAGGCCGCCGTCGGATCGCAGACGGTGGCCTTGCAGCAGGCCACGCGCGACGCGCGGCGCAATCGCGAACTGGGCCAATTGGTATCCGCGGAAATCCGCGAGCAGAGCCAGACCCGCGTCGAACAGGCCGAAGCGGCGCTGGCGCAGGCCAAAGTGTCCTTGAATGAAGCCAGCCTGAATCTGGAACGCAGCCGCGTGGTCGCCGCCACGAACGGACGCGTCACCAATCTGGATCTGCGCGTGGGGGCCTATGCCTCGGCGGGCCGGCCGGTCATGGCGCTGGTGGATTCCGCCAGCTTTTATGTCGAAGGCTATTTCGAGGAGACCAAGCTGCCGCGCATCCATGAAGGCGACGAGGCGACCATCGCGCTGATGGGCGAACCGCGCGCGCTGCGCGGCCACGTCGAGAGCATTGCCATGGGCATCGCCGATCGTGACCGCACCCGCGCGGCCAATATGCTGCCCAACGTGAATCCCAACTTCAACTGGGTGCGGCTGGCGCAGCGCATACCGGTGCGCCTGCATATCGATCATGTGCCGGAAGGCGTGCGCCTGGTCGCGGGGCAGACCGCGACGGTGTCGCTGGTGGGCGGCGACAAGCTGGCGGCACAGGGGTTCTAAGGACGATATCATGCAAGCCATACGTTTCGTCCTTGTCGCAGCCGCGGCGGCCACGCTGGCCGCCTGCACCACTGTCGGGCCCGACTACCACGTGCCGGATGCAGCCATCGCCGGACGCCCCGCGGCGTCCGCGCCTTTCGATGGCGCGCGCGACAGCGCGGTTTTCCAGGCCAACGCGGTGCCGGGCGAATGGTGGCGGCTTTATGACGATCCGGCCATGAACGCGCTCGTCGCCAAGGCCATGGACGCCAATACCGACCTGCGCGTCGCCGCGGCCAATCTCGAACGCGCCGATGCCATCCTGCGCGAAACGCAGGCGCAGACCCGGCCTTCCGCGACGCTGAATGCGTCGCCCAGCTATGGCCACGTGTCGGGCATCCAGGAGCTGGCGCCGGATTACCGGCCACCCAATGCCTGGTCGTACAGCGGCAGCGCCGGCATCTCGTATCAGGTGGACCTGGTCGGCCAGATCCGCCGCGCCATCGAGGCCGCCGGCGCCGATCGCGATGCCGCCCAGGCCGCCTACGACGCCACGCGCGCGGCGGTGGCGGCGCAGACCATCCGCGCCTACACGACGGCGTGCGCGGCCGGCATGCAATTGGCTTCGGCCCAGCATTCCGTCGATGTGCAGAATGAATCGCTGCAAGCCACCGAAAGGCTGCAGCGCCTGGGCCGCGGCACCACGCTGGACGTGACGCGCGCGCGCAGCCAGCTGGAGCAGCTGCGCGCCAACCTGCCGCCGCTGCAGGCGCAGCGGCGCACGGCCTTGTTCCAGCTGGCCACGCTGACCGGCGATACGCCGGCCCAGTTTCCGCCCGAGCTGGCCGACTGCGCCGCCGTGCCGACGCTGCGCCAACCGATCCCGGTGGGTGATGGCGCCGCCCTGCTGCGCCGCCGCGCCGACATCCGCCAGGCCGAACGCAGCCTGGCCGCGGCCAATGCGCGCATCGGCGTGGCCACGGCGGATCTCTATCCCAAGATCACGCTGGGCCTGTCGGCAGGGTCGGCCGGCCCGGCGCAGTACTTCGGCAACGCCAGCACCTTTGCCTGGAACATCGGGCCGCTGATCTCCTGGACGATTCCGAACACGGGCGCGGTGCAGGCGCGCATCGCCGAAGCGGAAGCCGGCACCCGCGCCGCGTACGCGCGCTTCGACGCCACCGTGCTGAACGCGCTGCGCGAAACGGAAAGCGCCCTGGAGAACTACGCGCGCGAACTGGACCGCGATGCATCGTTGCGCGCGGCGCGCGACCAGGGCGCCGAAGCGGCCCGGCAGGCGCGTCTGCTGTACCGGTATGGCAAGACGGATTACCTGACCGTGCTGGATGCGGAACGGACCCTGGCCAGCAATGAAAGCGCGCTGGCCGCGTCGCAGGCGCAGCTGGCCAATGACCAGATCACGCTCTTCCTGGCGCTGGGCGGCGGCTGGCAGACGGCACGCTGACGCGCGCCGATCTAATGCAGCACCGTTCCCGGCGGCGCCGCCTGGTTCAAGCCCAGCGCCGCTTCCCAGCTGCGCAGCGGCACGCAGGTCTGCAGGCGCACCACCGCGCGTTCGATCAGCGCCGGATGCAGCTCATGCCCCACCCGCGTGGCGATGTCGATGGTCGAATCGCCATGCAAGGCATCCAGCCTTGCCTGCGCCTGCCGCGCATGATCGGCCGGTATGACGTTGTCGTCGGCGCCATGCAGCAGATGGATGGTGGTGTATTGCGGCGGGCTGTGCGGCATGGACGCATAGCGTCCTGAGAACGCCAGCACGCGTCCGGCCAGGCCGTCGTGCGCGGCGGTGGCTTCCAGCGCCATGATGGCGCCCTGCGAAAACCCCGCCAGCGCGGTGTCGCTTTGCAGCAGGTGGAAGCGCAGCTGCGTGGCCCGTATGTACGCCACCAGGGCCGGCAGGGCCGACGCCACGCGCGTGGGTCGATTGTCTTCGTCGATGCCGCGCGTGGAAAACCACTGGCGGCCGTCGCCGATGCCGTCGTAGGGCTCGAAACCCGCCGGCACCACGATGGCCGATTGCGGAAACGCGCGGCGCACCGCGGCCGCCAGGTCGCGCATGTCGGCGGGTGTACCGCCGACGCCATGCAGCAGGATGAACAACTGCCGCACCTCGCCCTCGACGGGCACGTATTCGATATCGCTGGCAAAACTCATAGGCTGCTCCGGTTCGGCAGCGGCGGCCCGGGCCGCCCATGAGCGTCATTCTAGGCCTGTTCGGCGATGCGCCGGCAAGCCCCAGCCCATCAGGAGCCGAAGCCTTCCAGCACGATCTTGCCGCGCGCCTTGCCGCTTTCCTGCACCGCATGGGCGCGCCGCAGGTTGGCCGCATCGATGCGGCCGAAATGCTCGCCCAGCGTCGAACGCAGCATGCCCTCATCCAGCAGGCGCGATACGCGCTCCAGGATCTCATGCTGACGGATCATATCGGGGGTCTGGTACAGCGACCGCGTGAACATCAGCTCCCAGTGCAGGGAGAGGGCCTTGCGCTTGAGCGGCACGGCGTCCAGCGTTGCGGGATCGTCGATCACGCCCAGCCTGCCCTGCGGCGCCAGGGCCTCGATCAGTTGCGGATAGTGCGCGTCGGTATGCGTGAGGCTGGCGACATGCGTGACCGACGGCACGCCGACACGCTTGAGCTCCTCCTGCAAGCCGCGATGGTGATCGACGACGTGGTGGGCGCCCAGGCGCCGCACCCAGTCCTGGGTTTCGGGACGCGAAGCCGTACCGATGACCGTCATCCGGGTCAGGCGGCTGGCGATCTGGGTCAGGATGGAGCCGACGCCGCCGGCCGCGCCGATGATCAGCAGCGTCTGGCCCTCGCCGCCGCCTTCCGCCACGCCGAGCCGGTCGAAGAGCAATTCCCAGGCAGTCAGCGAGGTCAGCGGCAAGGCGGCCGCGTTGGCAAAGTCCAGCTTGGCCGGCTTGTGGCCGGCGATGCGCTCGTCGACCAGCGCGTACTCCGCATTGCAGCCGGGACGCACCAGGGAGCCCGCGTAGAACACTTCATCGCCCGGCTGGAACAGGGTCACCTCCGCACCCACCGCGGTGACGATGCCGGCGGCGTCCCAGCCCAGGATGCGCTGCCCATCCGGCGCCATGCCGCGCCGTACCTTGGTGTCGACGGGATTGACCGCGATGGCATGGATGCGCACCAGCAGATCGCGCGGACCCGGCGTGGGCACGGCGACCTCGGCGTCGTACAGCGCGCGGGGATCTTCCGGCTCCAGGCCGGCCTGGTCGTAGACGATGGCTTTCATGATTACCTCTGCATCAGGATGGTGGGCCGCATTATGTCCGCGCATTGGACGGCGGAAAAAGCGCGCCCGCGCGGAAAGAGCTGCTCTGGAATCAGGATAATTCCAACCGCCCGTCGATGGGGCGCGCGCGGCCCCGCGATTCAGCGGCGTTTCAGACGGCGCCGCGCGGCGCCCGGTATCCCAATTGCGCCGACAGGCCGCCGGCGGCATCGCGCAAGGCGCCAATGATGCGTTCGGCATCCGCGTGCTCCCAGCGGAAAGTGGGAATCAAGAATCCCAGGCTGCCCACGACCTGCCCTTCCGCGTCGAAGAACGGCGCGCCCACGCCGACGGTATTCGGCGTGCGGTGCGAGTAGGTGACGGCATGGCCGTCGCGGCGTATCCGCTCCAGCGCGGCCATGATCTCCGCCGGATCGGGCGTCAGGCCCCGCACCGGCGACGGGCCGCTGGCGGCGATGGCGGCGTCGATTTCCGCCGGGCTCAGATGGGCCAGGATCACCCGCGCCGTCGCGCCCCAGACCAGGGGCTCCAGCACATTCAGGCCGATGTTGTAGCGCATGGGATCGTCGGGCGATCCGCTGGCGGCATGGAACATCTTCAGTTGACGGCGCTCCAGCAGTGTCAGCAGCGACGTTTCGTGAAAGCGCTCCGACAACTGCTGCAGATAGGGTTCGGCCAGCCGGCGATAGGGCATATGCCCGCCCAGCTTGGCCGCCATGCGATAGATCTCCAGCCCCGGACCGAAGGTGCCACCGGGTTCGTGGCCGGCGTATTCGTTGTCGCGCAAGGTGGCCAGCAGGCGATGCACCGTGCTGCGGGGCAGATTCAGGCGATTCGCCAGTCCCTGCGCCGATTCGCCGGGATGGTCGACCAGGCACTGCAGCAACAGCAGGATGCGCTTGACCGTGCTGGTTTCCTTGGCTTCGCCCGCCGCGGTCCCTGCGGCGCCTGGCGTCGTCGTTTGTTTCATCGCACTCCGGTGACTGGATCGATCCGGCGGGCATTGTAGAAGCCCGCCGGGGGCCGCGAGCCGACGTTGACAAAACAGACGGGGCTCGCGCAGAATTATCATCAATCGGACATATGTCTCATTCAATGAGACAAAAGCAGAATAACACCGGGCGTGGACACCCGCAACGCCCCTACGCCGGCGCCCCGCCGGCCCACCCTTCCAGGCAGAGAGACACCATGGAATTGAATTTCGAAGGACGCACCGCCCTGGTTACGGGCGCCAGCCAAGGTATCGGCCGGACGACGGCGCGCATGCTGGCCCTGTCCGGCGCCAACGTGGTCGCGGTCGCACGGCGCGTCGAGCTGGTCGAACAAAGCGCGGCGGAAATCGCCGGGCAGGTCGCCAGGGAGGGCAAGGGCGGCAAGATCATCCCGCTGCAGGCGGACTTCTACGATGAAGCCGCGCCGGACCGCGTCGCCGCCGACGCCCAGCGCCTGCTGGGCCGCGTCGACATCCTGATGAATGCGGCGGGCGCCAGCCGTCCGGTGCCCTTCGAGGCCACGCGCGACCAATGGCACGAAGGCATGCTGCTGAACTTCTTCCGCATCCGCGAACTGACGCACGCCATCGTCCCCGGCATGAAACAGCACGGCTGGGGCCGCATCGTCACCTTCACCGGCACGTCCGAGCCGCGCATGCTGAACGCCGCCTTCACCGCCAAGGCCGCCGTGCACGTGTGGTCCAAGGGACTATCGCGCGAAGTCGCGCCCTACGGCATCACGATGAACTGCCTGCAGCCGGGCCGCATCCGCAGCGAACAGATTTCCAAGCGCTATCCCACCCCGGAAAGCGAGCGCGAATACGCGCAGGCCGAAATCCCCGTGGGCCGCTTCGGCGAGCCGGAAGAGATCGCCGCGGTGGCGCTGTTCCTGGCGTCGGACCAGGCGCGCTACGTCACCGGCACCGTCATTCCCGTGGATGGCGGTTCCAGCCGCTTCGCCTTCTGATCGACATGGCCGCGCCTTCCGCCCCCACCGTGCTGCAGCAGCTGGCCGCGTTCGTCCACGATGTGCGCTACGAGCAACTGCCGCGCGAAGTCGTCGGCTACGCCAAGCGGCTGATCCTGGACACGCTGGGCTGTGCCTTCGGCGCGCTGGACAGCGACGTCGCCACCGCCCTGCACCGCTACGCGGAAGACGCGGGCGGCGCGCCGCAGGCCACGCTGATCGGCAGCGGCCGCCGGACCAACGTGGCGCTGGCCACGCTGGTGAACGGCGGCCTGCTGCGCTATCTGGATTGCAACGACTACTACTTCGGCCGCGATCCGGCTCATCCCAGCGGCAACCTGGCGCCGGCGCTGGCCATGGCGGAACGCCAGGGACGGGGCGGCAAGGCGCTGATCGAGGCGTTGGTGGCGGCCTATGAGCTGCATCTGCGCTTGGCCGACCATGCCGGGGAACCATCGCTGTGGCGGCGCGGCTGGCATCACGGCACCAATGCGCAGTTCTCCAGCGCCGCGCTGGCCGCGCGCCTGGCGGGGCTGGATGCGGACCGCACGGCTCACGCCATGGCGATCGCGGGCAGCCACCAGAACACGCTGGCGCAGCTGCAAAGCGGCGCGATCTCCATGATCAAGGCCACGGCGGAAGCCTGGGTCGCCAAGGCGGGCGTGGAAGCCGCTTTGCTGGCGGGCCACGGCATGACCGGGCCGCTGGCGCTGGTGGAAGGCCAGAACGGCTGGGCCGCCACGGTGGCCGGGCAGGTCGGCGACCAGCTGGACCTTGCCGGGCTCACCGGCCCCTTCGACGGCCGCTATCGCCTGCTGGAAACCAGCATCAAGCCCTACCCGGTGGTCGCCACGGCGTCCGCGCCGGTACGAGCCGCCATCGATCTGCATGGACAGGGCCTGCCGGCCTTCGACGCCATAGATCGCATCGTCGTGCGGCTGCCCGGTTTCGCCTTGCGCACGCCATCGGCGAATCCCGACCGCCGCTATCCGGCCGGCATCGAAAGCGCGCAGCACAGCTTTTATTTCTGCGCGGCGGTGGCGCTGCGCGACGGCGCCTGCGGCGATGCGCAGTTCCAGGACCAGGTGCTGGACGATCCCGCCCTGCGCGACTTGCTGGGCAAAGTCGAGCTGCGGGAGGACGCCGAACTGGACACGCGCTGGCCGCGGGCCGCCGGCGGTGGCATCGAACTGCATCTGCGCGACGGCGCTGTCGTACAGCGCATGTGCCCGTATCCGCCCGGCCACCCGCGGCTGCCGATGGGCGACGAGGCGCTGGCCGCGAAGTTCCTGGGCTATGCCGAGCCCGTGCTGGGGTGCAAGCGCGCGCATGCCCTGCGCGACGCCGTGTTGCGTCTCGACGAATACCACGACCTGCGCGAATTCACGCCGCTGCTGGCGCCGGATTGAACGCAGCGCAACGACAACCACAAAGGCATCACCGCCAACAAAGGAGACAGAGATGAGGGGACAAATATTCAAACGCGCCGCGTTACTGGCGGCGGCATTGCTGCTGCCCATCGCGGCATCTGCCCAGTCCTATCCGGACAAGCCTATCCATCTGATCGTGCCCTTTCCGCCGGGCGGCGTCGCGGACATCATCGCGCGTCCCGTCGCGGAAAAGCTGTCCACCACGCTGGGCCAGCCGGTCATCGTTGAAAACCGCGGCGGCGCCACGGGGACGATAGGCGCCGCATTCGTCGCGCATTCGGCGCCCGACGGCTATACGCTGCTGCTGGGCACGACCAATGAAATCGCGATGAGCCCGACGCTGTACGGCACGCTGCCCTACGATCCGACCAAGGACTTCGCGCCGGTCTCCATCGTCGCGCAGTTTCCCAACGTGCTGGTCGTCGGTCCCAGCGTCAAGGCGGCCACGCTGGCCGACCTGACCACGCAGGCCAAGGCCAGACCGAAAAGCCTGACCTTCGCGTCTTCCGGATTGGGCAGCACCAACCATCTGACCGCCGAACTCTATCAAGGCGAAGCCGGCGTGCAGGTCACCCACATTCCTTACAAAGGCGGCGGCCCCGCGCTGGTGGACCTGACGGGCGGACACGTCGACGCCATGTTCGCCACCCTGCCCTCCGCGATTACGCTGATCAAGGCCGGCAAACTGCATGCGCTGGCGGTCACCGGCGACAAGCGTTCGCCCGCGCTGCCCGATCTTCCGACGGTGAAGGAATCCGGCCTGCCCGGCGTGGTGGTCACGACATGGAACGGCGTACTGGCGCCGGCCGGCACGCCCCAGGCCGTCATCGACAAGCTGGCGCGGGCGCTGAAGCAAGCGACCGGCGATCCCGGCATCCAGCAGAAGTTCGCCGCCGTCGGCGCCGAGACCAGCTACACGCCGCCGTCGGCGTTCGCCGGCATCATTCGCGACGACTACGCGCGCTGGTCGGCGTTGATCAAGAAGGCCGGCATCAAGGTCGACTGAGCGGCAACGATAAGGGCGTCCGCGGACGTTCGCGGCGCCCGGCGTACGGGCCGCCGCGCCGCGCGCGCGCCCATCACAAGGAATCGCAATGGCAGCAATGATAGGAAGCGGCGCGCTGGCGCTGTGGATAGACGTCGATCCCGCGCTCGATAAGGAAACCGACGCCTGGTACATCGTCGAGCACCTGCCCGAACGCATCGACATCGGCGGCTACCGCCGTGCGCGGCGCTACCAGGCGCTGGAAGGCGCGCCGCGCTACCTGACCTTGTTCGAAGCCGATACGCCGGATGCCCTGGCCAGCCAGGGTTACCTGAGCCTGGTGGGCAAAATCAGCGAACAATCCAAGCGCATCCGCGCGGGGTTTTCCAACGTCGCGCGCAATACCTTCCGCGTACGCGCCACACAGGGGCGCGGCCTGGGCGCGGTCACCATCAGCCTGCGGCTGCGCCTGGCCGCGGGCAGTGATGCAGCCGCCGCGCACCGCTGGCTGGAACAACGCCTGCGGGAAGCCATGACGCGGCATGCGATCGTCGGCGCGCACAGTCTGGAAGCCGCGCCCGAAGTACGCGCCCGCATGGACGCCGTGCGCGTGACCGGCGTGGGCGACGCCAAGGTCGAACAGGTGGTTCTCATCGAAGCCACGCGTCCCGAAGACCTGCATGCCTTGCGCGCCGATCTCTTCGCCGCGCGTGCCCTGGAAGAAGGCGGCTGGACCGAAGACGCCTACGGGATCTATGCGTTGTTGTATGAGGTTGCCGAACCAGGACGCTGAGGCGCGTCGAACAAATAATCAAAGAAACAGGAGACACTCATGACAAACGCCGCACCCTTCACGTCCGCAAGCGCGGCCGGCGACCGGCCGCCGCGCGCCGCGCGGCCACGCGCCCTGCGCTGGCTCGCCGCGCTGGCCCTGCTGGCCGGCTCGCAGGCAGGCCACGCCGCCGCCTACCCCGACCATGCCATCACCTGGGTCGTCCCCTACCCGCCCGGCGGCACCACCGACGTCATCGCCCGCAATCTGGCCCAGGCCATGGGCCCCATCCTGGGCCAGTCCATCGTGGTGGAGAACAAAGCCGGCGCGGGCGGCCAGACGGCCATGGCTTATGTGGCGCGCGCCACGCCGGACGGCTACACGCTGCTGGTCAGCGACGCCAGCGTCGCCACCGCGCCCAGCCTTTACCCCAGCATGCCTTTCGATCCGGCCAAGGATCTGCAAGCCGTCACGCTGTTCGTGACCGTGCCGCATCTGCTGGTGGTCAATCCGGCGCTGAAGGCGAATTCGCTGAAGGAGTTGATCGCGCTGACCGAGAAAGAGCCCGGCAAGATCAACTTCAGCTCCGGCGGCATCGGTTCGCCGCTGCACTTGGCCGGCGAAGCCTTGCGGCTGGAAACCGGCCTGAAGTGGACACACATTCCCTATAAGGGCGCGGGCCCGGCGCTGATGGCCGCGGTCAGCGGCGAAGCGCAGGTCGCCACGCCTTCGCTGCCGGCCGCGCTGCCACAGGTGCAGGCCGGCAAACTGCGCGCGCTGGCCGTCACCAGCCCCCAGCGCATCGCGCTGCTGCCCGATGTGCCCACGGTCGCTGAACTGGGCTATCCCAAGGCCACCGTATTCGGCTGGGTGGGCCTGCACGCGCCGGCCGGCACGCCGCCGCAAGTCCTGCAAACGCTGGACGCCGCCGCCCGCAAGGCCTTGCAGGATCCCGGCCTGATGGAACGATTGAAGGGCCAGGGCGCGGAGAATGCCTATCGCGACAGCGCCGGCTATGGCAAGCTCGTTGCTGAAGAAGCCGCGCGCTGGAAGCGCGTCGTGCAGGAGGCGGGGATCAAGCCGGAATAGGCTTTCGAGCGCCTCGCGGATGCCGCCATGAGCTCGCGCGCGGCCTGGGCTCCGCCGGCGCGCAGGCCTGCGTTGCCAACGCTGCCGGCGCTGCTGGCGCCGAACCCGCGCGGCTGGCGCGCGCGTCAGCTTTGCAGCAAGGACCGTCCCGTCAAGCGCTCCAACACCCGAAGGGGCGACAGTTCGGGGCGGGCCATCGCCGCCACGGGCACCAGCCAGGTCTGTTCCAGCATGAACTGGCCGCTCATGGCGGCATGGGCCACCTGGTCGGAGAAGCAAATCCAGCTGCTGCCTGGGCGAAACCCCACATCCGTCCATACGCCCCTGCGCTGATAATCCTCATCGCGCTTCATGCCGTCATGCAGCTGCAGCATCAGGTGATCGTATTCCGTGCGCCGGCGCTTGGTGATGCCCGCGGCGTGCATCAGCGCCGCCCGCCAGGGCCGCCATGGCTGGTCCAGCCGTGGCAGATAGCGCCGCGCGATAAGCTCGAAGGGCTCGCCCACGCGCCACGCGCGCGTCTGTTCACGATCCGGATGGATGTTGGTGAAGACGCGCAGAATGCGCTCCCCGCGCATGGGCCGCGACGGAAAAGCGTCCACATGCAAGCGACGGTCGTCCTTGCGCCAGGACGGCTGCCAGGCGCCGATGGCATGCAGCCGCAGGCTCGTAGCCGGCGCATGGCGGGCGTCCCGGTAAAGCGGGAACAACGCATCCAGCAGCATGGACGTGCAATCCCGGTAGCGTTGCAGCAGGCCCCGCAAGAGCGCCAGTTCGGCGCCCGTCGCCACCGAACCGGATACGCCAGCCGCCGACAAACTGATGTTCTTGCGCCTGGGATGCGTCAGCGCGGGATCCAGCAAGGCCGCTTCTTCCTTCATCAAGCCGAAATCGAGCAGCGGAAAATGCAGCACCTGTCCGTGCTCCAGGGCATCGATCGCGTACGCCGCCAATGCGGGCGCGCCCGGGGCGCTCCAGCTCCGCAGGGGAAAATCCACGACAGGGCCGCCACGCGGCGCATCGAACGGTGCCCGCGCGAGCCGGGCATGAGCGGTCATGGCTAGGGTCTCCTTGCCCGCCGTGGCGCGATCCGCAGGCCTTCCGGACCGCCTGGCCAGGCGGCTTCGCGCCGTACTGTAGCCATCCGATGTGACAACTCTCGGAATCAATAGCCGGTCATCTCCAGGTACCCCGTCCCGCCGGCCTGGCCGCCATCGCCCGCCAGCCGCACCGGCCCCTCCCAATACGGAAAGGACGTCGCCATCCAGGCGCGCGGCTGGACGGCATCGACCGTCACGTCCACCGCGCCGGCGGGCAAGTCCGCCACCCTGACGCGCCAGCGCGTCGGCAGCTTGCGGCCATCGTCCTGACGCGCCCAATCCAGCGGATCCAGGCTGATCTGCTCGCCCCGCAAGGGCCTCGCGCGCCCATCGGGGGCGATCCAGGTACCCGCCCGATACGGCGCACCGTCTTTCTGCCGCACCTGGAACAGCATCAGCTTGGCGCCGCCGGCCAGATGCAGCGAAAACCAGTCCCAGCCCTGCTGGTTGGCGGACAGCGGCTGGCTGCTCCACTCCCGGTCCAGCCAGGCCCGGCCTTGCACGCGATGGCGCTTGCCGGCCCGTTCTATTTCACCGGTGACGGCATAGAAAGGCTGGCTGTAGTAGTACGACGCCTGCCCTTCGCCTGACTTTTCGCTGTAGCCGGCATCGCCATGCAGCACCAGCGGTCCCTGGCTGCGCAGGGACAGCCGATAGCCGAAGTCCTTGCCGTGAGCCTGCATGGTCAGGCTGTCCATATCGGGCCCTTGCAGCGACCAGTCATCTATCCAGGCGCGGAAGGGCGCGGCCTGCGCGCCCGCCTGGCCGATACCGCCGCGCGCCAGCTTTTCGGCGAACTGATGGGCGCCGGCGTCGGTCAGCGCCGCATGGGCCATCCAGACCTTGGCGCTCTCCCATCCCGCCTGATCCGGGCCCGGCCGCAGCGCCGAGCGGAACAGCGTCCATTGCACGCCCCAGTCATGCCCGTCCTCATCCTTCAGGTCGGCGGTGACGTACCACCATTCGATACGATAGCCGTCATGCGGCCCGTGGTCCGCCGGAAAGCGTAGCGGCTTGCCGCGCTGCACCTGCTTATACGCGGATGCCTCGCCGCCCAGGCCCGCATACCCCGCGCCGGACGTAGCCGGCTTGCCGTCGTCGCACGCCGCCAGCGAGAACAGCGCGCCCGCCAACAGCATGGCGGCCATCACTTTCGCTATTGCGCTCGCGATGCTAGGACTCATGGGCGAACTGCCTTAAGAGCTCGGCGGGCTGGCGTCGCCGCAACTGCCAGACCGGCCACGCGGCGGCCAGCAGGCTGGTCAGCAGTCCCAGCGCCGCCAGGCCGGCCAACTGCGACGGGAACACGTACAAAGGCAGACGCCAGCCAAAGGCCTGCACATTGACGATGGCCACCAGCGTCCACGCCAGCAGCACGCCCAGCGGCATGGCGCACAGGACGGTCAACACGGACAAGGTCAGCACCTGGCCCAGCGCCAGCCAGGCCAGCTTGCGCCGCGGTACGCCCAGCGCCCACAGGGGCGCCAATTGGGCCAGCCTGCTCTGGCTCAAAGTGAGCAGGCTGATGAACAGCGCAATGCCCGCCACGCCCAGGGTCAAGGTGTTCAACGCGCCGGTCGCGGCGAATGTGCGCTCGAATACCTGCGTGGACCAGAGCTTGATCGAGGCCTGGTCCACCACCTGCATGCCATCCGCGCCGTAGCGCTGTTCCAGCGCCGCGCGCAGCGATGGCAGGCGTTCCGGATCGGCATAGACGTTCACGCTGCGCACCGTGGCCTGCGGCAGGTACTGGCGCAGCACGCCAGCCTGCATCAGTACATGTCCGCGCGGGTTGCCGTAGTCGGCGTAGATGGCGGAGACGATGAATGACGGCTGCCCGGCGGCAGCGCCACGCGCCGCGGCGGCGCGGTCATCCGGCGGCGCGGCACCGCCGCCGAATAGCGCCAGGCCGGCCCCCAACCCGAGATGCAGGCGACGCGCCAACTGCTCGCTGATCATCACGCCGCGTCCGTCCGCCAGCAGTTCCCACGCATCGCCCGTGCGCTCCAGCAAGGGCCATTGCCGGCGCGTCTCGGGATCATCGATCACGCCCTGCAGCTCGACCGGCCAGCCCCGCACGTGCGTGGTCGTACGCCATTGCGGAAGCGCGGCCCGCACACCCGGCTGCGTGCGCAGCCATTCCAAGGCATCCACGCCCTGCGCGCTATCGCGCGGATTCAGATAGATATCCGCGGACAAGCGCTGGTCCAACCAGGTCACGAAAGTCTTGCGGAAGCCATCCGTCATGCTGCCCACCCCGACGCTGGCGCCCAGCGCCAGCAGCAGGGCCATCAACGCCAGGCTCAAGGCCGGCAGCTGCTGGCGGCTATCGGCGATGAACCAGGAGGCCAGCGGCCCGCGCACATGCCGTGCGCTCCACGCCAGTACGCCATCCAGCAAGGACGGCAGCAACAGCGCCGCCGCCAGCAATATTGCCGCCTGCATGGCGAAGGCGCTCGCCAGGCTATCGCCCCATGCGCCGCACGCCGCCGCGCACAACACCATCACACCGGCCACGCCCAATTGCCGCTTCTGCCCCGCCGCCTGCGCGCCGCGCCAGGCTTGCGGACGCGCCACCGCCAGCAGCGGCAGCCGGGCGGCGCGCACCAGGCTGCCCACGCCGGCGGCCAGCACGCCCAGCAGTGTCATGCCCACGCCCGCCAGCCACCACCATGCGGGCAGGCTCAAGCGGCCCGCCACTTCCGCCCCATACAGGCCGCGCAAACTGGCCGCCATATCGCCCAGCAACAGTCCGGCCAACAGATATCCGCTCGCCACGCCGGCCACGCCGCCGATCACCGCGAACAAGCCCAGCTCCACCGAAAGCGCGGCAACCAGCATGCGCAGGCTGACCCCCAATGCGCGCAGCGTCCGCAACAAGCCGCGCCGCTGCTCCAGCGCCAGGCCTATGGACGCATGCACGATGAACAGCCCGACGATGAAGGCCAGCATGCCCAGGGCCGCAAGATTCAAATGGAAGCTCGCGGCCAGGCGATCGAGGTCATCGCGGTCTTCCGCGGCCGGCGCGGGCGCCAGCACGTCGGCCCACGCAGCGGGCACCGCGGGCGCCGTCTTGCCGGGCAACAGCAGGCGCGAAATCCTGCCCTGCACATGCAACAGCGGCTGTGCATGGCCGATGTCCATCACCAGGATCCCAGGAGCGAGCCCCGCTTGCAGCCGCAGCGGCGGCAGGCGTTCGCCGTCCATCGTCACAGGGCGGTCGCCCTCTTCCATGCCCAGGCGCCGCAAGGTATCCGGTCCAGCCCAGGTCTGGCCGGGCTGGCCGATGAAGTCGCCCAGATTGAAGGCGGTGATGGCCTGTCCGCCCACCGCGCTGCCCGCGGGCAGGCTGAGCGGCTCTATGCCCAGCACCCGCAAGGCCAAAGGCGGATCGCCGGCGAAGCGCAGGCGCCCTTCCAGCACCGGCGATACCTGCCAGCCGTCCAGGCGCAGCCGCACATAGACGTCCTGGTCCAGATCGCCCTCGCGCCGCGGCAGCCATTGCGCCTGCGCGGGTCCGGCCAATACCTCGCCGGCACGCGCGTAATCCTGCCGCGCCTGCGCGTTCAAGGCTTGTACGCCGCTCCACAACGCCGTCGCCAGCCACAGTCCGCAGACGATGCTGGCGCACTGGAGCGGATGGCGGCGCCAATGCCCCGCCAGGGCGCGCAGGCAGGACAGGAATGCGCTCATTGCGGGCCGTCCGATGCCGCGCCCGCCGCGGTGCGGCCCGCGGTGTAGTCCGGCGCGCCGCGATGATCCTGAGGCGCGGCAGAGTCATCGCATACCTGTCCCAGATGCAAGGTCAGCCGGCGCGACAGGCGCGCGGCCAGGCGTCCGCTATGCGTAACCATCAACAGACCGCTGCCCGCATCGCGCACCAGTTCCAGCAACAGATCGAGCACGGCATCGCCGCTTGCTTCGTCCAGGCTGCCGGTGGGTTCGTCAGCCAGCACCAGCGCGGGCCGCGCGGCCAGGGCGCGCCCGATCGCCACGCGCTGCTGCTGCCCGCCGGAAAGCTGTTCGGGATAGCGCGACAGCAAGGCCGGCAACCCCAGCCGCTCCGTCAAATGCGCGACCCAGGCGGGATCGTGGCGGCCGGCCAGGCGCGCCTGAAAGCTCATATTGCTCGACACATCCAGGCTGCCGATCAGGTCGTATTGCTGGAATATCAGCCCGATGCCCGTCCTGCGCCATTGCGCCAGGCCGGCTTCGCCGCGCACGTGCAACGGCTCGCCATCCACCAGCACGCGGCCGCCGTCCGGCGACTCCAGCCCGGCGATGACGTGCAGCAAGGTGCTCTTCCCGCTGCCGGACTCTCCCATCAGCGCCAGGCTGGCGCCGGCATCCAGGCGCAGATTCACGCCACGAAGCACCGGCAAAGGCCCTTGCGCGGTCGCGAACGATTTGTACAGATCCTCGACGATCAGCACACCCGACTCCTTGCTGCATACGAAATAGCCCGCCTATCGTACCGCCCTCGGGTACAGGAACTTTAAAGGGGGGGCCCGCACTCAGCCGTCGCCACTGACCAACGCAAGGAGTCACACGTGAGCGCTTCCACTAATTTCTCTTCCGGCGCCGCCTCGACGCCGATGAATCCCACGGTCATACATGATGCCGACCTCATCCACGCCGCCGCACAACCGGGCGGTGCGGAACACCGCGGCGGCACGTCGGACACGGCATTCGCGTCGATCCTGGCCGGCGCGGCCTTCGAATCCGTACCCCCCACGTCAGAGCAGGCCGGGCACCCCACGACACTGATCCGGTATCGGCGTGACGGCGACTCGCCGGCGGCGGGCGCCCGCAACACCGCCATGCGTTGCCATTACCCCGTAAGGCCGGTGAACAATGTGACGCCTGACGCCGACGGCAGGATTCGTGGCGCGGACTTGAAAGGCACGCAGACCTATGAGCGGCTGGTGCATGCGCTCAGCGTCGATACGCGTCATCCATCCCGGACGCCGTCGGCCGCGAAAATCGCCAGCGCGGAAGCCGCCGTAAACGGAATGAAGCTGCCTTTGGGCAGCACCGTGGTGGCGCCATGCCATGAAGGCCACGATGCGGGCGACCGCCCCGTCGGCAGGTCGGCGCCCGCCTCCACCACGACGCCGGCGGCAAGAACGCGGCGCGCCGTTCCCGAAGGCATCGCCGCGGCCATGAATAACGGCGCCGCGCCGACCACATCCGCCGGCAACCAGCCCAACATCGAGCCGGTACCGGAGCAGGCCGGCACCGCCATCCTGCGCGGCATCGTGGACCCATGCCGGCCCATCGGACTATGGCAACGTGTTTTCGATGCCATCGCGCGCTTTATCGGCCCCTATCTGCATCCGTCCACCAACGGCGATGCGCCGTCCACATCCGATAGCAAGCGTGCCGATGCTTGTCCGGCCAAACGGGAAATGACGGAGGAAGACATCCGCAACTACGATAACTACCTGTTGGCCTGGAGCACCTCGTTCACCCGCAGGCGCCGTGCGGACGCCTAACGTCGACCAACACCCGGGCAACGTCCCGTCCATGGCGCGCGCCCACGGTCATCGCTCTTCTCAGATACAGTCCCGCATCATGTTCATCCGCGTAGCCGATGGCGCCATGGAATTGGACGACCTCCTTGGTTACGCGCAGGGCGCACGCCGCGGCACGATGCTGGGCCGCCGCGGCCGCCCAATCTTCCCGCCTCCCACCCCATGCCCGCGCGGCCTCGTGGACCAGCGCGCGGCTGGCCTTGCTATCCACATGGCACATCGCGGCCCGATGCTGCAAGGCCTGGAAGCTGCCGATGGGGACCCGGAACTGCCGTCGCAGACGCATGTAATCCAGCGCGAGCTTGAGCGCCTCCTGCGCCAGGCCGCTCAAATAAGCGGCATCCAGCAGCCATAGCAGGTGGCGGCCGCGCCGCCAGGCCAGCATGCCCGGCTCTCCATCGAGCACCACGGGCGCATCCCGCCAGGCGGACGCCGTGACGCGGACATCCGCCAGCGTGCTACCGTCGACGGCCACGCGCGTCTCATATCGCGTTCCCACCGTGTCCTTGCGAACCAGCCGGGCCTCGAACGAACTTCCCACGCCCGTGGCCAGCAGCCAGTGCGTCGCCGTAGCCGCATCCGGGACCAGCGTGGCGACATGGGCGCCGTCGCCATCGCCCGTGACCGGAGCCGGCACGACCAGCGCGTCACCCCGCAACGCGTCCTCCAGGACGGCATGCGCCGCATCGCCGCCCTGCGCCAGGATACCGGCCGCCACGATGCCCGCGGCGACTGGCGGCATCATCAAGGCGCGCCCAGCCTCCTCGGCGACCACCACGGCCGACGGCGCGAACCATCCCAGGCCATCCCGCGCTTCCGGTACGGCGATGCCAAACCAGCCCAGATCGGCGATACCCTTCCAGTCCTTCATGTCCCAGGACGCGCCGCCTTCATGGATGGCACGCGCCACGGCGGGACCGGCCTGGGCCGCGGCGAAATGCGCGGCGCTCTCGCCTATCATGCGCAACTGCGCTGCATACTCCATGTTCATTCCTTGCTCCCGGCGGACGGCAGCCCCAATACGCGCGTGGCGATGATGCTCCGCTGCACCTCGCTGCTGCCGCCGTAGATGCCCAGCCGGCGCGCCTGCAGGAACATCTCCGTGGCATCCAGCAGATCGTCGCCTTGGCGCACGGGGTCGCGCAATGCCGCCGCGGGACCGGCGACACGTCGGACCAGGTCCAAGAGCAGATGCACGGTATCGGTCGCCAGCAGCTTCAGATAGGCGCTTTCCACGCCATCCTGGCGCGTGCCGCCTTGCCCCTCGCCGCCCGCCTCCGCCGCCTCAAGGTACGCGGCGCACAAGGCCTGCACCTCCACCTCGGCCAAGGCCGCGTCTTCGCGCAGGCCGGCCGGCAGCTGATCGGCCGGCGTCGCGCGCAACATCATGCGCAGGCGTTCACGAGCCCGCAACGCCTGCGCCGGCGATCCGATCCGCAGTCTTTCCTCGCTGAGCACAGCCGTGGCCACGTCCCAGCCCCGGTTCAGTTCACCCACCACGTTTTCCAGCGGCACGGCGACATCGTCGAAAAATACTTCCGCGAATTCGTCATCGCCGGCAATGGTGCGTATGGGGCGGCAGCGGATACCCGGCGCGTCCATGGGGATCAGGACAAAGCTGATCCCATCGCGGGGCTTGCCCTCATTGGAGGTACGCACCAGCGCGAACATCCAGTTCGCGTGATGCCCCCATGTGGTCCATATCTTGTGGCCATTGATGACCAGCTTGCCGTCGCGCGCTTCGGCGCGCGTGGACAGGCTGGCCAGGTCCGAGCCCGCGCCGGGCTCGGAATAACCCTGGCACCATATCGCGTCGCCGGCGAGGATGGCCGGCAGATGCTGTTTCCGCTGGGCCGGGCTGCCGCGCGCGATCAGCAGCGGTCCGATGTGGTTCAGCCCTTGCGTGGGGATGTCGGGCGTCCCCGCCCGGGCCATTTCTTCCATCAGGATCAACTGCTCCATGGGCGAAGCGCCCATGCCGCCGTAGTCGCGCGGCCAGTGCGGCGCGATCCAGCCGCGCCGCCACAATGCCCTGTACCACTGCATGGCCTGTTCGGGCGAGGGACGAAACGTCGCATGGCGCAAGGGCGCCGGCACATGGTCGCGCAGCCAGTCTCGCACCTCCCGCCGGAAGGCCGCCTGCTCCTGGGACTCCGGTCTCAGCATCATGCCGCCCGCACCAGTCTGGACAAGGCCATTTCCCGCAGATCGCGTTTCAGCACTTTCCCGACGCCGCTGCGGGGCAGCGCTTCGACGAAGAACACATGCTTGGGCTTCTTGTAGCTGGCGATCCTTTCCCGCGCGTGGGCCTGGATCGCCTCCGCGCTGAGCGTGGCGCCGGGACGCAATTCGATGAAAGCCGCCACGGCCTCGCCGTAAATGGGATCCGGCACTCCCACCACGGCGACGTCGGCCACGGCGGGATGTTCGGCCAGCGCCTGCTCGACCTCCTTGGTGTAGATATTGAACCCGCCGCTCAGCACCATGTCCTTCTTGCGATCGACGATATACAGGTATCCGTCGCTATCGAAACGGCCCATGTCGCCGGTATGCACCCAGCCGTCCACGATGGTCTCCGCGGTGGCTTCGGGGCGTCCGAAGTAGCCGCGCATGGTCGTGAAGCGTCCGGCTTCGCCCGCGCGGACCAGGATCTCGCCGACGTCATCGACCGATACCTGCTGCCCGCGTTCGTCGACCAGCTTGACTTCCACGCCGGGCGACACCCGGCCCACCGAGCCGGGGTGGGTGAACTGTTCCTCGTGATTGAGCACGGTGACCGAGCCCACCTCGGTCATGGCGAAAAACGAATGCAGCCGCGCCTGGGGCAGCTTCGCTATCATCCGCCGCTTCAGCTCGATGGGAAACGCCTCGCCCGTCACGATGATGTGGCGCAGGCTGGCGCAACGCGCCGCCTGCTCCTCCAGGACCGGCATCAGCATGCGCGCGACCGTGGGGACCATGCCGGCGGCGGTGACGCCTTCGCGTTCGATGGTGTCGACCGCCTGCTGCGCATCGAAGCGCTCCATCACCACCAGCGTCGCGCCCAGGCCCATGGAATTCATCAGGCGCGCCAGCCCGGTGCGATGCGCCAGCGGGGTCGTGACCAGGAACACATCGCGCGCCGTGATGCCCCATTCCACCGCGTTGGCAAAAGCGTTGCCGATGACGAAGTTCGCATGCGTCAGGATCGCACCCTTCGGCTGACCCGTGGTGCCCGACGTATACATGATCATGGCGTCATCGGGATGCAGCGGCGCATCCGGCAGCCGTTCGTCGGAGGGCCGCATCAGCGCGGCCAGGGCCTGCGTATCGCCCGCGGCGGCGGCCTTGCCCTTGTCGTCGCGTTCGCCGACGACGACCCGCAGCATGCCCTTGAACTCCTCGCCGACCGCATCGATGTTCGCCGCGTCATCCGCATGGAGCACCAGCATGCGCGCCTGGCTATCCTGCGCGAAATAAGCCAGCTCACGCAGCGTGTTGCGCGTGTTCACCGGGATCACCACCGCTCCCAGCCAGAACGCGGCATACAGCACCTGGGCGATCTCGACGCAGTTCGGCAGGTAGACCACCACGCGATCGCCCGGCCCGACGCCGGACCTGCGCATGCCCGCGGCCAGCGAACGCGAGGTGGACAGCAATTCCGCGTAAGTCAGGGCCCGGCTGCCGCATTTCACCGCCGTCTTCGACGGAAAGCGCAAGGCATGCGCCGCCAGGAATTGTTCGAGCCGCATGATGTCGCCTTATTCCAATTCGAACGCCGGATAGGGATGCTCGGGCGCCAGATAATCGATGGCCAGCTTGACCCGCTTGCCCACGGCCAGGTCGCCCGGCTCGCAGTTCAGCACGTTGGCGATGATGCGCACGCCTTCGTCCAGCTGCACCGTGGCCACGCACAAAGGTATGCGCCCCTCCACCCCCGGCCCCGGGATGCGCACCACCGTGGCGGCGTAGATTTCGCCCTTGCCGGACACTTCGCGCCATTCCAGGGTGCGCCGCCCCGTATAGCTGCTGACCGGCTTCGGATAATGCTGGAAGCGGCCGGCGACGGTGCAGTATTGCAGTACCAGCCTGCCCCGCGCGATGCCGTCCCAGAACGGTTGGGTGTCGACGTAGACCCCCTGTCTGGGGATGGGGCGCGCGGGCGTGCTCGTGGCTATCTTGTCGTTCATGGTTTTCATGCCTCCAGGACCATGGCCGAACTGGTACCCCAGTTGCGGCCGTAGGGAATCACGCCGATGCCGGTGACCAAGGCGTTACTCGGATCGCGCACCTGGCGGCTGCCGCCCTCGCCGAACATCTGGCGCACGGCCTCGGCCAGGTTCAGCCCGCCGCTGGCCAGGCCCGGCTGGCCGGCGGAGATCTGGCCGCCCCCCGTATTCAAGGGCAGGTCGCCATTGAAGGACAGATCGGTGTCCAGGGTATAGGCCGCGCCTTCCCCGCGCCCGCAGAAGCCGAAGGCTTCGAACTGCATCATGACGGCGATGGTGAAGTCGTCGTAGGGCTGGAACATGCGCACGTCCTTGGGATCCAGCCCGGCCCTGCCCAACACCTCGGGGCCGATCTTGCTGAAGCCCGTATGGGTAATGTCGGCCAGCGGGTCGGCGCCGTTGAAATTGGTGACCTCGCCGTACGCCACGGGATACACCATGTTCTTCAGGCCCAGCCGCCTGGCGTTCGCCTCGCTGGTCACGATGAAGGCGTTCGCCCCGTCGCAGAACATCACGCTGTCCAGCACCCGCAGCGGATCGGCGATCACCCGCGAATCCAGGTATTCCTCCATGGACAGCGGCTTCTGGAATTTCTTCAGGGCGTTCGGATTGTGCAGCGCGTGCGCGCGCTGCGTGACGGCGATCTTGCCCAGCGCGCGCGGGTCCAGGCCATACTGATGGATGTAGCGGCTCATCAACAGCCCGAAGCTGGCGGGCGGCCCCTGCACCCCGGGGGGATCCTGGAATTCGCCGCGATACGCGCCGTAATTGGACCGCCAGTCGCTGCTGGGCGCGTCGGCCGACATGACGACGGCCAGCGTACACATGCCGTCGCGGATCGCCGACATGGCCCGCGCCACGCCGCCGGTCGCGGAGCACCCGCCCATGCCGCCATAGTTGAGCCAGGTAGGCGTCAGGCCCAGGGCTTCGGTCATGTAGACGGCGAAGAACGGATTCTGGGCCTCGGACAAGGCGGTGGTGACGGACAATCCATCGATTTCGTTCTTGTCGATGCCGGTACGCTCAAGCAACTGGTCCAGGGCCTCGCCGGCCAGGTCGTAGGCGCTGCGCCCCGTCTTGAAACCGACTGGCGTTTCGGCATAGCCGGCGATCACCATATCCCTCTTCTTCATGCTCTTACTCTCCTCGGAAGTCCGGCGTTCTTTTCTCGCGGAAGGCCGACAGGCCTTCGGCGCGATCGCGGGTGAAATACAGCATGAAGGAGACGTCTCCCTCCGCCGCCATGCCCTCGGCCAGCGGCAGATCCATGCCGCGATCGACCATCGCCTTGGTGAACATCACCGACAGCGGCGCGTTGCCGCCTATCGTGCGCGCCAGCTCGCGCGCCTTATCCAGCGCCTGGCCCGCCTCCGTCACATGGTTGACGAGGCGGTATTCGCGCGCCTCCGCGGCGCCCAGTCGCCTGCCTGTCCACATCAGCTCCTTGGCCAGCGCGGGACCGACCAGGCGCGGCAAGGTCTGGGTGCCGCCGCCGCCGGGCATCATGCCCAGGCGTATCTCCGGCAAGCCGAACTTGGCATTGGCGCCGGCCACGATCAGGTCGCTCACGAGGGCCAGCTCCAGCCCCCCGCCCAGGGCGTAGCCTTCGACGACACTGATGATGGGTTTGGAGTACGCGGGCAGTTCGCGGAACAGCCGGTTGACCTTGCGCAGGCGCCGCCGCTTGCGATAGAAGTCGAAGTACTCGTTATCGGCGATGGTGAATTCGCTGGTGTCGATGCCGGTGCAGAAGGCCTTGTCGCTGCCCTTCAGGATGATGGCCGCGACGTCGCGCGCCGACTCGGCTTCGTTCAGGACATCCGTGATTTCCTGCGCGGTCTGCTCGCGCAGTGCATTCATTTTGTCCGGGCGATTCAGGGTGATTTCCAACCACCCTTCGACGCGCTCGACAATAATGTCTTCGGTGTTCATCTTCATTGGATACTCGCTGTTCCGGTGCTTGGGGGTTCAGGGCTGCCGACTTCAGTGCACGGATTCGCCAAGGCGCGCGGGCGATGCCTGTTGCGGCGCGGAATGGCCGCCGATCGCCTGCTCGATCAGGCGATGCATGTCGGCCATGCATGCCGCGTCGGCGCGCTGCGTCGCGTCGATGGACAGTTCGAGCGCGACTCGGGCCGGCGCCGCCAGGACAAGGACGCGGTCGGCGATTTCCAGCGCGTCCTCGATGCGATGGGTCACGAATACGCAGGTCTTGCGCTGCTCCCTGACGATCTCCGCGAAATCGCGCCGCAGCGTGCGCGAGGTAACGTGATCGAGCTGGCTGAAGGATTCATCCAGCAGCACCAGGGCGGGATCCACCGCCAGCGCCCGCGCCAGGGATACGCGCTGCCGCATGCCGCCCGACAGCTCGATCGGGTATTTCTCGCAGGCGTCCTGCAGCTTCACGCGCGCCAGCCAATCGCGCGCCCGCTGCCGGGCCTGCTTTTTCGGCACCCCCAGCAGCAGCAGTCCCAGTTCGACGTTTTCCTGCGCCGTGCGCCAGGGCAATAGCCGGTCCGTCTGGAAACTCACGGCCAGCTTGCCGCGCAAGGCCGCGAAATCCTCGGCGGGGTCTACGCCGGCCACCAGGACCGATCCGGCATCGGCCACCGCGGTTCCCATCAGCAGCGACATGACGGTGCTCTTGCCGGCGCCCGTCTGCCCCAGCAGGGCCACCGTTTCGCCCTCCAGCACCTCCATGGTCAGGTGATCGATGGCGGTATGGCTGCCGAAGCGCTTGACGACGTCGCGCAGGGCGATGATGGTATTCAGGGTAGGATTCATCAGCGCACCTGTGCCTCTTTGCGCCAGCCCAGGAAGCGACGTTCCGCCCAGCCGGCCAGCCATTGGAAAACCAGGTTCAGCATGACCAGCAGAAAGGTCCACGCCATCACCTGGTCGATGCGGAAAGTGGATTGCGCGAAGCTCATGCGCGACCCTATGCCGACGGCGGAAGCCACCAGCTCGGCGAAGATCACCATGCGGATCGCATAGCCTATGACCGATTTCGTCGTCAGGAAGATGTACGGGATGATGTGCGGCGCCACCAGGAAGCGCAGCATCTGCCAGCGCGAAGGCCGGAAGCTTTCCAGCATGTCGACCCATTCCGTGGACAGCGCCCGCACGCCTTCATACACATTCAGCGCATAGAACGGCAGCAGGATGACGGCCAGGATGAAAAATATCCGCGCCTCGGGATCCTTGAACCAGAACACGGCCAGCAGCATCCACGACAGCGCGGGGATGCCGGTATCGATGATCACGACCGCTTTCAGATAAGGGCCGATGCGTTTGGACGTCCCCATCAGCAGGCCGATGATCACGCCGGCCAGCGCGGAGAACACGATCGCCGCGGCCAGCCGCGCCAGCGTGATCGCGACGTGGATCAGGTCCGTGCCGAACAGCCCCGCTAGCGCCTTGGCGATCGCTTCCGGCGATGGCATGACATAGTCGGGCACATAGTTGCTGGCTACTTGCATCGCAACCAGCAGCAGGACCACGACGCAGATCAGGGCCTTCAGATCGCGCCGGTCGCGGCCGCCGCGTTTATCCGGCTTGGCGGGAACGGCCGGCGCGCGATTGGGCATGGGGGCATGGCGGGACATGGGCTTCACGCTCCGTCCGGCGGGGATGTCGGCCTGGTTCATGACGCGAAGAACCCCCTGTCGACCATCTTCGGCAAGGCGCCGCTGCGCTGCAGGAATTCGTTGGCGACGAGTATCGATCGCCGCCCTTCTTCCGTTTGCATGGAGGCGTGCTTGAATTCCAGCCGTTTCGATTCGATCGCGGTCTTCAGCACCTGCGGCGAGCTGCCGGAGTTGGCGCCGGCGATCTTGAGCGCCTCGTCCGTGTGCGTCATGATGCCTTCGATGCTTTGCTGGAAAGCCCGGTTCAGGCGCTCCACCAATCCGGGGTCGCGGGCGATCGCCTCCTTGCGCACCGCCACGCCGAAGTACGGCAGGTCCAGATGCAGCTTCTGGCGGAAAGCCTCGCCGGCGCTATAGAGCACCCGCATATCGGGCATGCGCTCCAGCCCCATGGAGACATTGGGCTCCCAGGTCAGGGCCGCATCGGCGCGGTTGGCCATGACCAGGGTCACCGATGCCGCGGGGTTGTCGACGTTCTGCACCGTCGCCACCTTCTCCAGATCGATGCCGTCGATCTCCTGCATGACGGCGCGCATCATCCGGTAGGTTCCGGTCGATTGCGGCGCGGCCACGGTCCGGCCCTGCAAATCCTGCAGCCTGCGCACCGCCTGCGCGCGGGTCACGATGTTGATCATGTTGCCCGTGGTGACGGAACAGACATATTGCAGCGGCACGCCCGCCAGGTAGCGGGAGGCGAAGGTGTCCCAGCTGCCTATGCAGACGTCGTAATTGCCGGCGACGAAATCGTTGTAGTAGGTGCTGACCGCGGTGTACGAAGTGGGTTTGCCGAGCGCCAGGTCATTCGCCTTGGCGATCTGCTTGGCCGATATATAGTCGGTCAACAACGTCGTGAAGCCCGGCGTCAGATTGGCCCACTTCAGGGGCGTCTGGGCGTGTGCGGGACGGCTGATCCAGGACCCCATCCCCAGGATGGCTGCCGGCCCCAGGGCCGACACGGTCCGTAGCAGCGCCCGGCGCGATATTGCGCGTCCGTTCATGCCTGTCTCCGTTATATTTTTTCCCTCTCGTGATCGCTGGCGCGGCCGCCGGCGTCCGGTGAGTGAGGTGAATGGTAGGATAGGCGCGCGGTTCGGAATAGCCACGGAATCGGGACGGGCGTTCCAGCACTGGAACGCTGCACTGCGGCATTTATGGTGTCATTCGGGGTCTCATGCCGCGGCTCGATCCGTGTTGCCGCGCGGGCTCGAAGCGGCGCGCGGTGCGCCGCGGGCCGGCCGGCCATAGGGCTTGCTCCGTTTGGCCTCACCTCCACTTTCCGGGTTATGGCAGAAAAGCTCGATCTCAACTCGCTGCGCCTGTTCTATGAAGTGGTGAACGCGCAGAGCATTTCGCGCGCCGCGGCCGAACTGGGCCAGCCCAAATCGTCGATCAGCCGCAAGCTGAGCGAGCTCGAACGCGACATGGGAACGGCCCTGCTCAAGAAAGGGCCGCGCAAGCTGACGACCACGGAGATAGGCGCGCGTTTCTACGAGCACTGCCGGCGGGTGGTGGACGAGGTCGAGCAGGCGCGCAACGACTCCCTGACGCTGCAAAGCGAGATGCGCGGCGTGCTGCGCGTCAGCATTCCCATCGATTTCGGCATGTCCTGGATAGGCCGCGCCCTGGCCGAATTCGTGCAGGCCTATCCGGAAATCGAACTGGAAGTCGACGTCAACAGCCGCACCGTCGATCTGCGGGAAGAGCCCTACGACCTGACCATACAGCTAGGTCCGATCAAGGATACGGATCTGATCTACCGCCGGCTGGCCACCTTGACCCGCGGGGTTTATGCCAGCCCGGAATATCTCGCGCGCCGTGGCGTGCCCCTGGCCGTGGATGACCTGCACCGGCATGACTGCATCATCACCGCCCAGCAGCGGATCGATGGCATCTGGACCCTGCGCAATCAGGCGACCCACCGCTTCGCCACCATCCATGGCAAGGTGGTGGTCAACAATATTTCCATCGCGCGGGAGATGGCCATCGGCCATGTGGGCATGTGCATGCTGCCCAACCTGATGTGCGGCAACGACCTGCGCGCGGGCCGTCTGCGCCGCGTGCTGGAAAACTGGGAAAGCCCGTCCATGCACGCCACCGCCATGGTGCTGAGCCGCAAGGGCATGCCCAAGAAGATCCGCACCTTTCTGGATTTCTTTTCCGAGCGGATCAATATCGACGATCGGGCATTGCGCTAGGGTTCCCCGTGCCGGGCGATCCGGCGGACCCGCATCGCGTCAGCCCGCGCCTTTCCGTGCATCCCGCAGAATCATATCGGCGCCCTTTTCCGCCACCATCATCACCGCCGCCTGGGTATTGCCCGACACCATGGCCGGCATCACGGATGCGTCGACCACGCGCAGTCCCGCCAGCCCGCGTACGCGCAAGCGCGGATCGGTGACGGCGCCTTCGTCCGTTCCCATACGGCAGGTGCCCACCGGGTGATAGATGGTCTGGCCGTTGCGCCGCGCGAAATCCAGCCAGTCCTCGTCGCTATCCACCCGCGGTCCGGGACTGGTTTCCTGGGCCACATAGGCGCGCATCGCCGGCTGGCCGACAATGCGCCGGGCGATGCGCATGGCTTCGACCAGGCAGTCCCGGTCGACATCCGCGCTAAGGAAATTCGGCCGTATCGCCGGCGGATCATACGGGCTGGCGCTGCGGATATGGATGCCGCCCACGGATTCCGGCCGCAACTGCGCCACGCCTATCGTCATGCCGGGATGCCGGTCCAGTATGCGTTCCGCGGCATTGGCGTAGCTGGCGTGCACGAAAAAATACTGCGCGTCGGGCGTCGGCAGCCCGGGCCGGGTCTTGACAAAACCGTGGACCAGCCCGGTGCCCAGCGTCAGGATGCCGCGCCGCATCCCGTAGTATTTGCCCAGCTGATGCCACAGCCGCCAGCCGCGCGACATCTCGTTCAGCGTCACGGTGCCTTGCACCCGCCAATTCATCCGGGTGGCGTAGTGTTCGCGATAGTTCTCGCCCACCTGGGGCTGCGCATGCACCATCGGAATGCCCAGCGCCCCCAGCCTGCCGGGATCGCCGACGCCCGACAATTCCAGCAGCTGCGGCGATTGCACGGCGCCCATGCACACCAGCGTTTCGATGCGCGCCCGCACCTGGGTTTCGGTGACGCCCCTGCGGTATTCGACGCCTATGCAGCGGCGGCCGTCGAACAACAGTCGCGTGACGTGGGCGCCGGCGACGATGTGCAGGTTAGTCCGGCGCCGCGCCGGATCCAGATAGCCGTCCACCACGGTCCAGCGGCGTCCGCGATGCTGCAGGACCTGGTAGTAGCCAAAGCCTTCCTGGTCGCCGGCGTTGTAGTCGGGATTGGCCCGCTGTCCGTCTTCACGGGCTGCCGCCAGGAAGGCGTCGGACAGGGCAAAGCGTTCGCGCACCTGGGTCAGGTGCATCGGACCGCCCTTGCCGCGCGACTCGCCGCCTTGCGGATAATCCTCCAGCTTGCGGAAATAAGGTTCGACGTCGCGGTATCCCCAGCCGGTCGCGCCCTGCCGTTCCCAGCCGTCGTAGTCGTCCGGCTGCCCGCGCACGTAGATGCCGCCGTTGATCAGGGTGGAGCCGCCCACGCCGCGCCCGCGGGGCACGGCGATGACACGGTCGTGGACGTTTTCCTCCGGCTCGGTCTGGAAGCGCCAGTTGTAGACGGGGTCCACCAGCAGCTTGCTGAAGCCGGCGGGTATGGACACCCACATATTGGCGCCGTCGCGGCCCGCTTCCAGCATCAACACCCGGTAGCGGCCGTCGGCCGTCAAGCGGTTGGCGAGGATGCAGCCCGCCGTACCGCCGCCGGCGATGATGAAGTCGTACTCGTCCATGGCTTGCTCGATTCCGCGTTCGATCCTTGTTCGACTCTTTTCCGGATGGCGCCCCGTCGCGGCCGCCAGGCGCGGCCGGCCAGGCGCGGCCGGCCAGGCGCCTCAGGCCTTGCCGGCGCCCAGGAAGTCCGCCATCAGCGCGACCTGAGCGGCCAGCATGGGCGCGCCGTAGTGGATGGCGCAGCCGCGCTCGCGCGCGGCCAGCAGCAAAGCGGTTTCGCGCGGCTGCATGATGACTTCGCACACCAGCTGTCGCGGATCCAGGCGCGCGACGTCCAGCGGCAGCGCGTCGCCCTGGCGCATGCCCAGCGACGTGGCGTTGACGACGATGTCATGCCCGCTGGGGTCGTCCGAGCCCACGCGTACGTCGGCGGCGGGATGCAAGGCCAGGATGCGCTGGCGCAGATCCTCGGCCTTGGCGCGCGTGCGGTTGGCGACCGTCAAACGGGCGGCGCCGGCGCCCACCAGCGCGAAGGCGATCGCATTGGCGGCGCCGCCCGCGCCGGCCAGATAGGCGCTCGCGCCTTCCACGCCGCGGCCTTCCGCGCGCAGCCCGCCGACGAAGCCCTCGCCGTCCAGCATGGTCGCGACCAGGCGGCCGTCGGGCTCGCGCCGCACCACATTGGCGGCGCCGATCTTGCGCGTAACGTCCGAAGCCTCATCGCACAGCGCAAGAATCGCCGTCTTGTGCGGCACCGTGACGACCACCCCGCCCAGATTCTCCATGCCGCGCAGGCCGGCGACGACCGCCGGAAGATGATCCGGCCGCACGTGCATCGGAATCATGACCCCATCGAAGCCGACGGAAGCGAAGTACTCGTTCAAGCGCTGCGGCGCCTGTACGTGGTGTATGGGATCGGCCAGGATGCCGTATACGCGGGTCTTGCCGGTGATGGGCGTCATTGCTTGTCTCCGTTGTTTCGGGCGCCGATAAAAGCAGCTTGTGATATATCATATATAACCATTCGCGCCCACCGCCAGCTCATACAGCGGCATCGCGGGGCCGCGCGATAGAATCCCGACCTTTCCACCGCGCCGCGCAGTACGTTCCATGCCCAACCTAAAACCGGTCAAGAAAGAAAACCTGTCGGTCCGGGTCTACACCGAAATACGTGAAGCGCTCATCAACGGCCAGTACGAGCCGGGCGAGCGCCTCATCATCGGCGAACTGGCCCAGGAACTGGGGGTGTCCATCACGCCGGTGCGCGAAGCGATCTTCCGGCTGATCAGCGAACAAGGCCTGGAAATGCAGGCCGCCACCGCGGTCTACGTGCCCTACGTCAATTCGGAGAAACTGCGCGAGATCCAGCAGATCCGCTTCCACCTGGAAGGCATGGGCGCCGCCGAGGCCGCCACCAAGATCACCCGCCCGCAACTGGACAAGCTGATCGCGCTGCAGCGGGAATTCATCACCTACACGTCCAGCGATCCCAAGCGGGCCAGCTATCTGAATCGCAAATTCCATTTCGCCATCCTGGAAGCCAGCCGCATGCCGATTCTGCGCAACACGGTCGAATCCTTCTGGGTCATCACCGGCCCCATCCTGAAGGTCTTTCACGTCAAGACCGCCGGCCTGGACTACTCCGGCGGCCAGCACCGCCACGAAGCCGTCCTCGCGGCATTGAAGGCCCGCGACCCGAAAGCCGCCGCCAAGGCCATCCAGGCCGACCTGGTCTGGGGCGGCAAGATCATGATCGACTGGCTGGTCGAAAAAGAAAAAGAACAGGCCGCGCTGGCCGCCGCGTCCGGCCGCGGATAAGGCTGGCGGCACGCCGCCTGCGCGCGTTTCATCCGGCCGCAAAGTATTACTCCTGGACCCGCACGCGGGCGCCCTAGACTACGCAGCGTGTTCGCATGCCCACGGAGGAGACCATGTGCATCACTCGTGCGATCAGATCGGTGCGGCTCGGCGCCGCCATCGCGGGAATTGCAATAAGCGTCAATGTCATGGCGCAACCGGCGCCGGCGTCCGCCGCCAGCAAAGTCAGCTACAAGGTGAAATGCGATCTGTTGACCACCTCGCTCACATGCAAGGCTACGGATGGCTCTTTCACCTTCAGCGCCACGATGGATCGGTCGGTCAGTGCCGGAACCAACGGTGACGGCACCATGACGTTTGATTCGGATCTATCCCGCTACAAGAACATTGTGTGTTCCATCGATCTGGACCCGCAAACCGGCAAAGTGCACGGAGACATCTGGTGCGGCGCCCGCCATGCCGTACTGGACCAGCCTATCAGGAATTCCTTGTTCGGCAACAAGGTGCGCGGCCAGGGCACGTTCAGGTAAGTGGCGGCCGGGGGCCGGCGCATCAGAAGCCGACGTCGTCCTTGCCTTTCAATCCGAGCTTTTCCCGCGCGTCGTCCGGCGTGGCGATTTCCAGGTTGAGCGCTTCCAGGATAGTGCGGATGCGCTCGACCTGGACGCGGTTGGATTCCGCCAGCTGGCCCGGGCCTATCCACAGCGAATCCTCCAGCCCGACCCGCACGTTCGAGCCCATCGCCGCGCCTATGGTGGCCAACGGAATCTGGTTGCGTCCGGCGCCCAGGATCGACCATTCGTACTCGCTGCCGAACAGGCGGTCGGCCGTGCGCTTCATGTGCATCAGGTCTTCCGGATGCGGGCCGATGCCGCCCAGGATGCCGAACACCGATTGGATGAATGGCGGCGACTTCACCAGCCCGCGGTCGACGAAGTGCTTCAGGTTGTACAGATGGCTGATGTCATAGCACTCGAATTCGAAGCGCGTGCCGTTGGCATTGCCGATGGCAAGTATGGTCTCGATGTCCTGATAGGTATTGCGGAAGATCAGCGACCGGCTGTTTTCCAGGTGCTCCCGCTCCCAGTCGTGCTCGAACTCCTTGAACCGCTCCAGCATCGGGAACAAGCCGAAATTCATCGAACCCATGTTCAGCGATGCCACTTCCGGCTTGAAGGTGGCCGCCGGCCGCAGGCGTTCTTCCACCGTCATATGCGGGCTGCCGCCGGTGGTGATGTTCACCACCGCGTCGGTCTCCTGCTTGATGCGCTTCAGGAAGGGCTCGAACAGCGCGGGATCCTGGGAAGGCTTGCCGGTATGGGGATCGCGTGCGTGCAAATGCAGCACCGCGGCCCCCGCGCGGGCCGCGCCGATCGCGGCCTCGGCGATTTCGTCAGCCGTCACCGGCAGATGCGGCGACATGCTGGGCGTGTGGATCGCACCCGTCACGGCGCAGGTAATGATCACCTTCTGCTTGGGTTTAGCCATGCTCGTCTCCGCTCTGCTGTTTATGGCGCATCAAGCGCATCAGTTGTTCGTCGCGCCAGAAACGCCGCGACGCCAGTTCTTCCTCGGGCAGCGCCGCGCGCCGTTCACGCGATAGCGTTTCCACCAGCGCGGCGTCCCATGCCGGCGCCTCGGCCTGCGATGCGCCGATGGACGCGTACATCGCGCCGTAGCGCGCGCAATAATCGGCGATGCCGCCGGGCGCGTTCAGGTCTATGGTTTCCAGCGGCCCCATGAATGACCAGCGCAGTCCCAGCCCGTCCTTCATCGTGGTGTCGATGTCCTCCACGCTGGCGACGCCGTCGCGCACCAGGCGCATGGCCTCCTGCAGCACGGCGCCCTGCAGGCGATTCAGGATGAAGCCTTCGATCTCCTTGCGCACCACCACCGGGCGCTGGCCGACGGCATTCAGGATGTCCCGCGTCCGCGCGATCGCCTGTCCGGACGTCCATGGCGCCCCGCTGATTTCCACCACGGGAACCAGATAAGGCGGGTTGACGGGATGCGCCACGAGGCAGCGTTCACGATGCGGCAGGTCGCCGCTCCACAGGCTGGCCGGAATGCTCGACGTCGAGCTGGCCAGTATCGCGTCCGGCGCCGCCAGCGCGTCCATCCGGGCGAACAGCGCGCGTTTCGCGTCGACGCGTTCCGGAGAATTCTCCTGCACGTACGCCGCGCCGTCCAGGGCGGCTTCCAGGGTGGGAGCCGTTTCCACGCGCCGCGCGACGGCCGCGGCATCCTGCAGCAGGCCTTGGGCCTGCAGGGCATGCAACTGCCGCACCACCAGATCGCGCGCTTCGGCCAATCGATCCGCGGCCACATCATGCAGGCGGACCTGCCAGCCCGCGCGCGCGAAAACAATAGCCCAGCCCTGCCCCACCAGACCCGCGCCGACGATCGCTACGATGGACATGGCATGGCCTCAATAGAGTTTCTGCGTAAAGCCATCGACCGCGATGGCCTGGCCGGTGATGCTGCCCGCGGCCGGGCTGGCGTTGAACAGCACCATATTGGCGATGTCGCGCGCGGTGACCATGCGGCCCAGCGCCGCCTGGTCCTCGTATTGCGCGGCGATTTCTTCCACGGGCCGTCCCAGCGCGCGCGCCTTCGCATCGATGACCGCGCGAATGCGCGGCCCCTCCACGGCGCCCGGCAGGACGGCGTTGACGCGAATGCCGTGCGGGCCCAGCTCCAGCGCCAGGGTCTTGGTAAAGCCCACCACCGCCCACTTGGAAGCCGCATAGGCCGATCGCCCGGGAAATCCCAGATGCCCCGCCGCCGAAGACAGATTGATCATGACGCCCGCCGTCGATTGCTTCAACAGCGGAACGGCCAGGCGCGCGCACAGGAACTGGCCGGTGATGTTCACGGCCAGCGTGCGGTCCCAATCCGCCTTGGATAGCGTTTCCACGAAACCGGTCGGACCCGCTATGCCGGCGTTATTGATCAGGATATCCAGGCCGCCCAGCTTGTCGCCGACCGCCTTGAACAAAGTGGCGACGCTGGCTTCGTCGGCCACATCGGCAAGCGCCGTATGCAGGCCGGGCAGGTGGCGGGCCGCGTCGGCGAGCCGCGCCGCATTGATATCGCAAATCATGACGCTGGCGCCGGCGCGGTGGAAGGCTTGCGTCATCTCCCACCCCAAGCCATCCGCGCCCGCGGTGATCAGGACTTTTCTGCCGCGATAATCGACGTCGTCGAACATGCGCTTGTCTCCTCGTTATGGCCGGCCCGGGTAATCCCTCATTTACCGTGCTTGAAGCGCCACGACAGAATTGGGCAGCCCTCGGTCGCCTGCGCGGAAAATATATCATATATGTATTGCCTGGCCTGAAGACGCGCGCCGGTCCGAAGCAGCTTCATACAACGACATAACGGAGCGAGACATGCACACACTCACCAAGTTCGCCTTGGCGGTCGGCACATGCGGAATGCTGCTCAGCGCCGGTGCTTCGGCGGATATCAAGGTCGGCGCCGTCTATCCCTTCAGCGGCGCGCTGGCGCTGTTGGGCCAGGAAAGCTTCCGCGGGCTGGAAATCGCGGTCAATGAAGTCAATGCGGCGGGCGGCATCAACGGCGAAAAGATCCAGATTCTGAAAGCGGACGCCGTCGATCCGAATCAAGCCGTATCGGAAACCAAACGGCTGACATCCTCGGGCGTCGTGGCGGTATTCGGCAGCTATGCCTCGGGCATCTCCTATGCGGCGACGCCGGTGACGGAACTGGCTGGCATCCCGTATTTCGAGCTGGGCGCGACGGCCCACAAGATCACGCAGCGCGACTACAAGTACCTGTTCCGCAGCAACCCGAATACCGGCAAATACGGCTACGCCGTCGTCAATGCCCTGCATGACCTGGTCGCGCCCGGCATGGGCATGAGTCCCAAGGACATCGTCATCGGCATCATCCATGAGGATGGCCCCTACGGCACCGACGTCGCCGCCACGGAGCAGCAGCGCGCCAAGGAGCTGGGCTACAAGGTCGCGGAAGTACTGCCCTATTCGGCCAAGACGGTGGACCTGTCCTCGCTGATCCTGCGGCTGAAAGGCGCCAATGTGAATGTGGTACTGCAGACGGCCTACCAGAACGACGCCATCCTTTACTTCAACCAGGCCAAGTCGGCGGGCTTCACGCCCAAGGTGGTCATCGGCGCCGGCGGCGGCTATTCCCTGGCTGATACCGCCAAGGCGGTCGGCCCGGGCATGAACGGCGTGTTCGACCTGGACTTTCCGCAGGCGTCCATCAATCCGCAGGGCGCGCCGGGCCTGGACAAATTCCTGCAGGCCTACAAGACCGCGTACAAGAGCGATCCGCAGTCCGGCCATAGCCTGGCCAACTATGTGGGCGCCAAGGCCTTCCTGGAAGCCATGGCCAATGCCAGGTCCACCGACAAGGACAAGATCCGCGCCGCCGTGCTGGCCTATAAGAAAAAGCCCGGCGAAACCGCCAACGGCTGGGGCTTCGACTTCGGCCCGGACGGGCAGAACAACGCGTCGGAGTTCTATGTGATGCAGTGGCAGGACAACGGCAGGCTGGTCACCATCGCGCCGCCGAATCTGGCGCTGGGCAAGCCCGTCTTCAACAAATAACGGCAGCGGCCCAGGCCTGCCGGCGGCCGGGCCATGGGCCGGACACGACCCGGCTACCGCATACCCGCGGTAGCCGCCTCGGGCGTCAAGCAAACCAGACCGGCCGCCAGGCCGGACACGCGCGGGCGCCGGCCCGGCGCCCATGCGGAATCACGCGATGGATATATTCGTACAGCTGATCATCAACGGACTTTTGCTGGGCGGCGCCTACACCATCATCAGCCTGGGCCTGACGCTGATCTTCGGCGTGGTGCGCGTGGTCAACTTCGCCCACGGCGAATTCCTGATGATAGGCATGTACCTGGTCTACCTGGCGGCCAGCCAGTTCGGACTGCATCCGTACATCGGGCTGGCGCCCGTGGCCATCATCATGTTCGCGCTGGGCGCCTTCACGCAGCGCGCCATCATCCAGCCGCTGCTGAACGCCGACGAACACATCCAGATCTTCGCCACCGTCGGCGTATCGACGATCTTGCTCAACCTGGCCCTGGTGGTGTTCGGCGCCAATGTATTCCGCGCGCCCGTCGAACTGGGCACGGGCCCGGTGGCGCTGGGCAAGTACTCCATGGTGAGCGGACAGCTGATCACTTTCGTGGTGGCCATCGTGCTGGCGGTGCTGCTGCACATCTTCATGCATCGCACCTATCTGGGCCGCGCCTTGCGTGCCGTAGCCCAGCATCGCTACGCCGCCATGCTGATGGGCGTGAACGTCAGGATGGTCTACGTCATCGCCTTCGGACTCGGCACGGCCTTCGTCGGCATCGCCGCCGGCCTGCTGGCGCCCCAGTACCCGGTGTTCCCGACCGTCGGCACGTACTTCGTCCTGACCGCCTTCGTCATCGTCGTACTCGGCGGCATGGGTAGCCTGTATGGCGCGGTGGCGGGCTCCATGATCATCGGGGTGGTGGATGCGCTGGCGGGCTATTACATCGCCCCCGACCTGAAGGAAGTCGTCTATTTCGGCATCTTCCTGCTGATCCTCGTCTTGCGGCCGGCCGGCTTGTTCGGCGTGGGCACGGAATAAAAGGAGCAAGGCGTGTTGCCGGATTTCCGCGATCCCAAAGCCTATGTCAGCCTGATCCTGCTGGCACTCATGTTCATCCTGCCGGTCGCGCTGGGCACGCCGTTCTGGACCAATCTCTTCATCCTGCTGTTCGTATTCGCGGCCATGTCGGTGGCCTGGAACATCGTGGGCGGCTATGCCGGCAAGCTATCGCTGGGACATGCGGTGTTCTACGGCATCGGCGGCTACACCGCCACGCTGCTGACGCAGAATTTCGCCATATCGCCGTGGATAGGCATGGCCGCCGGCGCGCTGCTGTCGGCCATCGTGGCAGTGATCGTCAGCTATCCCACGCTGCGCCTGCGCGGGCCTTTCTTCGCCCTGGCCAGCATCGCCATCCTGGAGGTCTTCCGGCTGCTGGTCATCCATGAGGAGCGTTGGACGGGCGGCTCCAGCGGCATCAGCCTGCCGCTGAACATAGGCTGGAAGTGGATCGTGTTCCGCGAAAAGGCGAACTACGTCATCATCGCGTTCGCCCTGTTCGTCCTGGTGCTCTGGATATCCTGGCTGGTGCGCAAGTCGCGCATGGGCCACTACCTGATCGCCATCCGCGAACGCGAGGATGCCGCGCGGGCGGTCGGCATCCATACGACCCGCGTCAAGATCCTGGCGGCGGTCGTCTCCGCCGTGCTGACCAGCATCATCGGCACTTTCCACATCACTTATCTGACCTTCATCGATCCGGCGTCGGCATTCTCGCTGGACCTATCGGTGCAGATCGCCATGTTCGCGCTGATCGGCGGACTCGGGACGGTGGCGGGCCCCGTCGCCGGCACCTTCCTGGTCCTGCCCATCGCCGAACTGGCGCGCGGATGGCTCAGCGCGGTGGGCAACGGCATGCATGGGCTGATCTATGGCCTGATCCTGGTCGCCGTCGTGCTGACCATCCCGCGCGGCCTGGCCGGCGCGTTCGGCCCCGGCGTGGAGCGCCTGCTGGCGCGCCTGCCCTATCTGGGCGGGCGGCCGCGGCCGCATGTGGATACGAGCGCCGCGGCCGGGGTACCGGCAGCTGCCGCCCAGGCGCCCAGGCCCCTGGGCCCGCCCGTCCTCAAGGCGGAAAACCTGCACAAAAACTTCGGCGGCCTGCGCGCCACCAACGACGTCTCGCTGACCCTGCACGAGCACGAGATCCTGGGCATCATCGGCCCCAACGGCGCCGGCAAAACGACGGTATTCAATCTGCTGTCGGGCTTCCTGAGCCCCGACAAGGGGACCGTCCGGCTGCGCGACGCCAACGGCGCCTGGATCGGCTGCGACACGCCCGACGAATTCGCCCATCACGGCCTGGGCCGCACTTTCCAGATCGCCCAGCCCTTCACCGGCCTCAGCGTGCTGGAAAACATCATGCTGGGCGCCTACATCAATACCCGCGACCACGACGAAGCCGAACGCATCGCCCGCGAGGTCGCCGAACGCACGCACCTGACCCGATTCCTGGACACCGAAGCCCGCAACCTGACGGTGGGCGGCATGAAGCGCCTGGAGGTTGCCCGCGCGCTGGCGACGCGCCCGCGCATCCTGCTGCTGGATGAGGTCATGGCCGGCCTGAACCCCACCGACATCGCGCTGGCCATCGACCTGATCCGCGGCATCCGCGAAAGCGGCGTCTCCATCCTGCTGATCGAGCACATGATGCGCGCCACCATGGCCTTGTCCGACCGCATCATCGTCATCAACGAAGGCAGCGTCCTGGTCAGCGGCGCGCCGCGCGACGTGGTGGAGAACCCGGCGGTGATCGAGGCCTATCTGGGCAAGGAGTACCAGGATGCTTAAGGTGTCCCAGCTGCGCGCCGGCTATGGCAAGACCCAGGTATTGAACGGCCTGGATTTCGAAGTGCGGCCCGGCGAAATCGTCACCTTGATCGGCGCCAACGGCGCGGGCAAGACCACCACCTTGAAAACCCTGTGCGGCATCATCCCCTGCCAGGGCGGCAGCATCGAGTTCGAAGGCCGGCCGCTGACCAACCGCGCGCCCTACGACATCGTCGACGCGGGCATCACCATGATTCCCGAAGGACGCCAGCTGTTCCCGCACTTCACCGTGCGGGACAACCTGCTGATGGGATCCTACAAGCGCGCCGCGCGCGCGCAGGTGCGGCGCAAACTGGAAGAAGTGCTGCAGATGTTCCCGCGCGTCGAGCAGCGGCTGGGCCAATACGCGGGATCGCTGTCCGGCGGCGAACAGCAGATGGTGGCGATCGCCCGCGGGCTGATGGCCGATCCCAGGCTGCTGATGTTCGACGAACCCTCGCTGGGACTGTCGCCGCTGCTGGTGCAGCAGATGTTCGACATCATCCGCGGCATCACCGCGCACGGCGTGACGGTGCTGCTGGTGGAACAGAACGTATTCCGCACCCTGCGTCTGGCCGACCGCGGCTATGTGCTGGAGAACGGCGCCATCGTGCTGGCCGGCACGGGCGAGGAATTGCTGAACAACCCGCACGTAAAGAGGGCATACCTTGGCCACTGAGACAAATCACGGCTTGGCCGCCGGACCAGGGCATGCCCCGGCCGCCGGGCATCTATCCGCCGCGGCCGGCATCGCCGGCAAAACCGCCATCGTCACCGGCGCGGCCGGCGGCATAGGCGCGGCCATCGTGCAAGCCCTGCTGGACGCCGGCGCCAAGGTAGGCCTGGTGGACCGCGACGCGCAGGCGGGCGCCGCGCTGCGGACCCATCTGGCCGGCGCCGGCCATACCGCATGCTTCGTCCAGGCGGACATCCAGGACTATGCCGCCTGCGAAGCCGCCTACCAGACGCTGGCCGGCGCGCTGGGCGGCGCGGACATCGTGGTCAACAATGCCGGCATCTCACCCAAGACCGGCGGCCGCGCGCTGAAGGTATGGGAAATGCCGCCGCAGGAATGGGACGCGGTCATGCGCGTGAACCTGAATGCCGCCTTCTACCTGACGCGATTGGCGGCGCCGCACATGATGGCGCAAGGCTGGGGCCGCATCATCAACATGTCCTCGGTGGCGGGCAAGACCTACTGCGACATCGTGGCCGGCCACTATGCCGCCACCAAGGCCGGCCTGATCGGCCTGACCCGCCATTGGGCGGGCGAATTGGGCGAATACGGCATCACGGTCAATGCGCTGGCGCCCGGCCGCATCGCCACGCCGCTGCTGAAGACCGTGCCGGCCGAAGTCAATGAGGCCGTAACGCGGGTCACCGCCCTGCGCCGCCTGGGCACGCCGGAGGAAGTCGCCGACGCCTGCGTATTCCTGGCGTCCGAGCAGGCGCGCTTCATTACCGGGCAGACCATAGACGTCGCCGGTGGGTGGTTGATGACCTGACGCGGCGCCGGCCGGCTATTCCCGGTACAGCGCCAAACGGGACGCCGCATTGTTCAAATGCGCGGTGGCCGCCGCGCTGGCGCGTTCGGGATCGCCGTCCTCGATGGCCCGCAATATGGCCTCATGCTCGCGCTGCACCTGCCACACCAGTTCCATCGAACGATTGCGCGTATTCTTGCGCGCCGTGCGTATGAGTCCCCGCACGCGCGCATCGAGAAAATTGGCGAAGCCGATGAAGTACTGGTTATGGCTGGCCTGCACGATGGCGCGATGGAAGGCCTCGTCCTCGTCCGTCCCGTCGCCGAGATCGCGGGTCGCCTGGTACAGGCGCTGGTACGCCGACCTGATGGCTTCCAGTTCCGCGGCGCTGCGGCGCTGCGCCGCCAGCCGTGTTGCCGGTACCTCCACGGCCAGCAGGAACTCGAACAATTCGCTCAGGCCCTCCTCCGTGTCCAGCGGCGGCTCCATGCGAAACACCGAGCTGCCCTGCGGATTGATGAACTGCCCGCGCCCTTGATGCGAGATCACCAGGCCATCGGATTTCAACAGCGACATCGCTTCACGGATCACCGGCCGGCTGACGCCATAGGTGCGCGCCAGCGCGGCTTCCGAGGGCAGCCGGTTGCCGTCGGCGGCGATGTCGCGCCGTTCGATGGCCAGCCGCAGGCGCTGCGCCACGCCGGCGGCCAGGCCCGCGCCGCGGGGGATGGGCTGTTCGTCCAGCGCATCGATGCCGGGAGGAATATAGGGATGCTGCATGAAACCGACCCTCACACGAGCATCGCCACCGGATGCTCCAGGTACCAGGTAAAACGCGCCAGCCAGCGAGCGGCCAGCTCGCCGTCGATGGCGCGGTGATCGACCGCCAGCGTGTAGCGCATGACCGACGCGACCCGTATCGTATCGTCTTCCACCACGGCTTCCCGGCCGATCGCGCCGACGGCCAGCATGGCGGATTGCGGCGGATTGATGATCGCGGCAAAGTCGGACACGCCCGCCATGCCCAGATTGCTGATGCCGAAGCTGCCGCCTTCGTATTCGTCGGGGCGCAGGCCGCCGGCCCGGGCGCGCTCGATCAGCGCGGCCATGGCGCTGCTGATCGCGGGCACGCCCAGCCGGTCCGCGCCGCGCACGATCGGGGTCACCAGCCCGTTGCGCGTGGCGACGGCCACGGAGATGTCCGCATGGCGATAGCGCCGCAACGCGTCCTCCGTCCAGGTCACGTTCATCTCCGGCACGTCGCGCAGCGCGCAGGCGGCGGCGCGCACCACCAGGTCATTGATGGATACGCGGCCCGGCACGACGGCCTTCAGCTGGTCCCGCAGCCCCAGCAGAGCGTCGGCGCGGCACAGTCCGCGCAGATAGAAGTGCGGGATCGTCCGCTTGCTTTCGCTCAGGCGCCGCGCGATGGCGCGGCGCATCGAGCCGTGCGGCAGTTCGTCGTAGGCGGACGGCCGCGAACTTGCATCGTCGGTTCGCCGATCAAGGCTGCCCGCCGTGGCCGGCCGCGGATGCGGCTGGGCGCCGCCGAGCAGGGCTTGTTCGACGTCCCGCTTGATGATGCGCCCGCCCGGACCCGAGCCGCTCAAATCGGCCAACGCCAATCCCGCGTCCGCGGCCAGCCGGCGTGCCACCGGACTGGCGACAATCCGGTCGGCCGTCGCGGCGGAGTCCGTCGGCGCGCCGCGCGATGGCGCCGCTGCGCCACGCACGCCGCCGCCGTCCAAGCGCCCGGTTTCCAGCGGCTCGGCCGACGACCCGCCCGCGCCGCGGCCATCCGCCGCCGCCTCGGCGCGGCTGGCGGCCTCGGCGACGTCCTGCGGCGTTTCGCCCTGCCGCAGCAACACCGCGACCGGCGCGCCCACGGCGACGCGCGTGCCGGCGGCCACCAGCAACCGGCCGATCACGCCATCGTGTTCGGCTTCCAGATCCACCACGGCCTTGTCCGTCTCGATGCCGCCCAGGCTGTCCCCGGCGCGCACCGTATCGCCTTCCCTGACCGTCCACTCCACCAGCACCGCGTCGGGCGCGTTGGCCGATACCGCCGGCATGCAGACCATCGTGGCCATCAGGCTTCCCCCTTGTTGCGCAGGATCTCGCGCAGTCCTTCCACGACCTCTTCCGTACGCGCCGCGGCCGCGCGCTCCAGCACCTTGGAAATACTGGGCGCGGCCAGGCCGCCCGTCACGCGTTGCACCGGCTGATCCAGACTATCGAAATAACGCCGCTGGATCTCGTCGGCCAGCCAGCCGCCATACGAGGTGCCGCGCGCGCCCTGCTCGACGATCAGCACGTTATTGGTCTTGCGCACGCTGGCGCCCACGGTGTCCCAATCCAGGCTGGCGCGATCCAGCCAGCGCAGGTCGATCAGGTCCGCCTCCAGGCCCAGCTGGTCCAGGGCTTCCATGGCGTGGCCGACCATGGACAGATAGGCGATCACGGTGAGCGCCCGCCCCGTGCGGCGCAAGGCCGCCTGCCCTACCGGCAGCACGAAATCGTAATTCTCGCGCGGCGCCGGCGCGGTGGCGTTGTACAGGTCCACGTGTTCGATGACCAGCACCGGATCCTTGCAGCGCAGGGCCGCGTTCATCAGGCCGACGTAGTCGCAGGGAGTGGATGGCGCCACGATGCGCCACCCCGGGCAGGTGGCGAAGATGCCCGCCGGATCCATGGAATGCTGCGAGCCATAGCCCGTTCCCATCGCCACCTTGGTACGCAGCACCAGCGGCACCGCGTCGTCGCCGCCGAACATATGCCGCACCTTGCCGATCTGGTTGAACAGCTGGTCGGCCGCCACCCACATGAAGTCCGGATACATGAATTCCACGACCGGCTTGTAGCGGCCGTCCAGCGCGATGCCGCCCGCCAGGCCCACGAAGGCGTTCTCGCTGATGGGCGTGCCCAGGCAGCGGTCCGGATAGCGTTGCGCCAATCCACGCGTCGCGCCATTGGTGCCGCCCTTCAGCCGGTGAACGTCTTCGCCCATGACGACGATGCTTTCGTCGGCGGCCATGCGGCGATCCATCAGATCGGCGACGACGTCGATGAACTTGCGCGGCTCGGTCGCACCGTCGGCATCGGGATCGAAGCCGGCGTCCGCGCCGGCCACGGGGTCGATCATCTCCGACAGATCGCCCAGTATCCCGACATCGCGAAAGTCCGGCGACGGCCAGAGTCCGGGACGGATACGGCGCGCGATCTTGCCGCTCGCCGGCGACCCGTGTAGGTCGGCGCCGGGCACAGGCTCGATCAGCGCCTCCACCGCCTGCCGCATCGCCGCCGCCACGCGCTCGCGCAGGGCATCGACGGCCGCCGGCGTGATCAATCCCCTTTGCGTCATGCGCCGCGCCAGCAGCTCGAGCGGATCGCGCTCGCGCCACGCCTGTTCTTCTTCCTTGGCCCGATAGCCGAAGGCGCTGCCCGGGAAAGGACCATTCTGGTGGAAGTAGCGGTAGACGTCGGCCTCGATCAAGACCGGCCCCTTGCCCGCCCGCATATGCGCCAGCGCCGCCTGCGTCGCCAGATGCACCGCCAACGCGTCCATGCCGTCGACGTGCCAGGCGGGGATGTTGAAGGCCATGCCGCGCGCCGACAGCCGCGGTTCAGCGGTGATCTCCTCCACGCTCGTGGCCACCGCATAGCGGTTGTTCTCGATGAAGAAACACAAAGGCAGCTTCCATGCGGCCGCCAGATTCATGGTCTCCAGCACGGACCCTATGTTGATCGCGCCGTCGCCGAAATACGTCACCATGACGGCATCGCTGCCCGCCTTGCGGTTGGCCCAGGCCTGGCCGGCGGCCATGGGCACGCCGCCGCCGACGATGGCGTTGGTGCCCAAGGCGCCGGCCTCTGGCCAGCGCAAATGCATGGATCCGCCGCGCCCCTTGCAGAAGCCCTGCGCCAGCCCCAGGATTTCCGCCAGCGTGCGCTGGAGCAGCGCCCGCACCGGCGCGCCGATGTCGGCGTGGGGGTCTATCCCCCGCGGACACAGATAGGCCAGCGCCTTGGCCAGGAACTGGTGATGCCCGCGATGCGAGCCGCTCACGCCGTCGGCCGCGCGCAGCCCCACGATCGAGCCGGCGGCGCCGCCTTCCTGGCCGATGCTGGAATGCGCCGGACCATGCACCAGGCCTTCCGCGGCCAGCGCCAGCACGGTCTCTTCGAACCCCCGTATCAGGTGGCAGTGCGCCAGCAGGGTGCCCAGCAGGCCGGGATCGGCCAGCGCCCAATCCTCGTCGGTGGTCGTCAGCGCGACCCAGGGCGCGCGCGGTGTCAGGGAAATGTATTCCGGCATGGCGATTCAAAGATATCCATTGGCGGTCCACCCGCCGTCCGACAGCAAGGCGTGGCCGGTGGTGTAGCGGGCGGCGTCGGAGGCCAGGAACAGCGCCACCTCCGCCATTTCCCCGGGCGTGCCCAGCCTGCCCAGGGGCACGCGCGCGGCGATGCGATCCGCGTCCAGCGCGCCGCGGGCGATCAGGCCGTCCACCAGCGCGGTGCGGATGTAGCCGGGGCACAGCGCATTGACGCGTATGCCGGCGGACGCCCACTCCACGGCCAGCGATTTGGTCAGGGCGATCACCCCGGCCTTGGCCGCGCAGTAGGCGGCGCGTTCGGGCGCGGCGACCACGCCGTACATCGAGGCGGTGTTGATGATGATGCCGCCGCCCTGCGCCGCCATGATGCGGCCCGCCGACTGGCAGCAATAGAACACCCCGCTCAGATCGATGTCGATGGCGCGCCGCCACTCCTCGCCGGTGAGTTCCAGCGCAGGCTTGTTCATCGATATGCCGGCGTTGTTCAGCGTGATGTCGACCCGGCCGAAGCGGGACCGCGCATCGGCATAGGCCTGCTCCACCGCCGCATCGTCGCGCACCGACGCCTGCAGACACAGCGTCTGGACGTCGGGATAGCGGTCGCTGAGCTGCGCCTGGGCCGCCGCCAGTCCTTCCGCGTCCATATCCAGCAGCGCCAGGCGGCATTCATGCCGCGCGAAGGCATCGAGCATGGCGCGCCCTATGCCGTTGGCCGCTCCCGTGCACACCACCACCTTGCCGCGCAGATCGGCATAGGCCGCCGGCGCCGGGCCGGAATCGGCCATGGCTGTCTCCTGATCGTTGTTGTGGTCGCGATGGCTTGCATCCTATCTGCTTATCAAGTTGCCTTACAACCAGGGGTAAACCCGCAACCGCACGCCGGCCGCGTGACGCGCCGGGGCGGCCTGGCGGATACGCCTTCCGCGGCCTCGGCACGCCGCCGGAGAGCACCGTGCCGGCGCATAATGCGCCCATCCACCGGTTCGCTGTCCGATCGATCCCTTCAACAGGAGCACGCATGCCCGCCATCGTTTCCGTCGAAGTATTGCTGGTCAACCTGCGGCCCAAGGTCAAACGCACCGACGCCGTCCAGAGTTTCGAATGCCAGGAGACGCCCATGGTGCGCATCCGCGACGCCGACGGCATGGTGGGCACCGGCTACAGCTACACCATAGGCACCGGCGGCTCTTCCGTCGTCCGTCTGCTCGACGACCACCTGGCCCCGCTGTTGATCGGCCGCGAAGCCGACGACATCGAAATGCTGTGGCGCGACCTGTTCTTCCGCGTCCACGCCACGACGGTGGGCGCCCTGACCTCCATCGCCCTGGCCGCCATCGATACCGCCTTGTGGGACTTGCGCGCCCGCCGCGCCGCCCTGCCCCTGCACAGGCTGGCGGGCGGCGCCAAGGACGGCATCGAGATGTACTACACCGAAGGCGGCTGGCTGCACCTGGACGAAGCCCAGTTGGTGGACGAAGCCCTGCGCGCGCAGGAAGCGGGCTTCGGCGGCACCAAGATCAAGGTAGGCCGCCCGCACGTGGCGGAAGACATGGAGCGGCTGTCCGCGGTCCGCGACGCCGTCGGCCCCGGATGGGACGTCATGACGGATGCCAACCAGGGGTTCAGCCTGAGCGAAGCCATACGCCGCGCGCGTTGCTTCGAAGCCCTGGACATCGCCTGGTTCGAAGAACCTATCCATGCCGACGACGTGGACGCGCACCGCCGCCTGTGCGCGACGACCACGCTACCCATCGCCGTCGGCGAATCCTTGTACAGCGTGTCGCAGTTCAAGGACTATCTGCAAAGCGGCGCCTGCACCATCGTGCAGGTCGACGTGGGCCGCATCGGCGGCATCACGCCCTGGCTCAAGGTCGCGCACATGGCCGAAGCCTACAACGTGCCGGTATGCCCGCACTTCCTGATGGAAATCCACGTGGCCCTGTGCTGCGCCGTACCGAATAGCCGCTGGCTGGAATACATCCCGCAGCTCGATATGGTCACGACGACAGGGATGCGCGTGCAGGGAGGCCGCGCCATCCCGTCGCCCGAACCGGGCCTGGGCATCGAGTGGGACTGGGACAAGCTCGCGCATTACCAGGTGCACCGTACGGAACACCGCTAGCGCCGCGCCCGGCGCCCGGCCGCCGTCCGACGGATCGCCGGACGGCCGGACCGCGCCGCGCCTCACACATGCGCCAGCGCCTTGATGGATGAATGCAGGAAGCCCGTCAAGGCGTCCGCTTCCCTGGCCGGTTTGCCGCGCTTGCGCCAGACGATGCCGATATCCATGGTCGGCACCTCGTCGATGAGGTCGCGGCGCAGGATGCGCCTTCCTTCCAGGGACCACGGCCGGTACACCAGATCCGACAGTATCGTCACACCCTGCTGCAAGGCCACCAGGCTGCGCACCGCTTCCGGCGACCGGCTCTGGAAACGCACCCGCGGCCGCAGGCCGTGGCGCCCCCAGTACTTGCCCACGGTCTCGATGTGTTCATCCATGTCCAGCAATACATAGTCGGCGCGCGCCACGTCGGCCAGACCGACCTTGCCGGCATGCTGCAGCGGATGGTCGGGATGCGTCCACAAGCGGCGCGGGGACTTCAGCACGGTGTCGTACTGCAGCTTGTCGAAGCGCGTCAGGTTGGACACGATCACGATGGCCAGGTCCAGCTTGCCCGCCAGCAAATCGACTTCCACCACGGCGCGATCGCGCTCCACCACGTCCAGCCGCAGGTTCGGGAAACGCTGCCCGACCGCGGTGATCACCGCCGGCATCAGGTACGCGGAAATGGTTTCCGTGACGCCCAGCCGCAAATGCCCGGCAAGGTTATCCGGCTCGGCGCGCATGTCGTCCATGGCGCGGGTGAACGCCCCCGTGACATTGCGCGCATGGCGCGCGAACCGCTCGCCCGCGTCGGTCAGGCGCAGTCCCTTGGCATGGCGGTTGAACAGGGACGTGCCCACGCTTTCTTCCAGGTTGCGCAAGGCAATGGTGACCGAGGACTGCGACACATTGCAGCGTAGCGCCGCCTTGGACACCTGGCCCGTTTCGGCCAGCGCCAGGAAGTACTCCAGTTGCCTCAAGGTGATCTGCATGACCGTCGGATTCCTTTCAATGCCGCACCGCCCTCGCCCGCCACCACGCGACGCGCCTCTCGCAACTTATATATAGATAATCTATATTGCGATTTCAAAAATTTATATTAGCAATATTGTCGGCATGGTCCTAGTATCCCGCCCATCGATATCCATGACGCGAATATGGGGTAACGCCGGTGGTCACGGAAAAACGCGGCTATTGCACGCTATGCCGCTCGCGCTGCGGCACGCGCAACATCGTCCAGGACGATGCGCTGGTGCGCGTGGTCCCCGATGCCGACCACCCGACCGGCCAGGCGATGTGCATGAAAGGCCGCGCGGCGCCTGAGCTGGTGCACAGCCCGCATCGGGTGCTTTACCCCATGCGCCGCACGCGCCCCAAGGATGGCGGCGACCCCGGCTGGGAACGCATCGACTGGGAAGAAGCGCTGCGGGAGATCGCCACCCGCCTTGACGCGATCCGGCGCGAGAGCGGCGCCGAAGCCGTGGCCTTCGGCGTGACCACGCCCAGCGGCACGCCGCTGTCCGACAGCATCGACTGGATCGAGCGCTTCGTGCGCGGCTTCGGCAGTCCGAACATCTGCTACGCCACCGAAATCTGCAACTGGCACAAGGACTACGCCCACGCCTTCACCTTCGGCTGCGGCATGCCGACGGCCGACTACGCCAATAGCGGGCTTATCGTCCTGTGGGGGCATAACCCGGCCAACACCTGGCTGGCACAGGCCCACGCCGTGGGGGTCGGACGGGCCGCCGGCGCGCGGCTGCTGGTCGTGGACCCGCGCCGCACCGCGCTGGCCGCGCAGGCGGATTCCTGGCTGCAGGTGCGGCCCGGTACCGACGCGGCGCTGGCCCTGGGCCTGGCGCATTTGCTGATCGAGACACAGGGCTATGACGCGGCGTTCGTGCGCGATTGGACGAATGCGCCGCTGCTGGTGCGAGACGATACGGGCATGTTCCTGAAGGCGGGCGAGGTGGCCACGCGGGCCATCGGCGCGCCCACGCCGGCGCGCGGGTCGATGGCGAAATCCCGGCATCCCTCGCCGGACATGTCCATGAACGCGGACACGGCCGCGGACACGCCGGCCGTCTTCGTTGCCTGGAACCGCGTGTCCTCCGCGCCCACCGCCTACGACACCCGCTACGCCGCCGCCGAACAGGGCAGCGCCCGCTATGCGCTGCGCGGCGCGTACGAAGTCAGGCTGCGCGATGGCGGCGTCGTGCGTTGCCGTCCCGTATTCGACCTGCTGGCCGCGCAGTGCGCGGTCTATACGCCCGAACACGTCGCCGATATCACCGGCGTCCCGCCCGACCAGCTGCGGACCGCCGCCCGGCTCATCGCCGAGGCGCCCAGCGTGGCCTACCATGCATGGACCGGCATCGGCCAGCAGGGCAATGCCACGCAGACCGAACGCGCCGTCGCCGTGCTGTACGCGCTGACCGGCAGCTTCGATGCCCCCGGCGGCAACCGCATCTACCCACGGCAACCGGTCGCGGCGGTCAACGGCATGGACCTGATCACGCCACGGCAGCGCGCCAAGGCACTGGGATTGGCGGAGCGTCCGCTGGGGCCGCCCGAACAGGGCTGGATCACCGCGCGCGACCTGTACGGCGCCATCCTGCATGGCCGACCCTACCGCGTGCGCGCCATGGTCGCCTTCGGCACCAACCCGCTCGTTTCGCAGGCCGACGTGGACATGGGAGAAGCCGCCTTGCGGGCGCTCGAATTCCACGTCCATTGCGATCTGTTCGAAACCCCCTCGGCACGCTACGCCGACATCCTGCTGCCGATCAACACGCCTTGGGAACGCGAAGGCCTGCGCGTGGGCTTCGAGATCACGGCGCAGGCGCAGGAACTGGTCCAGCTGCGGCCGCGCATGGTGTCGCCACGCGGCGAATCGCGTTCCGACAACGACATCGTCTTCGACCTGGCATGCCGCCTGGGCATGGCGGACCAGTTCTTCGACGGCAGCCTTGAACGCGGCTGGGACCATATGCTCGCACCGCTGGGCATCACGGTCGCCGACCTGCGCCGGGCCGAAGGCGGCATACGCATGCCGCTGGCGCACCGCGACCGCAAGTACGCCGATGCGGCATCCGCGCCGGCCGAAGTGACGGGTTTCGCGACCGAAACGCGGCGCGTCGAACTCTATTCCGAACTGCTGCTGCGCCATGGCTACGCGCCGCTGCCCGCCCACCGCGAACCGGCGGACGCCCCGCGTCGCGATGACGGCGACTACCCCATCGCCCTGACCAGCGCGAAGAGCGGCTACTACTGCCACAGCCAGCATCGTTCCCTGCCCTCCCTGCGCAAGCGCGATCCGGTACCGCGCATCGGCCTGCATCCCGCGCTTGCCGCGCGACGCGACATCGCCGCGGGCGATTGGGTCCGCGTCCGCACGCGCTCGGGCCAGGCGCGCTTCGTCGCGCAGCTTCAGGCGGATCTGCAGGAAAACGTCGTCGTCGCCGACTATGGATGGTGGCAGGCCTGTCCCGAACTGGGCCGCGACGGTTTTCCCGTACAAGGCCAGGCCAGCAGCAACTACAACGCGCTGATCGCCGCCGACATGGCCGATCCGGTCAGCGGTTCGGTACCCATGCGCGCTTTCGCCTGCGACATCGCGCGGGATCCGGCCAGCGATCCCGCGCGCCGCGCCTGGACCGGCTTCCGGCCATTCCGGGTCGCCGCGCTGACGCCCCGCACGAACGACGTACTGGAGATCGCCTTCGCGCCGGTGGACGGCAAGGGGCTGCCCGACCCCGAACCGGGGCAGCACATCACCTTGCGCGTGGCCGCGCCGGAAGATCCCGACGCGACTTCCGGCCCGGTCACGCGCGCCTATTCCCTGATCGATCCTGTCGAGGCGCCCCGGCGCGACCGCTACACCATCGCCGTACGCCGGCAGCAAGGCAACACGGACGAAGGCCAGGCATGGGAAGGCCGGATGTCCGGCCACCTGCACGCCCGCTTGCGCGTCGGCGACGTCGTCGAACTCGGTGCGCCGTCCGGCGGTTTCATCGTGCCCATGCGATCGCCGCAGCCGGTGGTGCTGTTCGCCGGCGGCATAGGGATCACGCCATTCATGGCGTACCTGGAATCGCTGGCGGCCCTGCCCGAGGCGCAACGCGCATCCATGCCAGCGGTATGGCTGCATTACGCGAACCGGACGCCGGACAGCACCGCCTACGCCGGCCGGCTCGCCGAACTGGCGGCGCGCCTGCCGCGCCTGGCCATCCTTCACTACTACAGCGACGCCCCTGACATTGCCGGCGCCACCGGCCGCTTCGCCACCGCGGCCGCGGTGCCGGATGCCTTGATCCAGGCCCGCGCCCGCTTCTACCTGTGCGGGCCGGCGCCCATGATGCGCGCCATTACCGAAGGCCTGGCGGCGCGCGGCGTGCCGGCCTTCGATATCTTCAGCGAAGCCTTCCGCTCGCCGCCGCGCGTCGACGTGGATCCGACGCGCCAATATGCCGTGCGCTTCGAGCGCTCCCGGACCGAGGCCGCCTGGTCGGCGCCGCGCGGCACCTTGTTGTCCTTCGCCGACAGCCTGGGGCTGGCCTTGCCCAGCGGCTGCCGCGTCGGCCAGTGCGAAAGCTGCGCGGTGCGTATCATGCATGGGCAGGTACGCCATCTGCAAGGCGCGGAACCCGAGGATCCGGACATATGCCTTACCTGCCAGGCCGTACCCGTGACGGACCTGGTCCTGGACGCCTGACCGTCGCAGGGCGGCACTCACGGGAAATATCCATGGAAGTGGTTCAGCAAAAATCTCTCTGGCACGAACATACAAAGGGGAAATCGTGAAAACAGAATCCGTCATTGAACGCGCCGCGCCCGCCGGGAACGGCGGCACGCTGGAACGCATGGCCGCGCCCGTCACGCGCTGGTCCGAGAAGTGGTTTCCGGACGCCTATATCTTCGCGGTCATCGCGGTGGTAGTTGTCGCGCTGGGAGCCATGGCGATAGGCGCGCCCGCCAAAAGCGTCGGCCTCGCCTTCGGCGATGGTTTCTGGACGCTGATCCCGTTCACGATGCAGATGGCCATCGTCGCCATCTCCGGCTACGTCGTGGCGGCATCGCCGCCCGCCGCGCGCCTGATCGCCTGGCTGGCGCGCCACCCCAGGACGGGGCGCGGCGCGATCTGCTACGTCGCGCTGATCAGCATCCTGGCGTCGCTGCTGAACTGGGCCATCAGCCTGATCTTCAGCGGCCTGCTGGTACGCGCGCTGGCGCGCCGCCAGGAACTGCGCATGGATTACCGCGCCGCCGGCGCCGCCGCCTATCTGGGCATGGGGGCGACCTGGGCGCTGGGCTTGAGTTCCTCGGCCGCGCAGTTGCAGGCCAATCCGGCCAGCCTGCCGCCCGCGCTGCTCAAGATCACCGGCGTCATCCCGTTCACGGAAACCATTTTCCTGTGGCAATCGTTCGCGATCGCCGTCGTCCTGACTATCGCTTCGATGATCATCGCCTTCTATTCCGCCCCGCAAGGGGACAAGGCCGTGACGGCGGAAGACCTGGGCGTGGACCTCGGCGCCAGCGTGGAAAAGGTCGACCCGCCATCGCGGCCCGGCGACTGGCTGGAATACAGCCCCGTGTTGACCATCCTGCTGGTCGCCCTGGGCGCCACCTGGATCGTCAATGAATTCGCCACCAAGAACGCCATCCTGGCGATCTCCAACCTGAACACCTACAACTTCGTGTTCCTGATGCTGGGCATGCTGCTGCACTGGCGGCCGCGCAGTTTCCTGAACGCCATCGCCAAGTCGGTGCCCTCGGTCGGAGGCGTGCTGATCCAGTTTCCGCTGTACGGCGGCGTGGCCTATATCCTGACCAAGGCCGCCGGCGCGGACGGCCACACCCTGGCCCACATGCTGTCGGCCTTCTTCGTGTCGGCATCCTCGCACGCTTCGTTTCCCGCGCTGATGGGCGTCTACTCGGCCGTGCTGGGCTTCTTCGTGCCGTCCGGCGGCGGCAAGTGGATCATCGAAGCCCCCTACGTCATGCAGGCCGCCAACGATCTGCACGTGCACCTGGGCTGGGCCGTCACCGTCTACAACGCCGCGGAGGCCCTGCCCAACCTGATCAATCCGTTCTGGATGCTGCCGCTGCTGGGCGTGCTGGGCGTGCGGGCGCGCGACGTGGTCGGCTTCACCTTCACGCAGCTGATCGTGCACACGCCCATCGTGCTGATCATGCTATGGGCCCTGGCCGCCACCCTGGAGTACAAGCCGCCGGTCATGCCGTGACCGGCCTCCGTGCGAGGACGTGCGGTTCGCGGCCCGCGCGTTGCCCGCCCGGCGCAACTTACTGTATCGGCGTATGAATATGCCCTGGCGAAAGGGCCAGGACGCATAGACTATCCGGCATACGGATAGTCAGAGGGAGCGTCCGATGAATATCGTTCGCCATGGCATATCGATTCTTGCGGCCGGCATCATGCTGGCGCAAGCCGCCGTTTCCTGGGGCCAGGGCGCCGCACGGCCGGACAATGCCGGTCCGCGCGCTGTTGCCGTTACACCCCTGAACATCGACGCCACCCGCATCGCGGTGGCCGGCATCTCGTCCGGCGCGTACATGGCCGTCCAGGCGCAGATCGCATATCCGGACCTGTTCGCGCGTGCCGGTGTGCTGGCCGGCGGGCCGTATCAATGCGCGGAAGACAGCATGGATACCATGGTCCAGCGCTGCATGGCCCAGAATGCGCCCTCGTCCGCCGATATCAGCCGCTTCGTCGCGACCACCTTGCAGCGGTCCCGGAACGGCAGCAACGGCCCGCTGGACAAGCTGAAGAACGGCATTGTGTACATGCTGCACGGGACTTACGACACAGTCGTACTGCCCGCGGTCGCCGAGTCGGCGGTGGCGTATTACACCGAACTCAAGCAGCAGGCGGGGCTTACCGGATTTTCCATTACGGACGACAAGGACAGGCCGTTCGGGCACACATTCCCCACCGCGCTGCCGCCACCCAGCGCGCCGGTCAGCGGCGGCCCGCCGACCTCGCCGGACGACTGCAAGACATCGGTCGCGCCCTATCTGGGACACTGCGGCTTCGACGCCGCCAAGGCCATACTCGCCCACCTGTATCCCGAAATCGATGCAAGCAAGGCCGAACCGTCCGGATCGGGAACGCTGCAGCAGGTGACTTTCGCCAACCTTCCGCAGAACGCGTATATGGAAAACTGGGGCTACCTGTATACCCCGGCGGCCTGCGGCAACAATCAAGCTTGCGGGCTGGTGGTGGCGCTGCATGGATGCAACCAGAACTACACCGCCGTCAAGGACCTTTTCGCCAAGGTGGCCGGCTTCAACCGCTGGGCCGAATTCTTTCGCGTTGCCGTGCTGTATCCACAAACGCAAACCTTCACCGGCAACTACGGCGGCTGCTGGGACTGGTGGGGTTATACGAACGCCGACTATGACACCCGCAAAGGCGTGCAATTGCAATGGATTGCCACCGCCGTGCAACAGCTCGGCGGTCCGGCGACTGCGACAGGACGCTGAATCGCGCTGACAGCGGGATGCGCGGGCCCGGATCCGGACCCAGCCCCCGATCCGGGCCGAAGCCCCGGATCGGGATACAGGTTACAGGCCCACGGCCCGCGTCAGCCTAGCGCACCTTGCCTTCCTTCCAGGCCTGCAGCAGCTTGTCGTAGGCGATGGTCTCGCCCTTGGGCTTTTCGTTGGCCAGTTTCTTCCAGGGCGCATGCTGGTCCGACAGCCACTTGGACGGATCGCTGCGCGGATTCAGCTTGGGCGCGCACTGCGCCATGCCGGCGCGTTGCAGCCGCGCCATGACCTGGTCCATTTCGTTGGCCAGGCTGTCCATGGCCTGCTGCGGCGTTTTCTCGCCGGTCACGGCGGTGGCGATGTTGTTCCACCACAGCTGCGCCAGCTTGGGATAGTCCGGCACATTGGTGCCGGTCGGCGTCCAGGCGACCCGCGCGGGGCTGCGATAGAACTCGATCAGGCCGCCATAGTTGTCGGCGTTCTTGGTGAAGAAGTCGCTATGGATGTCGCTGTCGCGAATGAATGTCAAACCCGTAATGGACTTCTTCAGCGACACGCTCTTGGACGTGACGAACTGCGCATACAGCCAGGCGGCGGCCATGCGGTTGGGATCGGTCGATTTGAAGAAAGTCCATGACCCCACGTCCTGGTAGCCGTTCTGCATGCCGTCCTTCCAGTACGGTCCGTACGGCGACGGCGCCATGCGCCACTTCGGCGTGCCGTCGGCGTTGACGACTGGCAGGCCCTTCTTGGTCATGTCCGCCGTAAAGGCCGTGTACCAGAAGATCTGCTGGGCGATCTGGCCCTGCGCCGGCACCGGTCCGGATTCCGAAAACGTCATGCCCATCGCCTGCTGCGGCGCGTACTTCTTCATCCAGTCCACATACTTGGTCAAGGCGTACACCGCCGCGGGACTGTTGGTGGCGCCGCCCCGCTCCACCGATGCACCCACCGGCGTGCACTTGTCGTCCGCCACGCGTATGCCCCATTCGTCCACCGGCATGCCATTGGGCAGGCCCTTGTCCGCCGTTCCCGCCATCGACAGCCACGCATCGGTAAAGCGCCAGCCCAGCGACGGGTCCTTCTTGCCGTAGTCCATGTGGCCATAGACGCGCTTGCCGTCCAGCTCCTTGACGTCGTTGGTGAAGAAATCCGCGATGTCCTCGTAGGCCGACCAGTTGGTGGGCACGCCCAGCTCGTAGCCGTACTTGGCCTTGAACTTGTCCTGCAGGTCCTTGCGCGCGAACCAGTCGGCGCGGAACCAGTACAGGTTGGCAAACTGCTGGTCGGGCAGCTGGTACAGCTTGCCGTCCGGCGCCGTGGTAAAGCGCGTGCCGATGAAATCCTTCAGGTCCAGGCCGGGATTGGTGTACTCCTTGCCGGCGCCGTTCATGTAATCGGTCAGCGGCAGGATGGCGCCATAGCGGTAGTGCGTGCCGATCAGGTCGGAATCGGAAATCCAGCCGTCGTAGATAGACTTGCCGGACTGCATGGACGTCTGCAGCTTCTCCACCACATCGCCTTCCTGGATAAGGTCATGGTTGACCTTCAGGCCGGTAATCTCCGTGAACGCCCGCGCCAGCGTCTTGGATTCGTATTCGTGGGTGGTGATGGTTTCCGACACCACGTTCACTTCGTTGATGCCCTTGGCCTTCAACTTGGCCGCGGCGTCGATGAACCACTTCATCTCGGCCATCTGCTGGTCCTTGGACAGCGTCGAGGGCTGGAACTCCGAGTCTATCCACTTCTGCGCCTCCGGCTCGCCGGCCCAGGCTGCGGGCGATCCGATCAGCGCGATGGCGGCTGCCACGGCATGCATGCGCAATTTCATGAGCTGTCTCCTCGATAGGCCTTTCCCTGTTGTGCTGCGGACGCGGCCGGGAAAGGCGATGGCCGTGGTCCTTGAAACCGGGTTGCTGCTTATCCCTTGCGCATCACCAGCGCCAGCACCAGCATGGAGATGACGAAACTGATCCACACCGACGGGGGTTCATCCAACGAAAACCACGCGGTAAAGCGTTCGCCCAGCCCGACGAAAGCCAGGTTCACCCAGGCCGCGCACATCAGGCCGATGAACAGCCGGTCGCCGCGCGTGGTGGCGATGGGCAGGAAACCCTTGCGCAGGCGCGTCGGTGATCGCACTTCCCAGACCGTCATGCCCGCCAGCATCAACACGACGCAGCCGAAGAACACGGCCACGGGCGTGGTCCATACCATCCAATCGAACATGGCTTGCTCCTACACCCGGCCCATCGCGAAGCCCTTCGCGATATACCGGCGCACGAACCAGATCACGATGCCGCCGGGCACGATAGTCAACACCCCGGCCGCGGCCAGTACGCCCCAATCCATGCCGGCCGCGGATACGGTGCGGGTCATGGTGGCGACAATGGGCTTGGCGTTGACGGAGGTCAGCGTGCGCGCCAGCAGCAGCTCCACCCAGCTGAACATGAAGCAGAAGAACGCCGTCACGCCGACCCCGGCCTTGATCAGCGGCAGGAATATCGTCAGAAAGAACCTGGGGAAGGAATAGCCGTCCACATAGGCGGTTTCATCGATCTCGCGCGGCACGCCGGACATGAAGCCTTCCAGTATCCACACCGCCAGCGGCACGTTGAACACCAGATGCGCCAGCGCCACGGCGATGTGCGTATCCATCAGACCCAGCGATGTATAGAGCTGGAAGAACGGCAGCAGGAATACCGCCGGCGGCGTCATCCGGTTGGTCAGCAGCCAGAAGAACACATGCTTGTCGCCGATGAAGCTGTAGCGCGAAAACGCATAGGCGGCCGGCAAGGCCACCGCCAGCGAAATCGCCGTATTGATCGCGACGTAGATCAGCGAATTGATGTAGCCCGAATACCAGGCGGGGTCGGTGAAGATGGTCTGGTAATGCCGCAGGGTGAACTCGCGCGGCCACAGCGTGAGCGCACCGACGATTTCGGTATTGGTCTTGAACGACATGTTCAGCATCCAGTACAGCGGGAGGATGGCGAACAGAAGGTACAGGATCAGGAAGGCGCTGCGCCAGACGATGGGTTTTTCACGCATGGTCGGTCTCCTCATCCAAGGTCCCGGACGTGCCGGCCCGCTGGATCCAGTTGTACAGGATGAAGCACAGCAGCAGGATGATCAGGAAGTACACGATGGAGAACGCCGCCGCCGGCCCCAGGTCGAACTGGCCCACCGCCTTCTGCGTCAGGTACTGCGACAGGAAAGTCGTGGCGTTGCCCGGCCCGCCGCCCGTCAGGACGAAAGGCTCGGTATAGATCATGAAGCTGTCCATGAAGCGCAGCAGCACCGCGATCATCAGCACGCCGCGCATCTTTGGCAGCTCGATGTAGCGGAACACCGCCATGCGCGAGGCGCCGTCGATGCGCGCCGCCTGGTAATAGGCCGGCGGGATCGCGCGCAGCCCGGCGTAGCAGAGCAGCGCCACCAGCGGCGTCCAATGCCAGACATCCATGACCAGCACGGTGACCCAGGCGTCCACATCATCGCCGGTGTAGTTGTAGTCGACGCCCAGCCACGACAAGGTCGCGCCCAGTAAGCCGATATCCGTACGGCCGAACACCTGCCATATCGTGCCCACCACGTTCCAGGGAATCAGCAGCGACAGCGCGACGATCACCAGGACGGCGGAAGCCTGCCAGCCCCGCGCCGGCATGCACAGGGCCAGCAGTATCCCCAGCGGGATCTCCACCGCCAGCACCGCCAGCGAAAAACCGATCTGGCGCCAGAGCGCGTTGTGCAGCTCCGGATCCTGCAACACCGAGGCGAACCATTCGGTGCCGACGAACACCCGCCGGTCCGGCGCAATGATGTCCTGCACCGAATAGTTGACGATGGTCATCAGGGGCAGGATGGCGGAAAAGGCCACGCACACCACCACGGGCAGGACCAGCAGCCAGGCTTTCTGATTGACCGGTTTCATCGCGTCGCTTCCTCTTCGCGGTAGCCGCGGCTGTACGGATTCAGTACGGACAACCAGGCCACGCTCCCGGCGGCTGGCGGATCGGCGGCGCCCATCCCGCTCCGGCCCGGGTCGAAACCGTCTTTGCCGGCGGCCGATCCGGCTGCCGCGATGTCGAGCCCGCCTTCCAGCGGCAGCCGGGCCCGCAAGGTATGGCCTTCGAAGGTGCCGGTCAACAGAAGATAGGTGCCGATGTCCTGCACACGGGTCACCGAAACCGGCAGGGCGCCCGGCGTGTCGGGCGCGCACAGGCCCGTGAACTCCGGCCGTATGCCCAGCGTGAAGGCGCCTGTCGCGGGCAGCATTCCGGCCAGTTCCGCCGGCGCCTGGCCCAGCGAGCGCGTACCGACCCGCACGCCCTCCCCTTCCCGGCGCGCCGGCAGGAAGTTCATTCCCGGCGAACCGATGAAATGGCCGACAAAGGCATGGGCGGGACGCAGGAACAGGTCGTCGGCGCTGCCGACCTGCATCACCTTGCCGCGCGACATTACCACCACCTGGTCGGCGAAAGTCAGCGCCTCGGTCTGGTCATGCGTGACATAGACCAGCGTCAGCTTGAATTCCTGGTGGATTTCCTTGAGCTTGCGGCGCAGCGCCCATTTCAGATGGGGATCGATAACCGTCAGCGGCTCGTCGAACAGCACGGCCGACACGTCGCTGCGCACCAGTCCGCGGCCCAGCGATATTTTCTGCTTGGCATCCGCCGCCAGTCCGCTGGCGCGCCGGTCCAGCACCGCGGAAAGCTCCAGCATTTCGGCGATCCGCCCCACTCGTTCGCGCACGCGGTCCTCGGGCACGCCGCGGTTGCGCAGGGGGAATGCCAGGTTCTCCGCCACCGTCATGGTGTCGTACACGACCGGGAACTGGAATACCTGGGCGATATTGCGCTGCTGCGGCGTCTGGCCCGTCACGTCACGGCCATCGAAGCGGATAGTCCCCGCGGATGGCCGCAACAGGCCCGATATGCAGTTCAACAAGGTGGTCTTGCCGCAACCTGACGGTCCCAGCAAGGCGTAGGCGCCGCCATCGCGAAAGGTGTATTGCAATGGCAGCAAGGCATAGTCTTCGTCCCGCGCCGGATGAGGGACGTAGGAATGCGATAGATCCAGTTCAATGGCCGCCATCAAAGCCCCCCCGCCCGCGGCGCGGAAACCGCGGGCACGCCCCGGTAGGCGGGCGCCGCCAGCAGTTCACCCGCGGCATCAAAGGCATAGGTCTGCGCCGGATCGAAATACAGGCGTATCGGCTGCTCCAGCGCGAAGCGATGAACCCCGGTCAACTGCGCGACCAGATTCCCCGCGGCCGTGCTGGTATGCACGAAGGTATCGGAGCCGGAGATCTCCGCCAGCCTGACCGTGCCTTGCACCGACACGCAGCCGGGTCTTTCATGCAGGTATAGCGCGCCGGCGCGCAGGCCCGCCGTGATTGCGCCCGCGCCGTCGGCGCCGGGCGGCAGGTCCCTGGCGACGCGCGTGCCGTCTTCCAGCACGAAACCCCGGCCGTCGCGCCGGGCGCGCAGCAGGTTCATGGGAGGATCGCTGAACACGCGCGCCACGCGTATGGAACGGGGCCGGTGAAAGACCTCGGCGGTCGGACCGTATTGCAGCAATTCGCCCGCATCCAGCACGGCGGTATGGCCCCCCAGCAGCAGGGCTTCGGCCGGATCCGTAGTCGCATAGACGACGGTGGCGCGACCTTCCTGGAACAGCTCGCTGAGCTCATCGCGCAGTTCTTCGCGCAGCTTGTAGTCCAGGTTGACCAGCGGCTCGTCCAGCAGGACCAGCGGGGCGTCCTTGACCAGGGCGCGCGCCAGCGCAACGCGCTGCTGCTGGCCGCCGGAAAGTTCGGCCGGATAGCGACCCAGCAAATGGTCGATATGCAGGCGCGTCGCCATCGCCCTGACGCGCTCGTCCACGCCCGGCGCGCCGCGCAGGCGCAAAGGCGAAGCGATATTGTCGAAGACGTTCATCGACGGATAGTTGATGAACTGCTGGTACACCATGGCGACATTACGGTCGCGCACGGGCACCCGCGTAACGTCGGTGCCGTCCACCCGCACTGTGCCCTGCGTAGGCCGGTCCAGGCCGGCCATGATGCGCATCAGCGACGTTTTGCCCGCCTGGGTCACCCCCAGCAGGACGGTCATGGCCCCGGGTTTCGGAGCCAGGTTCATCGGATACAGCAGGACTTGTGATCCCGCTTGCCGTTGAATCCCTTCCAGCACCAGCTGCATCGCGTCTCCTGGCGATATTGCTGCGTGATGGCCTGTAGTCAGGCTCTATCTTTCGTATTGCTTCCGTTGTACAGAAACATCGACGCCGCCGCAAGCGCGCGAGGCGTCAATCCACTTCGGCGCCCGAAGACTTCACCGCCGCGCCCCATTTGGCGATCTCGCCCTTGATGAACGTGCCCGTCTGGGCGGGCGTCATGGCCATGGGCTCGGCGCCGCGTTCGCGCAGATAGCTTTGCATGGCCGGCGAATTGAGGATGGCGCCGATGCGCTGGCTGAGGAAATCGACGATGGGCGCCGGCGTGTCCTTGGGCGCCAGCACCGCGGCCCAGCCTATGGCCTCGAAACCGGGATAACCGGATTCGGCGACGGTGGGCACGTCCGGCAGCTGCGACAAACGCCGGGCCGTCGTGACGGCGAGCGCGATCGCCTTGCCGCTCTGCACGTGCGGCAATCCCGCGGTCACCGAATCGACCATCAGCGGCACCTGGTTGCCCAGGAAATCCGCCTGCGCCGGTCCGCTGCCCTTGTACGGGATATGACGGATGTCGACGTTCGCCGCGGCCTTGAACATCTCCGCCGACAAGTGCTGCGTGCCGCCGATGCCGGCACTGGCATAGGCCAGCTCGCCCGGCTTCGCCTTGGCCCGCTCCACGAGCTGGCGCAGCGTCTTGATGCCCGATTGCGGGTTGGACAGGAACATCAGGGGTACCGAGAACACGCCGGTCACCGGCGCGAAATCGTTCGCCAGGCTGTAATCCAGCTTCTTGTACAAGGTCTGGTTGACGGCGGCGGCGCTGCCGGCGATCACCAGGGTATAGCCATCGGCCGGCGCGCGCGCGGCCTGGGCCATGCCGATATTGCTGCCGGCGCCCGCGCGGTTGTCCACGATGATGGGCTGCTTCAGCTCCGCGCCCAGCTTTTCGGCCAGCGCGCGGGCGAAGATGTCGGTCGCCTGCCCGGGCGGAAACGGCACGATCATGCGGATGGCGTGATCGGGATACTCGGCGTGCGCGGCCACCGCGGCCGCTGCCAGCATGACGCCGGCAATCGTTTGTTTGAACATGGTCCCCTCCTATAGGCCAGTCTTGCGAGGTTCGCATTATGGCCGATGAAAGGGCTCCCCACCCCGCCGCGGCGGGCGGCGCGACGGCAAGGCTGCTCTACCGTGGCGGCGGGGTGTATACCGGGTCGCGCCGCAGCAGGGTGACGCTATACGACGGCTGCTTGCCCGCCGGGCCGCACAACTGCGTCCGCAGCGGCGCCACGAAGGTGCGCGGCCCTATCGCCAGCGTGATGAACGCGGTGGCGACGCAGTTGTTGGCATCGAAGGCGTCGCTGGAGACCCAGCGCGCCTCGCCGGTCAATTCCGCGCCGGGCGGCACGGCGACGGGCGGGATGACCGGCCCCGGATGCATGCCGGGCGGCTGTTGCCGGGAGACGCCCAAGGGTTGGCGCCCGGCGTCCAGGAACCCCAGCTCCGGCCGCGCGGGCACGGTGCAGACGGTCGTACCCAGATTGCGTAATACCAGCAAGGCGCCGGAATGCGACATGCCGTCGAACTGGCCGTCTTCGCGATCGATCGCGAACGACAGCTGGCCGGGATCGCAGGCAGGCTCGGCGTGCGCGGTGCCGATGGACAGCGCTCCGAACGCCGCCACGCCCGCGCAAAAGAACAGAACGAAAGCCGGCGCCCTGCGCGTAGCCGGGAAAAACAACTGCTTCATCGATCGGTCACTCCATGCCTGCAAGCGACCATTATGCATAGGGCGCGCACGGCATCCGGCCATCGACACGTTCTGTTTTCTGAAATTACATCAACGCTTGCCGGAGCCCGCGGCCCTAATCGCCGCCCACCGCGGCCAGCGCCGCCTGGCGCGCCCGGCGCCGCCATTCATACGCCACGGTACAAAGCACCAGCACGCCCACCACGACGAATTCCATGGTCAGGACGCCCGCCGCGCCTTCCAGATAACTGCCGCCCGACGCATTCAGGAAATGCGTCAGCACGGAACCGGAGATCGCGGGCCCCAGCCCCAGCGCGCTCTGCTGGACGGTGGACAGCGTCGCGCTGCCCGCTCCGGCATGCTCGGGCGGCACCTCGGACAAGCCGATGCGGAAGAAGCAGCCCACGATGAAAGCCTGGCCGAAACCTATGGGTATCGTCGCGGCCATCAGACTCAAGACCGTGGGCTCGGGCCATACCGCGCGGAACGTGAACAGCAGCGCCAGCACGCCCGCCATCTGCACCAGGCTGCCGAAAATCAGCACCGGCGCCTTGTCGAAGCGCGCGACCGCCCTGCTGGTCACGAGCGAACCGATGAAATACGCGGTTCCCATCGCGATAAAGGTATTGCCCGAAGACAGCGGCGACATGCCCGCGCCTGCCTGCAGCGTCAGCGCCATGGCGAACATGAAGCCGCTCCAGCTGGAAAAGAACAGGACGGCGATGCAAACCCCGAAGCGTATGCTGGACAGCCGCAACAGCGAAGGCGGCAATAAGGGGAAGGCCTTGCGGCGCTCCTGCCGCAATTCCACTTTCCACAAGGCATACAGCAGGAAAGGCACCGCACCGAGCATCACCCGGTACTCCCATGGCCAATGCAGCACCGGGCCCAGCGCCACGGGAATCAGCAGGCACAGTATGACGACGGCCAGCAGCCAGGTTCCCGGCCAGTCGATGCGCGCCGGATGCGACGAACGCGTTTCAGGCAGCAGCCGCCGCGCACACGCCATCACAACCAGGCCTATGGGCAGATTGATGAGGAACACGCTACGCCAGCCCAGGCCGCCCACGTCCAGCGACACCAGCAGCCCGCCGAGTACCTGGCCGACCACGAAGGCCAGGCCGCCGACCGCGCCGTACAGGCCCAGCGCCCGCGAATGCTCGTGACCGCGCAGGCTGACGTGGATGGTGGCCAGGATCTGCGGCACCGCCAGCGCGGCCGCGACACCCTGCAGCACACGCGCCGCCAGCAACACCCAGACCTGCCCCGCCAGGCCGCACAGCAGCGAGGCCACCGTGAACAGCATCACGCCCCACCAGAACACGCGCCTGCGCCCATAGTTATCGCCGAGGCGGCCGCCCATCGCCAGGCACACGGCAAAGGCCACGCCATACACGGCGACGATCAATTCCAGCTCCATTTCGCTGGCGTGCAGCGAGCGCGCCATCGCGTCCAGCGCGACGTTCACGATGGAGAAATCGATCATGGGCAGCAGTTGGCCGGCCAGCAGCAGGTATAGGCCCGCGCGGCCGAGTTGCGCATTCGAAGTGGGTGCGGTCATGAGACGGCCGGCGCAGGCGGACCGGCATGATCCACTGCACCGCGATCGTAGGAAAATTCGAGGCTGGCAGTATATTTTGCGCTGCAGTAAATCCTGGGGAAACCCCTGACAGGTACAGGGTCGCGGCTTATTTTCAGCTACTGGTCAGTACCGGCCCAGGGGGCGGTACAGGAACCTTCCTCCCGGGCGCCATACTCACGCGACTCCTCGATCATCCCAAGGAGTCCATCATGGGCATCCCCAACACCGCCATCGGCGTTCACGCCGGCTATCTTTCATTCCACCCGCAGGCCGAAACGAAACAGGCACGGCAAGCGCCGGACACGCAAGCCGCCGCCGTGGACCTGCCGCCGGCATCCAGCGCGGACGTCATTACCGACCTGCTATCCAGAGTTACCGCCACCGATGTCTCGCAGCTCGGCGAGCTCTGGATCAATGGCGTGCGCGGCGACATACCGCAGGTCCAGGCGCCGGCCGCGGAATAAAGGCGGTGCCGGTCCCGCGCCCCGGCGGCGGGCTTTGACGTATATGAGCCGTATATGGGCGGCACGGCATCGACGCGGCGGACACCTTGCTCCACTACAATGCGCCGACTCAGTCCACGGACCCCGCCCCCATGAATGCGCCCCACCGACACCGCTGCAGCTGGGCCGACAATGACGCCTTGATGCGCGACTACCATGACCTGGAATGGGGCGTACCGCAGCACGACAGCCGGATGCTGTGGGAAATGCTGATGCTGGAAGGCTTCCAGGCCGGCCTGTCCTGGATCACGGTCTTGCGCAAGCGGGACGCTTTCCGGGCCGCCTTCGACAATTTCGATCCCGACCGCGTTGCGCGCTATGGCGATAAGGACGTCGAGCGGCTCATGGCCAACCCCGGCATCATCCGCGCCCGCGCCAAGATCCAGGCCACCATCGGCGGCGCCCGCATCTATCTGGACATGCAGCGGAACGGCGAAAGTTTCAGCGACTTATGCTGGTCTTTCACCGACGGCGCGCCGATCCAGAACGACGGCAAATCCTGGATAGCCACGTCGCCCTTGTCCGAAAGGATATCCAGGGAACTCAAGCGCCGCGGTTTCAAATTCGTCGGTCCGACCATCGTGTACGCCTGGATGCAGGCGGTGGGCATCGTCAACGACCACGCGGCCGACTGCTTCCGCCGCGCCCAGCTCGCCGCGCCGGCCGGCAAGGCCCGCCGGCGCGCGCGCTGAAGCGGCTGGCACGACCACATCAGCCATTTCATCCTGTCCGATACTCCAGCCTTGCGCGAGATCGAACGGCAGGGGAATCAGTTGCCGCCGCCGCGGCAAGGCTGACTCCCCGCCTGTCTACCCCTGGATGAAGGCCAGCAAATCCTTATTGATCACGTCGGCATGCGTCGTGCACATGCCGTGCGGATAACCCTTGTAGATCTTCAGCGTGCCTTGCTTGACCAGCTTGGCGGCCAGCAGCGCCGAATCGGCGATGGGAACGATCTGGTCGTCATCGCCGTGCATGATCAGTACCGGCACGTCGATCTGCTTCAGGTCCTCGGTGAAATCGGTTTCCGAGAACGCCTTGATGCAGTCGTAATGCGCATTGGCGGCGCCCATCATGCCCTGGCGCCACCAATTCCTGATCGCGCCTTCCGATACCTTGGCGCCGCTGCGATTGAAGCCGTAGAACGGCCCGCTCGGCACATCCAGGAAGAACTGCGCGCGGTTCGCCGCCAGCGCCTCGCGGAAGCCGTCGAACACTTCCAGCGGCAGGCCACCGGGGTTCTTCTCGCTTTTCACCATGACGGGCGGCACCGCCCCTATCAGCACCGCCTTGGCCACGCGGCCTTTGCCGTGCCGGGCCACATAGCGCGCCACTTCCCCGCCGCCGGTCGAATGGCCGATGTGTATGGCATCGCGCAGATCGAGCGCCGCGGCCAGTTCAGCGACATCGGCGGCATAGGTGTCCATTTCATGGCCACCGGTGCTCTGCGACGATCGACCGTGGCCGCGGCGGTCATGAGCAATCACACGGTAGCCTTTGTGCAGGAAGAACAGCATCTGCGCATCCCAATCATCGGCGCTCAAGGGCCAGCCGTGATGGAAAACGATGGGCTGCCCCGTCCCCCAGTCCTTGTAGAAGATTTCGGTACCGTCTTTGATCTTGATGGTGCTCATTGAAAGCCCTCTGCATAAGTGGGAAAGATCATCCAGCGCGCGCGTGGATCGCACGGCGCCCGGGACACGGCTGCGCGGCCCGCGGCCGGACCGGACATGGTCGGCCGCGGCGATGTCAGGCTTATGACGGCCGCTCGTACGCGGCCAGGCATGCGGCCCGACGGCCGGCGCTTGAAGCGTATAACGCAGGCCGTCCGATCGTCCATCCTGGAGACCCGCCTCGGCCATTGGGATATAGCCGCCGGTCCGCCGGCGATGGCGGCGCCCGCCGGCGAGGCCGTTCATGCCGCGCGCGCGTGGGGATATTGTCCATGGCCGGCGCGCTGGAATACCGGCGTGCCGCGCGCCACGGCACTTATACTTCCGCTGGGTATCCGACCTTGTCAGGCCTGCCCGGCCGGCCAGCCCTGCCGGGCCCACCTGGCCGGGCCGACCTGGCCGGGGTTGAAACCCGGCCGGGTTCCCCCATCTAGTCGTCCTTCCCTGTCCAAGGAGCACACAATGCCCAGCTACAGCAAAGATCCGGAGGCCATCGCGCGGCTCACGCCCGAGCAATATCGGGTCACCCAGGAAAGCGCCACGGAGCGCCCGGGCACCGGTGAATATCTGGACAACAAGGAACCGGGCATCTACGTCGACATCGTGTCCGGCGAACCGCTGTTCGCCTCTTCCGATAAATACGAATCGGGCTGCGGCTGGCCCAGCTTCACCAAACCGATCGAACCGGCCAATATCAACGAGCTGCGCGACACCACGCACGGCATGATCCGCACGGAAGTGCGTTCCACCCACGGCGACAGCCACCTGGGCCACGTATTTCCCGACGGCCCGCGCGACCGTGGCGGCCTGCGTTATTGCATCAACTCGGCGGCGCTGCGCTTCATTCCCCGCGACCGGATGGAAGCGGAAGGCTACGGCGCCTATCTCGATCAAGTGGAGGACATCTGATGAACCAGGAACGCGCTGTACTCGCCGGAGGCTGCTTCTGGGGGATGCAGGATCTTATCCGCCGCTTCGACGGCGTCATCGCCACGCGCGTGGGCTACACGGGCGGCGACGTACCCAATGCCACCTACCGCAACCACGGCACGCATGCCGAGGCCATCGAAATCATTTTCGACCCGGACAAGACCAGCTACCGGCAACTGCTGGAATTCTTCTTCCAGATCCACGACCCCACCACGCGCAACCGCCAGGGCAACGATATCGGGACCAGCTACCGCTCCGCGATCTACTACACCAGCCCCGAACAGAAACGGGTGGCCGAAGACACCATCGCCGACGTCGATGCCTCGGGCCTGTGGCCGGGCAAGGTGGTCACTGAAGTGGCGGAAGCCGGTCCCTTCTGGGAAGCCGAACCGGAGCACCAGGACTATCTGGAACGCATTCCCAACGGCTATACCTGCCACTTCGTCCGTCCCAACTGGAAGCTGCCCAGGCGTTCGCAAACCGCGGGCGTGAATTAAGCCGCTACCGGCAAGGCACCACGGCCGCGCCCGGCCATCGGCCGGCGCGGGCCGCGCTATCGATCCCCTTCCGGCTCCCCGGAACCTCCAGAAGACCTCGCTACTAAGGTTGGCGCCTTGGTGTACCGCACCGGCGTCCCCGGTCGCGGCTTGCCGCGACGTCAACCCAGCCAGGCGAGGCTTTCATGAAAATCGGCAATCACGCATTCGACAACATGCTGCGGCAGCTCATCGCCGAGCAGCCTTTTCCGTCGGAGCGCAAGGACTACCTGGAGCCCTTCCGGGACTATCCGTCCTACCACCTGCAGGATGCCAGCCCCGAAGAAGCCGCAAGCTTCATCGTTGGATACGTATGCGGCCATGTCAAATATTCCCCTGGAATACAGCTGTTGACCGAGGAAAACGACAAGGCGGAAACCACGCGGCTATTGATGTCCTTGAACGTCATAAGAACCCGCATCGCGAATGAGATCGGACTGGAGATCAATAGCGGTAAGGTATGCATATTGCGTCAGGGAGACCGAAGCCGTATCAACGTCGAGCAATTCCTGCGGCTTACCGATATCGTCGCCGCCGAGCGTATCGAAAACTGCGGCGGCATGTGCCTGGTGGGCGCCCGTGCCCTGAAAGAGTTCGGCTGTCCGCATCCCGTCACCGTCATGAACGTCCACGCCAGGCTGGCCAGTGGCGAAAAAGGCGATCATGCGATGATCAGGATCGGCGACGGTCCGGGAGCGTGGATCGCGGACCCGTACATGCATCACCTGAACGAGCCGCAAAGACTGAAACTGCTGGGTTTCGATTGCCCGTCCTTCTGGCCCGCCTTCGACTTCGAAGGCAAGGGCAATGCTGCCCGCTACCTGCACCTGACCTTCTACCCCGATGACCGGCACGATAGCCCGGTGGTACGTCTGCGTCGCTATGATGAGCTGCTGCAAACGGACAGCAGCGGCAAGCCGATCCACGAATCCGTGGTGTTCGATGCGTTCGAAGTCGACCGGACGCCGGACGGCGAGATCACCTTTCGCGTGGCCCAGTAGGCCGGACGCCCGCGCCTGCCGGCTCAGTGATGGCCATGGCCGTGATGGGCCGGCATGTGCCGCGCCCGGCCCGCCAGTCCGCCGAATACCGCCATGACGATGGACAATACGATGCCACCGGCCATCACCGTATTCCAGCTTCCCGCCAGGTCGTGTACCCGGCCCGCCAACGTTGGGCCGCACGCCGCCAGCAGGTAGCCCACGCACTGCGCCATGCCCGACAGCGACGCCGCCTGGTGCGCGCTGGTCACGCGCAGGCTCATGAACATCAGCGACAGGATGATCGCGGCGCCGGAGCCGATCCCGAAAAGGATGGCCCATACCGTGGACCACCCCGGCGCGTACATGAAACCCACCAAGGCGATGCCTATGGTCAGCGCCATCGCCACGGAGATGGCCTTCTGGTCACGCATGCGGCTGACCATGGGCCCGAGCACCAGGCCCGGCACGGCGCAAGCCAGCTGCATCAAGCCATGCACGGAGCCCGCCTGCGCTTCACTGTAGCCATGGGCGATCAGGATGCCCGGCAGCCAGGCCACCAGAACGTAATACAGCAGCGAGTTGATGCCCATGTACAGCGTGACCTGCCAGGCGATCGCCGACCGCCACGTGCGCCCGCCGTGCGGCATGGCCGCCGTCCCTTTCGCCGGGGCGGTATGCGCGCCGAGTTGCGTGCTCCAGATCGCCAGCGTGACCAACGGCAGCACGATGACCGCGCCCAGCGCGGCGCGCCAGCCATAGGCGTTGCTGAGCGGCACGGCCATGGCCGACACCCCGGCCGCGACGGCGCCCATCATCAGGGCGCACATCCCCGTCACGGTGGGCACCCTGGCCGGGAAGTCGCGCTTGACCAGTCCGGGCAGCAGCACATTGGCCACGGCAATGCCGGCGCCAATGGTCGCGGTGCCGACGTACAAGCTCCACAGAGGACCGAACCAGCGAATGATTATCCCGGCCGCGATCACCAGCAGCGCGCCGAACAGCGCCCGTTCGATGCCGTGGGCGCGCGCGAGCAAGGCCGCGAAGGGCGAGATCACGCCGAACGCCACCAGGGGTAGCGTCGTGAGCAGGCCCGCCTGGGCGCGCGTCATGCCGTAGGTGGACTGGATCATACCGAGCATCGGCGCCACGCCGGTAACCGGCGCCCGCAGCACGCAGGCGATCAGCAGCAATCCGGTGAGCAGCAGGAGCGGCCTTGCAACGGGAAGGCGTACCGTTTCTGTAGACATAGGAATAGCGCTAAAAGCGAAATGAAGAGCCAGACCGCAACCATACGCGTAAACCCTTACAAGGAATTTAGCTACTATGCCAATAAATCTCTAAATTCTGACAATCAGACCGAGATCTTCCCAGGATCCCGCCCATGCTTCTGGACAACTTCTCAATCTCCTCCAGCCTGGAAAGCGCCGGCCCCGTGGTCGGCATACGCCTGAAGACGGACGACCATGGCAGCGAGGTGCCCGTGCACCACCACCGGCAGGGCCAGTTGATTCTGGCCATGCAAGGCGGCGTGACCTGTGAAGTCGCCGGCGCCATCTGGATGGTGCCGCCGCGCTACGCGGTATGGGTGCCAGGCATGATGCCGCACAGCATCCGGGCCACCGCGAACGCCCGTATCTGCTACCTGTATGTCCAACCCGGCGCGGCCCGGCTGCCTGCCGAATGCTGCACGCTGGCGATTTCCCAGCTGGTGCATGCCTTGATCCTGGACATGGCCGACCAGCCACCGGATTACCACGCGGACAGCCGTACCGGGCGCAAAGCCGCCCTGCTGCTGGAAGAACTGGCGGTCATGCCCGTGGAGCGCCTGCACCTGCCGGTCTCCGACGAACCGCGCATGCGGCGCATCGCCACCATGCTGTCCAACGACCCCGCCGACCGCCGCACCCTGGCGGAATGGGCCAGCCTGGTCGCCATGAGCGAACGATCGCTGGCAAGACTGGTGCGCCAGGAAACCGGCATGACTTTCGGTCGTTGGCGCCAGCAGTTGCATCTGATCGTCGCGCTGCGGCAATTGGCCGCCGGCCAGTCCGTGCAGCGCGTGGCCGAAGAACTGGGCTACGAGTCGGTCACCGCCTTCATCACCATGTTCAAGAAATCGCTGGGCAAGCCGCCGGCAAAGTACTTTGCGTCGATAAGCTGAAGAAGTTCAGCCGCCGGCCGGCATATGGCTGCGCGCCACGTCGGCGAACACGGCGGCGAACTGGTCGACCACCGGCGACGCCGGACTTCCCGCGCGCGTAATGCAGTAATAGTCCAAGGTCACCGCCGGCGTCACGGTCACAAAGCGCACGCGCCAGCGTGAACGGGCCAAGGCGGAGAAGGACGGCACGACGGCCCGGCCCAGGCCTGCCTCCACCAGCGCCATCGCGGTCTCCAGATGCGTAACCGTACGCCCGACCGGGCCGCCGCCGGGCGGCACCCGCAGCTTGCGATCGACCAATTGCTGGATGGGATTGCCGCGCGGCAAGGAAACCAGGCCTTGCGGCTCGATGTCTTCCCACGGGATGGTCGCCGCGATGCGCCGCGTGCCTGGCGCGACGGCCAGCACGGGATGCCACTGGAACAGGGAACGTCGGCGTATTCCCGATACGCGATTGAAGAAAGCGCCGAAGCCGGCGTCCAGCTCGCCACGTTCCACCTGCCCTTGTATCAGGCTGCGATCGAGATCCGCGACCTCGACGTCCGCATGCGGCATCGCCGTGCGAAAGCGCCGCAGCACCTCCGGGATCACGCTGCAGGCGATCAATGGCGTGACGCCGATACGCGCGCGATTCCGGCCGGGCCGCTCCACGCTGGCGATCGCCGCCGCCGCGGCACCCAGGTCGTGCAGCACGCGCTCCACCACGGGCAGGAACTGCTCCCCTGCCCGCGTCAGGCGGACGGTACGCGTGGTGCGTTCAAACAACCGGCAGGCCAGTTGTTCCTCCAGTTCGCGCACCATCGCGCTCAGGCCTGCCTGCGTGATGTGGAATTGCTCGGCGGCCTTGGTGAAGCTGGAATGGCGGGCCACCGCCAGGAACGCCTGCAATTGACGCGAGGAAAGATTCATGACATCGATCGAAGCGAAACGGGGCACGCCCCCGGAATACGGCGACATGCGCGTGACAACCGCGGCAGATTAACAAATTCTTGTTGTTAACCAAGAAGATAATGCAGTTTCACTTATGTAAGGCCCTTTGGTGAAATACCGGCTGCATACACGTTCCGCGCGATGACGTCGGAACGGCGCGCCCACTCGAGGCCGTGCCCCTCCCTATAAGAACGATTGGAGACACTCATGATAAGGACGACCGCCCGCGCGCACCGCGCCAGGCCGCTGCCGGCCACCCATAGCGCAGTTGCGGAATACCGCTGGCCTGCCTCGCGGTGGGGGCACGGCCGGCGCCTGGCCGCGCTGGCAATGCTGGGAATCGCGGGTCTGGCGACAACGTCCGCGGTGCTGGCCGCGCCCGAGGCAGCAGCCGGCCCGGCAACGACGGCCGCCGGTTATCCCGCGCACCCCATTACGCTGGTCGTACCATTTCCGCCGGGCGGCCCGACCGACAGCAGCGCCCGCCTGTTCGGCAAGGTCATCGGAGAACGCCTGGGCCAGGCCGTCGTCGTCGAAAACCGCGCCGGCGCGGGCGGCACGGTGGGAACATCCACCGTAACGCGGGCGCGCGCCGACGGCTATACCCTGCTATGGGGCGGTACCAGCAGCATGGTGGTCGCACCGGCGCTCTATACCAATCTGCAGTACGACCCCATCAAATCGTTCACGCCCATAGGCATGGCGGTGCGGGGCCCGCTGATTCTGGTCGGGCGCCCGGACTATCCTCCGCGGACCCTGGCCGAGCTGGTCGCTTATGCCAAGGACCACCGCGTAACGGTGGCTTCGGCCGGCACCGGCTCCATCGGCCATCTTGGCGCGGAGCTCTTCAACAAGACGGCCGGCACCAGCCTGCTGCACGTACCGTATCGCGGCGGCGCGCCCGCCATGACGGACGTCATGGGTGGCCAGGTCGACCTGCTGTTCGATACCGTCACCCTGCTTTATCCGCAGATCGAGGCCGGCAAACTGCATGCGTACGCGACCACGGGCGCACAGCGTTACGCCAAGCTGAAGGACATCCCCACCGTCGCCGAAGCGCTGGGGCAGCCCTTTGAAGCCTATTCCTGGTTCGGCCTGCTGGCGCCGGCCGGGACGCCGCCCGGCGTGGTGGACACGCTGGCGAACGCCCTGGCGGCCGCGGCGCAAGACCCCGGCGTCATCCGGCAGATGCAGGAGCTGGGACTGGAACCCGTAGGCGGCACGCCGCAGGCCTTTGCACAGGCGATCGCGGGGGATCTGGCCAAATGGACCGATATCGTCAAGCGCGCCAACGTCAAGGCGGATTGAAGCGACGCCCATGATTCATGCCCGCGGCGCCGCGCGAGCGATACATCACTTAAGGATTTCCGATGCAAGGCAGTAGCGTGAACCCTCCTCATATCCTGATCGCCGGCGCCGGCCTGGGCGGCCTGGCCGCCGCGCTGGCGCTGCTGCGCCGCGGCTTCAAGGTGCGGATACTGGAACAGGCGCCGCAGCTGCGCGAACTGGGCGCTGGCATCCAGCTCAGCGCCAATGCCAACCGCGCCCTTTTCCAGCTTGGCCTGGGCGATGCATTGGACCGCGTGGCCAGCGCGGCCGCGGGCAAGCGCATACGCCTGTGGAACAGTGGCCAGACCTGGCCGCTGTTCGATCTGGGCGCCGAATCCATAAGCCGGTACGGCTATCCCTACCTGACGATCTATCGCGCCGATCTGCATGCCGTGCTGGTCGACGCCGTGCGGGCGATGGATCCGCTGGCCATCGAGCTGAACGCCCGTGTCGTATCCACGCGCCAGGACGAGGACGGCGTCACGGTGACCCTGGCCGACGGCAGCACGCGGCGGGGCGATATCCTGGTGGGGGCCGACGGCGTGCATTCGCGGGTGCGCGCCGATTTGTTCGGCGCCGATGAGGCCGCGTTTTCCGGGACCCTGGCGTGGCGCGGGGTCATTCCGGCGACGCGCCTGCCGGCGCACCTGCGCGAACCCTATGCGGTCAACTGGGTAGGCCCCGGCGCACACGTGATCCACTATCCTCTGCGTCGCGGCGAACTGGTCAACTTCGTGGGCATCCTGGAACGCGACGATTGGCAGGTCGAGTCCTGGACGCAGCAGGGAACGATCGAGGAATGCCTGCGGGACTTCGCCCGCTGGCACGAGGACGTGCACACCTTGATCCGCGCGCTCGACCAGCCGTTCAAATGGGCGCTTATGCTGCGTGAGCCCCTGCCCGTATGGAGCCAGGGCCGCATCACGCTGCTGGGCGATGCCTGCCATCCCACCTTGCCCATGCTGGCTTCGGGCGCGGCGATGGCCATCGAAGACGGCTATATCCTGGCGCGCTGCCTGGACGAACTGGCGGGAGATCCCGCTGTCGCGCTGGCCCGCTACGAAACGCTGCGCAAGGAGCGCACCACGCGCGTGGTGCGCGGGTCCGCTGAAAACGCACGCCGCTTCCACAATCCCGCGCTGGCACACGCCGAAGGCGCCGCCGCCTACGTCGAGCGCGAATGGAACGAGGACCGCGTGCGTGAACGATACGAATGGCTGTTCACCTACGACGTCGACGCGGTTCGCGTCGACCGGGCCGCGTAGGCCGGGCCGCGTAGGCCGGGCCGCGCAGGCCGGGCCGCGCAGGCCGGTTGGTGCATGACCGCGGCACGGGTCGCCGCCCCATCGCTCATCCGCGGCGGCCCCACACCAGGTCGATCGCCAATGCCAGCACCATGGACACGGTGCCGATGACGAACAGCAGAATGTAATTGCCGCCGCTTCGATTGAACACGAAGGACAAGGCATAGGCGGCCACCGCCTGGAACAGCGCGAAGCCGACCGTCGCGGTACGCCAGGCCGGATTGCGGTGCGTGGGGTGATGCGCCAGCAGTTCATGGACCCGGCCCAGCACGAGCGGCACCGTGCCCGTCACGAAGGCGCCGACCACCACGCTGGATGCCATCAGCCAGCCATCGCCCAGCCCCAGCGCGGGTATCAGCACGCCCGCCGCCTGCAGGGTAAAGGCCACCCGCAGCGCGCGGCCGAATCCGGTCCGATCGGCCATGGCGCCGGCCAGCACCGGTCCCACCGTCGCGCCGATACCGAATAGCACCCAATACTCCGCCCCGGCCTGCAAGCCCTGCCCCAGGCCGCGCGTTACGAAATCCACCAGGAATATCATATGCGGCACCCAGCCGGCGGCATTCAGCGCGTACTCGACGTACAAGGCGCGCAGCGACACGATGCGCGGAGCACGATGATGCCGCGCGGCGGCATGGGCCGCTTCCCGCGCGGCTGGGACCGTATCGGCGGGAGCGGCGGCGGAGACGCCAGGGACGCCGGCGGCGGCGGGCGTGGCGCCGGGCCACCCTTTCCAGGCGATCGCCGTCGCCACCAGCGCCAGCACGCCCAGGCCCAGCCAGGTGTCTTGCAGGCTTTGCCGCAGCAGCAGCGGCACCAGCGTGCCGGAAGCGACGACGCCCACACCCACGCCCATGAAGATCACCCCGCCGGCCAGGCCGCGACGCGCCGCCGGCACCAGCGGCAGCACGGTAGGCGCGGCCAGCACCATCAGCCCGCCGCCGGCCAGCCCGGACAGGAAGCGCCAGGCGAAGAACCAGGAAAAGGAAATCGGATAGGCACAGGCGAAAAACCCGATCGTCGCCAGTACCATCATTCCGCGCAAGGTCACCGCGATCGGCAAACGCGCCGCGATGGGCCGCGCCAGCAAGGCGCCCGCCAGATAACCCGCCAGGTTCGCCGCCCCCAGGTAGGCAGCCACGGACGCGTCGAACCAGTGCGCGCCGATGATCGCCGGCAACAACGGGGTATAGGCGAAACGGGCCAATCCGATGCCCACCAGGCTGGCGCAAAAACCCGCCAGGGTCGCCCACCGGGCGCCGACGGCGCGCGTCCCGATCGTGGAATCCGCCCCGATGCCGTTCTTCATACCCGCCCGCGCATCGGCCTTCGTATCGCGGCCGTCGGCTGCCATGACCCTGTCCATGATGCTGTCCCGGATATCCGATGCAGGCAGCTTACGCCCCGCCGCCTATCTCCAGAAGCGAATTGATCAGATACCAGCTATCTGCCGTGCAGATAGCCGTGCTACGCTGCGCGTATCGATGCAAACCCGGAAAAGGTGCAGCCATGGATGTAGCCGATCTCAAAACCCTGGCTGCCGTCGCGCGGCACGGCAGCATGAACAAGGCAGCCAGCGAGCTGCATACCGTGCAATCCAACGTCACCGCCCGCATCCGCGCCCTGGAAGACGAACTGGGCGTGCCGCTGTTCCAGCGCCATGCGCGCGGCGTCACCATCACGCCCGCGGGCCAGCGCATGCTGCCCTTCGTCGCGCGCATCGCCAAGCTGCTGGCCGAAGCCCGGGCCGCCGCGCAAGACGACGGCGAGCCGGGCGGCGCGCTGGTACTGGGCGGCCTGGAGACCACCACCGCATTGCGCCTGTCGCCCCTGCTGATCGAGTTCGCAAGAACCTATTCCGCCGTACGCCTGACGCTGAACACCGGCACCACGGCGAGCCTGCTGCGCGACGTGGTGGAATGCCGGCTGGAAGGCGCTTTCGTCAGCGGCCCGGTCAACCATCCCGACGTGCACCAGGAAACCATCTTCACGGAACAACTGGTGCTGGTCAGCAGCCCGGCGCTGCGATCGATGAAAGACCTGGCCAAGGTGGTCGAACTGAAAACCATCGTATTCAGCGGCGGCTGCTCCTATCGCCAGCGGCTGAACACGCTGCTGGCCAGCATGGGCGTCGTCGCCGCGCAACCGCTGGAATTCGGTTCGCTGGACGCCATCATCGGCTGCGTCGCCGCCGGCGTGGGCGTGACGCTGCTGCCCAAAGGCGTCGTCGCATCGGCCTTCGAGGCAGGCCGCGTGTCGATACACCGCTTGCCGCCCGAACAGGCGCGCGCCGAAACGCTGTTCGTCCGGCGCATGGACGGCTATGTATCCAGCGCGCTGACCGCCTTCCTGGCGCTGGCCCGGCGCTTTCACCAGATCCCCGAAAAAGACCGGGCGCCGGTGCCGATCTCGACGCTGGCGCCGCGCAAGCGCGCTTGAGCCGCAGCCCCCCTCCGCCATGCTGAAGAGCGGCCTGCTGAAAGACGGCCTGGCCGTCGAAAAGCGGTATGGGTGCCCGTATGGCGCGAGGCCCGGCGACCTATTCAATCCCCGCGAACGCGCCGCCCTTGCCATTTCGTTCAGGAAAAAGCCGGGCGCTTGATGAAATCGACAAAGGCCTTCAGCGGCGCCGGCATCAAGCGCCTGCCCGGGTAGTACAGATAGGGTCCGGAAAAGCGTGGCCACCACGGCTTCAGGACGGGCTCCAGCGCTCCTGATTCCAGGTGGGGACGCAACCACTCCTCGAACAGGTAGACGATCCCGCCGCCGCTCACCGCCACGTCAACCGCCAGGTCGACCGCTCCGCCTATCCGCACGATCAGCGGTCCGGTCGTCTCCACACGGACGGTCTCGCCGTCGCGCTCGAACTGCCAGGGCGGCATGGCCCCGCTGGGGAACCGCCCGCGCAGGCAGGCGTGCTCCATCAGGTCCCGCGGATGGCGCGGGCGTCCATGGCGCTCAAGGTAGGCCGGCGCGGCGGCCGCGGCCATGCGCTGTACACGCGGGCCGATCGGCACGGCGATCATGTCCTGTTCCAGGCGCTCTTCGTAGCGTATCCCGGCGTCGCAACCCGCGGCGAGTACGTCCACGAAGCTCTCCTCGGCCACCACGTCCAGCAGTATTTCCGGATACTCCTTCAGGAATGCCGGCACGATAGCCGGCAGGACCAGCCGCGACGCGCTCATGGGGACGTTCAGCCGCAGCGTGCCGGCCGGCCTGTCGCGAAAGCCATTCACGGTATCCAGGGCGGCTTCCATCTCGGTCAGCGCGGGCCCCAGGCGTTCAAGCAAACCCGTGCCCGCTTCCGTGGGCGCGACGCTGCGCGTCGTGCGGTGCAGCAGGCGCACGCCGAGTTGCGCCTCCAGCCGGCGCACCGCTTCGCTCAACCCGGAAGCACTGCCGCCATTCAGCCGCGCCGCGTCGCGAAAGCCGCCGGCGCGCGCTACCGCCACGAAGGCGTTCAAATCGTTCAGGTCGACTTTCAATGTCCGCCCCTTTGCACAGTCCCGGCTTGCATGGCGACGCCCGGAACGTCGAGTGAGTGATTGTTCGCCATTCCGCACAAGCCGTATGGATTGTATGGGATTATCACAAGGTCCGGCATTGGCTATCTTGCATGGGTCATCCAAACCATCGGGAAATTCACCATGTCCATCATCGATCAAGCCGGTACCTGCGCCGTCGGCCATCGCACCGTCAAGCGCCTGGGATATGGCGCCATGCAGCTGGCCGGCCCTGGCGTATTCGGTCCACCCAAGGATAAGGCGGCGGCGCTGGCCGTGCTGCGCGAAGCGGTCGCCGCCGGCGTGGACCACATCGACACCAGCGATTTCTACGGCCCGCACATCACCAATCAATTGATCCGCGAGGCGCTTGCGCCCTACCCCGACGATCTCCTGATCGTCACCAAGATCGGCGCCCGGCGCGGCGACGATGCTTCCTGGTTGCCGGCGTACTCGGCGCGCGAACTGACGCAGGCCGTGCACGACAATCTGCGCAATCTCGGCCGCGACGTCCTCGACGTGGTGAACCTGCGCATCATGTTCGACACGCACAGCCCCGCCGAAGGGTCGATAGAGGAGCCGCTCTCCATTCTGGCCGAGCTGCAGCGGCAGGGGCTGGTCCGCCATATCGGGCTGAGCAACGTCACGCCCACGCAGATCGCGCAGGGACGCGGCATTTGCGACATCGTCTGCGTGCAGAACCTGTACAACCTGGCGCACCGCGCGGACGATGCCTTGATCGACGACCTGGCCCGCGCCGGGATCGCCTATGTACCATTCTTCCCGCTGGGCGGCTTCAGCCCGCTGCAATCGTCCATCCTGTCGGATGTCGCCCATCGCCTGGACGCCACGCCCATGCAAGTGGCGCTGGCCTGGCTGCTGCGGCGCGCGCCCAATATCCTGCTGATCCCGGGCACGTCGTCGGTGGCACACCTGCGCGAAAACCTGGCCGCGGCGCGGTTGCAACTGCCGGCGGACGCGATGCACGCGCTGGAGCGCGTGGGCGCGCCGGCCTGAGTCCGAGTGTGCGGGTGGCCACGGTCGCGGCCCGTGGCCGCGACGACCCGTTACTTGAACTTCTTCAACTCATCCAGGCCCGCCGGCAGTTGCACGCCGGGGAAATGCGTGGACAGAGTGGTCGAACGCCATTCCGCCAACTCCTTGGCGCGTTCCGTCTCCGCCTGTTCGCAGATATAAAGCGCATCGCCGCCCAGCAACAGGCGCAGCGGCAAATCGTCACGACGCGATAGCTCGACGATCAGCGCGGCGATTTTCGCGGGGTCGCTCAGCTCATGGCCCGCATACGCGCCAAACAGCTTCAGCACGCGGCCGACCGACGGCTCATAGTCGCCCAGCTCGACGCCGCCGGGGGGCCTGGCCGTGCTGGCCCAATCCGTACGCATACCGCCCGGCTCGAGCGTGCAGACCTTGACGCCCAGGTGCGCCACTTCTTTCGCGACGACATCGCTGAAGCCGCCTACCGCCCACTTCGCCGCCTGATACGCCGACAATCCGGGCGTGGAGGTACGGCCGCCCACGGAAGAGATCTGGAAAATATGGCCGCGGCGGCGTTCGCGCATCAGCGGAATGACGGCCCGGGTCAGATTGACGACGCCGAACAGATTGGTTTCGATCTGGTCGCGGAAGCTGTCCGGATCCATTTGCTCGAAGGGCACGGCGTGGCCGTAGCCGGCATTGTTCACCAATACATCGAGCCGGCCGTAGGCCTGCAGCGCGGTATCGACGGCGTGCCGCGCGGCCGCGGCGTCCTTCACATCGAGCGCGACGGGACGAATGCGGTCCCCGTAGCGATCGACGAGATCCGCCAGGCGCGCGGGGTCCCGGGCGCCGGCGACCAGGCGATCGCCGGCGGCCAGTACCGCCTCGCTGATGGACCGGCCCAGGCCGCGCGCGGCGCCGGTAAGTAGCCAGACTTTGGACATGATTGACTCCTTGAAGTGCTGCAAAGAATTAAATGGTTGATTACTCACTCATTAATCAGGCATCCGGCACAGGTCCACATGCCACCTCGGAAAGACCGTACCGAGCGCGAGCCGGATCGCGCTGAACAAGGACTTCAGTGCGCCTTCAACACCGCCCACAAGGCCCGAAAGCCCTGATCCCGATAGACCTCCGTCCGCGCCGGGTCGCCGGCGCTGTACTCCATCGCGGTCTCCGCCAAGGAGGAGAACAGCGCCGACCGGTAGGCCTGCAACTGCTCCGGCGGCAGGCCCGCGCTGCTTCCGGTACGTTCGCGCATCATCGCGCTGATCTCCCCGAAGCCTTCGGCGCCGGCGATCCGGTTCCGCTCCTCGATACGCCCGCTGATACTCAACTGCCGCAAGGCCTGCCGGGCGTCGGGATTGGCCAGGCCCCAGTCGATATAGGCGTTCCATGCATGGCGCGCCCGACGCTCCAACGACGCGCCCCGAGGAAAGCCATCCAGCATTGCTTCGCGCATTCCGGCCTTCAGGCTCAGGTACAGCTCGTTCAGCAAAACATCCTTGCTGGCGAAATAGGTGAAGACAGTGCCTTCCGCGACACCCGCCAGCCTGGCGATCCGGGCCGTCGTCGCGCCCGGCCCATCGGCCGCCAATGCCTGCGCCGCGGCGGCGAGTATCGCCTCGCGCTTATCCTGACTGCGGGGACGTGCCATGGACCGACCAATTAATGAGTGATTGCTCAATCATACGTCCATGTCACGCGGCATGCAAACCCCGGTCCTTGCGGCGATGCGACGGCGTCGTTCCGGCCAGCGCGGCCAGCGCGCCATGGCGATGGGAATGCACATTGCTGAACGGCGGACTTCGCGGGCCGCTTGCGGCGGCCCGGCCACTCCCGATATCCGCGGATCAGTCATCATGCAAACCGAATCGAACCTCACCGTTGTCCTGACCGGCGCGTCCAGCGGCATCGGCTACGCCACCGCGCAGGCTTTCGCTCGGACACGCGCGAATCTGGTGCTCGCCGCGCGTGAGCCCGCCGCGCTCGAACGCGCCGCCGAGACATGCCGACGCGCGGGCGGTACGGCCCTGGCCGTGCCCACCGACGTCACCGAGCCCGATCAGGTGCTCGCGCTGGCCGAACGCGCGATACAGGCATACGGCCGCATCGACGTCTGGATCAACAACGTGGGCACCGGCGCGGTCGGCCGCTTCGAGGAAGTCCCCGTCCAGGCGCACCGCCGCGTCATCGAAGCCAATCTATTGGGTCATATGTATGGCAGCCACGCCGTGCTGCCGCACTTCCGCCGCCAGCGCCGCGGCGTGCTGATCAATATGATCTCGGTCGGAGGCTGGGCCGCCGCGCCGTATGCCGCCTCCTACGTGGCGAGCAAGTTCGGCCTGCGCGGCTTTTCGGAATCGCTGCGGGCCGAACTGGCCGACGTACCCGGCGTGGCGATATGCGAGGTCTATCCGACCTTCGTCGACACCCCCGGCGTGCGCCACGGCGCGAATTATTCCGGCAAGCGCCTGCGCCCCGCCCCGCCCATGCTGGACCCGCGCCAGGTCGCCGCGGCATTGGTGACGCTGGCCCGCCGCCCGCGGCCATCGACCCTGCTGGGCAGCGTGGCGTGGCCGGCGCGCGTGGCGCATACGCTGGCGCCCGATCTGTCGGCCGGCATTACGCGACGCATCATGGACATGGCCTTCAGGGCGGCGAAACCGGCCCCCATCACCGAGGGGAACCTGTATTCCCCGTCGACCGGGCATGGCATCGACGGCGGCTACCGGCAGAGCGCCAGGTCGGGCGCGACGACGCGCCTCATCAAACTCGGCGCCCTGGCCGTGACGGCCTTGGCCTTGTGGCGGGCCCTTTAGAAAGGGCTCAGATGATAGGCGCGCCGCCGGTGACCGCGATCGTGGCGCCCGAAATATAACTGGCCTCGTCGGAAGCCAGCATCACATAGGCGACCGCCAGCTCGGCCGGCTGGCCGGGCCGCTTCATGGGCACCTGGCTGCCGAACTGTTCCACTTTTTCCTTCGGCATGGTCGACGGGATCAAGGGCGTCCAGATCGGCCCCGGCGCGACGCAATTCGCCCGTATGCCCTTTTCCGCCAGCATCTGGGCCAGCCCGGCGGTGAAGTTCTGGATCGCGCCCTTGGTGGCGGCGTACGCGAGCAGCCCCGGATTGGGCTTGTCCGCGTTGATCGACGTCGTATTGACGATGGCCGCGCCCGGCTTCATGTGCTTGACCGCCGCGCGCGTGATGCGGAACATGGCGCCGATGTTGGTATCGAAGGTCTTGTCCCACTCCTCGTCGCTGATGTCCTCGATCGACGGGTAGGTCATCTGGTAGGCGGCATTGTTGACCAGCACATCCAGCCTGCCGAATTCCCGCACCGCGCGCTCGACGATTTCATTGCAATGCGCCGGATCCGTGATGTCGCCGCTCAGCAGCACCGCCTTGCGGCCGGCTTCTTCCACCCAGCGGGCGGTCTCGCGCGCGTCATCGTGTTCGTTCAGGTAAGCGATGAGTACATCCGCGCCTTCGCGCGCATAAGCGATGGCCACCGCCCTGCCGATGCCGCTATCCCCGCCGGTAATGATCGCCGCCTTGCCGGCCAGGCGCCCGGACCCGCGATAGGACTTCTCGCCGTGGTCGGGCTGCGGCGTCATGCCGGCCGTGCGGCCGGGCGTTTGTTCCTGCTGCTGATCCGGAAAAGGCGGTTTCGGCTTCTGTATATCGGTCATGACGGTCTCCAATACGGACAAACAAGCGCACGCCCGCAAGCGTGCCGACTGCCCGTCATAGCAACCGTCGGACCCGCGCGCCCAATCCAGCACGACAGTGACCGGCACGTGGGCCGGTCGCCGAGCCGCTACGCGGGCGCAGTGAGCGTGCGCCCTGCCGGCTATTTCACCCGCTGCCACTCGATGCGGATCCTGGTCCCGTCCGGGCGCCGGAAGTCCTCCGTCATGCGATCGCCGGCGACCGCCAGGGTCAGGTCATTGCGGGTGCGCACGCTGCCGACCCAGTTCGGGAAAGTGGACCCGTCCACCCGGTTGCCGCTGAACTCGCCGTTTTCGTCGACCGTATAGGTGCCGAAGAAGCCGATGCCACTGGCCATGGCGGCACGGTTCTCGGCGTCCGTGCCTTCGCCACGCGCATTGGAGGCGAATCGCGGCAGACTTGCGTCCGTCAGGACTTCAATGAAGCGCATATCGGAAGTGAAGGCCAGCAGGCCGTTGGGCTTTTCTCCATAGGCGGGCACGTTCCTGCCATCAGGGTCGAGCTGCGCCGATACCATGCGCCAAGTGCCTAGCACCTGATTGGGCGTCCGCCCCCCGGCGCGGACCGCGCCCGCGAGCGCCATGGAAAGAATGATGATCGAGGTGGTCATCGGGATGGTCTTCAAGATCACTGTGTCGCCTCCGGTGTTGTCCGGGCCCGCCGGCGCGGGGCCTGGGCCTCGGACAGCCCGCGCTTCCGCACTACCGCCCAGCGCCAGGATCGGCGCCACGGCCACCAATCTATTTGGTGCACGCGACCAATACAATGGGTCTATTTATTCATGCTCTATTGAGCAAAACTCATTGATTGGCGTGTCACCATGAAACAGCCGACGCTGGCGGAGCTGACCGCATTTCTGCGCGTAGCGGAGCACCTGAACTTTCGGCGTGCATCGATCGCACTGGGCGTCTCGCCCTCCGCGCTCAGCCACGCCATCAAAGGTCTCGAAGCACGCATAGGCACGCCCCTGATCAAGCGCACGACGCGCAGCGTGGCGCTGACCGAGGCCGGGCAACGCCTAGCGCAACGCCTGCAGCCGGCTATCGCCAGCATCGGCGACGCCTTCACGGAGCTCGCCGAGGCGGCCGGCACACTGACGGGGCGCATTTGCATCAGCACCATGGAATACGGCGGCCGGCTCCTGCTCGAAAACGCCGTGACCGATTTCCAGGCGCTGCATCCGGAAGTGGAATTCGAAATCCGCGTCGACCACGCGCTGGTCGACATCGTCGCCGGCGGCTGCGATGCCGGCGTCCGCTTCCGCGACCAGGTGCCGCCCGACATGATCGCCATACCGATAGGCCCGCCCGTGGCCATGGTGGCGTGCGCCGCGCCCTCCTACCTGCGCGGCCGGCCGCCCGTGGCGCAACCGCATGACCTGCTGTCTCACCGGTGCATACGCCAGCGGCTGTCCAGCGGCGCCATCCACCGCTGGCGATTCGAGCACGATGGCCGTGGCATTACCATCGACCCGCGGGGGCCGCTGATCTGCAACAACCTGAGCCTGATCGTCCTGGCGGCGCTACGCGGACTGGGTATAGGCTTTGTCCCATCCAACCACGTCGCGCCCTACTTCGAATCCGGAGCGCTGACGCCGCTGTTGGGCGATTTCAGTCCGCCATTCGACGGCCACTGTCTGTACTACCCTCGCAGCCGGCATCATGCGCCGACCTTCGCGGCGTTTATCGAGCACGTACGTTCGCGCGCATGAATCCGGCCAGCTCGCCGTTGAAGCGGCTCGCGTCCTCGTAGAAAGTGGCGTGGCCGGCATCCTCATACAGCGACAGCCGTGCCTGCGGAATCTTCGAAACGGTGTACTCGCTCATCGCCACGGCCGAGATCTGGTCGTGACGGCCATGGGTCGCCAGCACGGGCACCTTCACCCGCTGCAAGGCCGCGTCGTAGTCGGCGGGCCGTCCGCCCAGCAGCTTGCGCACCGCCACGGGCGTTTCATTGTTGAAGCGCACCATCTCGGCCATGGCCGCGGGCGCGGGCTGCTTTTCGAAGCACGCATGCAGGAATGCCTCGGTGCCGCGCTGCGCCTTGGCCGGGTCGTCCGACAACATATCCAGCAACAAGGCAAAAGAACGGCCCAGCGTGCTGCGGTCGCCGGTAGACGTCGCGGCGACGTAGTTGATGGCGCTCAGCCCCTGGTCGCCATAAACGGTCAGATAGTCGTTCACGACGCGCCCGCCATACGACCAGGGGACCACGCAGGGCTTGCCCTTGCAGGTGGCGTCGATCACCGACCGCAGATCGTCGGCCCACTTGCGCCCGTCCTTGTAGGCCTCCGGGACCAAGGGTTTGTCGGATGCCCCATGTCCGCGCAGGTCATAGGCCACCAGATGGAATTCACGCAGCAAGGCGGGATCCTGGAGCTGCCTTTCCCAGCTCTCGTGGCTTTGCGAAAAGCCGTGGACGAAAACGATGGGCGGGCCCGCCCGATTGCCCGCCTCGAACACGGCCAGGCGCACGCCGTCGCTCGCCGACGAAGTAATCATGCGCCGCTGCAAACCGTTGACCTGTTGCGCCCAGGCCATCGGCGTCACGGCGCCCGCCGCCATCAGCGCGCAGGCCTGCTGCAGTATGCGGCGGCGCGCCTTATTGTCCGGTGCCATCGTCGTCTCCTTTGTTGTCATGGCAGTTGCCGCGCGACCGTACAGCGCCACGTCGCGGCATTGCACGGCCGCCCGGCGGCGACGTAAGGCTATGCGGGAACTGCGATGGCCGGAAATGAAAAATATCTAGGGAAACAATCGATAGTGTCGATGATGCGCACCCAAGGAGCGGCAACGTCACTTCGAACCGAGCCAGGCAGCCGCGGTCTCATCGCGTGACAACGGTGAACTCATTGCCCCGGCCCTCACTGGTCGGAATAGGCTGAGATAGATACCCATTCGCGGGATCCCGCACGTAGGCCAGGTATTCGTTGTCACAATCGACCGCGTTCTCGGCAAGGATGGGCGTGCCGGCCATCAGGTGCGGTTCCAGCAGTTTCAGCACCGGCAGATACAGGCTGAAAGCGCCATCGAGCAGCACCATGTCGACCGGTCCGCCGATACCGATGTCCATCAGCGTTTCCCGGGCATCGCCCACTCTGATATCCACCAGATCGGCCAGACCCGCCGCGCGCAGATTGGCCCGCGCCCTTGCCGCCTTGCTGGGTTCGAGCTCGGTGCCGATAAGTTGTCCGCCGCCCATGTCCCGCAAGGCCGCGGCCAGATGGATAGTCGAAATGCCCATCGACGTTCCGAACTCGACGATCCGGGTCGCCTTCCGCGCGCGCGCGCATTGGTACAGGAAGCGACCGTATGCCGGCGTCACGCTCAGGAAATTATCGACATAGCCGCGGTAGACGCCACGCAGATCACGATGTTCCTCGGCGAATATCTCCGCCATCGTATCCTCGAGCGACTGCCGCGACAGCCTGGCGCTGAATTGTTCGACCAGTGCGAGGTCGGCCTCCTCGGCTTCCTGAAAAAGCCGCTGCAGGATCTGGGCGACAGGTCCGGTGCTCAATGTATCCATGAGGATTCCCCAACGGCGATGGCCCGATCCGATCGCCATCCCGCCATGGTAGAAAGCACGCGTCTTGGCGACATTGGGAAATAAGGCCAAAATATTCGGAATTCCTGCCAAACGTGGCTCTGCCCCATGCCTGTACTGACCACGCTTCCCGACGCCGTCGAATGGGTCGACCCAGACTTGGTACAGCGCCCGGTGGTAACCATCGGCGCCGCCGGCATCGACGTGGCCACCCTCGACACCGACGGCTCGAATCAAATAGAGAAGGATTTCCACCGGCACCGCAAGGGGCAGCTAATGCTGCTATTGCGCGGCGTGCTGACTTGCGAAGTGAAAGGCGCCCTATGGATCGTCCCGCCACAGAGCGCGATGTGGGTGCCGGGCGACGTGATGCACAAGATCACCGCCGCCGGCATGATCGATGTCTACGTCACTTTCATTGATCCGGCAGCCGCCTCGCAACTGCCGCCGCGGTGCTGCGCGGTCAGCACCACGCCGCTTTTGCGGGAACTGATGGTCCGTTCCGCCAGCCTGCCGGTGCTGTACGCAGAAGAAGGACCGGAAGCGCGGCTGGCCGCCCTGCTGCTGGACGAACTGGCGGCCGCGCCGATCGGAAACCTGCACCTGCCCATGCCGGCCGATGGGCGCCTGCGCAAGATCGTCCAGGCCATACTGGACGTGCCCTCGGACCGCGGCACGATGCGCAGCTGGGCGCGCCGCATCGGCCTGAGCGAACGTACGCTGGCCCGACTGCTTACCGAGGAAACCGGCATGAGCTTCGGCCGCTGGCGGCAGCAGCTGCACCTGATGCTGGCGGTGAAATGGCTGGCCACCGGCGCGCCGGTCCAGGACGTCGCCAACAGGCTGGGCTATGAAAGCGCCGGCAGCTTCGTGACCATGTTCCGTAAAGCGCTGGGGACCTCGCCGGCGCGCTATGTGGCCGAGCGGCGGGCCGGCGTACGTATGGTGTAGTCGGCCATCACCGACCAGTCCTTGTCACCGCCGCCGGCGTTCACCGCTGCCGTCATCTGCCCACGCACGGCGTCCAGCATGGGCAAGCCGCGGCCCAATTCCGCGGCAGCCGCTTCGGCCAGCCGCAGATCCTTCAGTCCCAAAAAAGCCTTGAATCCGGGTTCGTAGCGGTCCTGCGCGATGTTGGCGGAATACACCTGATAAGAGCGGCTGCCGAACAGGGTGTTCAGGATCAGCTCGAAGAAGCGGTCGCGCGCCACCCCGTTGGCCTCGGTCAAAACCACCGCCTCGGCCATGGCCTCGATCGCCATGGTGATCATCATGTTGCAGGCGATCTTGGCGGCATGGGCCATGGGCGGCTGCTCGCCCATCTCCCAGATACGCTTGCCTATGACTTCCAGCGCCGGCCTGGCCTTGTCCAGCGCGGCCGGAACACCGGCGGCCAGGATATTCAGCTCCCCCTTTGCCGCGACATCGGGCCGCCCCAGCACCGGCGCGGCCACGTAGTCTATGCCGGCGCTACGGTGGCTTTCCACCAGCGCTTTGGCGAATGCGACGGAGATCGTCGACGACACCACGTGCACAAGACCTGGCCTGGCTTGGGCAAGCACACCGCTGTCCAGCAAGACACCGCGGATGGCGGCGTCATCGGACAGCATGGTAAACGCGATATCGCCCTGCAGCACGCGCGCCGGCGCATCCACCATGCCTACGCCCTCGACCTGCCCGCCGGAGCGGTTCCACGCCGTGACCGTATGCCCCGCCGCCGCAAGGTTGCGCGCCAGCTCACGGCCCATGGCGCCAAGGCCGATCATTCCGATTTCCATTTCGACTCTCCACGGTGAACGCCACGATATATATATCGAATGGTACATTAATTGCCAGGAGACGACGCCCGTCGATGAGTTATGTATCATTTAGTATATTTATGAGGCCAGCTCTCAGGGAACAAAACATGGCGACAATGGGACGTCCCCGTACCTTCGATCGTGACAAGGCGGTCGAACAGGCAATGCATATTTTTTGGGAACATGGCTACGAATCGACGTCGCTGAGCCAGCTGAAAGCGGGCATGGGCCAGGGTATCTCGGCGCCGAGTTTCTATGCCGCGTTCGGCTCCAAGGAAGCGTTGTTCCAGGAGTGCGCGCAGCGCTATCTGTCCACCTATGCCCGGGTGACCGAGTGCCTGTGGGAAGACGCTTTGCCGCCCCGCGACGCTATTGAAACCGCGCTGCGCCGCTCCGCCGCCATGCAGTGCGGACGGGGCCATCCCAAGGGCTGCATGGTCGGCCTCGGCGTCATGAGCGCGACATCCCCGGAAAATGCCGGGGTTACCGCGCCGTTGGCGCGGTCGCGCGCACGAACGCGCGCCGGAATCGCCGCCTGCGTGCAGCGGGGCATCGACAGCGGTGAACTCGGGCGCGACGTCGATGTCCGCGCCTTGTCGACGGTATTCGACGCATTCCTGACGGGATTGTCCACGCTGGCGCGCGATGGCGTACGGCACTCCGCCATGGATACCGCCATTACCCACATCATGTCGGTCTGGGATGCGTCCAGGACAAACGCCGCCGAATAGCGCGGCCGGCGGTGAATAAGCCCTAGCCCGTCGTCCGAGCCGGCCCCGCGGGGCCGGGTCAAACCTTCAACTGCCGCATCAGCGCCAGCGCGTTCGGCAGCGCGGCTCCGCGCGCGGTATTGTCGAAAATGCACCAGACCGCCCTGCTTTCATCGCGTGCCTCGCGTATGCGCGCCGCGACCGCTTCGATGAACGCGTCATCGTAAGCCGAATAATACATGTCGGGCGCGCCGTGCAAGCGTATGTAAAGCATCGACGGATCGCCCACGGGCTCCGCCCCGGCCACCGGCAACGGGTGCGCACGCACACAGGCGATTCCGGCATCACGCAACAGAGCGGCGCCCTGCGGGGTGAACCAGCTGGGATGGCGCGGCTCGCAGGCCACAGGCACGGGCGTCGATGCTCGCAGCAAGTTGAAAAAGGCGCGCGCCTGCCGCGTTTCGAGCGCCAGGCTGGGCGGCAGTTGCACCAGGATGCACCCCAGCTTGCGCTCCAGGGCCGCGACCTCTCCGAGAAAGGCGCGTAAAGCCTCCCCGGATCGCCGCAAGCGCGACTCGTGCGTAATGGCTTTGGGCAGCTTCACGCTGAAGCGGAAGGCATCCGGCACGCTGCCGGCCCAGCGGGCATAGGTCTTTGCCTGATGCGAACGATAGAAAGAGGAGTTGATCTCCACGCAGGGGAACACCCGCGCGTATCGCTCCAGGTGGCTTCCCTCGGCGGGAAAGGGAGCGCTGTCCTGCGCCGACAGCGACCAGCCGGCGCAACCCACCAGCGCGGACGACGTCGCTACTGCGAAATGGTTCGAACGAATCATGGGACGGGCAAAAGCCGGAAGAAATCTTTCCCGATCGCATATCCCGTTCCCGCTCCCTATACCGGACGGCGCACAGGGCAAGCGCAATGGCTTGCGGAACAACGCCTCTTTATTTGGAAACGAACATTTCCTATAATGCTTCAATGATATCCAACGACGCTCAGGCTCCACGCCCCCGCTCCCCCGGACGCCCCCGGGAATTCGACATGCCCGCCGTCCTCGACAGCGCCGTGCGTATCTTCCGCGAGCGGGGTTATCACGCCACGTCGATCGCCGATCTCAGCGACGTAACCGGCCTTACCGCCGGCAGTCTCTATAAGGCTTTCCAGGATAAGCGCGGCCTGTTCGTCGCCGCCTTCGATCGCTACGTCGAACAACGCAGCCACGAGCTGCGGCGGCGGCTGGATGCGCAACCCGACGGCCGCGAGAAAATCCGCGCGCTGCTGCATTTCTATGCCGAATCGTCGCAAGGCGAAGAAGGCCGGCGCGGCTGCTTGGTCGTGGCCAGCGCCACGGCCTTGTCCACTTTCGATATGGACGTTGCCGCGCGCGTCGAAGCCAGCCTGCGGCGCATCCAGGACCTGCTGCGGACACTATTGCGCGAAGGCCAGCACGACGGTTCGATAGCGCCTGGCATATCCGTCCCGGCCACGGCCGGCGTGCTACTCGCGATCCTGCAGGGATTCCGCGTCATCGGCAAATCCGGGCGCACGGCGCAAGAAATGCGGCGCGCCGCGGACGAAGCCATGCGAATGCTATGCCAACCATCAGGAAACCCCTCATGAACGCTCCCCACCCTACGCGCGTCCTCGACTTCGGACCAGCCTCGCTGCCGGATGCCCGGCTGGACGGTGTCGAACACCGCTTCCAGACCATCGACGGCATCCGCATGCACTACGTACAGGCCGGCGGCCGCGACAAGGAAACCGTGGTGCTCGTCGCGGGCTACCCGCAAAGCTGGTACGCATGGCGCAAGATCATTCCGGCACTGATGGACCGCTATCACGTCATCGCGCCGGACCTGCCCGGACAAGGCGATTCCGATCGGCCACTGGAAGGCTACGACACCCGAACCCTGGCCGAGCGCCTGCATGGCCTGCTCGCCAGCCTGGACCTGCGCCGGTACTACCTGGCCGCCCACGATGTCGGCGCATGGGTCGCCTATCCTTATGCGATGCTGTTCGGCGATGAAGTACAGCGGCTTGCCCTGTTCGACGCCGGCATCCCGGGGATCACCTTGCCGGATGCCCTGCCGACGTCGCCCGATCGCGCCTGGCGGACCTGGCACTTCGCCTTCCATGCGGTGCCGGATCTTCCGGAGCTGCTGATCTCCGGCAAGGAAGACATCTACCTGGACTGGTTCCTGCGCCGCAAGGCCGCCAGCCCGCAAAGCTTTACGGAGGCGGACATGGCCGAGTATCGGCGTGTCTTCACCAAGGAAGGCGGCCTGCGCGCCGGGATGGCCTATTACCGGGCGGCGCAACTGTCGGCGCGGCAGAACCGTGAACTGAACAGCAAGGGCCGGCTGCGGATGCCGGTCCTGGCGGTCAGCGCCGACCAGGGCTCCATCCCCGACATGGCCGGACCGCTGCGGGCCTATGCCGACAACCTGCATGGCGCCGTCATCGCCCATTGCGGCCATTTCATCCCCGAAGAACAGCCCGCCGCCGCCGCGGCGGCGCTGCTGGACTTCTTTGGCAACGACCAGCCCACGGAGAAGCGCGCATGACGAAGACGGAACTGGAAGCCATCTACCGCGATTACATCGCCTGCCTCAACGAACAGGACTGGGAAGTCCTGCGACGTTTCGTCCATGACGACGTCCGGCACAACGACAGGCCGCTTGGCGTCGAAGGATATCGCGCCATGCTCGAAAAGGACTACGAGCAAATACCCGATCTCCATTTCAATGTCGAGATCCTGATTGCCGATCCACCGCGCCTGGCCTGCAGGCTGCGCTTCGACGTCACGCCCGAAGCCGATTTCCTTGGACTTCCGGTGCATGGCCGCCGCGTGTCCTTCTGCGAACATGTCTTCTATGAGTTCCAGGACGGCCGGATCCGGAAGGTATGGTCGGTCATCGACAAGGCCGCCATCGAAGTGCAGCTCTGAACTCACGACATGCTGGCGGCCTTGCGACGCAGGCTCACGAACAGCCATACGGCCGACACAAGAAAATACACCGCGCCCACCGCGGCATATCCCGCCACCCTGGTGATCGACATGGACGCCAGCACCGGCGTGCGGGCCTGCAGAATGAAGAAGGCGCCGGCAAGCGCCGACTGCGCGCCGCTCAGTATCATCGCCCATTGCGCGCCATAGCTTTTCCAGCGCCGGACCGCGGTCCCCAGCTGCAGCAGCCCCGAAAGAATCGCCCACACGCCGAACACCGCGAGCACCGAGTTCGTCGTCATCCGCAGCGCGATGATGACGGCTGCCGTCGTTACCAGACTGACGGCGACATTGATCGCCTGCGTGCGGTTCCCGGCCAAGCCGCCGCTGCGTGCCGCATCGATGTAATTCGCCACCGCGTCCCAGGCCGGATATAGCGCCAGCAGGATCGCCGCGATCATCGGCGATTGTTGGCCCACCGTGAATGCGGCGGCCACCCATACGGCCGAAACAAGGGCTCGGATGAAGTAATAGGTTTTCAGCCACTGTTCCTGGCTGGGGCCTGTATAGCCCAGGCGAATGTCAGTCATAAGATATCCTTGCGAGTTCATATTCCGGCGTACCACTCGTAACCCCGGTCTTCCCAATAGCCACCATTGCCGCCCCATAAGGCGGCGTAGCTGTCCACGATCTCGATGCGCATGATGTACTTGGCCTGCTTGTAGCCCAGCTGCCGTTCGACCCTGAGACGCAGCGGCGCGCCATGGCCCACCATCAGGTTCCGGTCGTTCATGGCGTAGGCCAGTATGGTCTGCGGGTGGTACGCATCGATAAGATCTATGCTTTCGTAATAGCGCCCGCTGCCGTCCAGCGTCTTCTCCAGTTCGTCGGCGCAATGGAACACCACGTATCGGGCGCCGGGCTTCGGACCCGCCGTCGCCAGGATGGTCGACAGCGGCACACCCGTCCATTTGGCAATGGCGCTCCAGCCTTCGACGCAATCATGGCGCGTGATCTGCGTACGCGCCGGCAGCTTGCGCAGATCGGCCAGCGAAAACGCCTGCGGCCGATCCACCAGGCCGTCGACCTTCAGACGCCAGTCGACGAAGTCGCCGTCCAGCAGTTGCGCATACTCCTTGCTATCCGGCGCGCTCGTGCCGTTCACGCGAAATGACGGAGAAATATCGGCCTCCGAAAACTCGCGGGCCAGCGCGTGGCGCCCTTGCAGCAGTCTCTGGGTCTTCATCGTCAGCCCTTCGGCGGAACGGATGACGCCCTCGATACCGGGATCCTGTACCGCGGCGTCGCAGCCGGTCAGCACCAGCGCGCCCGCGCCCAGGGTGCCGCCGAACAGAAAGCGGCGGCGTGTCAGCTTGTTCATGCGTCTGGCTCCTGCCGGCGGATGGCATAGCGGCCCGTGATCATCGAACGCATGTTGTTCCACAGGCCCGACAGGACGACCATGGCCACGTGCACGACGACGAACAGAACGATCAGCGATGCGGAAATGAAGTGCAGCGCGCGAGCGGACTGGCGACCGCCGAACATATCCAGCAGCACCGGGAAGATCGCGTCCACACCCGGCGACATGGTCAGGCCCGTCAACACCATCAAGGGCAACAGCCCGGCGATCACAACGATATAGGTCAGCCTCTGCAGGGCGTTGTAGCGCCGGGCTTCCTCTCCGGATGGAAAGCGCAGGCGGGCATGGTCGATGATCTCGCGCCAGAGATGCCGGGGCGCGAGATCACGCCGGCCAGGCGCCAGGTCGCGGCGAAAATGCCCGCTCAGAATGCCCCACGCCAGGTAGACCAGACCGTTGATGAAGAAGGCCCAGGCAAAGAAAAAGTGCCAGCGCCGGCCTACGGCCAGGTCCTGATACGACGGCAGCGTCAGCCAGGCGGGAAAAGCCCGCGGCGTCCATTCGCCATCCACCTTCGACACGCCCAGCACGCCGGTCGTGGACACGGACAGACTGCCGATCTTCAAGAAACCGCGCGGCTCGCCGTTGCCGTCGGTCGCGCCTACTTTCAGGAAGGCGGGATCGTCGTCCGCGCCGTACTGGCCCCAATGCAGTTGCGGATAGGCATTGAATATCTGCAGCCCGCTGAAAAGCAGGAAGCCCAGGCACAGCACGTTCAGCCAGTGCGTCAGCCGTACGGCCACGGAGTGCCGCCGGACAAGCACGGTCCGCTCGCGCGGCCTGGACTGGGAAGCTCGCGTATCGCTATTCATGGCTTACATCGGCGGGACGACGCCATGGGTGCCGACGACCACGCGTTGCGCGCTGAGCGCGCCGTCGGGCGCCTTCATCGCGGATACGAAGACGGTCGCGTTCGGCTTAAGGTCGGCCTGCGTGGCCGGTGCGAAAGTGACGACTGGCGTGCCTTCCGGAATCGCGATCTTTTTCTCCTTGCCGTGATAGGAGACCGTGACGGTCCGTCCGTTCACACCCTTCACCGCATCCGCCACCGTGGCATTGGTCATGGTGCTATTGGGCTTCAAATCCCAACCGAAGCTGCCTTCCGCGGTGCCCTTCAGCGCCGGCGGAAAAATCAGGACTTCCAGCGCGCCATCGCCGCCTTCCTTGGTCGGCAGCGAAGCGATGCCGACGTAATCGCCCGGCTTGATATCCGTGATGGCCGCGCGGGCGACGCTGGACACCATCCATCCCTGCGCCAGCGCGATGTCCACCGTCTGGCCTTCCCGGGTCTTCACTTTCAGGGCTTGGCCGCTGAACTCGACGATATCGCCACGGACGCGCACGGGCTCGGGCTCGGGCTTGGCATTCTGGGCATAGGCGGTTGAACCAATGCCCGCGGCCAGCGGCAGGCCGACGACGGCGGCGGTAAGCAGGCCTCGCATGAGTTTCTGGAACATGATGACTCCTTATACCTACTAGTAGGTAGCTCGTTGGCGCGAAAAAACAGGCTTATGCGGCGCGCCCCGCAAAAGCCGATAGAGATGCGCGGTGTCTACCGCTTGTTCTTGCCAGACGCCGTCCGCCGCGCCGCGGGGGTCGCCGCTTCGGGCCCTGCGGCCATAAGCCTTTCAATGAGCGGATCGGTGACGATCCTGAACACCTTCGCGTCGCCGTAGGCCCGGGCCGACAGCATGGCGCCGTGGACGGCGGCCATGAAGCCTTCCGCCTCGGCTTGCGCGGTACCGCGCAGAGCCAGCCTGCCTTGGCGCGCGCCCTGTTCAAGGGTGGACGTCAGCCACGCGGACAACAAGCGGAAGTGCTCGCGCACTTCCGCGGCGACCTCGGGCGGCAGCACGGGCATCTGCGTGGCGAGCAAGGCGCACACGCAAAAAGCGCTGGTCGGATCGCCGATACACGCTGCCCAATAGCCCGTGTACGCCCGCAACTGATCCACCGGATCGGGATGATGCTGCTGCATCGCGGCGATGCCGGCCTCGGCCTCTTCGTGATAGCGCTGCAGGAGCGTCCTGACCAGGTCGACCTTGCTGGGGAAGTGATGATGAATGCTGGCCTTGCGTATGCCGACGACCTCGGAAATGTCGGCATAGCTGAAGCCGTTGTACCCGCCCGCGATGATGAGGGAGCGCGCGCAACGCAGAATCTCGTCGAAGGTGTTGCCTTGGGTGACCATGGCCGTAGACTACCAACTAGTAGGTTAGCTCGTCAAGCGAATCTTCCGCGGGGCGATCCGCATGGGACCGGCACCCGCTTCAGTACGACGTCGTTGGGCACTTCCAATCCGCGCGCGTTCAGGCCCCGCGCCCGTGGCGCCGTAACGCGCTCGCGATCCGCGTTTGCATTACAGTGAGGCCTGATCGCGACCTGACCGTGGCGGCTCCCCTGCGACTTCGCACGCCGCGGGAGGCCCCGGCAGGCGCTCCACTTGCCGACGCAGCCGCTCATGCCCACCATAGACTTCGAACTCGCCCCTGGCCTTCCCTTCATCGAGGTGAATCACCTGCTCAAAGTGACGGGCGTCTGCGATAGCGGTGGCGCCGGCAAGATCCTGGTGGCCGAAGGCCTGGTCAGCGTCGACGGAGTGCTGGAAACGCGCAAGACCGCCAAAATACGCGCCGGACAGACGGTTACCTGCGGCGACGTCCGCATCGTCGTAAGCCAGGCGCCGGAAGCATGAGGCTCAAGCCGGCCAGGAATTCGATTTTCGGCGTACTGCTGCGTTCGCCGTGGTGGATAAGCGCGGGCATCGCCGCCTTGCTGGTCGTGGGCGCCGTGGCGGCCCTGCCCCGCGAATATTGGGCGATCGGCGTGTTCGCCTCGATTCCATTCGTGGTGATCGCCGTCCTGGCCGGGTGGCGGCAATTGCGCACGCCGTCCGCCACGCGGGTAGAAGCGATCGCCGCCGCTGCCGCGGCCATGTCATGGCCCGCCTTTGCCGCCGCCGTACGCGCCGGCCTGGAGCGCGACGGCTGCCAGGTCGAAAACCATGCCGGCGCCGGCGCCGACCTGGTCCTTACCAAAGCCGGTAACATCGCCGTGGTCAGCGCCCAGCGCTGGAAAGCCGCTCGCACCGGTATCGAGCCGCTGCGCGCACTGCAGGCAGCCCGCGAACGCCGCGACGCGCGCGAAGCGATCTACATCGCCTTGGGTGACATCTCGCCCTCCGCGCGGGAGTACGCCGAGACGCGAGGTATTTCCTTCATGACCGCACCGGAGCTGGCGAAGCTGCTGCGGGATTCGAAAATCTGATTCGCCGGCGTCCGCCGGCCGGCATGGTATCCGCGGGCGTAGCGGCCACAGCGGCGGGATCCGTTCTCCGCCGCACCAGGCCTAGAAACTCGTCCTTCCCAGCGAAGCGCCTCCATCCACATGCAAGGTCTGTCCGGTCATGAATGCCGCGTCCTCGGACAGTAGGAAGGCGATGGTGGCGGCAATCTCGTCCGGCTTGCCGAACCGCCCCATGGGGACGCCAGCCAGATAGCGCCGCTCGCCTTCACTCCCCAACGGATTGTTGGCCCGGAACAGTTCTGTTTCCGTCGGACCGGGAGCCACGGCGTTGACCGTGATACCGGTATCGGCCAATTCCAGCGCCCAGCCGCGGGTGAAGCTGACGAGCGCTGCCTTGGCCGCGGCGTAGGCCGTTCGCTGAGGCATGCCCAGAATGGTCAGGCTCGAAATATTGACGATGCGCCCCCAGCGGCGCTGCCTCATGCCGGGCAAGGCGGCCTGCGCCGACAACACCGCGGGGTGCAGGTTCACGCGCAATACATCGTCCAGCGTGGGCAGGTCGACATCGCCCAGCAGGGCCGGGCGAACCAGGCCGACGTTATTCACCACGCCATCCAGCGTAAAACGTTGTGCGATACCATCCAGCACGCTTCGGGTCGCGCCATCGTCGCTCAGATCCGCGGCGATGAATGTGCCCGGAAAATCCCGCGGCGCGCCGCGGGCCAGACCGATGACGTGATGTCCGCCGGCCGCAAGGCGATTCGACAGCGCCAGGCCGATGCCTTTGGTGGCGCCCGTGATAAGGAAAGTACGAGACATGGGTTCTCCTTCGCCGTCCACGACGATAATGTCCGCGCGGTTCAGGCCGTATGGCCCGCGGCTTTGCGTATGGCCGGCAGCATTTCCGACGGATCGGGCCGGCGCGTGTAGTCGGGGTTGACCTCGGCGTAAACGATCGTGCCGTCCGGCGCGATCACATAACGCGCCGGCATAGGCAAGGTCCAGCTCGGATCGCCGTTGAAAGCGGGCAGATCGTTCTTCAAGGATTTATAGAGATCCACCAGATAATCCTGCAGCTCGAAGCGCAGGCCGAACGCGGCCGCGACGTCGTTGTGGGCATCGGACAGGATCGGGAAGGCGAGCGCATTTTGACGTACCGACTTACGGCTGTTCGCCGCCACTTGCGGAGATATCGCCACCAGGCTGGCGCCGGCCTCGCGGATATCGGATAAGGCGGCTTGCAGCGCCTGGAGCTCCATATTGCAGTACGGACACCATACCCCGCGATAGAAAGTGACGACCAGCGGGCCTTTGGCCAGCAGATCGGCTGAAGACACCGGCCGGCCCTCCGGATCATTCAGCGTGAAGTCGGGCGCGCGATCGCCGGCCTTGAGCGCCCGCCGGGCCGCGCCGGAGGCCATCAGTTCCGCCGTGGCGCGATGCATGATTTCGATGACCGAATGCGGCACCTGATAAGGAGGCTTGCCAGCCTCGAAATCCGCCTTGAAGGCGTCGAGCTTGTCCTGCAGCGACATGGGATATCCTTTGAAAAGTAATGGTGGAAAAGCCTTGGGATGAAATGGCGGGCAATGCCGCGCGACATCGAGCGGCAGCCGCCGATCAGGTCGACGGGTTCATGGACCGCGCGACTTCGGCGGCGCTGATGCCTTCCAGCGCCAGGCCATAGCCCGCGCCTTCATCGATGATCCGGCGCAGCTTCTGAGTCAGCGCGATACGGGTATAGCGGCTCGTCAATGGCGGCAACTTGGCCAATCCCTCCGCGATCTCATGCGCGCGGGACAGCAGACGCCCGGCCGGCACGACTTCGTTGACCGCGCCCCATTCCTGGGCGGTGCGTGCATCCAGGCGCTGGCGCGTCAGAACGAAATACCGGCCGCGCACGCTGCCGATTACCTCCGGCCATAGCAGATTGACCCCATCGCCCGGCACGATGCCGAAGTCGAAGTGCGGCTTGTCCTGGAACACGGTCTCCGGGGTGGCGAGGACAATATCGGCGAGCAATGCGTATTCCGAATGCAGCAGGACCGGGCCGTTCAGCGCCGCGATCATCGGCACTTCGATGTCGAGAATGTTCATCAGTACCTTCTTCCCCTCGCGATAGATCTTGTCGTAGCCGAGCGGCGTGAAGAAATCGAACCCTTCCGGACTGATCTCATCCATGAAGGCATCGCCGGTACCGGTCAGGATCACCACGCGGTTTTCCGGGTCGCTGCCAACGTCATGGAACAAGTCGACAAACTGTTCATGCGTGTGGCCGTTGAATACGAGCTTGCCGCCCTGGGTATGCAAAGCGATCTCGAGCACGCCGCCGGGCGAGCGCGCCAGCCGCGCGTTGGGATAGGCATCGCGATAACGGTCGAAATGGGACATGGTTCTTTTCCTTCACAAGGTTCATCCGCCGCCATCGGCTCCAATCGCGCAGCGACGGCGTACCGAGATTCTGGCTATCTCATGGAAGGAATGGCAGATATGATTGCGCCATAACTTTTATTCCTGAAAGGAATAACCATGGACCGCCTATCGGCGATGACCCATTTCATCCGCGTCGTCGAGACCGGATCGTTTTCCGGCGCCGCACGCGTGCTGCGTGTCGGCCAGCCGGCGGTCTCCAAGACCGTGGCGCAGCTGGAGCTGCGGCTGGGCGTAAAGCTCCTGCTCCGTTCCACGCATGGCCTGACCCCTACCGAAGCAGGGCTGCGGTTCTACGAACGTGCGCGGCTGGCGCTGCAGGAAGCCGACGAGGCGGACTTGGCCGCGCGAGGCGCCGGTGCGGGCCTGTCCGGCCGCCTGCGGATCTCGGCGGCTCCGACTTTCGCCCGGCTGCACGTCCTGCCCCACCTGCCCCGCTTTCTCGATGCCCATCCCGGACTGGATATCGACGTGGTGCTCGACGATAGGACCATCGACCTCATCGCCGAGGGCATCGACGTTTCGCTGCGCATGGGCACGCTGGCCGACTCCGGCGTCGTCGCCCGCAAGCTTGCGTCGTCGCGCCGCTCGGTGCTGGCGACAGCCGAATATGTGGCACGCGCCGGCATGCCGCGGGTCCCCGGAGACCTGGCCGATCACGAAACTCTCGTGTTCAGCCAACTGAGCAACATCTGGAATTTCACCCGGGAAGGCGCGGAAGTGTCGGTACTGGTACGCGGCCGGGCGCGGTTCAACGCCGCGGAAGGTATCCGCACCGCGGTACTTGCCCACATGGGTCTCACCATTGCATCGGATTGGATGTTCGCGCCGGAGCTCGCCGACGGCCGCGTCCTGCGGCTCCTGGAAGCATGGACGTTACCGGACATCGACCTGTGGGCAGTCTTTCCAACGGGCCGCCTGGCGACCGCCAAGGCACGTGCGTTCGCCGATTTCGTCGTGACGGTAATGCAAGCGCCGGCATGCGGTGCGGCGCTGCGCGATCGAGCACTGTCAGCGTAATTGGAAGCAGGGTCATACCCGTCAACCCAGGCGCAGCGACAATTCCACGTCGTCGCCGAACGGCACGGACAGATAGCCGCTACCGGCCGCGCGCACGCGCGCCAGATAATCCGGGCTGTAGTCCGCGTTATCGGCGACGATCAGTGCCCCCGGCCGCAGCCGCGGCTCTACCAGATCGAGGATGTCGCCATAAAGCGACTTGGCGCCATCGAGCAGCAGCAGGTCGACGCCCTCGGGAAGATCGCGCGCCAGGGTTTTCAGCGCGTCACCTTCGCGAATTTCCACCAAGTCGGCCAGACGCGCCTCTTGTAGATGCTGTCGTGCCCGAGCCACCTTGGACAGCTCGAACTCGCTGCTGATCACCTGGCCGCCGCCGTTATCTCGCACGGCCGCGGCCAGGTGAATGGTAGAAATACCGAACGACGTACCGAACTCGACGATATTGCGCGCCCGGGTGCCGCGCGCCAGCATATACAGCAGCCTGCCCGTATCGCGCGATACGGGCAGCCAGAGGTCCTTCAACTGTCCATAAAAGGCCAGATACCCCGTCTTGCTACGCATCATGCGGTCACGCTCTTCGTGGGAGATGCCGGCCAAGGCGGGGCTGGTCGCCGCATCGGCTTGCTGGAAAAGGCGGTCCAGCAACGCGGCCAGATGGGTATCGGTCAAAGTCGAGCTCATGAGTGTTTCCAATGTAGAGGTACGCCGCCATCGTGCGACGCCGGAACAAACGCGATTCATCAATCGTGTTTTCGTCAGAATACGATTAATTCATCGCATTCACTATTCGCATTGGAGTTCGCATTTTCTGGACTCGGCCTTGCGCGGACCGATCGCCGGAGAATCCCCTATGAAAGGACGCCGGGCGAAGCGCATACTGCGGCGTCGCAGCCAACAAACGGCGCGCGATCATTCAGGTTCTCCATCACGAACCGCGCTATCCGCCGCGGCCGCGACAGCGGGTGCGGAAATTGACGGACCAGGGCAAGATGCGAATAATTGATCGCATACGCATATAGCCCTCCCACACGTCACCATGACCGTCCGCCGCCCGCAGATCGCTTCCCGCAAGCAACCCCAGCAGACCCGCTCCACCGAACTCGTCGCGGCCATCCTGCAAGCCGCCACCCAGGTCCTGGCAAAGGAAGGCGCGCCCCGGTTCACGACCGCGCGCGTGGCGGAGAAGGCCGGCGTCAGCGTGGGTTCCCTATACCAATACTTCCCCAACAAGGCCGCGATCCTCTTCCGCCTGCAGATGGACGAATGGCGGCAGACGACCGAGCTGCTGCGCGGCATCCTGGAAGATGCCGCGAAACCGCCCCTGGATCGGTTACGTGCCCTGGTCCACGCCTTCATCCGATCGGAGTGCGACGAAGCGGACATGCGGGTCGCGCTCAATGATGCCGCCCCGCTCTATCGCGACGCGCCCGAGGCCAAGGCAGCCAAGGCCTCGGGAGACACGATCTTCCAGGCTTTCATGCGTGAGGCGCTGCCCGGGGCAACGAAGAAAACGCGCGCCTTGGCCGGCGACCTGATCACCACGACGCTGAGCACCGTGGGGAAGGAGTTTTCCGAAAGTCCGCGCACCCCGGCGGAGATCAGGACTTACGCGGACGCGGTCGCCGACATGTTCTGCGCGTACCTGAGGGAGCTTGCAGCGAGCGCCATCAACAACGGCCGCGACAAAAAATAGCTCGCGCCATTGGCAATGGCCTCGGCGATGGCCTTAGCAACGGCCTCAGCGATGCAAGGACAGGCCCTTGGTGGCTTTGTCCACGGCTTTCCTTGGCCCGCGCAGCGCCAGGCCGACCAGGTTCATATTGTCCGGATTCTCCGCCAGGAACACCTGGCGGTTGGCCTCATCATGCCCGGTCGCGAACATCGCAAACACGTACGGCAGCATCGTGACCTGGCGCTCGAGCCCCACGCGCCGCGCCGCCTGCAGCCCCGCCAGGCCCGACTCGAAAACCAGCATGGGCTGGCCCAGCATATTCCCGTAGCGATGGCCGCTCGCATCGACATAGGGCTCGCCCATGGCCTCCGGCGCCGCCGACGCGATGCCGGTCGCCAGAAACGCCACCACGTTCAGCCGTTGCCAGACCGCCAGGTCGTCGCGGACGATAAGCGCGACTTTGGTATCGAACACTTTACTCTCCGATCACGCAGGATAAAGCAGGCATGATCGGCGGCGGACGGGGCTCAGTCTAGAACGTTTGAGCACTGCCTCTGGTATGCCGCGGGCGTCAGGCGATAGGCACGCCGGAACCAGCGGCCCAGATGGCTTTGATCCGCGAAGCCCACTTCGATCGCCGCTAGCGCGGGTGGCCTCCCTTGCGCCAACAGCGCCCGCGCCTTGCGCAGCCGCAGCCTTACCAGGTAGGCGTGGGGGGACATGCCGAAGGCGCTGCGGAACTGCCGGGTCAGGCGGAATCGATCCGTTCCGGCGTGGCGCGCCAGGTCGTCCAGGCCGATGTCATCGCACATCCTGTCGTGCAGGTAGTCCCTGGCCCGCTCCATCCTTGCCGTCGAATCGCGCCGGGCCGCCGGCGGCTCCCGCCTCGATAAGTGCGCGCACAACAGGCCTATCATGCGGTCCAGGCTCTGATCACGCGCCAGCCGACCCTCCGCCTGATGCAACGCGGCAAAAGCCTGCTGTATCGCCGCGCTCAGTGGCACGTCCTCCGCCAGCGTGCTGCGAAACGCCGGTTGAATCGCGGAAATATCCGCATGGCCCAAGCTTTGCATCGCACTTTTCAACCAATGCTGCGGAAGGTACAGCATCGCGTAGGTAAAGCCGCCCTGCTCCGGTGCGTGACCGTCATGCACCGCGCCAGGCTCGATGAGGATTGCACGCCCCGGCGTACTGGTATGCATAGACCGATGGCAGCGAAATCGCTGGACACCCTGTTGCGTGACACCCACCAGCACTTCGTCATGATCATGCGGATCGTAGGCATGGCCTTGAAAATGCGCATGCACGCTCTCGATACCGGTTTCCGCATCGCGGCGTATCCTGACCCAATCGGCGGTCGCCGCGTCCTGACTTGTCGAGTTCATATCGCTCACATGTCTCGCCGCAAGCACATCAATATGCTGCTATTTTTGCACGGCTCCGCGGCGGTACGGCGGAACGGGACGAGCATTCCGGCCGGCACGCCATCGCGGCCCGCCTATGCCCATCGCCGGTCGGCCCGATGGTTCTTGATATTGATCAAACCATCGTCGCAAAGGACGAGGCGGGCCAATGCGGGTCTCTATACTTCCGACACCAGCACGCCAACGAACGACAGGCCTGTCCGGCCGTGGCCACTGCCGGTGGGCCAAGGCGCTCGGCCATGATGAACAGAAGGAGTCGAGTATCGTGTCACCTCCGCATGTGAACCTTCGCCCGTCCCCCACGACGCAACCGCGAACATCAACCGGCGACGTCGATCCGCGGCGACGGGCGCTCGTTCTCGGCACAAGCGCGACCGCCGCCGTGCTATGCGCGCGCGCCGCGCCGGCGCTGGCCGCCGACGAGCGTGGGCGGACGCAGGCCGGGATCGATCGCTCGTGCCGCGTGACCGCCGCACGCCTGGATGCACAGGTCGCCAAGGCTTTCCCCTCGTTCAACCAGTCCGCCGTCCTGCCCGCTTTCGACGCGAAGCAAGACGGCGCGCGCTTCGATGTCGACCTGCACCGCATCGTCACCCACACGGTAGTGCCGGAGACCGGCGAACGGCTCAAGACCAGCGGCCTGCTGGCCGTGCCGGTTGGCGTCAAGGGCGAACTGCCGCTGGTGTCCTGGCAGCATGGCACGATCCTCTCCTTTGACCAGGTTCCTTCGAACCTGCTGCGACTCGCCGACCCGGCCTACGACCTGACGGACGCGGCCGATTCGCTGGAAACGCTCTTCAACATTCAGCGCTTCGCCGGCCAAGGCTATGCCGTCATCGCCGCGGACTACGTCGGCAAGGGCCCTTTCCGCGATGGCCGCGGCGAAGGCTACGCGGTCAAGGGCGTCAGCGTACGCACTTGCCTGGACATTCTGGCTGCCGGACAGAATGCCATGCGCGCATTGGGGCTACGGCCAGGCAAGCTTTTCCTGCACGGCTGGTCGCAAGGCGCGCTCAACACACAATGGCTGCATCAGGCATTGCGGACAGCATCGCGGCCGATCGCGGCCACCGCGGTCGCCAGCCCGTTCAACGACCTCAACGAAGCCTGGAACTTCTGGGCCGGCTACCAGACATTCCCGCCGCCCCAGGGCATGAGCGCCTACCCGGCAATGCCCAACTGGATATCGCTCTGTATGATCGTCGCCCTCGGCAGCTATGAACTTCAGTACCGTTTGCCAGGATTGATGCAAAGCGCCGTCCGGCCGGAATTCCACGAAATGGCGCTCGCGTATTGGCAAACCTACAACAACGCCTTCGATTCGAGTAAGCCGTTCCCGACCGGATCGGACCTGCTGGTTCCGGGATTCTTTGAACACGCGACGGATGATCGCAACAGCGCCTTTCTTCGGCACCTTGCCGCCAACCGCGCGTCTTATTGGAATTACGATGCGCCGATCCGCTTCCATTATGGGCTGGCCGACGAAGCCATCCATCCCGCCATGGTGTCCCGGGCCGTGTCTGCGGGGGGCAGCTTTGCGAGAGGAGTCCCGGTCGCGGGCGCCAGCCATCGCGCCACATTCCTCGCGGGCCTCTACGGCGGCCCATCGACGCTGGCCGGCTCCGACAACGTAGTCAATTGGTTCGGCGCTTTCCGATAGGCGGCCGGAAATTCGCCGATTTATGCCGGCTTGATGTTGCGGTCGCGGATGACGCGCCCCCACATCGCCGACTCGCGGGCGATTTCGTCGGCCAGCTCCTGCCGCGTCCCCGGCGCCGGCGGCAAGCCATGCTTGTCCAGCGCGGCCACCACATCCGGGGACTTCAACACCTTCACCAGGGCCGCGTTCCAGGCGTCCAGCACCGGCACGGGCACCTTGGAAGACGCGACGAAGGCGTACCAGTTGGTCGCGTTATAGCCCGGATAGGTCTCGGCAATGGTCGGCAAATCGGGCAAGGCGGCCATGCGCTTCAGGCCCGTGGTGGCCAGCGGCACCAGCCTGCCGGCATTGATGCCCGGCTGGGCCGTCGCCAGGGTGGAGAAATACGCCGCCACCCGTCCGCCCATCAGATCCTGGAAGGCCGGCGCGCCGCCCTTGTAGGGGATATGCACGATATCCACCTTCGCCATATCGATGAGCAGCTCCCCCGCCATGTGCGAAGCCGATCCATGCCCGGTCGATGCGAAATCGATCTTGCCCGGATTGGCCTTGGCATACGCCATGAACTCGGCAAAGGTCTTGATCGGCAAGCCGCCGTTGACCACCAGCACGTTGGGGAAATTCACCCCCATGGTGATGGGCGCCAGATCCTTGATCGGGTCGTACTGCAAGGGCATGAAATGCGGCGCAATGGCCAGCGGGCCGACCGAACCGAACAGAATGGTGCTGCCATCGACGGGGCCTTGATGCGCGGCATATTGGTGGGCGATATTGCCGCCGGCGCCAGGCTTGTTCTCGACGACCACAGGGAAGCCCAGGTCTTCCGAAAGCTTTTTGGCAATGATGCGCGCCGCCGCATCCGACGCCCCGCCGGCGGCGAAGCCAACCACGATCGTGGCGGTCTTGAAAGGCGGGAAAGCCGGGACCGGCGTCCGGGCCTGAGCCGCGGCCTGCGCGCGGGCCGGCGCGGGCGACATCGCCAGCGCGAGCATCCCCAGGCCAGTAGATAGAAACTGGCGTTTTTTCATTGTTCATCTCCTCCGCGAGAGCCGCAAGTAAACCACATTTGTGATCCGGAGCTCGCCGTATCCGACATACCCCGGCTGCGCGGCTTGCCATGCTCGTGGTTTGACGCTAATATCGGAACCGTTCAGTTCCTAAATATGCCGATCCACGTCGGCCAGACAACCATGGCCTTGCAGACTTCCCTCGGGCGTCCCCGGCAATTCGAGCTCGACACCGCCGCGCGCGACGCGATGAACGTGTTCTGGGATCGCGGATACGAAGGCGCTTCCCTGCCCGACCTGATCCAGGGCACCGGCCTATCTCGCGGCAGCCTTTACAAAGCCTTTGGCGACAAGAAGGGCCTGCTGCTCGCCGCCCTGGAGTTGTATATGGCCGACGGTATCAAACGAACCGCGGACCTTCTATCGCAACCCGGGTCCGTCAAGGAAGCCATACGCGCGTCGCTGCTGCGTTATGTGCAGTTGTCCTGCGCCGCCGCCGGGCGCCGCGGATGCCTGGTCGTCGCCATGGCCGTCGAACAGGCTTCGCACGATGCGGAGATCGCCGAACGCACCGGTCGCATGTTCCGCCGGATACAGCAGCTCTATGCCGGCGCCATCGTGCGCGGCCAGGCAAACGGGGAAATCCGCGAAGGCGATGAGCAGGCCATGGCGCGTTTCCTGGTTTGCCAGATACAGGGAATGCGCGTGCTCGGAAAGACCGGGGCCACGGAAGCCGAAATGGTCGAATTAATCGAGAACGCGATGCGCGTCCTGGACTGAGCTGAATTTTTTTTGCCTATTTTGGAACCGATTGGCTCCGAACTTGATTCTCTAGCTAACGAGGTGCTTATGGCACAACAAAACGCAGCCGCAACTCACGACCGCCGCTGGGCGATGTTCGCGGTCCTGCTCGTCGGTTCGTTCCTGCCGCCGCTGGACTTCTTCATCGTCAATGTCGCGCTGCCCTCCATACAGGGGGATCTGGGCACGTCGTCTTCGGCCGAGCAGTTGGTCATTTCTTCCTACGCCGGCCTTTATGCCGTCACGCTGATCACCGGCGGACGGCTGGGCGATCTATACGGCCGCGGCCGCATGTTCTTCCTGGGATTGACCGGCTTCGCGGTGGCGTCGCTGCTGTGCGGATTCGCCTGGTCGCCGTGGTCGCTGGTCGCCGGTCGCGCCTTGCAGGGAGTGACCGCGGCGATCATGGCGCCGCAGGCGCTCGCATCGGTCCAAGCAATCTTCCCGGAATCGGAGAAGCCGCTCGCGCTAAGCCTTTACGGCGCCGTCTTCGGCCTGGCGTCCGTCATCGGCCAGGCATTGGGCGGCATACTGATTTCGCTGAATGTATTCGGGCTGGGGTGGCGTGCGATCTTCCTCGTCAACCTGCCGGTCGCGGCCCTGGTCATCCTGTTCGGTATCCGCCTCTTGAAAGAAACGCGCGCGCCGCACGCGAGCAAGCTCGACCCTGTTGGCATAGGGCTATCCATGATCACCCTGGCTGCGCTGATCGTGCCGCTGGTAGAGGGCCGCGAGGCGGGCTGGCCGTTGTGGGCCTGGGTATCGTTGCTTGCCGCCCCGATATTGGCATGGATGTTCTGGCGCTATGAGGGCCAGCTGGCTCGCAAAGGCGGATCCCCATTGCTGGACCCCACGGCGCTGCGCGCGCCGGGCCTGGGCCGCGCCCTGGTGATCGCACTGCTGTTCTACTCGATCGCCGCCTTCTTCCTGCTGCTATCGGTGTACCTGCAGAACGCGCTGCATGTGAACGCCTTGGACGCGGGCCTGGTGTTCCTGCCTTTCGGCGCGGGGTTCCTGCTGGGTCCGCTGGCGACGCCTTCCTTCAGGCGCGTCCTGGGCGATTGGGTCAATCCTATCGGCCTGGGGCTGGAGGCGGTCGGCTTTGTCGCGCTGGCCGGTTTGATCGTCGCCACACCCACCGGCGCGGCGCCTGCGCCGGTGCTGCTGGGCCTCATTCTCTTCGCCATCGGCTTCGGGCAAGGCCTCGGCATGCCGACACTGATGCGCCTGGTGACGAGCCGCGTGGCGCCCGCCTACTCCGGCATGATCGCCGGTATCGCGAGCTCGACCCTGCAGGTGAGTACAGCGCTCAGCGTGGCCGTGATCGGCGGGATTTTCTACACCGTCCTCGGTACGCGCCACGATCCGGCCAGCATCACGCATGCCTTCCTGGTCGCCATTCTTTGCATCGCGATCTGCCTCGGGGCCGGCGCTATATTGGGCACCACGTTCGCCAGGCGGCGAGACGCCCCGGCACCTTCAACAAGCCGCGTATCAGGCGTGTGAAGGCGAAGCCGTCGAGATTAAGCGCTTCGCGCCATAGTATCGACCGCCAGATCCGCGCTAGCGTCGGGACGCGCGCTCCGCCATCTCGCCCGCCGCCTGGGTCAGGCTCCCGCTACGGGCGACGCCAGGGAAGTATCTCAGATCGTTCCAGTCCATATGGCTATATTCATTCGGGAATGGGATCTTCATTGTCTTTCCTTCAAGCCGGCAGCAGTCCCGCCTCTCGATAACTTTGAATCAACGCATCGAAGATCTTGACGTCCGAACGGCCACGGGCCATCAATTGGGCCCCTGCGATTGCCGCGAATATGGCTCGCGCCCTCTTCTTGGCATCCCTCGAACCGACGATACCCGCGGCCAACAGCATCTTCCCTAGCCACGCGACATTGACGTCGGAAAACGCCTGGACTTCTTTTTTCACCACATCCGGCAAATCGTTGTACTCGGCCGTCATAAAGCTGCATAGACAAATACGGTTTTCGTTTTCCAGGGACTTGCGAAAGGTATCCGGGTATCTGCGCAGGCACTCGGCGGGATCTGGGTAGTTGTTTGATAAGGCTTCCAGCGTCGAGGCCGAGTCTTCCCAATAACGCCTCGCGACGGCGGCGGCAAGGTCTGCCTTGCTTGGGAAATGGTGATAGAGACTCGCGGCCTTGACTCCAACCTCTTCAGCAAGACCGCGAAGGTTCAACCCGCCATAGCCGTGCGCCTGCGCGATCCTTGTCGCGACCGCCAGAATACGCTCACTGGAACTGTTGTTTCCCTGGCTTTCCACGCATCCTCCTCGCGTTCAGTCGACGATATCCGAGAACGCAGGTTGCGCATACACGCTGGGCCGTTTCTTCATTCTTTCATACCACGCCCATAACGCCGTGCACTCGGCAGGCACGGTCAGGTCCACAATCCCAGCGAACACCAGGCCGCCGACCACCGTGATATCGGCCATGGAAAATTCATCGCCCGCCACATAGGGCTGGCGTCGCAGCACGGAGTCAAAGTAGTGCATGCCACGCACCGCCTTATCACGCTGCCTGAAACCCCATTCAGGATTCTGGTACAGCTCGACCCCTGGCCCAAGCCCTGGCGTAGCGTGATGGAAGTAGACGCTGATCGCATCGAGGAGCTCGAGTTCGGCGCGTTTGCTCATCATATGGATGATGCCCTTCTCCAGCGCGTTCCGGCCGGTGAGGACGGGATTGCCGTCGAGCCCGTCAAGGTATTCCGTGATCGCCGTGCATTCGGCGATGCAGGTGCCATCCGCGAGCTCGAGCACCGGCAAGGTCCCCGAGTAGTTTTTGTTCGCGATGAAGTCTGGCTTCTTGTGTTCCCCCTTGTACAGATCCACCATCACGAACCGCACATGGGTTTGCAGATTCTTTTCCGCCAGGGCTATGCGCACACGTGTCGGATAAGGCCCTTTGGGAAAATCATAAATCGTCATTGTCGGCGGCTGATTCACGTCGACATTTCCGGCAACAGCAATCACCAGCTTCTCCTTTCCATGGCCACCTCAGGCGAACCGGCGCGGCGCCGTAGCCCCGCGGCAAAACCTAACTAACGATCGTTAGGTTGCAGAATATGCGTCACGGATTGCATTGTCAATAAGCGAAGAAGGAAGACAGCGGGCTCGGTAAAATTCTGGCCCTCCTTCTTACTAATAGGACTTACTGTGACCCATTCGCTCGGGCGTCGAAAGCTCTTGATTGGATTGCCCTTGTTGGCTGGCATGGGCGTGGTGTCCGGGCTTCATGCAGCCGAAACATCGCTCGCCGATATCGAGCGCCGGAATGGCGGCAGGCTAGGCTTGTTTGCCATCGATACCGGCTCGGGCCGCACGCTCGCGCATCGGGCCGACGAACGATTCCTGATGTGCAGCACCTTCAAGGGCATACTTGCCGCGCAGATACTGGCCCGCGTCGACGCGGGCGCCGAACGGCTCGACCGCCTTGTGCACTACACGGAAAGGGACTTGATCTTCACGTCTCCGGTTACCAAGGCCAATGTCGCGCAGGGAGCCATGTCGATCGACGCGCTGTGCCGGGCAGTCCTGGTGGAAAGCGACAACACGGCCGCGATCCTGCTGATGCGCAGTGCCGGCGGCCCCGCCGGGCTTACCCGGTTCGTCCGGGACCTCGGCGACACGGCTACACGCTCGGATCGCTACGAACCCGAATCGAACCGCCCTGGCGGCGTTCTCGACACCACGACGCCCAAGGCGATCGCCACCCTGGCGCGGCGTCTGCTGCTCAGCGACGTTCTGAGCGAGCGTTCGCGCGCGAAACTGGAGCGCGGCATGGCCGACTGCAAGCCAGGCCTGAACCGGATTCGAGCCGCGCTGCCCGCCGATTGGCAAGCCGCCGACCGGCCTGGAACCAACATCGACAACGAAACCAACGATTACGCGCTGGTACGCCCGCCCGGACGCGCGCCTTTGCTGGTCGCTGTCTACTACGATGCCCCCGGCGTCGACATGAAGGCGCGCGAAGCGGTCCTCCGGGAAGCGGCGGCGATTTTCGTGCAGTGGGCCACGGCCCAGGGTCACCAGGGTTAGGGCGGCGTCGCCGCGACGGCAAGCTATTACGCCTGCGCTGACAGGCGCCCGGCCCAGGCCAGGTGCCGGAGACGACATAGGCGAACAAGGCGCCCGTTCAGCCGCTCCACTTCGACGCCAGAATCACACTGCATATATCGACCCGGCGGAAGTCGGGATCCTTGAACGCCAGCACATCGTCGTTGAAGGTGCCGAACGTGCTCTGCGGACGGTGCTTCATGCCGTGATAGAAGGCATCGATGATCCCGTGCTTGAAATCGTGTTCGCGCGGGAAGGCGGCAACGACAGAATCCCGCTGTTCCGCCGTGTATTCATCATAGTCGCGGCCGGCGACGTCCATCCCGGCGCCGGCCTGCAACAGTGCGATCTCCGGGCGCATGAATTCCGGTATGCCGGGCGTGGTGTGCAAGGCAACCGCGTTCCAGACCACTTCGATATCGCGTTCGGCAATGCCGCGGCTTCGAAGGAAATCACGTGCGGCATTCGCGCCGTCCACTTCGAAGCGCAGCTTGCTGGATGTGTAGTGCGCCGTCAGGCCGATGTCGTGGAACATGCACGCCGCATACAGAAGCTCCGGGTCGAAGCTCAGCCCCTTCCGCTCGCCCGCCATGGCGCCCCAGAAATAGACGCGAAGCGAGTGATGGAAAAGCAACGGGCTTTCGGTATCCCGGATGAACTCGGTAATCTCGCGGGCGATCCTGCTGTCCGGAATGCGCGGGCCCGATATTTCCGTGTACATACCGCACCTCTCATTGTTGGAGCACCGCCTGCGGGGTGTTTCTGAAGCTGATCGCCATGCGGTTGTAGCTGTTCATCAGGCTGATCGCGATCGTCAGGTCGACCAGCTGCTTTTCGTTGAATACCTCCCGGGCGGCTTGATAGGCGTCGTCCGGAACGCCGGTTTCGGCGACACGGGTCACGCATTCGGCCCAGGCCAGCGCGGCGCGCTCGGTCTCGTTGAACAGGCTGCCGCCCTCATGCCACGCTTGAAGCAATGCGAGCTTCTCAAGCTTCACACCTTTTTTGATGAGCTCGCGAGTGTGCATGTCCAGGCAATAGGCGCAGTTATTGATCTGCGACACCCGCAGGTAAACCAGGTCCACCAGGTCCGCGGGCAGGCCACTCTGCATGACATAGGCATATACCCCGCCGAGCGCCTTGGCGCCGTTGGGTGCGATCTGGTTGTAATCGAGTCGTTGGGTCATTTCACTTCCTTCAATGGGATTGGACGGGGGTGGTGAGCTTTTGATCGTCAGTGTCCACGACGAAGACCGCCAGCAATTTCGCCGGCTTGGTCTTGCTGGCGTTGCGGCTGACCGAATGGACCGCGCCCGGTGCTTCGTACCAGCCCTCTCCCGCCTTGTAGATGCGCTTCTCCCCCTCGTTCACCTGCGATTCGATTGCGCCGGAAATGACATAGGCGTAGATGAAGGCGGACCGCGCATGCACGTGCGGGGGAGAGGCCGCGCCCGGTGCATAGTCGACCTCCACCGCGATGAGCGATTTGCCCGGTATGTTGGTGATCGCCCGACTGAATTTCGGGAACACCGTTTCGGCCTGATCGTGGGCCGCGGCCGGTCCCGTCATAGTCACTACGAGGGCGGCGAAGCCCCCGGCGAAGATAGTGCGGATAGTCATGGTTTTTCCTCTTCTGACCGCACTATTGTGTGCCCGCGGTGGTACAAACGAAAGAACCAAGAATCACATAAAACTCTGTACCACGAGACCATGGGCAGCGCACTGGATCTAAAGCTCAACCGCAAGGCCACCCTGTCCTTGTCGGAACAGATACGACAAGGAATCAGCGCCGCCATAGAAAATGGCGTGCTGCAACCCGGCGCGCGGCTGCCCTCCTGGCAGGATCTCGCCGCCCAGTTGGGCGTCGCGCGCGGCACAGTGCGCGTCGCCTATGAGAATCTCGCCGCCGCCCAACTGATCGAAGCCTCGCGAGCGGCCGGAACGCGCGTCGCGCAACGCCCTCGCCCCATCGAAAAGAGCGAGCCGCCGCCCAACGCCGGTTCCTTCCTCGAAACCTACCTGGAGATGACGCAGGGGCCGGCGGTCTTCCAAATGGGAACGCCGGCCGCCGAGGCTTTTCCCGCCACCCTGTTCGCGCGACTTCGCGCACAGGCGGTCCGCGCCGAAACCAGCGCCCCGCCCTCATACCCCGACCCGCGAGGCGAGCTCAGGTTGCGGCGGGAAATCGCCGCCTACCTGGCCGTCGCACGCGGCATCGAGTGTCTTCCATCCCAGGTCATGATCACCGGCGGGTTCAGCGCCGGATTGGGGCTGACGCTTAACGTGCTGGGATTGGCGGGACATACCGCCTGGGTGGAGAATCCGGGCTTTCCATGGTTCCGGAAAGGCCTGGAACTTGCCCATTTGACCATCGCGCCCATCCCTGTCGACGAGAACGGCATCGACGTCGATCACGGCATACGCCATCGCCCCGATGCCAGGCTGGTCCTGGCAACGCCTGGCCAACAAGCGCCGCTGGGCGTGACGCTGTCGCTCGACCGTCGCCTGCGCCTGCTCGAATGGGCCGCCGCGCACCGCGCCTGGGTAATCGAGGACGATTATCTGAGCGAACTGCAACTGACGGGACGCGCGGCCCCTGCCCTCGCATCGCTGGATCGCGATGGACGCGTTATCCACATCGGATCATTCAGCAAGACCATCAGCCCGACGCTGCGACTCGGCTTCGTGGTGGCGCCCATGGAACTGGCCTCGCGATTCGCCGAAACAGCCGCGTGCCTCGCACCGCCGCCCGGCCCCGCGGTGCAGACCGCGGTTGCCGAATTCATGCATGAAGGCCACTACATGCGCCATCTGCGCCGCACCAAACGGATCTATACCACCAAGCGGCAAGCCGCGCTGGACGCACTGCGGTCGTTCATCGGCGCCGAGCGGATCGCCACGCCGGGACTCGCCATACTGCTGAAGCTGCCACGGGAGATGCCGGATGTCGCCGTCGCCCGCGCGGCATCGGCGTTCGGCATGTCGCCGGCGCCGCTTTCCCCATGGTACGTCTCGCCCGATGATGCGCGGCCCGGGCTCCTGCTCGGCGTGGCGACCGCGCCCACAAGGAATCTGCTCCGTTATTGCGGGCAACTCCATGATCTCATCCGGCGCTACGCATGACCGGAAAGCCCGGATGCCGGCCATCGTGCCCCGCCCGGGCGAGACGCCGGGCCTCATGCCCGCCACACTAGCGCTGCGCGCGCTCGCCATGAAAATCGTCAACGGACGGGGCCACTTCCCGGTGCGGTTCAGGCCTTATCGCCGCCACCGTACGGCTCCTTGGCGCGAGCAAAGCGCATTCGATATTCACGTGGCGTCAGGCCCGTTTTTCGTTTGAATAGCTGTCGAAAGGTGCTGACGTCGCCATACCCGACACGCTGACTCACCTCATCCAAACCTATTGGTTTCGATTCCAGCAATTGCTTTGCCACTTCGATACGAAGGCTTTGCAGGTATTCCAGCGGCGCGAAGCCCACCGCCTGTTTGAAGCGTCGGTTGAGCGTGCGTTCGCTGACAGCCAGATGCTCGGCAAGCTCGCGCAGTTGTATTCCGCGCTGGAGCGTCGTCTCCATCCGCTGTTGGGCTCGGGCGACCAGCGTATCGGCGTGTCCATGCTCACCCAGGAGCTTTGCATAGGAAGCCTGAGAAATCCGGTTCATATCGATCAATAGCGCCTTGGCGGTCATTGAAGCCAGTTTCTCGCCGCCAAGCATCTCGACCAGCCGTATCGCAAGGTTGAGATATGACGTAACGGCGCCGCTCGAAACAATACCATCCTGTGACGTCAGGACTTCTTCCGCCCGGAGTGAAACCTTGGGATAGCGCCGCTTGAAGTCGGCCGCTTTTGACCAATGGGTCGTGGCGGCACGGCCATCCAAAAGCCCCGCTTCGGCAAGCAGATAGTTCCCCGTGCAATACGCGGCTATTACGGCACCCGCCTTGTGCTGACTGCGAATCGCGGACAGCAGCGCACTCAATCGCGCTTCTCGGGCGAGGAACTTGTCCATATCCGAGAAAAACGGGGCGGTAAGCAGGACCGCATCGGTTCGCCGGCGCGGTTCGATCTTTCCGTCCACGGCAATACTTTGCCCCGACGCCGCTTTGACCTCTCGCCCATCGAGCGACTCTACTCGCCAAACGAATCTGGACGAACGTCCGGCCTCGCCCGCGCTTAAGTGATTCGCGGCATTGAAGACATCGATGGGTCCGGCAACACCAGAAGCCAGGATTCCATCGTAGACCCAGATCCGGATTGTGGTCATCGCGATGTCCGATATTCCACCAAAAGAGGCAATCTTGCCACTCCCAATCAACGTTGGAAAGCGGAATGATTCAGGCTCGGAATAACCAATGCGAGGGCCACACCATGCCGATGATCGACGCGCTCATTCCCGCGGGTAGTTTGACTCCAGCGGCGGAGGCGCAGCTTTTCAAAGCGCTGACGGCGATTCTGATCAAAGCTGAAGGATATGATCCATGCAGCCAGCGCGCGCGTAACGTAACCGTACTCAATCTTCATCGACCCGCGGCAGTGTTCGTCGGTGGGGAGCCGTCCACGTTGCCACGTTATCGAATCGTTCCTACGGTACCCGAGGGTCAATACACCAATGAATCTCGTAAAACGCTGGTCCGGGAAATAACGGAAGCTTTCGCTCGCGCGGAGAACACTACATTCGACGAAATCGCCCCCCGCGTTTGGGTATTTCCCACCGAGATTCCCGACGGGCAATGGGGCAGCAGAGGCACCACGTGGACGATCGGCGACATTCACGCCATGCTCGTCGGTGATCCGACCAAGAGGGGCGAGGGAGAAGCGCGGCTCGCCCGGAGCCGGCGCGGCGTCACGTAGCCTTGATGCCGACGCGCATGATGATTTCTCCCTGCTTTTTCGTTTCTTTGCGCATGCGCCCGGGCTGGCGCTGCATGGCGGCGGCAGCGCCGAACAACATGAAACGCTCTTCGAATACACGCGCGAATGCATCGCCGGCAGCTTCGACGGGCTCGGCATCGCCGTAAGCTGCGCTTCCAGCGCGGCGATCTTCTGGCCAACCGCGGGCCGTGCGATGGCCAGAAGCGCCGCGGCGCGAAAAGCTGCGGGTCTTTATGAAGCGGGCGCCCTTGCGGGTGCCTTCGCAGCCGCAATAAGGTTGCGGTCCCTTTCAGATCGATCCCTTGCTTATATTATATAAAATAATATAATATAAAAATATTAATTATCAGCCGCCATGAACCCCGACGATCCCAAACTTGACTTGACCGCCCTGCAGGCCGCCGCCGGCCGTGCATGCGCGTTGCTCAAAGTGCTTGGCAATCCTGATCGCCTGCTGCTGATGTGCCAACTCTCACAGGGCGAGCTATCCGTGGGCGATCTGGAGGCGCAGTTGGGCATCCGCCAGCCTACGTTGTCACAGCAGCTCGGCGTGCTGCGCGAGCATGGCGTGGTGGCAACGCGCCGGGAAGGCAAGAACGTCTTCTACTCGGTCGAAAGCCCCCAGGCGTTGGCCGTCATGGCAGTGCTATACGAGCAATTCTGCGCATCCCCTGGAGAGGAGCCAGCATCTTGACGATCGATACCATCCATTTCACGCCTGGCTGGTCCCTGTTGGGCGGCCTGGTCATCGGCACCGCCATCGCGCTACTGCTACTGCTCAATGGCCGGGTGGCCGGTATCAGCGGCATTCTCGGCGGGCTTCCGAAGAGGCCGCGCGGCGATACCCTGTGGCGCCTGATGTTTGTGATCGGCCTTGTCGGCGCGCCATTGATCATGCGCCTGGCCGGCGCGATGCCGGTGGCTGAAATATCGGCCGGTTGGCCGACCTTATGCTGCGCGGGTTTTCTGGTCGGTATCGGGACGCGCTATGCCAACGGCTGCACCAGCGGCCATGGCGTATGCGGCCTGTCGCGCGGATCGCTACGTTCGGTAGTCGCGACCCTGACATTTATGGCGTTCGCATTCGCGACTGTGTTCGTCAACCGTCATCTATTGGGAGGCTGACATGAGCGCATTTTTCGCTCTACTCGCCGGCTTGATATTCGGCCTTGGCCTGATGCTGTCCGGCATGTCCAATCCCGCCAAAGTGCAGAACTTCCTGGACCTGGCGGGACGCTGGGATCCCTCTCTGGCGTTTGTGATGGCTGGCGCGATTGCCGTGGGTGTGCTGGCGTTCGGCGTAGCCCGGCGCCGCTCACGCAGCTTTCTGGGACTGCCGATGCTATTGCCAGCCGCGTCGGGGGTGACGCCGCGATTGGTGTTGGGTAGCGCTGTCTTCGGGATCGGCTGGGGGCTGGCGGGCTTCTGCCCCGGTCCCGCACTCGTGGTGCTGGGTCAGGGGAACGCCAAGGCGGCGATGTTCGTCGCCGCTATGCTGGCCGGCATGCTGGCTTTCGACTATGTCGAACATGTCAGATCTGGCCCCTCGGGACGCAGCCTATTCCGGGGGTAGAGTAAGGCGAAGTGATAGGGCTCCCGCCCATCGTACCCGCGCCGCCCCTGCCACGTCGCCGACAACGACTGCCTCGGCGTTGGGCAATGCACGCCGGGCGTCTTCCGCCCGGCCGGCATTGCGGGCGTGCAACACGACCCTGTGCCCTTGTTGCACCAGCAGTTCGGCGGCCATCAGGCCGAGGCCAGCGGACGAGCCGGAAATGAAAATACGAGACATAGAGTTCTCCTGGCTTGGGCCAACAGGATGCTGCCCAGGCGGCGCCGATTGGAAGTTCAAGATCGCGGGCGGCGAGATGCGGCCGCGAGCAGGACACCCAGCAGCGCGCAGGCAGTACCGAACAAATAGACGGCGGCGTAACCGAATTGTCCGGCGATGAGCCCGGCGACTGGCGCGGAAATGCCGTAGGCGATGTCGAGAAAGGCCACGAAGGCACCCATCGCGCTGCCGCGGTTGGCCGGCGGGTACGCGCTTGAGCGCTTCAACGCCCAATTCCCGGAGTGGCCAGGCGAGACTTATCCTTTGTATGTCACCCGCCCATCGCGCCGGCTCGCGCCCGCGGCAGTCGAAGCCTTCCTGGACTTCTGCTCGGAAATCTGTGCGGACTTGAAGACAGGCTGAGCCGGGGCAGGCCCTGATGGATCGTGCAATCCCCGATGGACCGGACAGCCAACTCTAAGCGCCCAATCCGACAGTAGCTTTCAAACGTCAACGGGGCGACGCTTTGTAGGGAGGCTACTCGTCTGCTTCATCTTCTTGAGCACGATGTACGACTGGACATGCGAAATCGTGTCACTTGCCAGCAACGTTTCCGACACGAAGTCGGCTAGCTCCTCCAGGGTCTCGGCCACGACCTTGAGCATATAGTCGGCATCTCCGCTCACCGCATGGGCTTCCTGGATTGCGTCGTTCGACTCCACGATGCGCTGAAACGCGCGCAAAGACTTGGAGTCGTGGGAGTTCAGGTTGATATGCACGAACGCCAATACGTCCAGCCCGATGGCCTTGCTATCAAGGCGCGCCGAATAGCCCTCGATCACGCCAGCCTCCTCCAAGGCCGCCCGGCGACGTGAGCATTGGGAGGCCGACAAACCAATATCGTTTCCGATCTCCTGGTTGGTCAGGCGCCCATCCGCCTGCAGCGCGGCAAGGATCTTCCAGTCAAAACTGTCCATCTTTGGCTCCTTATGCACAATATGTGCATATATACCCCAATCCTATGGCAAGAACGCACACAATATGCGCACGATTTGCACTAAATTATAAGCACAAAGCAGATTTATCGCACGAATGATGCATTTTTCTTGCAGAACCTATTTCCTCCGGAGTGACCTTCCCATGCGTATGCAAATCGGCGCTTTCCTCGCCCGCCGGCTGACTGAGATTGGTGTGAAACACCTCTTCGGCGTACCGGGAGACTTCAATCTCTCGTTTCTGGAACAAATTCAGGAAACGGATGGCATTGAGTTCGTCGGCAACTGCAACGAACTCAATGCTGCCTACGCGGCTGATGGCTATGCACGCACCGCTGGTCTGGGTGCTCTGGTGACGACGTGGGGCGTCGGCGACCTCGGGGCCATTGGCGGCATCGCTGGCGCATATGCGGAAAACGTACCTGTGGTGCACATCACCGGCCTTCCGCCATTGCACGCCGTCAATAGTCGAGCGCTCGTGCATCACACGCTCGCCGATGGCGACTACGACAATGTCACGCGTTGCTTAACGGAGTTCACGGTAGCTCACGCGCGCATTACTCCGGCCAATGCGAGCTTCGAAATCGACCGTGTGTTGCGTTCCTGCTGGCTGGAGCGTCGCCCTGTTCATCTGCAGCTTCCCTCCGATGTGACGCATATTCTCGTGGAGGTGCCGGACGCGCCGCTCGTCCTTTCCGATCCGCAAAGTGATCCCGAACAGCTCCGCATCGCCACTCGCCGCATCGTGGAAGCTTTGGCAATGGCGCGAAAGCCGGCCATTGTGGTGGACGCCGACGCCAATCGATTCGGAGTCACTGAGTTGGTAGAAAAGTTGGCCGCAAAGCTGGCCATCCCTTGCGCCTCATTGGCGCCCGCCAAGAGCGTGCTCGACGAGACCTCCGACTTGTACGTCGGCACATATGCCGGCGCGGCGAGTACGGAACGTGTGCGATTGATCGTAGAGAACGCAGACTGCCTAATCGGCATCGGACTCCGCTTCACAGATACAAGCAGCGCCCTGTTCACCCAGTGTCTAAACGAGGACACGTTCATCCATCTTCGTCGTCACGACCTGAGCCTGGGCCGAACGCAGATGCCAGGCGTGATGCTCAAGGAACTGCTGGTAAACGTACTCGAGGAGGTGAAGCACGAGACGCCAGCTCGGATCAGGCCGATCGCCGAAGCGCCGCCCGCGGCACGATCGACGGGCGCAGGCAATGGCAACTTGACTCAGGCGGCACTCTGGCAACGTATCCAACTCTTCCTGAAGCCCGACGACGTTATCGTTGGCGAGGCCGGCACCTCGCACTCGGCGCTTTCGTCCATGAAAATGCCCCAGGGCGCAACCTATATCGCGCAGACGATCTGGGGTGCCATTGGCTACACGCTTCCAGCACTGTTCGGATCACTGGTCGGATCATCATCGCGCCGTCACCTGCTGTTCATTGGCGACGGGTCGTTCCAACTGACGGCACAGGAACTCTCCTCCATCCTGCGACGCGGCCTGAAACCGATCATCTTCCTACTCAACAACGCCGGCTACACCATCGAACGCCTGATCCTCGGTGAGAATTCGCCCTACAACGATGTGAGCGACTGGCGCTACGCGGACCTCCCGGATGTCTTCGACAAGCAGGAGCGCGCCCTATCGTTCGTTGTGGAGACGGTCTCCGAGCTGGAGGTCGTGTTGCGCGACGCCGAGACGGCCGATCGCGCCATGTTCATAGAACTTAAGCTTCCGATGTTGGACGCCCCGGATTCGCTCAAGAAGTTCGCCCACATCTTTGCCGACTTCGACTATGGCGAACGCGGCCCTCGAAACCCCTCCGCGGAGCCCAAGCCGGTCGCGGCCAAAGATGACAGAAAGGCCAGCGAGACCGTTTAAGCGCTTGCCTTTCACAACTGGGAACGCTCGCCGGCTCAAGGAGCGACCCACGCAACAATGAGATGCGAAAATGTCAGAGATCTCTTTGCTCCCCGAAGTCCAGGTATTCCTTGGCCGTGAACATGGCCAGTTTATTGATGGGCGTGCAATTACCGGAGGCGATGTCGCCACCGATGTGGTCAATCCATCGAATCGCAAGATCATCGCGTCGGTTCACCATGCTTCACCCTTCGATGTCGAGCATGCCGTGGCCAGCGCTCACGAAGCATTTACAGGTTCGTGGCGAAAGACCTCCCCTGCGCGTCGTGGTGAACTGCTGAATCACCTGGCCGACCTGATGCAGCAGCATCGCGAAGAACTGGCGCAGATCGAAAGCGTTTCCTCAGGCAAGCTCATCGGACTGTCTCGTGCTTTCGAGATCGACTACACCATTTCGTTTTTGCGCTACTACGCGGGTTGGGCGACCAAGATCCATGGACGAACCATGGAGCTATCCTTGCCTTCAGCTCACGACGAGCGGTACACCGGCCTGACCTTGCGCCAACCTCTTGGCGTGGTGGCCGGCATCGTGCCGTGGAACTTCTCGATCATGATTGCCGCTTGGAAGTTCGGCTCGGCATTGGCCTGCGGATGCACTGCAGTAATCAAACCCAGCGAATTCACCCCGCTCACCATGCTTCGCATCGCGGAACTTGCGATCGAGGCGGGGATTCCCGCGGGGGTGCTGAACGTTGTGAATGGCAACGGCGCGACAGTCGGTCCAGCTTTGATCGCACACCCCAACGTTTCTAAGGTTACTTTTACCGGCTCCGTCCCGACTGGCCTTGGCGTCGGCATAGCGGCCATGCAGGCAGGCCTTAAACACGTCACGCTTGAACTTGGTGGAAAGAATCCCGCCGGTTTTCTTCGCGACTTTCCTGTCGACCGCACAGTAGAAGGAATCATTGAGGCGGCCTACCTTCATCAAGGCGAGGTGTGTGCATCCGCGGAGCGCTTCTACGTGCACCGCTCGCGCATCGATGACGTCCTGGACGCTCTTCGAAAAGCGCTGTCAACGCTCAAGATCGGCTCGGCTCTGGATGAGAGCGCGCAATTTGGTCCTCTCGCCAACTCCTCCCATCTGGCCAAAGTCATGAGCTACTTTGAGAAAGCCAAGGCGGAAAGTGGAAAGTTCGTCTATGGCGGTCTGGCGGCCGAAGGCGAAGGCTTCTTCGTTCAACCGACGGCCATCCTCGCTTCGTCTCAGACCGACACCATCATGAAAGAGGAAATCTTCGGTCCGGTGGCCAGCTTTCTTCCTTACGAGGACGAAGAAGAGCTGCTGCACTACATGAATGACACGCGCTTTGGCCTGACTGCCAGCGTGTGGACGAATGATCTCTCCAAAGCGCTACGCCTAGTGCCCAGTGTGGAAGCCGGGACGGTCTGGGTAAATATGCATAACTACATAGATCCAGCCATGCCTTTCGGTGGCGTGAAGTCTTCCGGCATCGGCAGGGAGTTTGGGGAGGCTTTCATCGAGCACTTCACCGGACTTAAGTCGGTGATCATCCGGTATTGATAACCGCGCCCGCGACCGCGAAATCGGCGGTCAGTCCGCGAAAGGACAATTCCACATGAACGACATAACGAAAGCCTGGAACATCGACGATCTCCGTCGAATGGCGAAGAGAAATGTCCCGAAACCCTTCTTCGACTATCTGGAAGGTGGCGCAAACAGCGAAACGACAATGCAGTCGAACCGCTCGGATTACGCCCGGTGGGACCTGAAACAGCGTGTGCTCGTGGGCATCCAGGACCACACAACGGATCTGGGAACAAGCTATCTCGGCTCGCACCATAACCTTCCGCTCCTTCTGGGCCCGGTAGGCTTCGCGGGCATGTACCATCGCCGGGGTGAAATTGCCGCCGGTCGAGCCGCGCGGAAGGCCGGCATAGCTCAGGTGCTGTCGACCTTTTCGATCGCCTCGCTCGAAGAGGTGGTTCAGTCAAACGGGACATCGCTCTACTTCCAGCTCTACATGTTCCGTAAGCGTGAACTGACGGAACATATGCTGTCCCGCTGCAGGGCCGCGCACATCGACACGATCTTTCTCACGGTCGATACGCCCTTTCCACCTTTGCGCGAACGAGACGAACGAAACGGATTCCGCGCAAGGAAGACGATTTCGCCTGGCATGCTACTTTCAATGATGAAGCACCCGGCATGGTGCCTTGGTGCCATTTCGAAAGGCATGCCGACGATTGGCAACTGCAAACCTTATCCGGATTTGGGCAAGTCGCTAATGGAACAGTCTGTCAACCTCGGGCGGATGGTCGACCCCACCCTCTCGTGGGCAGATATCCGATGGCTACGCGACCGTTGGAACGGAAAGATCGTCATCAAAGGCATCCTCGATACCGACGACGCCCGTCGCGCAATTGACGAAGGCGCCGATGCCATCGTGGTTTCCAATCATGGCGGCCGGCAACTCGACCCGGCCCCGTCGACTATCAGCTTGCTTCCAGAGATCGCAGATGCCGTAGGCGGCAAGATCGACATACTCATGGACGGAGGCATTCGTCGCGGCGCGGACATCTTGAAGGCCCTCGCCCTCGGTGCTACGGCAGTCCTCCTTGGGCGTGCCTACATCTACGGACTCGGCGCGGGCGGTGAACGGGGCGTCACTCGCTGCCTCGACCTCCTTCGACAAGAAATCGGCCCGGCGCTGAATATGATGGGCTTCCACACCATCGCTGAACTCAAAGCGGCGGGACGGAGCGCGCTACGCCCGAATCCCTTTACCCAGGCGTATTGCTAAGCAATCAACAGCTTGGGGGAAGGCAAGCGCCAACGGACGCCCCGATCGGCCGCGCTTCGCCAAGAAGCCGTGCTACCCGCCAGTAAGACTCCTAAGGCAAGTCTGCCTTACCTACTCAGAAGCGCATTCAAGTACATGAGAAAATGTCATCTGCAATCAACTGATGAGCCGGCCTCCGCGGCAGCCGCGACGCGTCACCGCGTCGTAATCGTCGGCGGCGGTGCGGCCGGACTGGAACTCGCCACTCGCTTGGGTGATCAATTCCACCGCAACGGCCAAGGCATCGTCACGCTTATCGAGCGGGCGCGGACTCATCTATGGAAGCCTCTGATTCATGCGGCCGCCGCTGGCAGCCTCAACCCGGGCGAACATGAACTCGACTATCTGGCACAGGCCTATTGGCATCATTTCAAGTATCAATGCGGCGAGATGGTAGGTCTGGACCGCGAGGCGAAGGAAGTCCTGCTTGGCGCTGTTCGCGGCGCCGATGGCAAACTCCTGATACCAGCCTGCACTGTCGGATATGACACGCTCGTCATTGCCGTTGGCAGCATGACGAACGACTTCGGCACCCCGGGGGTGGCCCAGCATGCTATCCCTCTCGAAACGCCGGCCCAAGCAGAACGCTTTCATCGCCAGATGATCGATGCGTTCCTGCGTGCGCAAAGCCAAGATAAAGCGATCGAACCTGGACAACTGCACTTGGCCATCATAGGCGGCGGCGCAACCGGGACAGAGTTAGCTGCGGAACTTCATCGCACCACACAGGCACTTTCCGCGTTTGGCAGGGATCGAATCAATCCTTCTGACATTCGCATTATTCTCGTCGAGGCTGCTCCGCGCATCTTGCCTGCTTTGCCTGAGGAAATATCAGCGGCTGCCACCCGACTGCTTCTCGACCGTGGCGTGGATGTGCGGACGCAGGCCAAAGTGACGGAGGTAAGAGGCGATGGCATCCTCCTTGACAATGGCCTGCGGATTCCAGCTGAATTAATAGTATGGGCGGCGGGCGTCCGCGCTCCGGACTTTCTACGGGATTTAGATGGTCTGGAATCGAACCGCATAAACCAACTGGTCGTCACAACAACCCTGCAAACGACACGCGACTCATCCATCTTCGCTATTGGCGACTGTGCCCAATGCATGTGGGAGGGCCGTAACCTACCTGTTCCGCCACGTGCGCAAGCCGCCCACCAGCAGGCAGCGCATCTATTCAGGCAACTGCAACGCCGAATAGCGGGAAAACCCCTCGAACGCTACGTTTACCGGGATTTCGGTTCCTTAGTAAATCTTGGCCGCTACAACACGATAGGTCATCTGATGGGTTTCCTAACTGGAAAGAACTTCCGTGTACGCGGTTTAATTGCCCGCCTCATGTACCGATTCTTGTATGCAAAGCATCAATTCGCCATCGACGGCAATCGTCGAACGCTGTTGGCAATGGTGGCACGCGGCTTTTCCCGACATGCATCCCAACAAGTCAAGCTTCACTAGAACTATCGTTCGACATCTACATCTTGCCACTCGAAAGCAGATAGTGAATCGTGAACACAGATAGATGCTTCTAACGCGGCGCCACACGGCGAAATGAAGAATGCCAATCAGGGTGAGCCAGCCATAGGTTGGCCAGGCGATATATCTGCGCACGATCGGTTCACCGAAAGACCGATTCAGTAAGCTCTTCCGACTCAACCCACAGCCGGGCAGCGACGCTCGTATCCAGTGCTTGCGGAGGAATCCTGGCAGCGGCCGGATAGCCGCGCGTTTCGCCGAGCTTGTCCGGGCCGTAATAGGCACCGCCTTGAGCCTGCGGCGAAGTCGCGGCGAAGAGCGTCGGCAACGCCCCCTGTGCTGCCGGCTGGAACAGGAACCACATGTAACGACGCGCCATACCCGGGACGCTCCACGCGCCGGCGCCATTGGGCAATAGATCGGTGCGCGAAATGCCGGGATGGGCGGCGATACTCTGGATGCCCCAGCCCGCGGCATCGCTGCGGCGTTGCAATTCCAGGGCGAACATCAGGCAAGCGAGTTTCGATTGGCTGTAAACCGGCATTGACCTGTAGCCGCGCCGAGCTTGCAGATCATCGAAGTCGATCGTTCCGCTCCCGGCGGCGACGCTTGAAAGGCTGACCACGCGCGGCTTGTTGCCCTTGCGCAGCAGCGGCAGCAATCCGGCAGTCAAGGCGAAGTGGCCCAGGTAGTTCGTGCCGAACTGCAATTCGAATCCGTCGGAAGTCACCTGCCGCTTCGGCGGTGCCATCACGGCCGCGTTGTTGATCAGCAAGTCCAGGCTGTCGCGCGAACTCCGCAGGCTCCCGGCGAACGCCTCAATGGATTCGAGGCTGGCGAGATCCAGTGTTCCGAAGGTCACATTCGCACCAGGAACGGTTTGGCGGATCTGATCGACTGCCGCCGCCCCTTTCGACGGATTCCGGCCTGCGATGATGACGTCCGCACCGGCACGGGCCAGCGCCACCGCGTCCTGGAAACCGAGGCCGCCAGTACCGGTGACGACCGCCGTGCGACCGCGTTGCGATGGGATGTCAGATGCTGTCCAATGGGCCATGATCCTTGCCTGCCGAGGAGTTGGAAGGTACACTTGGTGCATATAACTATGCACTTAGTGCAAACTTTACTGCACTTGATGCAAGAACGCAATAGGCCATTGGAATGTCGGGAACTCTCCCTCTAGCGGGTACCGCCGCCGCGGAAGGCTTGCGGGAACGCAAGCGCCGCGAAACACGGCAGCGCATCGCCGAGGTCGGCCAGCGCCTGTTCCTCGCGAACGGTTACGACGGCACAACGCTGGACGCCATCGCGGCGGAAGCCGGCATCTCGCGCCGCACCTTTTTCTCGTACTTCAAATCGAAGGACGACATCATCCTGTTCTGGCAGGACGCCGATTCGGCCAAGCTGATTGCCGACCTGCTGAAGACATCGCCCGACGTACCGCCACTCGATGCCGTCCGCGACGTGATGGTGAAGCACATCGCGCGCTATACGACCGAGCAGATGACAGCCGTGGACAATCTCATGCGTTCGAGCGAATCGCTTCTTGCGCGCAAGCAGGCGTACTACGCGGAACAGGAGCAGGCGCTATTCAACGCGCTGTGTGAGGTCTGGCGACAGCCTGAGCGCCGGTTGGCCCTTCGGATGGTGGCTGTGGTGTCTATCGGTGCGATGAGACTCGCGCTTCAGGCGTGGAGGGATCAAAGCGGCCAGCGTAAGCCGGTGGCCAAGTTCCTGCGGGACGCCTTCGACAGCCTGAGAACAGAGCTTGGACTGTAACCGCCGCGACGGGGCGTTTCGCGGGATTCCGGCGCCCGGTCGAGAATCCGCTCGCTGCTCGTCCCCTCATGCGAGTTCAGCAGGCGAAGCGTGCAGATCCGGATCGAAGACTCCGGGATCGGCGTCACTCATGATAGCTTCGAAGGTCGCTGCAAAATCTGCGGGTACGCGAGGCCACAACATTTCCCCCGCAGGCTTGGGGCTGCACGTCAGGTAGACAAGAGAAGTCCGCCAGCGCACCTGATCCGCCCGTCCGTCCTCCAGCAACAAGCCGACATCCAAGCGATCGCGGGGATGCTGCCTCGACAATGCCGCGGCCGACTTGCCTGCATAGAGGTCGGCAAAGTTCAGCACCTGGACCGAGACACCCGGCAGGCACGCACAGGCGCTGATAGCATCCGGTTGAGTGTACGGGTCTGACGGGACGTGCAAATAAATAGGGCTTTCCTGTAACCGGTACACCCGTGCCACCGAATTACAAGTGATGGGCCTCAGCCAAGCGGCGGCTGACGGCGAAGAGCACTTTGAATCGGCGCGCACAATGCACAAGAGAAGACTGCCTTTCGGACTCCTGCTGGGTACAGGTTTCGCGGTGATGGTCCTTCTGGGATGCGGAGCATCCATCCTGGCCAGGCATTACTTGAGCGGGATCAAAGACGACGTCAACCTCTTGGCCAATGTGCCCATCGACAACCTGATTTATGTGCAGCAGCTCAAGGACGGTATTGGCGCCCGTTCCCAGATAGTGCGCGACCTGCTGCTGGAGAGCGATCCCGATAAGCTGAGCCAAATGGAAAGCCGTCAAGCCGATCTGACTCGCCAGGCGGCTGCCGCCGCCGCCCAGTTGGCCGATAGGGTCATCGACACGCAAGGAGCGGAATTTGTGAAGCGGTTGAATACCGCCCGGCCCGCCTACGACAGCTTGCTGGCTAAGGCCAGCGAATATGCGCGCAAGCGCGACATCCCCGCCACCACGGACGTGCTCCTGAAAGAAATGCCGGCTATCCAGGCCAATTACCTGAACGTCTTGAGCGAGATGGCGGCATACCAGCAAGACCAGGCACTGGCCGTGTCAGGTGACGCAGAAACGGTTGTCGGCCTGGCTGTACGCATGATGACGGGCCTCGCGGTATTCGCTGCCGTCTTCGGCGCCGCGGTCGCCTTCGGCATTATCCGCACGGTGTTGCACCAACTAGGGGGTGAACCGGCCTACGCCGCCGCTGTAGCGAGGCGGCTCGCGGAAGGAGATCTGTCACTCGCCATACGATTGCGTAAGCGTGATGAATCAAGCCTGCTCGCGCACATTGAATCGATGCGGCACAAGCTGGCTACTATCGTCGATCAAGTCCGGCGCGGCAGCGAGTCGATCTCGGCCGGCACCGGCCAGCTCGCGGCCGGCAATGCCGATCTTAGCCAGCGGACGGAAGAACAGGCGGCGAACCTTCAAGAGACCGCGTCCGCGATGGAGCAGATGGCGTCTACCGTTCGCCAGAACGCCGATACGGTCCTCAAGACATCCTCCCTGGCGGTGCAGGCGAGCGAGGCGGCTGGGAAAGGCGGAGAGGCAGTAATGGACGTGGTGCAGACCATGGACGAAATCTCGGCCAGCTCGCGCAAAATTGGCGACATCATCGGCATCATCGATTCCATCGCGTTTCAGACCAATATCCTTGCATTGAACGCCGCCGTGGAAGCGGCTCGCGCGGGCGAGCAAGGTCGGGGCTTCGCCGTGGTTGCGAGCGAAGTGCGCACTTTGGCGCAGCGCTCGGCCCAGGCAGCCCGCGAAATCGCCGGCCTCGTCAAGGAAAGCGTCGACAAGGTGCACAAGGGGAGCGAAATCGTGGGACGCGCCGGGGCGGTTATCCATGATGTCGTTCAGCAGGTCCGCCACGTAGCCAGCCTGGTCGGAGAAATCGGTACTGCCACGCGCGAGCAGGAGCAAGGCATTTCGCAGGTCGGCCTTGCTGTCACGCAATTGGATCAAGTGACCCAGAGCAACGCCGCCCTGGTCGAGGAGTCGGCCGCCGCGGCCGATAGTCTGAATGCCCAGGCCGCACAACTCGTAAGCTTGGTCGGAGCGTTCCGGCTCGAAGGTCAGGAGGAAAGCACGCTCATACCCGTCCCGCCAGGATACTTATCGGCGCACGCGGCCGACGGACAGGTATAGCGTCGGGTAACGCGCGATGTCGGCACCTCGTCGCTGGCGCAAGGCCGCGGCAGCCAGGTGACGGCGGTCCAGGTCGAACGCCACGACAGCGGGTTACCGCCCATCAGGACGTTCGATCGTCCACGCGCGCCAAGGCCTCGGCCCGCGCGCCCGTTCCGACCGGGTTCAAACGATCCGCGATCTCGCGCTGCACGCGCCACAGGTGCGCGCGCATGCTCTCTTCGGCCGCATCCGGCGATCGGCGCGCGATGGCTTCGGCGATCGCCCGGTGTTCCTGGTCGCGCATCTGGATACGCTCTCGCGTGGTCTGCGCCGTGGTGGGGATGTGCAGGCGCTGGTCCGCGCCGACATGGCGCAGGAACGTATAGAGGCTCGCCCCCAACTGGTTTCCGCAGCTGTCCGCCAGCAACTTGTGGAAGGCAATGTCGCCAGTCGAACGCGCAACGCCCGACGGCGTCGTGGCGGCTTCGAGGATTTTCGCGATCTGCACCGGCGAGGCCCGGATGGCGGCCAATCGCGCGATCGCCGGCTCCAACACCATGCGCAACTCGATCACCTCCAGCGCATTCGTCTCCTGCACCACGACATCGCCTTTGAGGATGGGCGGATCGTTGCGGCGAATGGCGGGCCGCGGCAGTTCCGAGGCCTCGCGCATCTTGTCCAGTGCAAGGCGCAGACGATGGCGGTTGACGTTCAGTTGCTCGGCCAGCACCCGTTCGGAAGGCAGCTCTTCTCCCTTGCCCAACAGCGCCCGGATCTGCGTGACCAGCCTGCGTATGTCATTGGCAACCTCGGGTTGCCGCGTGCGTGCCATTGTTTCCTCTCCTCCTATTGTGAGGACCATCTTAGGTTCGAAGAAGCCCCGGTCGCAATACAGATAAACCACCGGTTGAAAATATCGGGATAAAGCGGCCACGACAACCTCTTGTTCCAAAAGGATTTTTCAGATATTCCCTATCAATCCCTGGCGTTTAGGGTTTTCCATAACGAACCACAGTTAGCATTTACACAACCATTGGTTGTTATTAGATTGGTCCGCGCCATGTCGTTCATCAATAACTTCCAAGGGGAACATGTATGCACGGAACGCATCCCGTTAGCGACGCTCGCGAAGCGGACCTGTTGTCCATGTACGAGCAGATCGAGCGGAAATCCATGTTTCCGTTCTGGGCTCGCGAAAATGAAGCACATGACGATATCAAGCAGCTCGTCAGCGGTCCCAAGGCGATACCGTTCCGCTGGTCATACAAAGAAGACATCCAGCCCCTGCTCGCCGAGTCGGCGCGACTGATCTCGACCGAGAACACCGATCGCCGTTCGCTGATCCTGATCAATCCGGGCCTGGCGCCGCGCCGCGCGACGGTATCGACTCTGTACACCGCGTACCGGCAGAACGATCCCAACGAAATCATGCCGCCGCATTCGCACACCGCCAGCGCGATCCGTTTCGGACTGACGGGCAAGCAGAACTTCACCGGCGTCGAAGGCGAAGACATCACCTTCCTGCCTGGTGACATGGTGCTCACACCACGCGACACGTGGCACAACCACGGCAACCTCGGCGACGAGCCCGCCATCAACCTGTCGGTGCTCGATTACCCGCTGGTCGAAAATCTTAATGCGCTCAGCTTCAAGCACGATTACCAGGAGAACGGTGAAATCGTGCGCAAGCAGAGCGCCCGCTTCCAGACCGAATATTCGCGCACCGTATATGGCCACGGCGGCCTGACGCCCCGCTTCGTCGACCACCGGCGCGGCGGCGGCGATTCCTCGCCCATGTTCGTCTATCGCTACGAAGCCATGCGCGAACTGCTCTACCGCTTTCGGGACTGGGACGAATCGCCGCACGAAGGCCTGCTGATCGAATATACGCATCCGTTGCGCGGCGGCCCGGTATATCGGACGATGACCTTCTTCATGCAAATGGTCCGTCCCGGCGAAACCACGCTTCCGCTGAAGCAGACGGCCAATCTCCTGGTGGCGCCGTTCTGTGGCGAAGGCTCGATGACGATCGGGACGGAGCGCTTCAAGCTCGCCCCCTTCGATACCGTCGCCGTGCCCGGCGACACGTGGGTCCAGTACCGCAATGACCATACCGAACCGCTGATTCTCTTCATCGCCAGCGACGAACCGGCGCTGCGCGCCATGGGCCTGTTTCATCAATGGGGTCGCACCGCTCAAGGCGATCTCATCGAGCTGGTCTGAGGGGACATGCTTTGGCTAAAGCTTGGAACACCTCGTTAGTGGCCCATGTGGATTGCGAGGGCGGCGGGCAAGTGTGGGTGGAGGGAACCACGATGTTCGTGTCCCACATGCGTCCACCTTATGGAACATCGATCTATGACGTCGAAGACCCGCGGCATCCACGGCTGCTGACTTCGCTCGAAGTACCGATAGGATGGCACTCGCACAAAGTGCGGGCCAAGGACGGGCTGATGATCGTCAACTACGAAAAGTTCCGCGCCGGCGCGGACGACTTCGGCGGCGGACTCGGCATCTATGACGTCAGCCGTCCCGACCGCCCCCGTCTCATCAAGCACTGGAAGACGGGAACACAGGGCGGCGGCGTGCACCGCTACGACTTCGATGGCCGCTACGCCTACATCTCGCCCACGGCGCCCGGCTTTATCGGCAATATCGTAAAGATCCTGGACCTGCAGGAGCCGTCGCGCCCGGAAGAAGTGGGCAGTTGGTGGATCCCCGGCCAGAACGCGCAGGCCGGAGAGCCCTATCCCTGGGATAACTATGTTCCGCCCCGCTGCCACCATCCGCTGCGCATGGGCAACCGGCTGTACGTTTCCTACTGGCACCACGGCATGTTCATCCTGGACATCGAGGACATGTCGCGGCCCAGCCTGGTATCGCAATTCAATACCGGCCCGGCGCATCCCCACCCGACCCATACCGCCCTGCCCATCCCCATGCGGCTGAAAGGCCGGCAGATCCTGGTCGTGGCCGACGAAGACGTCGCCAAGCTGCGCCCGTCGCCGCCGGCCTTCACCTGGTTCTTCGACATCACCGACGAACGCCAGCCCATTCCCGTCTCGACATTCCAGGTGGACGGTGTGGATCCCGACGGCCAGCCGCAAGAGGCCATGTCGGGCTGTCACCAGCCCGCGGAACGCTTCACCGGCACAGTGCTGCCCTTTGCCTGGTTCGCGCGCGGATTGCGGCTGGTCGACATCGGCGACCCCTTCAGGCCCAGGGAAGTCGGCTACTACGAACCGGACACGCCCGCCGGCTTCGAACGGGTCTCGTCCAACGATGTCACTACCGACTCGCGCGGCCTGCTCTATCTGCTGGACAGGCAACGCGGGCTGGACATTATCGAAAGCTCTGTCTATGGAAACTGAAATGGCATATCTACAGCAAGCCTTCGGCAAGAAAAACCCCAACCTGCCCTTTCATCCCGCCGTGCGCGCGGGTGACTTCGTCTTCGTGTCCGGCCAGGTGGCCAAGGACGAGAACGGCGTAATGCAGGAGGGCACGATCGAGCAGTTGACGCGCGGCACTATCGAGGCGATGCGCCGCGCCTTGCAGAGCGCCGGCTGCGACCTGGCGGACGTCGTCAAGGTCACGACCTACCTGGAGGACGCGCGCGACTTCGGTCGCTACAACGGCGTCTTCAAGGAGTACTTCCCGGACGGCATGCTGGCACGCACCACCGTGGAAGCGCGCGCCGTCATCGACACCAAGATCGAGATCGAATGCACGGCCTACAAGCCGCTTTGACGCAAGCAGGCAGCTAATACATTTCAAGGGAGTTGCATCATGTTGGAAGTTCTCGGCCGCGCCACGTCCGGCAATGTTCAGAAAGTGCTGTTCCTGCTGGAGGAGCTGAAAGTTCCGTACCTGCGCAAGGACTACGGCAAGACGTTCGAAGGCACCACGCTGACGGCGGATTACAAGGCCATCAATCCCACCCAAAAGGTGCCGACGCTGCGCGACGGCGACCTGCACGTCTGGGAATCGCACACCATCCTGCGCTATATCGCCACCACGCGCGACGGCCAGTCCCTGTATCCCACCGCCCCGGCGGCGCGCAGCCAAGTGGAGCGCTGGATGGACTGGACGCTCGCGTCGTTGAACGTCGCCTATCTGGCGGGCTTCAAGGAGGCCAAGCTGCCCCCGGACCAGCTGACCGAGGCCGCAACCGCATTGCTGGCGGCGGAGCTCTCCCTGCTCGACGCGCAGCTGGCGGACAAGACGTGGATCGCGGGCGATGCGTTCTCGCTGGCCGACGTCTGCCTGGCGCCGCTGGTCAGGCGTTGCCTGAAGTTTCCGCACGCCAAGCCCGAACTGCCCGCGCTGAATGCATGGATGAAGCGCATCGAGGACAGGCCGGCTTTTGCCACGGCCGTCGCGGCCGGTTGAGGCGGCCATGGATGCCCGTATGCACAGACCGCCGGACGACTCGCAGATCCGCGCGCGCGGACTGACTGTCGATTTCGACACTCGCGCCGGATGCGTGCGGGTACTCAACAACATCGACGTCGACATCGCCAAGGGATCCTTCACCTCCATCATCGGCCCATCGGGTTGCGGCAAGAGCACCCTGTTGAAGGTCTTCGCCGGGCTCGTGCCGCCGACCGGGGGCGAGGTCCGCATCGCCGGCGTGCCGCCCGCCGAAGCCGTGCGCCAGCGCCGCGTGGGCATGGTCTTCCAGGAAGCGGCGCTGATGCCCTGGCGCACGGCGCTGGAGAACGTCTGCTCGCTGATGCACCTGGTGCATGCCCGCCCCAGGGAGGAAATACAACAGCGCGGCCGCGACATGCTGCGGCTGGTCGGGCTGGAGTACGCGGCCGACCGGTATCCCAGGCAGCTGTCGGGCGGCATGCGCCAGCGCGTCTCCATCGCGCGGGCCCTGGCGCTGGATCCGGAGGTCCTGATGATGGACGAGCCGTTTGGCGCCCTGGATGCCATCACGCGCGAAACCATGAGCGATTTCCTCCTGGAAATCTGGCAACGCACCGGCAAGACCATTGTGTTCGTCACCCATTCCATCGACGAGGCCGTGTATCTCTCGGACCGGGTATACGTCATGGCCACCAATCCCGCGCGCATCGTCGATTGCCTGCCGGTGACATTGCCTGGGCCGCGCAGCGAAGCGACATTCGCGCAACCGGAATTCCATGAAAAGTCATATCAGCTGCGGCAACTGCTCAAGGCAGGCCACGCCCAGGGGAACCCATCATGACGACAGGCACCACAATGAAAGCCAAAGCGCGGCCACAAGCCCCGACCGTTCCCCGGCTTCCGGACAAGATCCGCTTCGCGCTCGGTTCGGCCATGCCCAGTCTGGTACTGGTGCTGCTCATCCTGGCGGCGTGGGAGGTCTGTGTCCGCGTCTTGGGCGTTCCCGCCTTCGTGGTGCCCGCGCCGACGGACATCGCCGCCATTCTGGTGGAACGACAGGCTGAACTCTTCCAGGCCTCGCTCGTCACGGGCGCCGAGATCCTGTACGGCTTCCTGTATTCGTGCCTGGTGGGCGTGGCGATCGCCCTGCTCGTCGATCGCTTCGCCTGGTTCGGCCGCGCCAGCTATCCGCTCATCGTGCTATTCCAGAACGTGCCGAAGATCGCCCTGGCGCCGCTGTTGATCCTGTGGTTCGGCTATGACCTGCTGCCCAAGATCGCCCTGATCGTGATCATGGCCTTCTTCCCGGTGACGCTCAATATGCTGGTCGGCTTGCGGTCGGCGGACGCCAACCTGGTTGCGCTGCTCCGTTCCATCGGCGCCACGCCGAACCAGATATTGCGCCAGGTCAAGATTCCGGCCTCGCTTCCGGCCTTGATGGCGGGGATGAAAGTCGCCATCACCCTGAGCGTGATCGGGGCAATCGTGGGCGAATTCGTGGGCGCCTCGGCCGGGTTGGGCTACATGATCCAGTTCGCGTCGAGCCAGATGGAAACGGCGCTGGTGTTCGCCGCGCTGGTGCAGATCTCGGTGCTGGGCGTTTTCTTCTACTACATCATCGAATTGACGGAACGCCGGTTTCTGAGCTGGGCCACTCACTAATCCGAATCAACAAGGGGAAGAACATGAGATCGAGTTGGAGATTCAGCGCGCTGTTCGGCATGCTGGCATTGTTCGGCGGCGCCGCCCATGCCAAGGACGAAGTGACGGTGCAATTGGACTGGGTGGTGCGCGGCAATCACGCGCCCTTCTTCGTTGCCAAGGAGAAAGGCTATTTCACCGAACAAGACATAGACGTCACGGCGATCCGCAAGGGCACCGGATCGACCGACGCCTTGCGGCTCGTCGCCAACGGCAATGCGGACTTTGGTTTTGCCGATCTGACCACGTTGATGGTCGGGCGGACGCAGGGGGTGGAAAATTCGGCGCTGCTGGCGGTCAACCAGAAGACCCCGCTGTCGCTCATTTCGCTGAAGAAGAACTTCGACCTGCAGAACGCCAAGCAACTCAAGGACGCCAACGTCGGCGTACATCCGAGCGGCTCCACCTATATCTTTCTGAAAGCCGTGCTGGCCAAGAACGGTCTGTCACTGACGGACATCAAACAGTCGACCGTGTCGCCACCCTATGAAAACCTGCTGCTCCTGAACCGCGTGAACGTGGTGCCGGGCTATATCGACGCAGAGGTTCCCGAGCTCGAGCACAAGGCCGGCGGCGCCGGTTCGCTGTCCATTCTCCATGGCGCGGACCTGGGCATCCAGAGCTACGGCTCAGGCGTCTTCACGTCCGACAAGAACATCGCCCAACGCGCGGACCTCGTCCAGCGGTTCGTGACGGCGTATGCCAAGGCCTTTGCCGACGTGATCCAGAACCCGGACGCCGCCGTGGACACCCTGATCAAGAACAACCCCGAGTACAAGGGCAAGAAGGACATGCTGCTGGCGCAACTGCGCGCCGACCTGGACTTCACATTCTTCAGCGAGCAGACGAAAACACACGGCATCGGCTGGATCGATCCGGCCTTGTGGCGATCATCGGCGACGCTCTTCAAGGAACAAGGCGCGCTGGCGCCCTCCTTCGACGATACCAAGGGTTTCGACACGCGTTTCCTGGATAAGGCGCAACCTCTGAAGCGGTGAGGCAACATGATGGCAACCCATACGCATAAGACCGCCTCCGGAGAACTGCGGCTTCCCGCCAGCAATGGCGTCTTCTACGGCGGCAGCTGGCACGCGCCGGTGAGCGAGCGCTGGACCGACGTCGTGGCGCCCGGAACCGGCGAACGGCTGATGGCGGTGGCCGACGCCGGCATACAGGACGTGGCTCGCGCCGCCAGCGCCGCGCGCGCCGGTGCTCGGCTATGGCGCAGGACGGCGCCGCTGGCGCGCGCCGCCGTCCTGCGCAAAATGGCCCAGCGCCTGCGGGAAAACGCCAAAGAACTGGCGCTGCTGGACGCGCTGGACTGCGGCAATCCGGTATCCGAGATGGGCTCCGACGTCATGGTCGCCGCCGCGCTGCTGGACTTTTTCGCCGGCCTCGTGACGGAACTCAAGGGCGACACCATCCCGATGGGACACGATGCGCTCGACTACACCGAACGCGAACCGGTGGGCGTAGTGGCTCGCATCGTGGCGTACAACCATCCGCTGCTGTTCGCCATGGGCAAGCTGGCCGCGCCGCTGGCCGCGGGCAACGCCGTGATCATCAAGCCGCCGGTGCAGGCGCCGCTGTCGGCGCTGCGCTGCGCGGAACTGATCGCGGATCTGTTGCCGCCCGGCGTCTTTTCGCTGGTCCCTGGCGGCGCCGAGGCCGGAGCCGCGCTGGCGGCGAGTCCCGATGTCGACATGATCGGCCTGGTGGGCAGCATTGCCACCGGCCGCCGCGTCATGCAGGCGGCGGCGGCGCGGCTCAAGCCGGTGGCACTGGAACTGGGTGGCAAGAACCCATTCATCGCCTGCCCGGATGTCGATCCGACGCGGGTCGCGAACGCAATCGTGGACGGCATGAACTTCACGTGGTGCGGGCAATCGTGCGGATCCACCAGCCGGGCTTTCGTTCATCGCGCCATCTATGACGAAGTCTGCGCCAAGGTGAGCCAGGCCTGCGCCGCATTCGTGCCGGGAGACCCCACCAACCCCGCCACCACGATGGGCGCGATGATCAGCCGCGAACACCGCGACCGGGTCAAGCAGGCGATCGACACCGCCGTGGCGCAAGGCGCCCGCCTGATCGCCGGCGGAGGCATTCCCCAGGCCGGCGTTCCCGCCGGCGGCTTCTACCTGGAACCCACCGTGTTTGCGGACGTGGCCGCCGACTCGCCTTTGGCTACCGAGGAGTTCTTCGGTCCCGTGCTGGCGCTCATTCCCTGGGACGACGAGCAAGAGATGCTCGCGGCCGTGCACAGCCTGGACGTCGGCCTGACCGCCGCGATCTGGACGGCGGACCTGGCGCGCGCCCACCGGCTGGCGCGTGAGATCGATGCGGGCTTCGTCTGGGTCAACGAAATCGGCAAGCACTTCCTCGGCGCGCCGTACGGCGGCGCCAAGCAATCCGGCATCGGCCGCGATGAGTGCATCGGCGAAATGATCTCCTTCACCCGGGAAAAGAATGTGCACATCAACTTCAGGACGGTGGGCCCCGCATGAAGCCGGAATACGACTACATCATCGTCGGCGCCGGCTCCGCGGGCTGCGTGCTGGCCAATCGCTTGAGCAAGGACCCCGCGGTCTCGGTACTGGTCATCGAGGCCGGCCCCTGGGACCGCGATCCGCTCATCCACATCCCGCTGGGATGGGGCAAGATCCTGCAACGCCGCCTGCATGACTGGGGTTACGATGCCGAACCGGCCGCCCACGCCGACGGGCGGGCCATCGAATGCGCGCGCGGCAAGGTGGTCGGCGGCAGCTCGTCGACCAATGCCATGGCGTTCGTGCGCGGCCATCCCGCCGATTACGCGCGCTGGGCGGGCCAATACGGATTGCCGCAATGGCGTTTCGAGAACGTCTTGCCCTATTTCCGCCGCCTGGAGGATTGGGAAGGCGGCCACACCGGCGACCGCGGCGCGGGCGGCCCCCTGCGGGTGCAGCGCTGCCGCTACCAGGATCCGCTGCTCGACGCGTTCTCCACCGCTGCCCGGCAGGCCGGCCATCCCTGGCTCGACGACTACAACGCCTCGCCGGCGGGGGGATTCTCGCGCCTGCAGATGTCGATCCGGCGCGGGCGGCGCTGCAGCGCCGCCACGGCCTATTTGCGGCCCGCGCTCAGGCGTCCCAACCTGACGGTGGTCACGCTGGCGCACGTGCTCGGCGTGGACTTCGAGGGCAGCCGCGCGGTCGGCTTGCGCTTCCTCAGACAGGGCCGCACCACGGCCGTCAGGGCGCGCCATGAGGTGATCCTGGCCGCCGGGGCCATCAACACGCCCGCGATCCTGATGCACTCTGGCATCGGTCCCGGCCGCACGTTGCGCGACGCCGGCATACCCATCAGACTGGACCGCGCCGGCGTGGGCGAGAATCTGCAGGACCATATCTCCGTCATCGTCACCGCGCGCCGCCGTGAGCCCGGCCCCTTCGTGCGCGGCATGCGCCTGGACCGCATCGGGGTCTCGATGGCGCGCGCCTATCTCGGCGGCGAGGGCTTCGCCGGCGACGTCCCGGGCGGCATCGTGGGGTTCGTGCAGCCGGACGGCGCCGATACGCCGGATCTGCAATTTCTGCTGACGGCGGCGCCTTTCAACGCCTACCCCTGGTTCAAACCCGTGCGCAAGCCTTTCGCCGACGGCTTTGCCGTCCGTACGGTGCTGCTGCATCCGCGCAGCCGCGGCAGAATCACCCTGAGCGGCGCGGACCCGTTGGCGGCGCCCCGGATCGACCAGAACTTCCTGGCCTGCGCCGCGGACCGGACCCGGGTGCGCGACTCCGTGCGCATCGCGCGCGCCTTGTTGGATCAGCCCGCGCTTGGCGACTACGTCGCCACCGAGCTGGCGCCAGGTGGCGGCGTGGTCGATGATGCTGCCATCGACGCCTTCGTCCGCAAGACCGCCATCACGGTCCACCATCCCGGCGGCACCTGCCGGATGGGAAGCGAGGACGATCCCATGGCGGTCGTGGACAGTCGGATGCGCTGCATCGGCGTTGCCGGACTGCGCATCGTCGATGCCTCGGTCATGCCGGACCTGACCTCGGGCAACATCAACGCGCCCGTGCTGATGCTGGCGGAACGCGCCTCGGACTGGATACTGGAGGACGCCCGCTGATGCGACTCTCGCTGCAGCGCCACCGCTGCGTCAGCCTGCTGCCGCTGGCGCGCGCCGCCCATAGTCGGCTGGACGACTTCTTCGCGGTGCAATACTGCAGCCATGCCGACGAGCTGCCCGCCGACACGGCGGCGCTGATCATCGGCGGGGACATCCTGTCGTCGCTGCAGGGTGGCCTGCCGGCGCGGATCCAGTCGGTGACCGTGGTGGGCAGCGATTCGGTGCCGCAACAGTTCGTGGAGCAGATGAAAGCCAGGCGCGTGCTGGTGACCTGGCCCCGGGTCGCCGGCGCCGAAGACGAGCAGGAGGCGATGGAAATCTGCCATGACGTCATGGCGGCATTCGGTTTCGGCCGCATGGGGTCGCGGCCGCGCAACGTGGTCAATGACGTCTTGCTTTGTGACTGCTGTTGACCGCCGTACATGAATCGCATCTAAACCAGCAACCTGTCCAGCAGCTTCAAGGCCGCGGCGGCGAACACCTGCATGTTGCGCCAGCGATCGGCATCGCCTGTTTCCACGGTGAGCGTTGCCCCCTGCGGACCACGCACCGCCAGACAGGCATGTCCCGCCGCATCGCCATAGCGATTTCCGCTTGGTCCGCTTGCGCCGGTTTCGGCCAGCACCCAGGTCGTATTCAACTTACGCTGAAGGCCCTCGGCCAGGAATGCCGCGTAGCCTTCGGTCGCCGACCGCATTCCATCCGGCAGCGTCAGCGGCAGGTCGAGCAGCGCGTGCCGCGACTGCGCCGTGTAGACAACGGCGCCGCCGATGAAATACGCCGAGGCGCCCGGCACCGCCAGCAAGCTCGAAGAAATCAGGCCGCCGGCCGAACTCTCAACCGTAGCGAGCGTGTGCCCATGCTGTTTGAGTTTACTGGCGATGGAATGTGCGGTCGCTTGCAGCTCGTTCATGGGTTCGCTCCGGCCAAAACTTGAGACAACGGCTCCCAACCGGGAAGGATGTCAGAAGAAGAGCCGATTTACGGAAGAACAGTTGGTGGACATATTACGCGAGGCCGACCTTGAGCCCGCTTGTCCGCGCTCCACACCACCTTAGCCCTTCCTCATCGACTCTTTCGATACGATGCAGCAGCGGGCTAGAAGCACAACACCGACCCGGATCAGCGGGTGGATGCCGGATAGATAGCGATCGAGCTGAACGCACGACTGTCATGCGCGGGAACCGCCGTGATCTGAGGGTAGCGCGCGGTTGCGGCGCGGATGCGCGCGATGGCTGTCCGTATTTCGGAGCGGTCTTCACCAATCAGGAACCTCATCATCCAAGGCTTCTCCGCTGGCCGCGTCAGCCCTTCCATTTGCCAAACGAGATCGCCGATAAAGGCGTAGCGCTTCCCCGTGGGCAGACTGACGAAGACGATGACCGAGTCAGGTGTATGGCCCGGCGCCGGCACGATCACGACAGAGCCGTCACCGTATACATCATGGCTGCTTGGGAAACCGAGGTAGGATCCGCCATCGAAATGATACGGCCGATAGATAACATTACGGAAGCTGTTGAGCACCTCGGTGCCCTCGCCATGCGCGCCGATGAAACGCTGGCCAGCATCGTTGACCAGCACGGGGATGCCGTGGAAATCGTCCACGCCGCTGATGTGGTCCCAGTGAGCATGGGTCGGCAAGATGGCCGTAATTGCGCCGGCGCCCGCCTCCCCCAACTGATCGATGATGGGCGTGCCAAGGTGATGAGGCGACTGTTGAAGCGAGGGAAGCAGCCGCAATTGCTGTTCGACATTCCGACCGAACCCGGTGTCGATCAGCAGGTCGCCCTTGGGATGCCGGACGAGGACGCCGGTCGCGGCGAATGCGCGCTTCTCACTCCACGAACCGCCCCGAAAGGCTAACGCCGCAGGGGTTTCATATGTCCCTGTCGGCATCGCGCTGATCGACATGGCGGCCGGAGGCGTAGCGGGCGGCAGTGCCCCGACATCGATTTGCGGCACATCGAGCCGGATCGGCGCGAATGTCCAGACGAACCAAAGCAGCCCCACCAAGAGCAATATCGCGAGCCCGATCAGCGCGCTCTTGATCGGGCGGCGACGCATCCGCAGCAAGAATGAGTTTCCGCTTTCGATAGCGAGGACCATTGATCTGTCTTCCATGTAACAATAACCTTGATTATCGCTATAACGATAATACAGACTATCGTTAGGAGTCAACGAGGCATGAAAGAGTGGTCCCCCGATCATCCGAGGGCGAAAGTGATGGCCCGCAAGCGCGCTGCAATCGTGGCGGCGGCGGAACAGGCCTTCGTGCGAGACGGCTATACCGGCAGTGGAATGGAGAGCATCGCCCGTGAGGCTGGCGTTTCAATCATGACGCTGTACCGCCATGCTCGAACCAAAGACGATCTCTTCGCTGCCGTGATGGAAAGTGCCTGCCATCCGGTTGACATGGAAGAGTCGGCCAGGATCGAGGAGGCGATGAAGAAACCGCTCGCGGACATCCTGCTCTTTATCGGCGTGATGTTCCAGGAGCGCATCCGCGGCGCGAAGACGGTCAATCTGCTTCGCGTAGTCATGACCGAGATACGACGGTTTCCTCACCTCGGAGAGTTGGCGTACAACGGCCTGATCAACGCGCACGTTGAAAGGCTGGATGCTTTTCTGTCGACTTGCGACGAGACGTCCCGTCTGCCGGTGAAGCGACGGCGCAAGATCTGCCATGACTTCTTCGATCGATTGGTTGGTCTCGATGATTATCGTGTGCTCCTTGGGCTGGCGGCTCCATCGGCGCAAGACACACGCAGGCGGGCGGAACTAGCTGCCCGAGAGCTTATTGCGGAGCTGGAGAACGATCGGCCTACTTCCAACCGGAAAAAATCTTGAAAGGACGAGCTCTTCTCCACCCAATCGGCCCGCGTGGCAGTGAAGTCCGACACGCCCGCACTAGATCGTGCGTGCGACGATCGGATCATGCACGTACTGCAACCATGCTCCCAGCTTGGAGAGATCTCCATGCACCCGCATAGCACCGGATTGCATGAAGTGGTCGGCGGCGTCGCCGTATGCGGGATCGGCGCTGAGCAACGAGTTCAATGATTTCGCAGCCGCAGTCGTGATCTCGATGGTGATGTCGCCCCGCTCATCGGGCCGCGCACCTGACCGGAAAGAGGGAACGCCATCGACAATGTCGAAACGGAGTAAGCGGCAAGCCGATGCTACCGAACTACGCGTGGTGGGCGTCAGCCAAGACGCGGCTGACGGCGAGAAACGCTTCGAAGCGGGGGCCAGGCGACGGCGGCCGGCGGACATAAGCGCAAGCCTAGCCCTTACCGGTGCGCCGCAGCTCTATGAAAGTGTCCGGCCCGTAATGCAGGGTATTGCGCGCGTAATAAGGCGGCACCTGCATGTCGAACTGGACGTGCCCATGGCTCACGTCGCTGCGCAGGAGATCAGTGCGACTGGCGATGTCGAGGCGCAAGCGCTCACCAGGCTTCAGCACCACGGGTTGCGGCGTAAGACTGAAGCGCAGCGTCACCGGCACGCCGGGTGTCAGGGGCTCGGGCGTGTCGATGTCGATCGCGATCTCAGTCATGGTGGAGCGCGCCGCTTCGACCCTGCGGCAGGCAGGTCGGATGCCGCCCATGGAGAGGATCTGGTAGCCGCCATCCGCCGAGACAATGCCGGTCCGGGCCAGCACGTAGGAGTCTATCTCGTTGCAACTGAACGAAAGGCTCATCGTCACCGGACCGGTCAACTCCATGTCCTCTTCGATCGGCAACTCGAAGGTGAGACGCTGGGTTTCCACCTCGTCGAAGCCCGCTGGCACCGTCGCGCCGAGCGGCACCGCCGCCCATCGGTTCGATCCGCCCTCGCCCGGCGCGCGGTCGAGACGATGGGTGGCGGCGTCGTCGCCATTGGACGCCGGATAGAGGCGCAACGCCGTGCTGCCGGGCAGCGGCCAGTCCTGCGCGCCGCGATACTCCTTGGCGCCTTCGGTCCAGTATCGCACCCGCGGCTGGCCGGCGTAGCCGTTGTCCGCGCCGTAGACGAGATGGTCGAAAAAGGCGAGCGCCTCGAGCTGCCAGACATAGACCGGCAGCTCATACTCCGCAGGGCCGACGATCAGCCAGCGCTGATCCTTCGGCGTGCCGGCATTCTCGAACAGGTCGTAGGCGCCGAACTGGTGCAGATTGAAGTACCCCGTGTTCTGCACCACCACGAACGGCACCTGGATGTCGCCCAGGGCGCCGGCAGGGCCGGGCGGCAGCACGCTCGTCGCCCGGGTCTTGCCGTCGAGCGTGAGGCCGGCGAACCGCTGACGCGTCTGCTCCGTCGACACCTGCCGCTGGAATGCCTTCATGATTCGCGTCATGCGCTTCTTCAGCTGCGGCCACCACATCTGCTTGAGAGGTGAGTTGGTGATGTGGCTCAACAGCGCGCGCAGCAGCGGGGGCACGTGCAGTCTGAACTGCAGGGGCGTGAAGTTCGCGCCCATCCAGAGGGCGAAGAAATCGGGTTGCGGCGCGCCGCCGAACATGGCGATGTGGCGGAAATAGTCCGTGCATATCTCGTTGGCGAAGAAGCCCTTCAGGGCCGGCGGGCGCAGCCGCGCCACCTGCGGTTGCGTGAGCGCGTAGTAGGACGTGCCGAACAGCACCACCCGCCCGTCGCACCAGGGTTGGTCCGCCACCCACTGGATGACTTTGGCGTGGTCCTCCACGTCCGTGTCGTTGAGGTAGATGGCGTCGGCTCCGCCGGAACGACCCATGCCACGGCGGGTGACGGTCACATGAACATAGCCGCGATCGGTGAAGACTGGCGGGCTGCCGGTCTCGTTGTTGCCGGTGGGGACGCCGGCGGCCTGCAACTCCTTGGAATAGGCGGCGAAGGCGACGACAGCCGGATAGCGGCCCGGCGCCTTGGGCACATAGACGTCGGCCGCCAAGGCGATGGAGGGAGCGACCTCCACCATTTGGTCGGCCAGGACGCGGCATCCGAGTCCCGACTTCGCGGCAGGTCCCGGCGTCCAACCGGCGAGCTGCGCGCCGAATAGGCCGCCCTTCGGCACGATGAGATTGTCCCAAAATCCCGGCTTCCCCTTCTTGGCCGTCATGTGCATTCTCCCCTTGTCTCAGGCTAGCCGCACCGGATCTCGATCCTGGAATCCGGATCGGGACTATAGCCGAACTCCATTCAGCCCATCCCGGAAGGGTGGGCGATGCACTTTGCGCGATATTCGGGATCGGTGGGGATGCGCGCGTGATTCTTCTCGACGAAATCGGCATTGCCGACGGCTGATCCCGATTGGTGCGGGCCGCGTTGCGCTTGGGCGTTGAGCAGGCACTTCACCACTCACCAAGGCCTGCTCCAGTGCGTCGGGCGCCAATTCAGGTGCATAGCTGACACTGGCCGTCTTGGCCGCGCTTCTTCCGCCATGGCTGCATAAGTAGCGCTAATATTGCAGCATTAGTAACAAATTGCAATGCTATTACGGCAAGGTAGCCGAGCGGATTACATGGACGAGGCACAACCTCAGGGTGAGGGGAAGGAATATTGAACGACCAAGAGAGCATCGTCCGGTATTGGCATGCCGTCGAGTTGCTACAACCACAGTCGGCACCCAAGCTGAAAAAACGTAGCGGCCCATACGAGGCGCTCATCCACGATACACCCATACAGCGCCCCATCGTTCCGTGGGTAGCGGAAAGCGTCGTCAGCAAACAGGGCCTGCCCAAGCGGCGCGTATGGAGCCATACGCTTTTCGCCCATCTGTATGACAGCAGGCTGGTGGCCAATAAGCTCAAAGAAGTCTATGGCGCCGATCAAGGCTATCGAGAGCCGCACTGCCGTGAATCGGCCCTGTTCGCGGCAAAATTCACCATGGACGGCGGATTGGTCGATGACAGCGTCGTGCTTTCCAGCGAAGCGTGGTTCCTGGGACGGGTGCTGGCCGGAAAGGACTGGACCCGAGGATTCGAGGACGATCAAAAAACCGCCGGCGACTACGCGAAGACGCTGCTCGAAGAACAGGTGTCCAGCAACGCTTTGCGCGAACTGACCCAATGGATTCGCCAGTTTCTTGGGATAGCTGACTTCTTTGGCGACATGGATCGCCATCGATTTCGCTTTCGCTCCCAGCCCGTGAATCCTGATAAGCCCGAATCGGAAGACGATCCGCTCAACAGTTTCCTGCTCGATGATCTTGCCTATGTTGCCGACAACATCGGCAAAGGCGTGAAAAGTGAGCCGTTGGCTCAATATTTACGTCGGCACGATCCCCAGCCGCGTTTGCACGTGGACGATCACCGTGCATCGCTGCCATTGATCGACCGATTGATGCCGGATGCCTATGCCGACAGCTGCTGGCCTACAGAGCATCATTTGGGGCTCGTTCATTCCCAGCAACTGGCCGTCAACACGATTCTGTCCACTCTGGCCAATGGACAGGGGTTACTGGGCGTCAATGGCCCGCCTGGCACCGGAAAGACAACCCTATTGCGCGACTTGATTGCCGCCATCATCACCAGCCGGGCTGACGTGCTTGCCACTTTGCGTCGTGCCTCCGACGGGTTCATGAGCAAGGGACGCGAAGTCGCCAACGACGGCGGCAAGCAGCAGGCCTGTTTCAAGCTAAAGCCGGCACTGTATGGCTTCGAGATCGTGGTTGCTTCGTTCAATAATGGTGCGGTGGAGAACGTCACGCTTGAATTGCCCCAGCGTGACAAGATCGACGAAAGTTGGCTCCCTGAAGCCGAGTATTTCGCCGAGTTAGGGGAACTGGTTGCCGGCAAGCCCGCTTGGGGGCTGATTTCCGGCCCATTGGGCAGCAAGGCGCGGCGGACCAGGTTCGTGGAGCGTTACTTCTATGGTCAGCGCCCCTCCGGCAGCGAAGGCAAGGCTGACTCCGCAGCCGAAGACGATACCGACCTCGAATCTGATACGGACGTCGACAACATCGTCGACAGTCTTTTCTCCGATGCTTTCACAGGAGCGAAGAGCGATGAGAGCGACGGATATCAGGAGGATGGGGCGCCACCCCCGACAGAGAAAGGGCCAAAGGGTTTCCTGGGGTGGCTCGGCGCGAATGCCAAGGTCAACGCCACTCGTTCTTCGGAGGAGCGCCAAGCCTTGTGGCAGCGAGCCGTCTCTGATTATGAAGCGGTCAAGACGAAGGCCCACAAAGCATGCTCGGATGCCAATCACATACATGAGCTGATCCCGGCTATTTGCCAAACCAGGAAGACGATTGCCGACAAGTCCAAAGCGCTTCGCGCACTCGAACAGGAGCTGACCGATGCGGTCAATCAGCTCTCGCGCTTGGATGCGGAGGAAAGCCGCCCCGCCAACACGGCACTCAAGCAGTGCCTGGACGCACTTGCGCAACACCAAACCCGCAAACCGGGTTTCTTGGCGAACCTGTTCAGCCTGTGGAGGACTCAACGCGACTGGAATAGAACGCAGGCATTGCTGGAAGGCCAGCGTGATCTGGCTAGCGCCGAGTTCGCGCGAATCGCACGCCTGACCAAGCAACTGGACGCATCGAGGGGGAGCTTGGAAAAGCAGATCGCCGATGCGCACGGGGCGCTTCAGCGATCGAAGGACAAAGAGCAAGCCTTGACCAGCGATGCCACTGGATTGGCAACTACCTACCGGGCCGATCATCTGCTCGCGTGGTTACAAGGCGGCGTCATCGGTCGCGGCGATGCGATCGAGTTGGCCGAGCCTTGGCGTATCGAAGGTTGGCGGCAAGCACGTGCGCGCGTATTCATCCAGGCATTAAAGCTCCATCAGACGTTCTTCGAGTTGGAGGCGTCCCGAATACGTTCCAACTTGTATTTCATCAATGGCCTGTTGACAGGCTCGCGCTACCAAGGGCTTTCAGGGGATGCTATTCGGTCGGCGTGGGCTTCGCTGTTCATGGTCGTACCGGTACTGAGCAGCACCTTCGCATCATTCGCTCGCTCATTTGGTTCTTTGGGTGCCAGCGAGATCGGCTGGCTGTTCGTGGACGAGGCCGGCCAAGCCTCACCACAGGCGGCGGTGGGTGCGCTGTGGCGGTCCCGCCGTGCATTGCTCGTGGGAGACCCGCTGCAATTCAAGCCCATTGTCACCGTATCCAATGCGGTGCTGGAACACATGCGCACACGCTACCGTGTCGAGCCACACTGGCTTCCCAACCATCAGTCCGCTCAGACGCTGGCCGACGAAGCCACCCCTTGGGGTCGCATGGCAGGACCGGCCGACAGCAAGACGTGGGTGGGGCTGCCGCTGGTCGTACATCGTCGCTGCGACAGGCCCATGCACGAGTTGGCCAACCGCATCGCCTATGATGGAGCGATGGTGTATGGAACGATGGCGCCGCGCGCGGACAAGGAAACACGGGCCAGTCTGCCGACAGGTTGGATACAAGCCAGCGGTTCTTCCGAAGGAAACTGGGTGCCCGCCGAAGGCCGGGCTCTACGCGAGTTGCTCGCGCTGTTGCATGAAGATGGTGTCACCGCCAAGGACATTTCGGTCATCACGCCCTTCAAGGAAGTCCAGCAAAATCTCAAGCGCATGCTTGGCAGCAAGATGGTGTCCGGCACGATCCATACGATGCAAGGCAAGGAAGCGCCGGTCGTCATCATGGTGCTGGGTGGCAATACGGCGGGATCAGGTGCACGCAACTGGGCGGTATCGGAGCCCAACCTTCTAAACGTCGCGGCGACGCGCGCCAAAAGTCGCTTCTACGTGGTCGGCGACAAAAACGACTGGAAGCAACGCCCCTTGTTCTGCGACGTTATGGATCTGCTACCACTTCAGAAGGTCCCGGCACGCGAACAAGTTCCGCAGCATCAATAGCCTGTGTCAGGAATGGCGTAGCTTGCCGGAGGAACCCCTACCGTCATTGCCTTCTTCAGGTTCACGGAAAAAAGCACCAAAATCGGTATCAGCAGATTTACCGTTTTCAATAGGCTCGGCCGTCATGCCCTTGAAGTGCGCTTCGAAGGTCGCTGCAAAATCCGCGGACACGCGAGGCGCCGGCATTTCCCAGTCGGGCTTGGGGCTATACGTCAGGTAGACAAGGAAAGTCCTTCCTCGACCCTCGGGCGCACCACCATGGTCCGCGCCGGATGCACCGTACCGCGCATAACCGGCGTCGTTTCGATCTGCACACGCGCACGGCCACGACTGGCGACCAGCCGCGTGACGTTCGCGCCCTCGCCTGCCAACAACTGCACTTGCAGTTGCAAAGGCCGGCCACGCAGCACCTCAGCCAGCCGCCCAAGCGCTTTGGCAATGAGCGTTGCGTCCTCGGCATAGTCACGCACCGGCAACCAGGCCAGATCGATGTCCACTGACAACCGAGGCAGGCATGGCGATGGCGCTCGGCCAGCGCCAAGAACAGCCGTTTGGCCTTGATGCTGTGGCAGTGGCGCAGCAACAGACCGACCCGCTGAGGCCGCAGCGGGGTCGTGGCCTGCATCAGCGCATCCACCTCCTAAATCAAGGCGGCGTCCGAGACCTCACCGCACAACGCCAACATGGCCCGCTCCGGCGTGGCGCAAACCAAGGCATCGGCGCCGGGGAAGCCTGGTGCCACGCCAAGCCTTTGTTCGGACAACGCGGCTGCGGATACCTCCACTGTGAGCGACACAGGCGGCCAATCGAACGGTCCCTTGCCCAGATATTGGAAGCGCTGCGCCAAAGACAGATGGCCGAGCCATGTCGGTGGCCGCTCCGCCTCATACAAGGTGACCGTGCCGGCATCGCCCAGACGCAGTCGGCCTCGTCAAGGAGAGCGTGGACAAGGTGCACGAGGGCAACACCGCCGCACCCGCCCTCCCCCAATTCCCAGGAAGCCGGCCTGAAGATCGGCGTCGAGTTGCTTCATCGCCGTCTTCCCTCGGTCTTCGGACTCCTGCTCATCGACGATAAGCCGTTTCGTTCATTGCGCTATGACGCCGCCCGCCGGACGGGAAGTCCAGACAGCCGTGCAAGGTCAACGCGCCTCGGAGGCCTACTTGGCGACAGGTGCCGAAACGCAACGCGGCGGCAGGCTCTGCCGCCTGGGGCATTCATTGCTTGCCGAATCAGCTCGCTTCGATGATGACCTTCAGCGCCTGTGTGCTGGCAGCCCGCGAAAAGGTGTCATAGGCGTCGAGAATCCCGTCGAGCTTGAAGTGGTGGGTGATCAGCTTTTTGGGATCGAATTTGCCCGACTGCACCGTCTTCAGCAGCATCGGCGTTGAAACCGTATCGACCAGCCGCGTCGTGATGGATATGTTCTGCGACCACAGTGTTTCGAGATGCAGGTCGGCCTTCACACCATGCACGCCGACATTGGCGATGACGCCGCCGGGCGCGATGATCTCTTGGCAGAACTCAAAGGTCGCAGGAATGCCGACGGCCTCGATCGCCGTGTCGACACCTTTTCCCCCGGTCAGGCTGAGAATACGTTGCTTGGCCTCCTCACCGTTGGCCTTGACCGTCTGCGTCGCACCGAAGCGTTTCGCCACCTCCAGCCGGTTATCATCAAGATCGACCATGATGATCTCCGACGGCGAATAGAACTGCGCGGTCAGCAGCGCGGCCAGTCCGATGGGCCCCGAACCGACGATGGCGACGGTGCTGCCAGGCTGGACCTTGCCGTTCAGCACGCCGCACTCGAAGCCCGTCGGCAAGATGTCGCTTAGCATAACCAGCGCTTCTTCATCCGCGCCGGCCGGGATGGGATAGAGGCTGGTATCGGCATGGGGAATACGTACGTATTCGGCCTGCGTACCGTCGATCGTGTTGCCGAGGATCCAGCCGCCCGTGGTGCAGTGCGAATATATGCCCCGCCGGCAATATTCGCATTTGCCGCAGGAGGAAATGCAGGAGATCAGCACATGATCGCCCTTCTTGAACTGCGTTACGCCGGCACCGATATCTTCGACAATTCCCACACCCTCGTGCCCGAGAATGCGACCGGGCGTGCAGGTTGGCACATCGCCCTTCAAAATATGCAAGTCGGTCCCGCAGATCGTTGTACGGGTCACCCTGACGATCGCATCGGTTGGCGCATCGATTTTCGGAACAGGCCTATCCTGCAGGCTTTTCCGACCCACTCCTTCATAGACGAGAGCTTTCATGACCTTTCTCCTGGTTAAGGCGAGATGTTGGCTCTGACCACGGTAGCCCCACACGGGACAATCCTCTTTGATCCTCCTCAATGATCCAGTTGCGCGCCAGGCTGCAAAACCTCCGTTTCGTCCGTCCCGTTTTCTGCGGTCAATGTGGCATAGAGGACATTCGCGAGCCTAGGTTAGCGCCATTCAAGCCCGCTCGCCGGCAATGAGGCATCCTCCGGGAACGACCGTTCGAACTCCATTTCTTGTTCCCATCAACCGCGGGTGTTCACGTCAGCCGCGTCAGCGGGCGCTTCCAGCTCTATAGCCTTGCCCTATGTCTCCGAACACATCAGACGGCATGATGATGCCTGGAGAGCAGAAGGATGGCAGGGACCAGAAGAGGTTTCACGGACGAGTTCAAGCGCGAAGCGGTACGTCTGGTCGGTCAGCGAACTGTGCCGGGTGCCGGACGTGTCGCGCATGGCCTTCGCACGCCGGCTGATCGCACAGCACCAGCGGATAACGCAGCACTTCTTCGAGCGGGATGCGCTTGTGGGCCGGCAAGGGATGCCGCGCGGGCGAAGTGCAGTTCTTCGGCCACGGCCAGGAAACAGCGAAGATGGCGCAATTCCATATAGCCGCCTCGTCTCTCACTTAGTTCATGCGCTTGGGTCCGTTGCTCGTTCCGGGGCGATGCGATTGACCAGCACCATACCGATGGTCGTCCACCATTCGCTGGCCGCTACGTCCGTCCTCGGCGCTTCGTCCTCGGCGATCGCCTTGTATTCAGGGCTGCGCAGGAAGTCCTCTAGGTCATCCACGCTGACGAAACTCATCAGCGTCACGCCGTCGATAGTGCTGGCTTGCGGGTGGTACAGCGGCTCGCCCGGCTCGGTCGGCCCGATGTTGTGGAGTTGCACATAACGCCGCACCCAACCCTTGGACTGCGCCGCCGCCCGCGGTGCATGCTCGTGCAGCCACCATTGCTGGAAGGCTGCGCGGCTGATTGCCGGATCGCGCACATGGAGCTTGACCAGCGTGACGGCATCAAAGCCCGTGACGCTCGGCACGATGACGTATTGGCGCGCCAGCACCGGGGCGATGTCGCGGAAAATCGCCCGGTCTTCGGGCAGGATTTTCTCGCGCACTCGGGCATTGCCCAGCACCACGGCGATGTCCTCGGGGCCGGCGAAGTTCAGGTAGGCGATGCCGTCCCAGCGCGGACGCCGGTAGGCTTCGACATGGCCGATGACGGTAGGCCACAACCGGCCATGTTCATCGACCGGCGCGCGATACGGCGGCGCGTCGGTGTGGGTTGGCCCCGGCGCGAAACGGTGCAACTGGTCGTAGCGCAGCAGGCGTTCCAGGCTGCGGTCGTCTGCTTCCTCGGCATGGATGAAGCGCACGCCATGCACCTTGCGCCAATATTCGCCCCAATGCTCGAAGTTGAGGTTCGGATTCCCCTCGAAGGCATTGGCGGTAGCATCGGTCGCCGGGTCGGCGATGGCGTTTCCGGCATGGTCCAGCACATGCCCGTCGGCACGCCGCCGCTCGGCCAGCGGCGTGTTGTCGGCACGCGAGAGCAATGAGCACAACACGGTGAGCGGCCGGTCGCTGCCGGGTTGGGGTTGCAGGTAGGGAGCGCGGAACAGCCGTTCTTCGACAGTCTTAGTCATGGGGATGTTCTCCAGGGAGATGGTGAAGAAAGGACATGGCCAACGCCGCCAGCCCGGCCGCTGCCGCAAAGCCGTAGAGGCCCAGCGTGCCCGCATGTGCCCACGCGGCGCTGCCGATGGCAGCACCTGCCGCCATGCCAATCATTGCGCCGGTCATCAGCAGGCCGTTGAGGCGGCTGCGGGCCTGCGGGTCCAGCCCGTTGACGATGGCTTGGTGCGAAACCAGCGCCGCCATCACGCCCAGGTCGAAGACCATGGCACCGGCCGCCAGGCTCCAGAGGCTGGGCGGCAGGATTCCCATGCCGAGGAACGCCACAATCACCAGCGCGCATCCGAGGCGGATGGCGGGCAGCGGCCCGTGGCGGTCGTTGAGGCGGCCGAACCAGGGCGCGGCCAGGGCGCCGGCCGCGCCGGCGATGCCGTAGGTGCCAGCTATGCCGGCGCCCAGGTGGAACGGCGCAGCCGCCAGCACCAGGGCAAGCGTGGACCAGAACGCGCCCAGCGTTGACGCGAGCAGGGCCTGTGCCATCACGGCCAAGCGCAAGGCCGGATACTGCCGCCAGAACGTCCACAAACTGGCGATCAGCGCGCCGTAGCGACTGCGGCTGGCGGGCGGCAGGTTCGGCACGGTGCGCCAGGCGATCACCATCACCCCCAGCATCAGGCCAGCCGCCACGAACTGCATGGCCCGCCAGCCCAGGGACTCGGCGACCCAGCCGCCCAGGGTGCGCGACAGCAGGATGCCGCTGAGCAACCCGGTCGTCACGGTGCCCACGGCCCGGCCGCGCTGTTCGTCGGGGACCAGCTGGACGGCGATGGGCACGAAATCCTGGCCGATGCTGCCCAGCAGGCCGACGGCGATGCTGGCGATCACCAGCCAGCCAAGGCCGGGGGAGACGCCGGCCGCCAGCAGGGCCAGCACCAGCAGAACCGTTTTGACCAAGATGAGCCACCGTCGCGGCACCACGTCCCCGAGCGGGGCCAGCAACAGCATGCCCAGCGCGTAGCCGATCTGCGTCAGGGTCGGCACCCAGCCGACCCGTTCCGGGCCGGCATCGAACTCGGACTGCACCAGGGACAGACCCGGTTGAAGGTAATAGATGTTCGCCACGCCCAGCCCGGCGCAGGTCGCCAGCAGCAACAGCGCGCCATTCAGACGGAATGTGGACGTAAGAGCCGATTGCGGCATCGAAGCCTCGCAAGAACATCGGCAGCCTTGATGACAGGCTGCTCCAGCGAGGCATGCTATTGACGAATTGCTATTGGATATATGATCGTCAGATCGAAAGAAAGTTGACCACAGTTCGTCAATAGGCAGGCAATGAATACACCAGACCCTTTCCAAGGCATTGCCGTCTTCATGCAGGTTGTGCAGGCAGGCAGCTTCACGTTGGCGGCCGAGCGGCTCGACATGAGCAAATCGGGGGTCGCCAAGAGCATCGCCCGCTTGGAAACCACGCTGGGCGCGCGGCTGTTCCAGCGGACCACGCGCCGCCTGAGCCTGACCGAAGAAGGTCGCCGGTTCAGCGACGGTTGCCATCGGGCCTTGGCGGAACTGGAGAACGCACGGGCGCAGGCGACGACGCAACGGCAAGAGTTGGCCGGGCGCTTACGCATCGATCTGCCTGTGGTCTTCGGCCGACGCTGGGTGCTGCCGGCGCTGCTTGAAATCGCCACGCAACACCCCGCGCTCGAACTGGACGTGAGCCTGACCGATCGCCGGGTCGATCTGGTCGAGGACGGCATCGACCTAGTGATCCGCATCGGACCGCTGCAAGACAGCGCTACGCTGGTCGCCAAGCCCTTGGGCGTTCAGCAAGCCGTGATGGTCGCTCATCCTGACTACCTGACCCGACACGGCGAACTGCAAACCCCAGACGACCTGCACCGGCACGCCTGCATCACCTTCGGTAGCGGCGGGCAGGCGCGGCCTTGGCACTTCCTCGACCGCCACGGCCGCAGTCAAGCGCTGGCAGTGCGCGGGCGGCTGGGCCTGAACCACAGCGAAGCCATCCTCGATGCCGCACTGGCGGGGCATGGCATCGCACTGCTGTCCGACTGGTTGGTTGCCAAGCACCTGCGCGCTGGACGGTTGCGGCGTGTATTGCCCGAGGTCGGAACCCAGGGCTTCCCGATCCATGCGGTGTGGCAGAAGAACCGGCACTTGTCGGCCAAGGTGCGGCGCGTAGTGGATCTTCTTGCCGAGAGGTTCGTGCCGAAAGCACCTTGGGCAGCGAAACCGGATGCTCTGTGAGAAGACGGCTCCTAGCCGCACCATGTCGTCGGGAGTCCATACCGTCTGGATCCGACCGTGGGGGCTTACCGTCAGTTCTGTCGCCGACCCGTTCTGCCGGCCGGCGATAGCCACCGATAGAAATCGCGACTTATATATTTATAACCAACTTCGCGGGCGCGCTGCAGCCTCTAGTACGCGTGCAGGCGCCTGGCCGCTGAAGCAGCAGTCAAGCACGCACAGCACCGCACGCGCCTTCGTCGCCTTGAAGGCATCGGCCAAGCCCGCCATCGACAGGCCTGTGCTGGAAAGATCGGCTGCGTTGGTATCGAATAGGACCAGGTTTCCATCGGAAGAGCCATGCTCAGCGAATGTGATGACGACCACGTCGTCCGGGCCCGCGGCCGACAGCGTTCCGAGGATGGCCTGCGACACCTCTGCATGCGTGGCGGCCTCATCGACAAGCAGTCGGCCGGCTAAGCCTTCGACAGTGTCGGTGAACAGCGCCCACAACGCTGTAGCATCGCGGCGGGCCTCGCCCAGTTCGGGGATCGTCGCGTCAAGATGTTTGTTGATACCTACGAAAATCGCTTTGATCCCACGCCGCCCCCTAGCTTCTAGCTTCTAGCTTGATAGACGCCTTCCGGCAGGAACACATCGCTCGAGGGATTCTTTGTCATTCGTGCCTTTCGAAACCTCAGAGAATGGAGCGGTAAGTCGCCAGCACCTTGGTGGTTTGAACCAAACCTTGGCGCAGCAAGATGTCGAGGTAGCGGTCCACGTCGATCGGCGGATTCTTCAATTGGGCTCGCTGGCGCTGTGCGGCCGACACGACTGCGGCCGCGTCCAGATCCAATAGGTTGTCCACGAATTCATCGGGATGCTGTGATTCGACGCCGTAGGGTGCCAGCATCTCTGCCGGAAAATCCTTCTGGTTGAAAGTCACAATCACGCTTGCCCCGCAACGAATCGCCGCCGCCAATACATGCCTGTCGTCTGGATCCGGCAACGTCAGCCCGGCCACGAGCTCCGCATATCCCTCGACCAGACCGTCAGGAATAGCGCGATCCATTAGATCGAATGTCCGGTCAACCTGCTCTCTGGTGAGATCGAAACGGTTAATCAGCAGATTACGCTTCCACTCTCATGAATGGCCTGACTCCAGCGCGCTCGAAATCTTCCTGATAAGCCAAGCCACATCAGGAAATCTCGCAGCGGTGCGGGATAAAGAACGCATGCATCGTAGACAACCGTGAAGGGGGAATGCCTTATTCGTACCCCATTCCTAACTGTTGCGACTGCTGGGCGAGTTCAGCCATCGCTTGCTCGCTGGCTTGCTCGCGTGCTTCCTTGTACTGCATCAGGTCGGCAAACCTTACCCTACGATGTTTGCCGGTCCGATGAAACGCTAGCGCCCCATCTACCAGCAATTTAACCAAATGGGGGCGGGATACATTGAGCAAATCCGCTGCCTGGGTCGTCAGTTCCGCATGAATAGGCACGACCTTCACGGCGTCGCCATCGACCAGTTCGGCCAGAATATCCACGAGCAAGCGCAGCGCCGAGGTGGGAAGCTCCACTTGGTGCGCCCGGTTCTGGTCGTCGAAGATCTGGATGTGCTGCGTCTCAAATTGGGTGGCCAGGTAGGCCGCCAAGGCACGCTGACCCTGCACAGCCGCCTTCACCTCTCCCTCAGCGGGTAGGTTCATTCTTGGATTGGGCAGTGGTGGTCATGATTTCTCCTGGGAAAAGCGGTTACCCGACCACCCTATTCGAAATATTCGAAATTCGAAATAGTCGAAAGCCACTCTCCCTACTGGGAAAAATCACTACGGGCTCCGTGCCGTTGTCAGTGAATGGCTGAAGGCTTTCCCCGCCAGCCGACAATCTGCTTGAGCGTACATGCATCGGAACCGCAGCGAGAAGTCGACTTCGATACCCATTGCTTCGACGACCGCTTCGGTGGGGACGTCAGCTTCAGAACAGCCGGTTCAGCAAAGTAGGCTCAGACGATTTAAGCCGTTCCAGCATGTTATTGACATAGAACATATCAGGAGAGGCGTTTACCGGCAGCACGACAACGGTATAGTCCGGCTGAATCTTGTTTAACACGAACGTCACTAGCCCTACCCCGTGAATGCTGCACAAGGACTTGAGCCGATTCATATCATCGCTACTCGTCGAGTTTGGAACGACTATGTAGCTTCGGTGCGAAAAAAGGCGATAAGCGACTGCTTGCCCAAATGCCACTACCGGCTGATTTGGGACGGCCTTGATTTCCGCCGTGACAATCTGCGGTTCAAATTTGAAGATATCCTGCGCACGTGGCTTCAAGACACCGATGATGTCTGGCGTGCCCCATTTCCCACCGAGACTACTTCCCCCAAGCGGGGCCGCCACAGTAGCTTCGTCATTCTCCTCAAGCCACTCTGCAAAACTGCTGTAAAAATCTTGCTCGGTGAGTGTGCCTAACTCCGGTTCATCCGCCTGAACACGCGCAATCTCCGTCTCGTGCTCTTTAGCGCTGGCGATGGCATCATCCGCCTCAACAAACTTAGCTAGTTGATACGTACCACGCGCGACCTTAACGATTTCGCCGGTGCGCGTTATAAGCAGATTATGGATACCGCCGTGAATGCTGTTGCGCGGCGTATCCGGCGCGTCTGTTCCAACTGCTCGAAGTAGATCTGACCAACGGATTCCTTGTGGGCTCGCTTCGAGCACTCGCATGGCACGCTCGTGAATCTGCTGACGATTTAGTTTCATATTTCTTCTCTCTACGTCTGGCAGACGCCGGAGTCTTAGGCTTGGGTCACGATAATGAAGGACGCTTCACAATCGGCGCCCGCATTAAGAAGGACCTTTTCACTCCCACTCAATCGTCGCAGGCGGCTTGCTGCTCACGTCATACACCACCCGATTTATCCCCCGCACCTCATTAATAATCCGCCCGCTGACCTTCGCCAGCAAGGGATACGGCAATGGCGCCCAATCCGCCGTCATGAAGTCGGAAGTCTGCACCGCGCGCAGCGCGACGACATAGTCGTATGTCCGCCCATCGCCCATCACGCCTACCGACTTCACCGGCAGGAAGACCGCGAAAGCCTGCGACGTCAGGTCGTACCAGGACTTCCCGCTGACCGGATCCAGCGTGCTACGCAGTTCTTCGATGAAAATCGCATCCGCGCGACGCAGCAGATCGGCGTATTCGGTCTTCACCTCGCCCAGGATACGTACACCCAGCCCAGGCCCAGGGAACGGATGGCGATACACCATCGAATGCGGCAGTCCCAGCGCCACGCCCAATTCGCGCACTTCGTCCTTGAACAGTTCGCGCAGCGGCTCCAGCAGCTTCAGGTTCAGCGTTTCCGGCAGCCCGCCCACGTTATGGTGCGATTTGATCGCCACGGCCTTGCCGGTCTTGGCGCCGGCCGACTCGATCACGTCGGGATAGATCGTGCCTTGCGCGAGCCACTTGGCCGCCTTCAGCTTACCGGCTTCCGCCTGGAATACCTCGACAAACTCACGGCCAATGATCTTGCGCTTGGCCTCGGGATCCGACACGCCGGCCAGCTTGCCCATGAACTGTGCGCTGGCATCGATATGCAGAATCTTGACGCCCATGTTTTCGGCGAAGGTCTGCATGACCTGCTTGCCTTCGTCCAGGCGCAGCAGGCCGTGGTCGACAAATACGCAGGTCAGCTGGTCGCCGATCGCCTTGTGGATCAAGGCCGCGGCCACGGACGAATCAACGCCGCCGGACAGGCCCAGGATGACCTCGTCATCACCGACCTGCTCGCGAATGCGCTGCACGGCTTCGGAGACGTAGTCGGGCATGTTCCAGTCGCCCTGGCAGCCGCAGATGTCGCGAACGAAGCGTTCCAGCAGCGCCTTGCCCTGGATGGTGTGGGTGACTTCGGGGTGAAACTGCACGCCATAGAAGCCGCGCTCTTCGTCGGCCATGCCGGCGATGGGGCAGGACGGCGTGGAGGCCATCAATTTGAAGCCCGGAGGCAGCTGGGTCACCTTGTCGCCATGGCTCATCCAGACCTTCAGCATGCCGTAGCCTTCCGGCGTGGTGAAGTCCTCGATGTCGGTCAGCAGGCGCGTGTGGCCGTGCGCACGGACTTCGGCGTAGCCGAATTCGCGGTGATCCGACCATTCCACCTTGCCGCCCAGTTGCTGCGCCATGCTTTGCATGCCGTAGCAGATGCCCAGCACGGGCACGCCGACCTCGAAGACCGAATGCGGCACGCGCAGCGAGCCTTCTTCATAGGCCGAGGCATGGCTGCCGGACAGGATGATGCCCTTCAGACCCTGCGATCGCTGTTCGCGCACGAAATCGTCGCCGACGTCGCCGGGATGGATCTCGCAGTACACGCCTGTTTCGCGCACGCGGCGAGCGATCAGTTGGGTGACCTGTGAACCGTAATCGAGGATAAGGATGCGCTGGTGCATGGTTGGCTCTGAATAGAAAAGCGCACCGGCGGGAAGCTGGGGCTTCCTCCGGTGCGCGGATGCTGCATGGCGGTGCGCCGTATCTTAATCGGCGCGGTAGTTCGGCGCTTCCTTGGTGATCTGCACGTCGTGGACATGCGATTCGCGGAAACCCGCTGACGTGATCTGCACGAACTGGGTCTTGGTGCGCATCTCGTCGATGGTGGCGCAACCGCAGTAGCCCATGGAGGCGCGCACGCCGCCGGCCAGTTGGTAGATGATCTGCAGGACGCTGCCCTTGTAGGGGACGCGGCCTTCGATGCCTTCCGGCACCAGCTTGTCGGCGTTGTTCGCGGGATCTTGGAAATAGCGGTCGGCCGAACCGTCGGCCATCGCGCCCAGGCTGCCCATGCCGCGATAGGACTTGTACGAACGGCCCTGGAACAAAACGACTTCTCCTGGGGCTTCTTCGGTACCGGCGAACATGCCGCCCATCATGCAGGCGAAGGCGCCGGCCGACAGGGCCTTGGCGACGTCGCCCGAGTAGCGGATACCACCGTCGGCGATCAGCGGAACGCCCGTGCCTTCCAGCGCCTTGGCGACGTCCGAAATGGCGGTGATCTGCGGTACGCCGACTCCGGCGACGACGCGGGTGGTGCAGATGGAGCCGGGACCGATCCCGACCTTGACGCCGTCCGCGCCGTATTCGAGCAGCGCCCGGGCGGCTTCGGCGGTGGCGATGTTGCCGCCAATGACGTCGACCTTGGGATAGTTCTTCTTGACCCAGCGCACGCCTTCCAGCACGCCCTGGGAATGTCCGTGGGCGGTATCGACGATGATGACATCGACGCCGGCGGCGACGAGTTTTTCGACGCGCTCTTCGGTACCGGCCCCGACGCCGACCGCGGCGCCGACGCGCAACTGGCCGAGGGCATCCTTGTTGGCCTGGGGATGCGCGGTGTTCTTGACGATGTCCTTGACGGTGGCCAGGCCGCGCAATTCAAACGCGTCGTTGACGATCAGGACGCGCTCCAGGCGATGCTTGTGCATCAGGTGCTGGGCTTCGTCCAGCGTGGCGCCTTCGCGCATGGTGACCAGGCGTTCCTGCGGCGTCATGACGGTGCGCAGGGGTTCGTCCAGACGGGTTTCGAAACGCAGGTCGCGGTTGGTGACGATGCCGACCACCTTGCGCCCTTCCACCACCGGCAGGCCGGAGATGCCATGCTGCTTCTGCAGGGCGATGGCGTCGCGCACCTTCATCTGCGGGGTAACGGTGATCGGGTCGATCACGATGCCGAATTCGTGCCGCTTGACGCGGGCGACTTCCCGGGCCTGCTCAGCCGCCGTCAGGTTCTTATGGATGATGCCTATCCCGCCTTCCTGGGCCATGGCAATGGCCAGGCGCGACTCCGTCACGGTATCCATGGCGGCGGACACGAGCGGAATATTCAGGGTGATGTTGCGAGTGAGGCGGGTGGCCAGCGACGTGTCGCGCGGCAGCACCTGGGAGAACGCGGGCACCAACAGAACGTCGTCGAAGGTGAGCGCGGTTTGGATGAGACGCATGGGAAACTCCGGGCGCAAAGCAAGATTATACGCTTTCCGTCTGGAATTTCTAGGTGTAACCCCTAACGCGCGGCGGCATGCCGTTATACGGCCGGGGCATCCGCGCAACAGTGCGCGGCATGGCTAAAAGCGGCTGAAGCAAGGCGCCGGACCAGCGGCCTGGCCGACGCCCCGTGGCAGGCGGGCACCCTGGCCGGGCGCCCCTGGCCGGGCGCCCCCCCTTACTTGCCGCCCTTGCTCGCCATCACTTCCTCGGCGATCTGGCGCGGTACTTCGGCGTAGTGCTTGAACTCCATGGTGTACGTCGCCCGGCCCTGGGTCAGGGAGCGCAGCGTCGTGGAGTAGCCGAACATCTCGGACAGCGGGACCTCGGCGCGCACCAGCTTGCCGCCGCCGCCGGCGATGTCATCCATGCCCTGCACCATGCCGCGCCGCGACGACAGGTCGCCCATGACGTTGCCCATGAAGTCCTCGGGGGTTTCCACTTCGACGTGCATCATCGGTTCCAGCAGCACCGGCTTGGCGCGCCGCATGGCTTCCTTGAAGGCCATCGAGCCCGCCATGCGGAAGGCGTTTTCGTTGGAGTCCACGTCGTGGTACGAACCGAAGGTCAGCGTGACTTTGATGTCGACCACCGGGTAGCCCGCCAGGATGCCGGACTTCATGGTGTCCTGGATACCCTTGTCGACCGCGGGGATGTACTCCCGCGGAATGACGCCGCCCTTGATGGCGTCGACGAATTCATAGCCCTTGCCGGCTTCGTTCGGCTCCAGCGTGATGACCGCATGGCCGTACTGGCCGCGGCCGCCGGACTGCTTGACGAACTTGCCCTCGACGTCCGTGGCGGTGCCGCGCACGGTTTCCCGATACGCGACCTGCGGCTTGCCCACCGTGGCCTCGACGCCGAATTCGCGCTTCATCCGGTCGATCAGGATCTCCAGGTGCAATTCGCCCATGCCGGAAATAATGGTCTGGCCGGATTCCTCGTCGGTATGGACGCGGAACGACGGGTCTTCCTGAGCCAGGCGGTTCAGGGCGACGCCCATCTTCTCCTGGTCGGCCTGGGTCTTGGGCTCCACCGCCTGCGAGATCACGGGCTCGGGGAAGACCATTTTTTCCAGGACGATGGCCTGCACCGGATCACACAGCGTGTCGCCGGTCGTAACGTCCTTCAAGCCCACCGCCGCGGCGATATCGCCCGCGCGCACTTCCTTGATTTCCTTGCGCTCGTTGGCGTGCATCTGCAGCAGCCGGCCCAGGCGCTCTTTCTTGCCTTTGCTGGAAACCAGCACGGTGTCGCCGGAATTCACCACGCCGGAATAGACGCGGAAGAACACCAGCTGGCCGACGAAGGGGTCGGTCATGATCTTGAAGGCCAGGGCCGAGAACTTTTCATCGTCGGCGGGATGGCGTTCGATTTCCTTGTCATTGTCGTCGTGGCCCTTGATGGCGGGCACGTCGACCGGCGACGGCAGGTAATCGATGACGGCGTCCAGCATGGCTTGCACGCCCTTGTTCTTGAAGGCGCTGCCGCACAGCATGGGGACGATTTCGTTGGCGATGGTGCGCGCGCGCAGGCCCTGCTTGATTTCCTGTTCGGTCAGCGTTTCGCCGCCCAGGTATTTGTCCAGCAGGGTTTCGTTGGCTTCGGCGGCTGCCTCGACCATCTTGTCGTGCCATTCCTGGGCCTGTTCGCGCAGCTCCGCCGGGATGTCGGCGTATTGGAACTTGACACCCTGGCTGGCGTCGTCCCAGATAATGGCCTGCATCTTGACCAGGTCGATCACACCCTGGAAGTGATCTTCGGCGCCGACCGGAATCTGGATCGGCACGGCCACGCCCTTCAGGCGTTCGCCGATCTGACGCTGCACGCGGAAGAAGTCCGCGCCGATGCGGTCCATCTTGTTGACGAACGCGATGCGCGGGACCTTGTATTTGTTGGCCTGGCGCCAGACGGTTTCGGACTGCGGCTGCACGCCGCCCACCGAGTCGTACACCATGCAGGCGCCATCGAGCACGCGCATGGAACGCTCGACTTCAATGGTGAAGTCCACGTGTCCCGGGGTGTCGATGATGTTGATGCGGTGTTCCGGATAGTTGCCCGCCATGCCGCGCCAGAACGCGGTGGTGGCGGCCGACGTAATGGTGATGCCGCGCTCCTGCTCCTGCTCCATCCAATCCATGGTGGCGGCGCCGTCGTGCACTTCGCCTATTTTGTGGTTCACCCCGGTATAGAAAAGAATGCGCTCGGTGGTCGTGGTCTTGCCAGCGTCGATGTGAGCGCTGATACCGATGTTGCGGTAATTCTCGATAGGGGTCTTGCGAGGCACGATTTTCTCCAAGGATGGGACCGTCCGCGGCCGGCCGGTGCCGGCGATGCGCGGCGGGCCCGGGGCGCCGGGCGCCGCGTCCGGGTAGCGCTACAACACTACGCGCGCGGAACTCCGCCCGCTATATTCGCCTTGCCCTAAGGAAAGCGCAAGCGACCGGAGAGGCCAAGTAAATGGGGCGTATCACCGGTTTTTCAAAGTTGCGTCCCTATTATTACCCGCGCAGTAAAATGATCGTCTGCCGACGCTCGACGCCGGCCCGTTTTTCCGCCGCAACATGTCCAATACCCACGAAATCCGCCCCGGCCAGTCCATCGAACTGCTGAAGGAACTGCACATCCTGACGCGCGACGGCAAGATGAACCAGGACAGCCGGCGCAAGCTCAAGCAGGTGTACCACCTGTTCCAGTTCATCGAGCCGCTGCTCAAGAATCTGAAGGAAGACGGCCGCGATGTTTCGCTGGTCGATCACGGGGCGGGCAAGTCATACCTGGGCTTTATCCTGTATGACCTGTTTTTCAAGGATCTGCACGACCGGTCGCACATCTACGGCATCGAAACGCGCGAGGCGCTGGTGCTGCACACGCGCGAACTGGCGCAGAGGCTGGGCTTCGCCGAAGGCATGTCCTTCCTGAACCTCTCGGTGGCGGACGCGACGGAGTCCACCGAGCTTCCGGCCACGGTGGATATCGTGACGGCACTGCATGCCTGCGACACGGCAACGGATGACGCCATCCGCTTTGCCCTGCGCAAGCAGGCGCGCTACATCGTCGTCGTGCCCTGTTGCCAGGCGGAAGTTGCTTCGGTGCTGAGGCAGAACAAGAAGAACGTCATGGGCGACCCGCTGTCGGAGATCTGGCGGCACCCGCTGCACACCCGCGAGTTCGGCAGCCAGGTGACCAATGTGCTGCGCTGCCTGCAGCTGGAAGCGCATGGCTACCAGGTCAGCGTGACGGAACTGGTGGGCTGGGAACACTCGATGAAGAACGAGCTGATCATCGCCCAGCGCAAGAATCCGCCGCAGCGCCGCGCGGCGGAGCGCTTGAATGCCATGCTGGAACGCATCGGCCTGCAGGAGCTGAAGGACCGGTTCTTCGCACCCGAGGCGCTGGCCGGCGCCGCAACGCAATCGGCCTGAGCGTCCGCATCGGCCTGTCGGCACCGATGCCGGCCGCCCAGCCCTATTGGCCCGTCATCAGCCTGCGCCAGCCTTCCCATCCCAGCCTGCGCATGGTTTCCTGATTGCGCTCGTAGATATCGTCCGGATCGGGGTAGGTGTCCACCGCGCGGGCGATACTGTCTTCGCGCAGCAGGTGCAGGATGGGATACGGCGACCGGTTGGTGCAGTTTTCTATATCGTCCGGATCGGTATCCGCGAACTGGTAATCCGGATGGAAGCTGGCGACCTGCAGAACGCCGCGCAGGCGCAGGCGCTTGAGCAGGCGATCGGCCTGCGTCAGGAATTCGTTGTATTCGCCGAAATCCTGCAAGGCCGACGGCAGGATGAGCAGCGTCGTGTCGATGCGTTCGGGATCGCTGTCGGCCAGCAGGCGCAGTTCGCTTTCGAGATCGGCGGCAACGCCGGCCACGTCGGTGGCCGGGCTGGCGACATAGCGTATCTGTCCCTTCACGTGCACGGCCTTGGCGAAGGGACAGAGGTTCAGGCCGATGACGGCGCGCGTCAGCCAGGCCTGGGTGGCGGCAATGACGGTATCCGCGGACACCAGCGCCGCCTCAGGCCGCCGGCATGGCGGCGATGGTTTGCGCCACCGCGGCGGTCAGCTTCTTGCCGTACGGGACATGCAGAAACTCGTTCGGCCCGTGCGCGTTCGACTTGGGCCCCAGCACGCCGCAGACCATGAACTGCGCCTTGGGAAAGCCCTGCTGCAAAGTGTTCATCAGCGGAATGGTCCCGCCTTGGCCGATATAGCCGCAGGGCGCGCCGTAGTACTGCCGGGACGCCGCATCCAACGCGGCGCTCAGCCATGGCTGCGAAGCGGGGGCGTTCCAGCCGGTGGCCTGCCCTTCGCTGGGCTTGAAAATAACCTTGGCGTTGTACGGCGCGTCGCGTTCCAGCAGGGACTTCAGTTCCTGCGCGGCCGCGACCGCATCGACCAGCGGCGGCAGGCGCAGCGACAGCTTGAACGCGGTGCGCGGACGCAGCACGTTGCCCGCGTTGGAAAGCGGCGGCAGGCCATCGGCGCCCGTGACCGACAGCGTCGGCCGCCAGGTGCGGTTCAACAAGGCCTCTTCCGGCTCGGTCGTCATGGGCAGCACGAAACCGCCGTCGGCGCCGCAGCTCCAGGGGAAGCGGCGCCAGACTTCGTCGCCCAGGATTTTGGCCGTCGCATGGACCTGCTCGATCCGTTCCGCCGGGATCTCGCAGTGGAAGCTTTGCGGCAGCAGGCGGCCGGTCGCACTGTCTTCCAGGCGGTCCAGCAGATGACGCAGGATGCGGAAGCTGGAAGGCACCACACCGCTGGAGTCACCGGAATGGACGCCTTCGTCCAGCACCTGCACTTCCAGCGTGCCCGACACCATGCCGCGCAGCGACGTCGTCATCCAGAGTTGATCGTAGTTGCCCGCGCCGGAATCCAGGCACACCACCAGCGCGACATTGCCCAGCCGGTCGCGCAAGGCGTCCACATAGGGCAGCAGGTCGTAGCTGCCGGATTCCTCACAGGTCTCGACGATGCCGACGCAACGCGGCCGCGGAACGCCCTGCTTGTCCAGCGCCAGGATGGCGGTCAGCGAGGCATAAATGGCATAACCGTCATCGGCGCCGCCCCGGCCGTAGAGCTTGCCGTCTTCATACTTTGGCGTCCAGGGCCCCAGGCCGGCGCGCCAGCCGGAAAACTCGGGCTGCTTGTCCAGGTGACCGTACAGCAGCACGGTGTCGCCGTTGTCGGCGCGCGTGGCCGGCGCGTCGAAGAAAATCACCGGCGTGCGGCCGGGCAGGCGCACGACCTCCAGCTTCAAGCCGCTGACTTTCTGTGCTTCCACCCATTGGGCGGCGTCGCGCACGACGCGCTCGATATAGGCGTTGGCTTCCCAGTCGGCATCGAAGGCGGGACTCTTGGCGGGGATGGCGATGTAGTCGGTCAGTGCCGGCAGGATCTCGTTATCCCATTTCTGGTCGACATAGGCCTGCAGGGCCTGCGGATCGATGGGACCGGAATGCGCGGAATCGGGGACTCGTGCGTTCATGGAATTTCCTTGAAATGGATTGCCGCCTGCCGATGGCGGCGGGTCGTATCGCGAGCCCTGCCGCCACCTGTACAGCGAGTTTTACTTCATCCAGACGCGGGCATTGCGGAAAGCCCGCATCCAAGGACTGAACGCGCCGCCGCTGTCGCGCTCGCCCCATTTTTCCGGCGCCCAGGACATCATGACGTTACGGGTCACCCGCTCCGGGTGCGGCATGATGGCCGTGAAACGGCCGTCCGGCGTGGTGACCGACGTGATGCCGCCGGGACTGCCATTGGGGTTGTAGGGATAGGTCTCGGTATGGGCGCCACGGTTGTCGACAAAGCGTGCCGCCACGATGGTCTGCGACGGGTCGCCCTGGCGCGCATAGTTCGCGTAGCCTTCGCCGTGCGCCACCGCGACGGGCGTGCGCGTCCCCGCCATGCCGGCGAAGAAAATCGAAGGCGATTCGGCAATCTCCACCATGGCCAGGCGCGCCTCGTACTTTTCCGACAGGTTGCGCGTGAAGCGCGGCCAGGCCTGCGCGCCGGGGATCATGCTGGCCAGGGCGGCGAACATCTGCGCGCCGTTGCAGACGCCCAGGCCGAAGGTGTCCTGGCGGCCAAAGAAGGCGGCGAACTGGTCGGCCAGCTGGTTATTGAAGCGGATGGTACGGGCCCAGCCTTCGCCGGCACCCAGCACGTCGCCATAACTGAAACCGCCCACGGCCACCATGCCGTTGACGGTACGCAGGTCGACACGGCCGGTCAGCAGATCCGTCATATGTACGTCGACCGCGTCGAAGCCGGCGGTGTCGAACGCCCAGGCCATCTCCACCTGGCTGTTGCAGCCCTGCTCGCGCAGGATGGCAACACGCGGGCGCTTGCCGGTGGCGATGTAAGGCGCCGCCACGTCTTCCTGCGGATCGAAGGTGACCAGCGGCGAAAAACCGGGGTCTTCCTTGTCCTGCCAGACGTCGAATTCGGCCTGCGCGCAGGCGGGATTGTCGCGTCGCGCCATGATGCGATAGCTGGTTTCGCTCCAGGCACGGCCCAGTTCGGCGCGCGGCTGGCCCCAGATCTTGCGTCCGTCGCGATAGAACTCGACCTCATCGCTGTCGTTCAGGCCGCCGATGACATGGGCGAACTTGGACAGGCCGGCACCGCGCAGCACCTGCATGACGGCGTCGCGCTGGGCGGCCGGCACCTGGATGACCGCGCCCGCCTCTTCCGAGAACAAGGCCTTGAGCGTCAGTTCCTCGCGCTGTACCGCTACCTGCTCGGGACGGATCTTGTAATCGCCCCAATCGGCCGAGTTGGCGTCGAAGGTCAGCATGTCCAGGTTGACCGACACGCCGGTATGACCGGCGAAAGCCATTTCGCAAATCGTGGCGAACAGGCCGCCATCGGAGCGGTCGTGGTAGGCCAGCAACGTACCGGCCTCGGCCAGCGTGCGTATGGTGATGAAGAAGGCGCGCAAGTCCTGCGGCACATCGATGTCCGGCGCTTCCGTACCGACCTGGCTGTACACCTGGGCCAGGATGGATCCGCCCATGCGATGCAGGCCGCGACCCAGATCGATCATGATCAATACGGTGTCGCCCGCGTCGGTGCGCAGGCGCGGCGTCAGGCTTGCGCGCGCGTCCGCAACCGGCGCGAAGGCCGTGACGATCAGCGAGACCGGTGCGACGACCTGGCGCTGTTCGCCGTCCTGCGACCAGGAGGTCTTCATGGACAGCGAATCCTTGCCCACCGGAATCGACAGGCCGACCGTCTGGCACAGTTCGCTGACCGCGGATACCGTGTCGTACAACGCGGCATCCTGGCCGGCCACGCCGCAGGCGGCCATCCAGTTGGCCGAGAGTTTGATGTGCTCGACCTGCCGCACGTCGGCGGCCGCCAGATTGGTGAGCGCTTCCGCCACCGCCATGCGACCGGACGCCGGCGCATTGATCATGGCGATAGGCGTGCGTTCACCCATCGCCATGGCTTCGCCGCGGAAACCTTCATAGTCGGACAGGGTGACCGCGCAATCGGCAACGGGCACCTGCCAGGGACCGACCATCTGGTCGCGCGCCGACAGGCCGCCCACGTTGCGGTCGCCGATGGTGATCAGGAACGTCTTGTTGGCCACCGTGGGATGACGCAACACGCGATAAGCGGCCTCGGTCAGGTCGATGCCCGCCAGATCCAGCGGCTCCGCCACGCCGGGCAGGCGCCGTACGTCGCGCGTCATGCGCGGGGGCTTGCCCAGGATCACATCGATGGGCACGTCCACCGGACGCACCGGCCCCGCCGCTTCACCTTGCGGGTCCACGCCAGGCAGGCCTTCGCCCTGCACCACGCGCAGTTGCCGTTCTTCCGTAGCGACACCGACGACCGCATAGGGGCAGCGCTCGCGCTTCGCGATTTCGTCGAAGCGCGCCAGATCGTCCGGCATGATGGCCAGGACGTAGCGCTCCTGCGATTCATTGCTCCAGATCTCGGCGGGCGACATGCCGGATTCTTCCACCGGCACGCGCTTCAGATCGAACACCGCGCCACGGCCGGCGTCGTTGACGAGTTCCGGGAAGGCATTGGACAGGCCGCCGGCGCCGACGTCATGGATGGCCAGGATGGGATTGTCGTCGCCCTGCTGCCAGCAGCGATCGATGACCTCCTGCGCGCGCCGCTCGATTTCCGGGTTGCCGCGCTGGACCGAATCGAAATCCAGGTCGGCGCTATTGCTGCCGACGCCCATGCTGGAGGCTGCGCCGCCGCCCATCCCGATGCGCAGGCCGGGACCGCCCAGCTGTATCAGCAAAGCGCCGGGCGGGATCTTTTCCTTGTGCGTCAGGCCGCCGTCGATGCTGCCCAGGCCGCCGGCGATCATGATGGGCTTGTGATAGCCCCACCGCGTGCCGCCGGCGGTCTGCTCGAAAGTCCGGAAGTAGCCCAGCAGATTGGGCCGCCCGAATTCGTTATTGAAGGCCGCGCCGCCCAGAGGACCATCGATCATGATGGACAGCGGCGACGCGATGCGATCCGGCAAGCCGTGATGATCGGATTCCCAGGGTTGCGGCGCGTCGTCGAAACGCAGGTGCGACACGGTGAAGCCCGTCAGGCCGGCCTTGGGTTTGGAGCCTCGGCCGGTGGCGCCTTCATCGCGGATTTCCCCGCCCGCGCCGGTGGAGGCGCCGGGGAACGGCGCAATCGCGGTGGGATGGTTATGCGTTTCCACCTTCATCAGGGTATGGACGACGGCTTCGCGGCGCCGGTACGTAAGCGCGTCCGCCGATGTACCGGCGACGTCCGCGTGGAAGCGCTGGGCCGTTCCGCCTTCCATAATGGCGGCGTTGTCGGAGTACGCCACCACGGTGCCGCCCGGCTGGGCGGCGTGGGTGGCGCGGATCATGCCGAACAGCGTCTTGTCCTGCGCCTGGCCGTCTATGACCCATTGCGCATTGAAAATCTTGTGGCGGCAGTGTTCGCTATTGGCCTGGGCGAACATCATCAGCTCGACGTCGGTAGGGTCGCGCTCCAGGCGGGTGAAGGCTTCCGCCAGGTAGTCGATTTCGTCGTCGGAAAGCGCGAGGCCCAGCGTGGTATTCGCCTGTTCCAATGCGGCGCGTCCTTGCGCCAGCACCGGTACGGTGCGCATGGGCCGGCCTTCCACCGCGGCGAACAGGGCCTGCCCGTCGAACTGCACGTCGACGACGGTTTCGACCATGCGGTCGTGCAGGCAGGCGGCCGCGCGCGCGAGCATGGCATCGTCGAACGATTTGGCGCCCAGCAGCCCACGTTCGGGAGTCAGCAGATAGCGCACCCCGCGTTCGATCCGCCGCACGCCGGCGAATCCGCAGTTATGCGCGATATCCGTGGCCTTGCTGGCCCACGGCGAGATCGTGCCCAGCCGCGGAATGACCCGCAGCACCATCGCCTTGGCGGGTTCCGCGCCTTCGTAGGGGTCGCCGTAATCCAGCAGATCGGCCAGCCTTTGCTGGTCCGCCGCGGACAATGGTGCATCGCACAGCACGAAATGCTCGTAGCGGGCCGAAATATCCGCGACGGGCAGCCCGGCCTGCTTCAATTGGGCGAGCAGCCGCTCGCGGCGAAAGGTGGACAGGACAGACGAGCCGGGAAGGTACTGAACGATGGACACGATGCGGGCGCCGTAGGAGGAAGGGCAAAAACCGGATTTTACCCGTTACGGCCGCAACTTCCGCCTCAGCCGGCGTCCGGATAATGCACTTCCAGGATGTCCAGGGTTTCCACCCCGCCCGGCGTGCGCAGCGTCACCGTGTCCCCTTCCCTGGCCTTGAGCAGCGCCCGGGCCACCGGGGATATCCAGCTGATCCTGCCGGCCAGCGGCTCGGCCTCGTCCACGCCGACGATGGTTACCTCATGTTCCTGCCCGGCCTTGTCCATGTACAGGACCCTGGCGCCGAAAAACACCTGGTCGCGGTTGGGCTGGATTGCCGGATCGACGACTTCCGCAATATCCAGCCGCCGCGTCAGGAAGCGCATGCGGCGGTCGATCTCGCGCAAGCGCTTCTTGCCATACAGGTAATCGCCGTTTTCCGAGCGGTCGCCATTGGAGGCGGCCCAGGATACGACCTGGACGACGGACGGCCGCTCCACATTCATCAGATGGGCCAGTTCGTCGCGCAGCCGCGCATAGCCCTGCGGCGTAATGTAGTTGCGCGTCCCCGGCGGCAGCGCCTGCGCCTGCGGGATATCGTCGTCCTCGTCCTGATCGGACTCTTTCACAAATGCTTTGTTCATGGCGAATGGGATGCCTGGATCGCTACGCGGACCGCGGTCAGAACCAGTCGTGCCAGACCGGCTTCAGATCGGCGGGCAGCGGGGGCAGCCTGCCGAGATCGACCCGGCTTTCATGGGGACTGTGGAAATCCGAACCTCGCGAAGCCAGCAACGAGCGCTCCCGGGCCACGTCGGCATAACGGCGGCATTCGTCGGCGTTATGGCTGCCGGTGGTGACTTCGACGCCTTCGCCGCCCAAAGCCTGGAATTCATCGAACAGTGCGGTGAACTGCAGGGGCGTGTACTTGTAGCGTCCGGGGTGCGCGACCACGGCGCGGCCGCCGGCATCATGGATCCAGCCGACGGCATCGGCCAGCGAGGCCCACTGGATGGCCACCTGCGCAGGACTATCGTCGCCCAGATACTTATTGAAGACAGTCTGGACGTCAGGGCAATAACCGGCTTCGACCAGGTAACGCGCGAAATGCGTACGGCTGATCAGTTCCGGATTGCCGGCGAAGGGCAAGGCGCCTTCGAAGGCGCCCGGCATGCCCAATTGCGCCAGTTTTTCGCCTATGCGGCGGGCGCGGTCGGACCGCCCGGAGCGAGTGCGGCGCAAGCCTTCGTGCAGCCCCTGGTGCAGCGGATCGAAGCCCAGACCGACGATATGCACCGTCTGGGCGGCCCAGGTCACGGAAATCTCGACCCCGGTGACGAAGCGCATCCCTGCTTCCCGCGCGGCGTCGGCGGCTTCGGCCAGGCCGCCCACCTCATCGTGGTCGGTCAGCGCCCAGACGTCCACGCCGTTGGCGCGCGCGCGCAACGCCACGTCGCGTGGCGACAGCACGCCATCGGAAACAGTGGAATGGCAATGCAGATCAACGTTGGATGCGGATGAGAGTCCCATGGCCGTATTGTAGGCGGCCGGCCATGGCGTGTCAGTCTACTCCGCGCAGAAAAGCGGCAACGGGCTGGATCTGGCTATCGTCCATCAGGGTCGGCGCATGGCCCACGTCCGGCACTTCGACGACGCGCGCCCTGGGGTTGCGGCGGGCCATTTCGCGCGCGGTATCCTGGCGCAGCAGGTCCGAATGCTGGCCGCGCAGGACCAGGATGGGGCAATCGATCGCCTCGTAGGAATGCCAGAGCAGTTGCTCGCCGGCCGCCAGGGACGCCTCGTCCTGTACCGCGAACGGCGCGGCCAGGCCCAGGTCGTAGTGCTTGACCCAACGGTCGCCACGCCGCAGGAATACGTGAGCGGCAAGCTCGCGCCACTGCTCATCCGTATGGTGGCCGAACGCCGCCGACACCTGGCGCAAATAGGCAACGGCATCGTCGAAACTGCCGAATTCCTGGCCCTGTCCCACATATTGGCCGATGCGCGCCAGGGCGTCGGGCGCCAGGCGCGGCCCGACGTCGTTCAGAACTATCTTGTCGAGCCGCAATCCGGCGCCTTCGAGCGGGCCGCCGCCTGCCTGCCCCACGGCGCGTGCCCGGGCGGACAAGGCGGCGGAGCCGGCCAGGATCATGCCGATCAAGCCGCCCATCGACGTGCCTATCCAATGCAGCGTGGCCGGGCGCAGCCGCGCAATCAAGGTCACCATGTCGCCGACGTACTGAGGCACGGTGTAAAAGGCCGGATTCAACAGCCAATCGGAAGCGCCCCGCCCCACCACGTCGGGGCAAACCACGCGATATTCGCCGGATAGCCGCCGCGCCAGCGTGTCGAAGTCGCGCCCGGTACGCGTCAAGCCATGCACGCACAGCAGCACCTTGTCGTTGTCGGCGTCGCCCCATTCCCAGTACGCCATGCGATGCAGGCCGGCCGGGCTGGCGCAGGTAACGAAGTCGAGGCGGGGATTCTGCATGAGAGCTCCGGGCGGGTGGGGATGGAAACCATGTTATCCCAGGCCATGGACCTGCCGGCGCCGTCCGCGGCGTTACATGGCGGCATGCCAGTAGCGGCGGGCGAGCTCGCGCTGGGACCGAACGACGAGCCCGCCCGAATCCGAAGTCGCGATCACGGCCCCATGATGGTCGGTGCGCCAGAAAACCGCCCCGGCGCGCCGCCAGCGCCGCTCCACCGCCGCGGCCGGATGCCGGAACCGGTTCAGGTAGCCGACCTGCGCGATGACATGGCGCGCCTCCGACGCCTCCACCAGCGCCGCGCCGGACGAAGTCTTCGAGCCATGATGGGGCGCCACCACCACATCGACGGACGGCAGCGTTGCCACGAAGCGGCTCTCCTGCCCCACCCCTACGTCGCCAGGCAGCAGCGCACGATGGTGGCGGCCTTCCACCAGGAGGACGCAGCCATCCGCATTCGAACCCGTAATGCGCCCCCGCCGTCCCTTGCCGCGCGGACGTATCGCCTTGCCGGCGAATTGCAGGGCTTGTGACGGCTGTCCAGCTGGCCGCGCGGGATAGACCGGCGCGATAGGATGCAGAAAAGCAAAATGCACGCCATCCATCTCCCACGCCTGGCCCGCCTCGCACATGCTTGATACGGCGGGCGGGGGCGCCGCGTGCGCCAGGCCGCGCAAGCGGGCGTCCCGTTGCAAACGCCGCGCCACATCGAAAGATGCGTACGCCCGCTCCACCGGCACCGCGCGCAGCAGGCTGTCCAGCCCGCCGGCATGGTCGTCGTCGGCATGGGAGATGACCAACATGTCGACGCGGCGGATACCGCGTGCCCGGAGATAAGGCCACAGGACCCGCTGCGCGCCGTCCGTGCCATTGCGATGCAGGGGACCGCTATCGAAGACCACGGTGTGGCTGGCGGTCTCCACCACCACCGCGCCGCCCTGCCCTACGTCCAGCGCGGTCAAGCGCCATTCGCCTTCGGCGGGACGCGCGGGTCGCCAGCACAGCGCCGGCACGATCAACAGCCATGCCCACCGGCGCGATACCATGCCCGGAGGCAGCAAGGCCCACGCGATGCCGACCGCGGCCAAGGCAAGCAAGGCGACCGGGGGCGCGGCCACATCCCATACAGACCAGCCCTGTGCCGCCAGCCAGTCGATCCAATGCATCACCAGGCCGAAAACCCACTGCGCGGCCCACGCCGTCCACGTCGCCAGATCAGCCGCGCCCGGGACCGCGCCTGGAACCGCGCATAGCGCCGTGCACAGCAGGGCGAGAGGCGTCACGATCAGGCTGACGGCGGGGATGGCGACCGCATTGGCCAGCGGCGAGGCGACCGACACCTGCTGGGTGAGGAAAGCGAGTACAGGCGTCAGGCTCAGCGTGACGACGCATTGCAGCCGGCCCGCCTGCACACAATTGCGCAGCCAGTGGCGCCAGCGCCTGGCTCCCGCATTCCGTTCGGCATCGTCAGTGGCTTCACGCGCCCCATGCCCCCATGCCAGCACCGCCGCGACGGCGCCGAACGACAGCCAGAATCCCGGCGCGATCGGTGCCCAAGGATCCAGCACGACTACTACGCATGCGGCGCACAACAGCATCGCACCGCGGGACAGCGGAAGACGCAACAATGCCGCGCCTCCCGCCACCGCCAGCATGAAGAAGGTGCGTCGCGCGGGTATGCCCCAGCCCGCCAGCAGGCAATACAGCCAGGCGATGCACAGCGCCGCGGCGATGCCGGCCAACGCCGCCGGCATCCGTTCCGCCAGGCCCACGCCGCGCCATCGCCACCGTCGCCAGCCCCACGTCACCGCGGCTCCCGCGAGTCCCGCGACCAGCGTCACGTGCAAGCCGCTGATGGACACGAGATGCGTAATCCCGGTCGCATTGAAAACCCGCCAATCGTCGCGCGCCACGCCAGCCTGATCGCCCAGCGCCAGCGCGATGATCACGGCGCCATGGCGCGTCTGGCCCATCAGCGCCCGCATACGCTCACGCAATATGTGCCGCACGCGGTGGACGCCAACCATGCCGAACGTAAAACCCTCATCCAGCAGCCATTGCGGCCTGCCGCGCACGGTGGCGGTCGCGCGCACGGCGCGTTGGAACATGCGCGCCTCACCGTCGGCCGCATGTGGGTTCCGCGCTGCATGGGGACGCTTCAGCACCAGGGCCACCCCCCAGTGCTGCCCGGGGACGACCGAGGGCCGCGCCGCGGCGTCGCCGCGCAAAGGCCATGACACCCGCAGCCTGCGCGGCACCGCGACCGGCGTCGAGGTCAGGACTTCGGCGTCGAAGCGCAGCGCGTCGGGAGCCAAGTCCCCCAGCGAAACAACGCGCACGGTCGCGCGCGTCACCTGGTTCTCCTGGTCCGGCGGCAACGCGTCGTCCAGGCGCCATTGCGCGCGTTCGACGGCGTACAGTGCGCCGCCGCCCGCGGTGCAGGCGCACAGTACCGCCGTGCGCAACCAGGCCGCGCGCATCGCCCCCCCACGACATGGCCCAGGGTGGCTACGCCATCGCAGCACCAGGGCCATGGCCACGAAACATCCCAGCGTAAACCGCGCGGCCGGCGACGGCAGCGCGGCCAATACCTGCACGCCCGCGACCGACGCAATGAATGCCAGCATGGCCAGGCGCCCTTCCATTCCGTCTCCCGCAACAAGCCGACAGCATGCTAGCCGCGGCGGCGTACCGGCTTCGAACCAAAGGGATGGAAACGACGCGCACAAATAAAGACGGCCCCGCTTGCGCGGGGCCGGGTACTGCACGAGAGGACTACTGCACAGCAACCCCGCCTCTCACCGGGGCAACCATGCGGACAGCAAATCCGCATGGCCAGGACTTCCTGGCCACACGTACGACGAAAACACGCATGGCCCGAAAGCGAGCCGGACAGTCAGGGAAGCGGCTAGCCATCACTCATCAGCGAAGCCGGTTCCCGACCGGACGCTTCAAGCGCCCTGGAACGGCTGGTTGTCGATGTCGCCGAAAGCGATATCGGTGCTGCTATTGGCATGGTCGATGTCCGCGGCGACTTGCGCGCGCGTCACGCCGCTGTCTTGCTGCGCGGCGAAGGGCGCATTGTCGATGTCGGCGTTGCCGGTCAGGCCGGCGCTGCGAGCCTGATCCAGTTCGGCGAGCACCTGGGCGCGACTGACGCTGGCCTGGCCTTGGCCGTAGGTGCCCTGGAACGGTTGGTTATCGCTATCCCCGCGCGGGGTTTGGGCTTGGGCGGCGCCGATGGCGGCGAATGACAGAATCACTGCGGTGGCGATGGTCTTGATCTTCATGGCGGTACTCCTGGTCCTGGTTGATTCGGAAGGGCCGGACGCTTCTGCTCTGCGAGCCTGGGTTCGCGGCGTCCGTTGCTGTTCCCCATGAGCTGCATTCTGCGCCGCACAGACCTAGGTATAAACCCGGATACGCGAAAATCTTTTTTCCAATATCGGATGCAATCCACCATATGACGGCGGGATTACCAATGGATGCGGATTCTGCGCAAAGTGCAGCGCACGGCTGCCCGGCGAGTCAGGCCACCACGGGCACCAGCCGCGGCAACACCCGCAACGCCGTCGCAGCCGTGCCGGCCGCCACGGCGGTCGCGTCCGTACCGCGCAGTTCCGCCAGCGCCCGCGCCACGCCCGCGACCTGAGCCGGCGTATTGCGGCGGTCAGGCTCATGCAGCCATGCCGGTGGAATGTCCGGCGAGTCGGTTTCCAGGACCAGATGTTCCAATCCCAGTTGCTGCGCATGCCGCCTGATCTGCAGGGCGCGGGGGAATGTCATCGCCCCGCCTATCCCCAGCGCGAATCCCAAGTCGATGAAACCGCGGGCTTGCTGCTCGCTGCCATTGAAAGCATGCGCGATACCGCCGCGCACGCCAGGATGCCGGCGCAGATGCTTCAAGACGATATCCTGCGAACGCCGCACGTGCAGCAGCACGGGCAAGCCAAACTCCGCCGCCAGATCCAGCTGCGCGGCGTAATAGCGTTCCTGCTTGTCGCGGGCTTCGCCGCTGGCGATTTCCTTGACGAAGAAGTCCAGGCCGATTTCACCGATGGCGACGAAGCGGGGATCGTCCATCGCGGCTTCGACGGCGGCGCGCAGCGCCGCGAGGTCGTCGTCCCATGCCGCGCCGACGAATAAAGGATGGATGCCCAGGGCATAGGCGCCGCCAGGCATGGCATGCGCCAGGTCGCGTACCGTCTGGAAATTCCCCCGGCCCACCGCCGGAATCACGACCGCGCGCACGCCGGCCTCGACGGCGCGCGCAACGACTTGCGTACGGTCCTGGTCGAACTCCTGGGCGTCGAGATGGCAGTGGGTATCGATCAGCATGGGGACTCCGGGGGCCCGTTGCCGCTATACCAGACGGCCCTGCTCCATGGCGAGTTGCCGATCGGCGCGGCTGGCCAGTTCATGGTCGTGCGTGACGATAGCAAAGGCCGTACCCGATTCCTTGTTCACGCGGACCAGCAGTTCGAACATGCTGTGGGCGGTATTGCGGTCCAGATTGCCCGTGGGTTCATCCGCCAGCACGCAGACGGGACGCGTGACCAGCGCCCTTGCCAGCGCCACGCGCTGCCGTTCCCCGCCGGACAACTGCCCCGGGAAATGCAGCGCGCGCGCCGCCAGGCCGACCTGTTCGAGTACCACCTGCGCCTGCTTTCTGGCGGCATCGCGATCCATGCGCCGCACGATCAAGGGCATGGCGACGTTGTCCAGCGCGGAGAACTCCGCCAACAGGTGATGGAATTGATAGACGAAGCCCAGGGCGCGGTTGCGCAGCGTGCTCTTGGCCCCTTCCGCCAGTCCGGCGGCGTCGACCCCATCCACAACCACCTTGCCCCGCGTCGGCACGTCCAACAGGCCAAGGATATGCAGCAGCGTGCTCTTGCCGGAGCCCGATGCGCCGACGATGGCCAGCATTTCGCCGCGCCGGATCGACACGCTGACGTCGCGCAGGACCTCGATGCGCGCGGGGCCTTCGTCGTAGACCTTGGTCAGGTTTTCCGCGTGCAGCGCGTAATCAGTCATGGCGCAGCACCTGGGCCGGTTGCAGGCGCGACGCGCGCCAGCTGGGATAGAGCGTGGCCAGCAGCGACAGCACCAGCGAGGTCACGCCTATGGTGATGATGTCCGTCATCTCGGGATCCGAGGGAAGTTCACTGATGAAGTAGATCTGGCGCGGCAGGAAATGAATGCCGAGCAGGCGTTCGATGAACGGCACGATGGTCTCGATGTTGTAGGCGATCAGCATGCCGCCGACCACGCCCAGCAGCGTGCCGACGATACCGATCAACGCCCCTTGCACCAGGAAAATGCGCGCGACTTCGCCCGGACTGGCGCCCAGGGTGCGCAGGATGGCGATGTCCGACTGCTTGTCCTTGACCGCCATGACCAGCGAAGACAAAAGATTGAAGGCGGCCACCGCCACGATCAGCGCCAGGATCAGGAACATCATGCGCTTTTCCGTTTGCACGGCGGCGAACCACGTGCGGTTGTTGCGCGTCCAGTCGCTGGCCATGATGTACGGCGGCAACTGCTTGGCCAGTTCCGCGGCGACCTGCGGCGCGCGCTGCATATCGTCGATGCGCAGGCGAACCCCGGCGGTGCCGCTATCGCGGAACACTTTCGCCGCGTCTTCATCGTCAACGAAGGCCAACGACGAATCGTATTCGTAGTGCCCGGACGAGAACACGCCGACCACCGTGAACTGGCGCATGCGCGGCGCGAACCCCGCCGGACTGATGGATGCCTGCGGCGCCAGCAGCAAAACCGTGTCGCCCACCTGCAGGCCCAGGTCCGACGCCAGGTCGCGGCCCAGCACCACGCCGAAGGAACCGGGCTTCAGGTCGTCCAGCTTGCCGGCCACCATCTGCCGCGGGATATCGGATACATGGCCCTCCGTCTGCGGATCGATGCCCCGCACCTGCACGCCGCGCAGCGCCTGGCCCCGCACCAGCATGCCCTGGGCGGCGACGAAGGGTGCCGCCGCGCGGACCTCTTTGTTGGCCTCCGCGGCCTTGGCCAAGGCCTGCCATTGGTTCAGGATGTTCTCGGGATTGCCGCCAGGCACGTACAGTTCGATATGCGGCAACACCGACAGCATGCGATCGCGTACGTCCTTCTGGAAGCCATTCATGACCGAAAGCACGATGATCAGCGCGGCCACGCCCAAGGCGATGCCCGCCATCGAACTGGCGGCGATGAACGAGATGAAACGGTCGCGGCGCCCGCGACGCTGGCGGATGCGGGCCATGCCCGCGTAGCGGGCGCCTATCCACAATTCGTAAGGTAATTTCAGCACCCGCGCATTATGGCATTAACGGCCCCACGGCCGGGCGCACTACAATCGCGGCCATGCAAATCGTCCTTCCCGGCGTGCTGCCCCCCAGCGCGCCCATCGCCGCGGAGCTGGCCAAGCGGCTGCCCACGGCGGCCCCGACCCTGTATGCCTGGATGCGCCAGGGCACGGGCCGCCAGGCGCGCTTCGATCCCCACGAACACGGCTGTACGCCTTACGAGGCCTGGCAGCTGGAGCAGGCGGGTTTCCGTCCCGTTCCGGGACAGCCCATAGGGGCGGGCCTGGGCCCCTTCCTGGCGGCGGACGTCGACCCGGGATTTGCGGCGCCAGCGGGCAACGATATCGTGGCCGGCGCGGCGCCGGACGGCGACATGGCGAGTGGCCGCACGACCGCGGCGGGATCCGCGCCCACATCCGAACCCACGGCCGAGGCGCGCGAACCGGTCTGGATCGCCGACCTGGCCCACATCGCGCTGGGCACGGACCGCGCCAGCCTGGTGCCGCCGCAGGCGTTGGACGTAACGGCCGCCGAAGGCGCCGCCTTGTTCGAAGCGGCACGTCCGCTCTTCGATGGCACACCATTCCAGGCCACACCGTTGCAGTCCTTCCGCTGGCGCGTCGCCATCCCGCACGGCATGGCGCTGCCCAGCGCCAGTCCCGCCGCGGTGGCGGGGCAGCCGCTGAACAGCTGGTGGACACAGGATGCCGCCGCCCGCCCCTGGCGCCGCCTGCTCAATGAAATACAGATGGCGTGGTACGACCATCCAGTCAACGACCAGCGCATGGCGCGCGGCCAATTACCGTTGAACGGTGTCTGGCTGTATGGCGGCGCCCTGCCCTGGCCACGCACGCCGGCGGCCACGGCGCCATCCGCCGTGCCGCCGTCGGCGGACCAGCTGCTCGCGGCGTCCCAGGCCGAAGACTGGGCCGCCTGGCTACAAGCCATCGAACGCCTGGACGCCGAAACACTGAAGCCGCGCGCCGACACCCAAGGCCGTCCGCTGCAGCCGCTGACCCTGCTGCTGCTGGGCCGAGACCGCCGCGCCACACTGGCGCTGCAACCGCGCAACCCGCTGCTGCGCTGGCTACCCGCGCGCGAACAATCCTGGAGGACCTGGTGGTCTCCCCCCGTCTGACCGTACGCTCCGGCGATCCCTCGATAAGCCGGCTGCTGGAAGCCGCCGGCATACATCCGCTGCTGGCGCGCCTTTGGGCCGCGCGCGGCGTCGCGCATCCCGACCAGACGCGGCTGGCGTGGCCCGCGCTGGTGCCGCCCGCGCATCTGACCTGCGCCGACCAGGCCGCGGTAATCCTGGCCGACGCCATCCAGCAGCGGCGGCGCCTGCTTATCGTGGCCGACTACGATTGCGATGGCGCCACCGCCTGCGCGGTCGGGCTGCGAGCGCTGCGCGCCATGGGCGCCATCGTCGATTTCCTGGTTCCCAACCGCTTCGAAACCGGCTATGGCCTGTCGCCCGCCGTGGTGGAACTGGCCTGCCGCCATCACGCCGGCAAACCCGACCTTATCGTCACCGTGGACAACGGCATCGCCAGCGTCGACGGCGTGGCCAGCGCCAACGCCGCCGGGATAGGCGTGCTGATCACCGACCACCATCTGCCCGGCGACCGCTTGCCGGACGCGCTGGCCATCGTCAATCCCAACCAGCCGGGCTGCGGTTTCCCGTCCAAGAACCTGGCCGGCGTCGGCGTCATTTTCTATTTGATGCTGGCGCTACGGGCCGAACTGCGCCGCCGCGGCGTCTATCCGGCCGACGGCGGTCCGCGCCTGGACACGTTGTCCGACCTGGTGGCCCTGGGCACGGTCGCCGACGTCGTCAAGCTCGACGCCAACAATCGCCTGCTGGTCACGCAAGGCCTGCAGCGCATACGCAGCGGCCGCATGCAAGCGGGCCTGCGCGCGCTATACGCGGTGGCCGGCCGCGAGCCCCGCGCCGCCAGCGCGTTCGACCTGGGCTTTGCACTGGGTCCGCGCATCAACGCCGCCGGCCGCCTGTCCGACATGAGCCTGGGCATCGCCTGCCTGACCACCGACGACGAGGCGCGCGCGCTCGAAATCGCCCGTGAACTGGACGCCATCAATCGCGACCGGCGCACGATCGAAGCGACGATGCGTGAACAGGCGATGGCGACCATGGAACAGGCCGAAGCGGCCGCGGGCGCCACGGTTTGCGTCTACGACGATAGCTGGCACCAGGGCGTGGTGGGACTGGTGGCCTCGCGGCTGAAGGACCAATTCTGGCGCCCCACGCTGGCCTTCGCGCCGGCCGGCGAAGACGAACTGCGCGGTTCGGGCCGCTCCATTCCGGACGTCCATCTGCGCGATGTGCTGGACCTGGTGTCCAAGCGCGATCCCACGCTGATCCGCAAGTTCGGCGGCCACGCCATGGCGGCCGGGCTCACCGTCGGCAGGGCCGATTTCCCGCGCTTTGCCCCGGCCTTCGAAGCGGCGGTACGCGAACTGACCGGCCGCGACAATTTCGAGCCGGTGCTGGAAACCGATGGCTCGCTGGAATCCGGCTACGCCAATGCGGACGTCGCTGGGCTGCTGCAGCAGCAGGTCTGGGGCTCGGGCTTCGCCGCGCCGCTATTCCTGGACACCTTCCAGATCCGCTCGCAGCGTCTGCTGGGCGACAAGCACTTGAAGCTGACGCTGGAACGCGGGTACCAGCGCTTCGACGCGATCTGGTTCGGCCAGACGCGCCTGCTGCCGGACACGGTAGACGTGGCCTACCGGCTGGAGCAGAACGTGTGGAATGGCCGCGTGTCCGTGCAACTGGTGGTCGAACACGCGGCTTGATGGGCCGGCGGCCGCCGCATGGCGCGGAGAACCGTCCGGTCGCCCCTGCCGCCGCGCGGCGACCGCTGGCCGCCGCGCAATCGGACGCGACGCCTCAGCGATTCACCAGCTTGGCCGGCTGCGCCAATGCGATCAGCGCGCCCGCGCACAGGCAGGCGGCCAACACATAGATGCCGCTGCTGGTCGAGCCCGTCGTGTCCTTCAGCCAGCCCACCAGATACGGGCTGATGAAACCCGCCAGATTGCTCACCGAATTGATCAACGCAATCCCGGCGGCGGCCGCCGTGCCGCCGAGCACCGCGGTGGGCAGGCTCCAGAACAGCGGCAGCACGGTGCAGATTCCCACGTTCGCCACCGTCAGCGCCAGAATGGCGATCCACGTATTGCCGCTATACATCGCGGACACCACCAGGCCCACCGCCCCGATCAACGACGGAATGGCCAGATGCCAGCGGCGTTCATGTCGGCGGTCCGAGCTGCGCGCGATCAGGATCATGCCGATGACCGCGAACAGATTGGGCACCGCCGTCAGCAGTCCGATCGTGAGCGGGTCCTGCACGCCGGTATTGCGGATCAGCGTGGGCATCCAGAAACCGACGCCGTACAGGCCCATGACGAAGGAAAAATAAATACTGGCCATGGCCCAGACGCGCGGCTTGGTCATCGCTTCGCGGATGGGCGGGTCCTGTTTGGTCTTTTCCTCGGCCTCGATATTGCGGGCCAGCGTGGCGCGCTCGCTTTCGGTCAGCCATTTCGCCTGGCTGATGCGATCGTCCAGGTACCACAGCACGATCAGGCCGATGATCACCGAAGGCAGGCCTTCCAGGATGAACAGCCACTGCCAGCCGGCCATGCCGTGATCGCCGTGGAAGGTATGCATGATCCAGCCCGAGATGGGCCCGCCGATCAGGCCAGACAACGGCACCGCCGTCATGAAGAAGGTCGTGATGCGGCCGCGGCGCGCGTGCGGGAACCAGTAGGTCAGATACAGGATGATGCCTGGAAAGAACCCGGCCTCCGCCAGCCCCAGCAGGAACCGCAGCAGATAGAACATGCCCGGCGTCGTTACGAAGATCATGGCCGAGGAAATAATGCCCCAGGTAATCATGATGCGCGCGATCCATCGGCGGGCGCCGACGCGATGCAGGATGATGTTGCTGGGCACTTCAAAGATGAAATAGCCCAGGAAGAAAATCCCCGCTCCCAGTCCGTAGACCGTATCGCTGAATTGCAGGTCCTGCAGCATCTGCAGCTTGGCGAAACCCACGTTTACGCGGTCCAGGTACGCCACCACGTAGCAGAGCACGAGGAAAGGCACCAGCCGCAGGGTTACCTTGCGATAGAGGGGATCCTCCGCGCTGGTCGATGGCGCCGAGGCGCCGGGGTTTATCACGGTTTCCATTCGTCTCCTCCGTTTCGGGATAGTTGTGCCACGCAGGCTAGTCGGCAAAGCTGACTTAAACCTGAACAAAACCACAGCGCGGAACAGGCAAGGCAGGCTAAAATGGTCGGTTTTCGAAATTCAGCCAGATTCCCAGTCTGGCCATCAGCCAGGATAGCCATGGAAGCCGAACGCCAGAACCAGATCGCCGCCCGCCTCGCCGACTACGCGGAGCGCGAAAAGGCGCTACGGAGGTATCTTTGACTACGATGCCAAATCCGAGCGCCTGCAAGTCGTAAACGCCGAACTCGAAAACCCCGAGGTCTGGAACGATCCCAAGCACGCCCAGGACCTGGGCCGTGAAAAGAAAAGCCTGGAAGATGTCGTCGCGACGCTGTCCGCGCTGGGTAGCGGGCTGGCCGATGCGGCCGAGCTGTTCGACCTGGCCGCGGCCGACGCGGACGACGCCACGCTGCTGTCCATCGAAACGGATGCCGACGCCTTCCAGGAAAAGCTCGAAGGCCTGGAATTCCGCCGCATGTTCTCCAATCCGGCCGATCCGCTGAACTGCTTCCTGGACATCCAGGCCGGCGCCGGCGGCACGGAGGCTCAGGATTGGGCATCGATGCTGCTGCGCCAGTACCTGAAATACTGCGAGCGCAAGGGCTTCAAGGCCGAAGTCCTGGAAGAATCCGAAGGCGAAGTCGCCGGCATCAAATCGGCCACCATCAAGGTGGAAGGCGAATACGCCTTCGGCTACCTGCGCACCGAAACCGGTGTGCACCGCCTGGTGCGCAAAAGCCCCTTCGATTCCTCCGGCGGCCGCCACACCTCGTTCGCCAGCGTCTTCGTCTACCCGGAAATCGACGACTCCTTCGAAATCGAGATCAATCCGGCCGACCTGCGCGTGGACACCTATCGCGCCAGCGGCGCCGGCGGCCAGCACATCAACAAGACCGACTCCGCGGTCCGCATTACGCACATGCCCACCGGCATCGTCGTGCAATGCCAGAACGACCGGTCGCAGCACCGCAACCGCGCGGAAGCCATGCAAATGCTGAAGTCGCGCCTGTACGAGCTGGAGATGCGCAACCGGATGGCCGAACAGCAGAAGCTGGAAGACTCCAAGACCGATGTGGGTTGGGGCCACCAGATCCGCTCCTACGTGCTGGACCAGAGCCGCATCAAGGATCTGCGCACCAACGTGGAAATCTCGAATACGCAAAAAGTCCTGGACGGCGATCTCGATCCCTTCATCCAGGCCAGCCTGAAACAGGGCGTCTGACGCCCCGCCTGTCCTCCCATCGACGTTCGCGCACAAAGGCCATTCCATGACCCAATCCGTAGTCATTCTGACCGGCGCTTCCCGCGGCATCGGCGCCGCCCTGGCGCGCCAGCTGGCCCGGCCCGGCACCCGCCTGATTACCCTGGCGCGGCGCCAGGATCCCGAACTGGCGGCCCATGCCTCCGGCCAGGGTGCGGCTTTGGAACAGATCGCCGTCGACCTCTCGGATACGGCCGCGACGACCGCCGTCGCGCAGCGCCTGGCCGCCGGGCTGCCGCGCGACGCCAAGCGCTACGTGCTGATCAACAACGCCGGCACGGTGAATCCCGTCTCATCGGTGGACAGCCTGGACGACGCGGCCGCCATCAACCAGGCCCTGAACCTGAACGTGGTAGCGGTCATGCTGCTGACGTCGCGCTTTCTGGCGGCGACGCGAGACCTGCAGGCCGACCGCCGCGTGTTGAACATTTCTTCCGGCGCCGGCCGCAACCCGACCGCCGGCTGGGGCGTCTATTGCGCCACCAAGGCCGCGCTGGACATGTATACGCGTGTCGCCAAGCAAGAACATGACGCCCACGGCGCCAGGTTCGTCTCGCTGGCCCCCGGCGTCGTCGACACCGACATGCAGGGCGTCATCCGCGGCAGCAACCCGGCTGACTTCCCGGCCCTTTCCCGCTTCCAGGACCTGCACGCCAGCGGCAAGCTGGCCGCGCCGGCCGACGTGGCCGCGCGCATCGCCGCCTACCTGGACCGCGACGATTTCGGCAACACCGAAATCGATGACATCCGCAATTACAACTAATCCGTACCATGACCGACTCTTCGACCGCCCCCACCGTACAGGACCAGGCCGGCCGCGATGAAAATCGCCTGATCGCCGAACGGCGGGCCAAGCTGGCCAAACTGCGTGAAAGCGGCCCCGCCTTTCCGAACGACTTCACGCCCGACGCCCGCGCGGCAGACCTGCACGCGCGCTATGACGACGCGGACCAGGAAACCCTGGCCGCGCAGGCCAAGGTGGTCAAGGTCGCCGGCCGCATGATGCTCAAGCGCGTCATGGGCAAGGCCAGCTTCGCCACGGTGCAGGACGCCAGCGGCCGTATCCAGATCTATCTGGACCGCGGCGTCCTGGGCGACGACAGCTACACGGCCTTCAAGCAATGGGATATCGGCGACGTCATCGCGGTCGAAGGTACGGTCTTCAAGACGAACAAGGGAGAACTGTCCATCCACGCGTCGCAGGCCCGTCTGCTGTCCAAGTCGCTGCGGCCCCTGCCCGACAAATTCCACGGCGTGGCCGACCAGGAGCTGCGCTATCGCCAGCGCTACGTCGACCTGATCATGACCGACGCCACGCGGCGTACTTTCGAGGCGCGCAGCAAGACGATAGGCGCGATACGGCAGTACATGCTGAACGCCGGCTTCCTGGAAGTGGAAACGCCCATGCTGCACCCCATCCCGGGCGGCGCGGCGGCCAAACCCTTCGTCACGCACCACAATGCGCTGGACATGGAAATGTTCCTGCGCATCGCGCCCGAGCTCTACCTGAAGCGCCTGATCGTCGGCGGCTTCGATCGCGTCTTCGAGGTCAACCGCAACTTCCGCAACGAAGGGGTCAGCCCGCGCCACAACCCCGAGTTCACCATGATGGAGTTCTACGCGGCCTACACGGACTACCGGTGGCTGATGGACTTCACGGAACAATTGATCCGCCAGGCCGCGATCGCCGCCACCGGCAGCGCCGTCCTGACCTATCAGGATCGCGAACTGGACCTTTCCCGCCCCTTCGACCGGCTGACCATCTGCGAAGCCATCCTGAAGTACGCGCCGGGATACACGCAGGCGCAACTGGACGACGCCGCGTTCGTACGCGCCGAACTGAAAAAGCTGAAGGTCGACGTGGATGCGCCGCCGCTGGCGCGTGCCGGCCTGGGAGCGCTGCAGCTGGCACTGTTCGAGGAAACCGCCGAAGCGCTGCTGTGGAACCCCACCTACATCATCGACTATCCGGTGGAAGTCTCGCCGCTGGCGCGCGCCTCCGATACCCGCCCGGGCATCACCGAACGCTTCGAGCTGTTCATCACCGGCCGCGAGATCGCCAACGGATTTTCCGAGCTGAACGATCCGGAAGACCAGGCGGAACGCTTCCGTGCCCAGGTCGAAGCCAAGGACGCGGGCGATGAGGAAGCCATGTATTACGACGCCGACTACATCCGTGCGTTGGAATACGGCATGCCGCCCACCGGCGGCTGCGGCATCGGCATCGATCGCCTGGTCATGCTGCTGACCGACAGCCCCAGCATCCGGGACGTCATCCTCTTCCCGCACCTGCGGCGCGAGGACTGAGACAACCGCCTGGCCGGCGCCCCGCCGTCGGCCTAGGCCGGCTGTCCGGCCAGGGCGGCGCCCTGGGCAGCGCCGCCCGCATCGCGCAACAGCACCGCCTGCGCCCAGCGCCGCGCCACCGCCGGCGACGTGGCGCAGGAAGCCATCCGCGACACTACCCGCACCGCCCGCTCCAGCAATTGGATATCAGCCTCGTGCTGCCGGGCCACGTGCGGGTCCTCGAAGAAAATCACTCGCTGGCACTGCCGCTCCAGCACCAGCTCGGCGATCTGCGCATCGCCTCCCAGCGGGCCGCTCAGGTGGCGGTGCGTCCACGGCTTATCCCTGGGCCAGCCGCGCGACCAGGCCAGATCGTTCAAGCGTCCTCCCGTGGTGCCGGTGGCGACGCGCCGCCTGAACCGTGACAGCACGTCGAAATGCTGATCGGCGAAGGCCACCATTTCGTCCTTCAGCGCATCGTGAGCCACCAGCGCCAGGGTCTGCGCCGAAAAATCAAACAAGTCCGCGGCCGCCGGGTCCGGGGCGAAGCCGGCGTGCAGGCGTTCCACCTCTATCCATTCGCGCGCCCCAGCCAGGGTGGAAATGAAGGGCTTGCCGTGCGTCACGCACTGGCGCTTCAGCGCCTGGGCCTCCGGAAATATCGACGAAGGGTCGACCGGGTCGATGAAATAGATCGCGCCGTCGAAAGGCACCGTACCATCGCGCCCTTCCGTCACGCGCGCCACCAGCTTCATGAGCCCGCCCTCGCGGCCGTAGGGATAACGTATCAGGCCGGCGTAGCCCTGCAGCATGCCTTCGCGCGAGATCGCGTCATGGGTGCGGCCCACGGTATAGAGATGCATGCCCATTTCGCGGATGCTGGCCGAACAGGCACGCAACCAGTCGAACAGCACGGCGTCCGGCGTCTCGTGGTGAAGCCGGTTCGCGGCCAGGCCGAAGTGCAGGATGGGAGCGGTCATGGGATGACGGGAGCAGTGAAGACGTACGAAGGCCGGATGAAAACGGGGCAGCTACGGATCATACCGCCGCCGCCCCGCATTATCGTGACGCCTGTCCTTCAGTCCTGCTCTTCGATCCAGGCCTGTTGGATGGCTTCCAGGATTTTCTCGCCGCAATGGCCCGGATCGTCATTGAATTCCGGCAGCGCCATGACCATGTCGCGCAGCGCCGTGAAACGCACCTGATTGGGATCGACGTCCGGATGCGCGTCGGCCAGCGCCGCGGCGATATCGTAAACATCGGTCCACTTCATCAGTGGTTCTCCTTGGCGTGATTGATGCTGTACCGCGGAATTTCCACGGTCAAGTCCTGATCGGTGATTTTGGCCTGGCAGGACAGGCGCGAGGTGGACGTCAGCCCCCAGGCCTTGTCCAGCAGGTCTTCTTCCATGTCGCTGGCTTCGTCCAGCGATTGGTAGCCCTGGCGAACGATGACGTGACAGGTCGTGCAGGCGCAGGACAGCTCGCAGGCGTGTTCGATTTCGACGTCGTGATCCAGCAGGACGCGACAGATCGAAACGCCGCTGGGCGCGTCCTCGATGACTTTGCCTTCGGGACAGACATCGGGATGCGGCAATACGGTCAATTTCGGCATGATGGGATCAAAAAAGTATCTTGATGGATGGCGGCCCGTCGCCAGAGCGCGGCGGGCCGCCATCCATCAGGTCAATTCATCCAGTTTGCGGCCCGACAGCGCCTTGCGGATACTGCGATCCATGCGGCGCGCCGCGAACGATTCGGTTGCTTCGGACAACGCGCTTACCGCGGCGCGCACCTGCTCCAGGTCCTCGCCCTCGCGCACGGCGTCCGCGTGCGCCAAGGCTTCGTCCACCCGGGCGCGCTCCTGCTCGTCCAGCAGATCGCCATCGACCGCCAGCGCCGCGCGCACCGATTCGACCAGCTGGCGCGCCTCGACCTGCTGCTCGCGCAGCATCCGCGCGCGCGCATCGGCATCCGCCTGATCGATGCTGTCGGCCAGCATGCGGGTGATGTCGTCATCGGACAGCCCGTACGAGGGCTTCACCGTCACGGAGGCCTCCACGCCGGTGCTCTGCTCGCGCGCGGTCACGCCCAACAGCCCGTCCGCATCGACCTGGAAGGTCACGCGGATACGCGCCGCGCCCGCCACCATGGGCGGGATACCGCGCAATTCGAAACGGGCCAGCGAGCGGCAGGCGGACACCAGTTCCCGTTCGCCCTGCACCACATGGATGCTCATGGCGCCCTGGCCGTCCTTGAAAGTCGTGAATTCCTGGGCGCGCGCAACCGGAATGGTGCTGTTGCGGGGGATGATGCGCTCGACCAATCCGCCCATGGTCTCCAGGCCCAGCGACAGCGGAATGACGTCCAGCAGCAGCCAGTCTTCGCCCGCCATGCGGTTGCCCGCCAGCAGGTTCGCTTGCAAGGCAGCGCCCAGGGCGACCACCTGGTCGGGATCCAGATCCGTCAGCGGCGGCTGGCCGAACAGCTCGCCGACGGCACGGCGGACCACCGGCGTACGCGTGGCGCCGCCCACCATCACCACGCCACGCACGTCCGCCGGTTTCAGGTCGGCATCGCGCAAGGCGCGGCGGGCGCAATCCAGCGTACGCTCGATCAGTGGCGCGGCCATGGTTTCGAACTGTTCGCGGGTAAGCGGCACATCGACCGCGGTGCCGTCCTGCAGCTGGAAGCTCACCAGGGTTTCGTCCGCGTCGGACAGCCGCTCCCGCGCCGCCCGCGCGGCCACCAGCAGCGCGCGGCGATCATGGCGCGACCAGCGATCCGAGCCGGCGACCACGCCCGCCACGCGCCGCGCGATCAAGGCGTCGAAATCATCGCCGCCCAGCGCGGTATCGCCACCCGTGGCCACGACTTCGAACACGCCCTTGGTCAGGCGCAGAATGGATACGTCGAACGTACCGCCACCCAGATCGTAGACGGCGTAGACCCCTTCGGCGGCGTTTTCCAGCCCATAGGCAATGGCGGCGGCGGTCGGCTCGTTCAGCAGACGCAGCACGTTCAGCCCGGCCAGCCGGGCCGCATCCCGCGTCGCCTGCCGCTGCGCATCGTCGAAGTAGGCGGGCACCGTGATGACGGCGCCTACCAGCTCATCGCCCAGCGCCGCCTCGGCGCGACTGCGCAGCCGCGCCAGAATATGGGAAGACACCTCCACAGGGCTGAGATCGCCCTGCGCGGTACGCAGCCGCACCATGCCCGGCGCGTCCACGAAATCATAAGCACCGCCCGATGCGCGCGCCTCGTCGGCGGTGCGGCCCATGAAGCGCTTGACCGACACGATGGTGTTGCTGGGGTCCTCGGCCTGGGCCTCCAGCGCCTCATGGCCCACCACCGGCTCGCGATCGGGGAAATAACGTACCGCCGACGGCAACAGCGCGCGGCCGGACTCGTCGAGCAAGACCTCCGGCACGCTGCTGCGCACCGTCGCCACCAGCGAATTGGTCGTACCCAGGTCTATCCCCACCGCCAGCTTGCGTTGATGCGGCGCGGGCGATTCACCCGGTTCTGAAATCTGCAGTAAAGCCATGGTTGGGTTCTATGGGGTTGATGGGTTGCGACGCGACCACCGCCGACGGCGGCGATTGTAGGCGGAGCAGGCCTGCCGGCGCGACGCGCGATCGGTGGCCTAGTCGGCGACCTGCGCGAGTTCCTGGCTTATCTTGCGCACGAACATCCACTCGCGAACCTTGATCGCGGCCGCGGCGGCATCGTTTTGCTGGTCCAGCAACCGGCCGACTTGCTGCCGCAGATCCGTCTCCGCGCCACGCAGCTCGGTGTCCAGCGCGACGGCCGCCGGGCCTGCGCCGCCCTGCTCGCGCACCTCATCCAGCATCTCGCGCCAAGCCATCTGCTGCATCAGGAAATCCGGGTCCATAGCCGTATTACTTTCCGTCTGCAGGTCCACCCCTGCCCGCTCACAGAGATAGCGGGCCCGCAACAAAGGATCGCGCAATTGCCGGTAGGCTTCGTTGGCGCGCGCCGACCATTGCATGGCGACACGGCGTTCCGCGGGCGACGCGGTCGCATAGCGATCCGGGTGCACGCGCGCGGCGACCTCGCGCCATGCCCGCTCCAGTTGCGCGGTATCGATGTCGAAACGCGCCGGCAACCCGAACAGCGAGAAATGATCGTCCACGGCCGCGGAATTCACACCGTGAAAGACTCGCCGCAGCCGCAGGTCGCCTTTTCGTTCGGATTGTGAAACTTGAACCCTTCGTTCAGCCCTTCACGCGCGTAGTCGAGTTCCGTGCCGTCGATATACGAAAGGCTCTTGGGGTCGACGAACACCTTCACGCCATGGCTCTCGAATACCTGGTCCGCCGCGTCCGGCTCGTCGACGTATTCCAGCTTATAGGCCATGCCGGAACAGCCGGTGGTCCTGACGCCCAGGCGTAAGCCCACCCCTTTGCCGCGGCGCTGCAGATAACGGCTGATGTGGTTTGCCGCTTGGGGGGTCAGAGTGATGGCCATATCAGCTCCGCGCGTGCTTCTCTTTGTAGTCCTTGACGGCTGCCTTGATGGCGTCTTCCGCCAGGATGGAACAGTGAATCTTTACCGGGGGCAGCGCCAGTTCTTCGGCAATCTGGGTATTGCGGATGCTCATTGCCTCGTCCAGGGTCTTGCCCTTGACCCATTCGGTCACCAGCGAGCTGGACGCGATGGCCGAACCACAGCCGTACGTCTTGAAGCGCGCGTCTTCGATCACGCCGCTGGCGTTGACCTTGATCTGCAGCTTCATCACGTCGCCACAGGCGGGCGCGCCCACCATCCCGGTACCCACGGAATCGTCGCCTTTCTCGAAAGAACCGACGTTGCGCGGGTTTTCGTAGTGATCCAGAACCTTTTCGCTATATGCCATGATGTTTCTCCCCTTCGCCAGGCGAAGGCAACTCGTATTGGTTCGCGCCGGACGACCGGCGCCGGACTATCCTTGCTATCAGTGCGCGGCCCACTGCACGCTGTTCAGATCCACGCCTTCCTTCGCCATTTCCCACAGCGGCGACATATCGCGCAGCTTGCCGACACGCTTCTTCAGCAGGTCGACGGTAAAGTCGATTTCCTGTTCGGTCGTGAAACGGCCGATCGTGAAGCGGATGGAGCTGTGGGCCAGTTCATCATTGCGGCCCAGCGCGCGCAGTACATACGACGGCTCCAGGCTGGCGGAGGTACAGGCCGACCCGCTCGAAACCGCCAATTCCTTCACGGCCATGATCAAGGACTCGCCCTCGACATAGTTGAAGCTGACATTCAGGTTGTGGGGCACGCGGCGATCCATATCGCCGTTCAGGTAGACCTCTTCGATCTCCGACAGGCCGGCCCACAGACGATCACGCAGCATGCGGATACGCTCGTTCTCGGTACCCATTTCTTCCCGCGCCAGGCGGAACGCCTCGCCCATGCCGACGATCTGGTGCGTGGGCAGCGTGCCGGACCGGAAACCACGTTCGTGACCGCCGCCATGCATCTGCGCTTCAATGCGCACACGAGGCTTGCGCCGCACGTACAAAGCGCCGATACCCTTGGGACCGTAGGTCTTGTGCGCCGAGAAAGACATCAGATCGACCTTCAGCTTTTGCAGGTCGATTTCCACCTTGCCGGTCGCCTGAGCGGCGTCGACGTGGAAAATGATGTTCCGCTCGCGGCAGATTTCACCCAGGGTTTCAATGTCCTGGATGACGCCGATTTCGTTGTTCACCATCATCACCGACACCAGGGCGGTATCCGGCCGCAGCGCCGCCTTGAATACGTCGAGGTCGATCAAACCGTTTTCCATCACGTCCAGGTACGTGACTTCGAAGCCTTGGCGTTCGAGCTCACGCGTCGTGTCCAGGACGGCCTTGTGTTCGGTCTTGACCGTGATGATGTGCTTGCCGCGTTCTTTATAGAAGTTCGCCGCGCCCTTGATGGCCAGGTTGTCGGACTCCGTGGCACCGGAAGTCCAGATGATTTCGCGGGGATCCGCGTTGACCAGCTTGGCCACTTCTTCACGCGCGCGTTCCACCGCGTCTTCCGCTTCCCAGCCGATGGAATGGCTGCGGGACGCGGGGTTGCCGAAGTTTTCGTACAGCCACGGCACCATTTTGTCCACCACGCGCGGATCGACGGGCGTCGTGGCGGAATAGTCTAGGTAAATGGGACGGGTAGTCATGTCGTACAGCTCCTGGTTTTCTTATACGGTGGCGGACGCGCCGGGCTGCGCCGCGGCATTGCCGGAACACGCGGCGGCAACGCCAGCCCCATTCGTCATGCGGTTGACACGCACCGTACCGTTCTGCGCCTGATTGCTGGCTTCCTGCAACTGACGCACGCGCTGTTGATCCACCAGATCCTGCAGCGAAACGGAATCCAGGTAATCCACCATCTTGCGATTCAAAGTGGCCCAGAGTTCGTGCGTCATGCACTTGCCCGACTTGCCGTCCTTGCCGCTGGTACAGTCCTGCTTGCCGCCACAGCTGGTGGCGTCCAACGGTTCATCCACGGCGAAAATAATGTCCGCAACCGTGACGTTGCGCGCCAGGCGCGCCAGCGAGTAACCGCCACCCGGGCCGCGCACGCTGTCCACGAGCTCGTGGCGGCGCAGCTTGCCGAATAGCTGTTCGAGATAAGAAAGGGAAATGTTTTGGCGCTGGCTGATGGCCGCCAGCGTGACCGGGCCGCTATGCTGACGCATGGCAAGATCGATCATGGCGGTCACGGCGAAACGTCCTTTGGTAGTCAGCCGCATATCAAGGTTTCCTGTATAGCCAGAGGCCCGGCTTGGCCGGGGGCGCAATACCTGAGTAATTGCCTCAAGTATAGCCTATTCCCGACTAATTTGCTATGAAACCCTGCCGCCGATAGGGATGAGCAGCCCCACGGCTTGATGAGGCATCGGCGCCCGCGAATGCAAAACCGCACGCGGAAATCGCGTGCGGTCTACTTGCTTCTTTCCGGGAGGGCGCCGGGACGCGAGTCTGGGCGCCGGAACTGCACTCCGGCACTGAACGCGCCATCGAATGCAGACACCTGATACAGAAACCCGGCCCAGAAACCCGAAGCCGATGCCTAAGGACTACGCCGCCTGGTATTGCGTCGCGCGCTTGCGGACCAGCTCCAGCACGCCCTGACAGGCGTCTTCCAGATAATCGAGCACCTTGCCGAAACCTTCCGGGCCGCCATAGTACGGATCTGGCACCGTGGCTTCTTCGAATTCGTTGGCAAAGCGCATCAGCAGCATTAACTTGTGCTGGTACGCCTTGGGGCACTGCTGCTGCAGAGCCGACAGGTTTTCCCAATCCATCGCCAGGATCAGATCGAATTCACGGAAATCGTCGGGCGTGACCTGACGCGCCTCGCAATGCGTGATCTCGTAGCCGCGCTTGCGGGCGGCGGCTTGGGCCCGGGCATCCGGCGCTTCACCAATATGGAAAGCATGCGTACCGGCGGAATCTATCCGCACGACATCGCCCAGCCCGGCATCATTGACCAGCCGGCGGAACACGCCTTCCGCGCTCGGCGAGCGACAGATGTTGCCCATGCAAACGAAAAGTACCTTGGTCATCATGCTTAATAGTCTGCGGGAAAACCCGCAATTAGGCAAGCTTTTTTTCCGCGAAAACCGCTCCCGCCGCGACAATTGAAGGACCGTAAAAACCGAGGCGAATTAGGGAGTTATAGAGCAAAGCTAATAAACCTATTGATATTCCCTAAAGCGGTATTCGAGGCGAATTCAATGCTCTTCGACGCCGCTTTGCAACACGTAAAGATGTCGCCCCCATTTCCGTGGTATGACAGCGGCACGACGAGCCGTGGCGCCGCGGCGCCGTCCCTTTTTTTCGATTTCAGCCCTACGCGGCGCCTCGCGATTTTCAGCGGGCGCCGTCCAGCAGGACTCTTTCCTTCAGCGCGTTCAAAGCATCCCGAGCCGCCGCGGCCTGTTCGAACTCCAGATTGCGCGCGTGATCCATCATCAGTTTTTCCAGCCGGCGGATTTCCCGCGCCAGCGCCTTCTCGTCCGTCAGCAGCTCGGCGGGCAGCGCGTCTTCGATAGTGGGATGCTGGACCGGCGCGACCACGCCATCGATGAGCTCCCTGACCGCCTTCTGTACGCCTCTGGCGGTGATCCCGTGCTCCCGGTTGAAATCCTCCTGCTTTTTGCGCCGCCGCTCCGTTTCGCCGATGGCGCGATGCATGGAGTCCGTCACCCGGTCGGCGTAAAGGATGGCCATGCCATTGAGGTTACGCGCCGCCCGACCGATGGTCTGGATAAGACTGCGCTCGGACCGCAGGAAGCCTTCTTTGTCGGCGTCCAGAATCGCGACCAGCGAAACTTCCGGTATATCCAGGCCTTCCCGCAGCAGGTTGATGCCGACCAGCACGTCGAAGGTGCCGAGACGCAGGTCGCGGATGATTTCGACGCGTTCGACCGTATCGATGTCCGAATGCAGATAGCGCACCCGCACCCCGTGTTCGGCCAGGAAGTCGGTCAGGTCTTCGGCCATACGCTTGGTCAGCGTGGTCACCAGAACCCGTTCCGATTGCGCCACGCGCAGCTTGATTTCGCCCAGCAAATCGTCCACCTGGGTGCGCGCGGGACGCACCTCCACGATAGGATCCACCAATCCGGTGGGCCGCACGACCTGCTCGACAACATTATCGGCATGCTGCTGTTCGTAGGCCGACGGCGTGGCGGACACGAACACGCATTGGCGCATGCGGGCCTCGAATTCCTGCAGTTGCAAGGGGCGGTTATCCAGGGCCGACGGCAGGCGAAAGCCATACTGCACCAGAGTTTCCTTGCGCGCGCGGTCGCCGCGATACATCCCGCCCAATTGCCCGATCGTCACGTGGCTTTCATCGATGAACATCAGCGCATCGGCGGGCAGATAATCGATCAGCGTGGGCGGCGGCTCGCCCGGCGCGGCGCCGGATAAATGGCGGGAATAGTTTTCGATACCTTTGCAGAAACCCAGTTCCTGCAGCATTTCCAGATCGAAGCGGGTACGCTGTTCCAAACGCTGGGCTTCCACCAGCTTGCTTTGCGATGTGAAGAACTGCAGGCGGTCACGCAACTCTTCCTTGATGGTCTCGATCGCGCGCAGCACGGTATCGCGCGGCGTGACGTAGTGAGAGCCGGGATAGACAGTGAACCGCGGGACTTTCTGCCGCACCTTGCCGGTCAGGGGATCGAATAACTCCAGCGTTTCGACCTCGTCGTCGAACAACGTCAGCCGCAAGGCCAGCTCCGCGCTTTCCGCCGGGAAAATATCGATGGTTTCGCCACGCACGCGAAACGCCCCGCGGGTGAAGTCCGCATCGTTGCGCGTGTACTGCATGGCCACCAGGCGCGCCAGGATCTCGCGCCGCGAAATGCGATCGCCCGTCCGCAGGATGAGCACCATGGCGTGATAATCGCCGGGATTACCGATACCGTAGATACACGACACCGTGCCGACGATAACCGTATCGCGACGCTCCAGCAGGCTTTTGGTCGCCGACAATCGCATCTGTTCGATGTGCTCGTTAATCGACGAGTCTTTCTCGATAAACAAATCGCGCGTCGGCACGTAGGCCTCGGGCTGATAATAGTCGTAGTACGAAACGAAATACTCGATGGCGTTCTTGGGAAAGAACTCGCGCATTTCCGCATATAGCTGCGCGGCCAGGGTCTTGTTCGGCGCAAGCACCAGCGCCGGCCGTCCCAGGCGCGCGATGACGTTGGCCATCGTGTAGGTCTTGCCCGAGCCGGTAACGCCCAGCAGCGTCTGGTACATCAGCCCATCCCGCACGCCGTCCACCAACGCGTTGATGGCGCCGGGCTGGTCGCCCGCCGGCGGATAGGGTTGATAGAGCTGGAAAGGACTATCCGGAAATTCGACGAATCCAGTTTCGGTCATGCTAGACTGTCTCAGGGTAAACCCCCCATTATCCGCCGCATATCCGGCTGCGTCCACCTACCCTTTTGCGTAACTTGCGATCCGATGAGCACCCTTTTCCAGAACGTCGAATTGGCCCCGCGCGACCCCATTCTCGGGCTGAATGAGCAATACAACGCCGATACCCGGCCGGGCAAGGTCAATCTGGGCGTGGGGGTGTACTACGACGACAACGGGCGCATTCCGCTCCTGGCCGCGGTCCGCAAAGCCGAAATCGCCCGCATCGAGGCCGCCGCCGCGCGCGGCTATCTGCCTATCGAAGGCATCGCGGCCTACAACAAGGGCGCCCAGGCCCTGCTGCTGGGCGCCGACTCCCCCCTCTCGGCCGAAGGTCGCGTGCTGACCACGCAAGCGCTGGGCGGCACGGGTGCGCTCAAGATCGGGGCGGATTTCCTGCGCCAGCTGCTGCCGCAATCCAAGGTGTATATCAGCGATCCCAGCTGGGAGAACCACCGCGCGCTGTTCGAACGTGCCGGCTTCCAGGTCGAAACCTATCCCTACTACGACGCCGCCACGCATGGGCTGAATTTCGAAGGCATGCTCGCCGGCTTGAAATCCATGCCGGCCGGCAGCGTGGTCGTACTGCATGCCTGCTGCCATAACCCCACCGGCGTGGATCCAACCGCCGAACAATGGCAGCAGATCGCCAATGTGGTCAAGGAACGCGATTTGGTGCCCTTCCTGGACATCGCCTACCAGGGCTTCGGCGCCGGCCTGCACGAAGACGCCGCCGTCGTGCGCCTGTTCGCCGGCATGGGCATGACGGTGTTCATCAGTTCCTCTTTTTCCAAGTCCTTCTCGCTGTACGGCGAGCGCGTCGGCGCCCTGACGGTGATCGCCGGCAGCAAGGACGAAGCCACGCGCGTGCTCAGCCAGCTCAAGCGCGTCATCCGTACCAACTATTCGAATCCGCCCACGCATGGCGGCACGGTCGTATCGACGGTGCTGAACACGCCGGAACTGTTCGCCTTATGGGAACAGGAACTGACCGGCATGCGCGAGCGTATCCGTCTGATGCGCCGCCAACTGGTCGACAAGATCAAGGAGTATGGTGCCCAGCAGAACTTCGATTTCGTCCTGCAGCAGCGCGGCATGTTCTCCTACTCCGGCCTGACCTCGGCCCAGGTGGATCGGCTGCGCGAAGAACACGGTATTTATGCCGTCTCCAGCGGACGGATCTGCGTTGCAGCGCTGAACAGCCAGAATATCGATGCCGTGGCCAAGGGTATCGCGCAGGTGCTGAAAGGCTAAGCCGATCATCCCGGTACGTCTGGGCACGCGCGCTTGGGGCTCCTTCGGGAGCCCCAATCTTTTTTGCGGGATATTCGGCCGCGAGTGCTCGCCCACCCCCTTGCGTTTTGGAGCTACGTCCCCCAAAATTCGATCCTGTATATCCATACAGGGAACAGGATCGCCCAATGGCCAGCAAACTTACCGAACGGCAACAGCAGATACTCGACCTTATACGCCAAGCGGTCGCGAGCACGGGATTCCCGCCCACCCGCGCTGAAATTGCGGCAGCGCTCGGATTCCGTTCGCCCAACGCAGCGGAAGACCATCTGAAGGCGCTGGCGCGCAAAGGCGCCATCGAACTGACCGCCGGCGCCTCCCGCGGCATACGGTTGAAAGAAACGCGGGCCGAAAACAGCCAGGCCATGCTCCCCATCCCATCGCTGGCGCAGCTCATGTTGCCGCTCGTCGGCCGCGTCGCGGCGGGCAGCCCCATCCTGGCCGCCGAACACGTCGAACGCGATGTCGGCGTCGATCCCGGCCTATTCGCCCAGCGGCCGGATTACCTGCTCAAGGTCCGCGGCATGAGCATGCGCGACATAGGCATCCTGGACGGCGATCTCCTGGCAGTCAAAAAAGCCAGCGACGCGCGCGACGGCCAGATCGTGGTGGCTCGCATCGATGAAGACGTCACCGTCAAGCGCTTGCACCGCCAAGGCGGCCGCATCGAACTCCTCCCGGAAAATCCGGAATTCGAGCCCATTCTGGTGCGGCCCGGACAGGAATTCGCGCTGGAGGGCATCGCGGTGGGTTTGATCCGCACCCAGGCGCTGCAATAAGGCTCCAGCGGGCGGCGGCCAGCCGGCGACAGGTGCTTGCCAGACAGCCAAACGAAAAGGCCTGGAGCTCGCGCTCCAGGCCTTTTTGCCAGGCTTGTGACTACGACCGCGTTTAGTGCTTGATAACCGGATCGGCCGATTCGGAGGAAGCCGCCGTCGGGGTCACCATCGGCTTGTCCTTCGCGTCCTCTTCCGAGATCGGGTCAGGCATACGCTCCAGTGCCCGCTCCAAGACCTTGTCGATCCAACGTACCGGCACAACTTCCAGCTGGTTCTTGACGTTGTCGGGGATTTCCGCCAGATCCTTGACGTTTTCCTCGGGAATCAACACGGTCTTGATGCCACCACGGTGCGCGGCCAGCAACTTTTCCTTCAAGCCACCGATCGCCAGTACTTCACCACGCAGCGTGATTTCGCCCGTCATCGCGACGTCCGCCCGCACCGGAATACCGGACAGCGCGGACACCATGGCGGTGGTGATCGCGATACCCGCGGACGGACCGTCCTTGGGCGTCGCGCCTTCGGGCACGTGCACGTGCATGTCGCGTTTTTCGAAGACGCTATCGGCGAATCCCAACCGACGCGCCCGCGAACGCACGACCGTGCGCGCCGCTTCGACCGATTCCTTCATCACGTCGCCCAGCGAACCGGTGCGCTGGATAGCGCCCTTGCCCGGCATGTCGGCGACTTCGATGGTCAGCAGATCGCCGCCCACTTCGGTCCAGGCCAAGCCGGTCACCTGCCCCACCTGGTTTTCCTTTTCCGCCATACCGAAGTTGTAGCGGCGTACGCCCAGGTATTCGTTCAGGTTCTCCGACGTCACCGCGATGACGCTGGCGGTGCCATTGGTGTCCGCGGCGGGCTTGCCTTCGCGCTCGGTCAACAATTGCTTGACGACCTTGCGGCATACCTTGCCGATCTCGCGCTCCAGCGCCCGCACACCGGCTTCGCGCGTGTAGTACCGCACGATGTCGCGCAAGGCGGATTCGTCTATCGACAGCTCCGTTTCCTTCAGGCCGTTGTTCTTCAACAGCTTAGGAATCAGGTGATCGCTGGCGATGTGCACCTTTTCGTCTTCCGTGTAGCCGGACAGGCGAATGACTTCCATCCGGTCCAACAGGGCCGGCGGAATATTCAGCGTGTTGCTGGTCGCGACGAACATCACGTCCGACAGGTCGAAGTCGACTTCGACGTAGTGATCCTGGAACGTGTGGTTCTGCTCGGGATCCAGCACCTCCAGCAGCGCCGACGAGGGATCGCCACGGAAGTCCATGCCCAGCTTGTCGATTTCGTCCAGCAGGAACAGGGGGTTGCGCACACCTACCTTGCTCATGTTCTGCAGGATCTTGCCCGGCATGGAGCCGATATACGTGCGACGGTGACCGCGGATCTCGGCCTCGTCCCGCACGCCGCCCAGCGCCATCCGCACGAACTTGCGATTGGTTGCCTTGGCGATCGACTGCCCCAGCGAGGTCTTGCCCACGCCGGGAGGACCGACCAGGCACAGGATGGGCGCCTTGACCTTATCGACGCGCTGCTGCACGGCAAGATATTCGAGGATGCGTTCCTTGACCTTTTCGAGACCATAGTGGTCATCGTCCAGGACCGTTTCGGCATTGCCTATGGAATTGTTGACCTTGCTCTTCTTGCGCCACGGCAGATTGATCAAGGTATCGATGTAGTTGCGCACCACCGTCGCTTCGGCGGACATGGGCGACATCAGCTTGAGCTTCTTCAGCTCGGCATCGGCCTTTTTGCGCGCTTCCTTGGGCATATGCGCCGCGACGATCTTCTTTTCCAGCTCTTCGATGTCGGCGCCTTCTTCGCCCTCACCCAGCTCCTTCTGGATGGCCTTTACCTGCTCATTCAGGTAATAGTCGCGCTGGCTCTTCTCCATCTGCTTTTTCACACGGCCGCGGATCCGCTTTTCGACCTGCAGGATGTCGATTTCGGTTTCCAGCTGCGTGAGCAGACCTTCCAGGCGTTCGGCCGTGCCGAAGATCTCCAGCATCTTCTGCTTTTGCTCGAGCTTCAGCGGCAAATGGGCGGCGATGGTATCGGCAAGCCGACCGGCATCGTCGATGCCCGCCAGGGACGTAAGGATCTCCGGCGGGATCTTCTTGTTGAGCTTTACGTACTGCTCGAACTGGGCCACGATGGCCCGGCGCAGGGCTTCCGTCTCGGAACCCTGGATGGGGTCGAGCTGGATGGGCACGACTTCGCAGGTAAAGTGCGATTCGACGTCATCCACCCGCGTGATGCGGGCGCGCTGCGCCCCTTCGACCAATACCTTCACGGTGCCGTCGGGCAGCTTCAGCATTTGCAGGATGCCCGCCACGCAGCCGATCTCATAAACATCCTCGGGCGACGGATCATCCTTGCCGGCGGATTTCTGCGCGACCAGCATGATGCTTTTACCGGCCTCCATCGCGACCTCGAGGGCGCGTATGGAGCGGGGGCGTCCGACAAAGAGCGGGATGACCATGTGCGGGAACACCACGACGTCGCGCAGCGGCAGCAACGGCAGGTCGATGGGTTCGGAAGGCAGGGTCTGAGTGCCAGACATAAAGAATTCCTTGGGATGATCAACGTAACGGCGATGCGGCGGAGTCAGTCAGCAATCCCGTCTATCGTCAGTTACGTCTGATATGGGAACAATAGCCGAAAAATCAAGTTTCCGGCCGGCGACCGCAAAAACGGTAAAAACCCGCCACGCCGGACGGGTCTTTCCGATTACGCGGCGGCGTCCCTGACCTCGCCCCGTTCCGGCTTGGATGCCTGGGCAGCATCGTCCGCATAGATGAGCAAAGGCTGACCGTCGCCTTCGATTACGTTGTCTTCGAGTACGACACGGCTGACATTGCCCAGCGAAGGCAGTTCGTACATCGTGTCCAGCAAGGCGGATTCCAGGATGGAACGCAAACCACGCGCCCCCGTCTTGCGCTTGAGCGCCTTGCGGGCGATGGCGCGCAAGGCGGCCGGACGCACGTCGAGCTCCGCCCCTTCCATCGCGAACAGCTTCTGGAATTGCTTTACCAAGGCATTCTTGGGTTCGGTAAGGATCTGGACCAGCGCGGCTTCATCTAGCTCATCCAGCGTCGCGACCACGGGCAGGCGGCCCACCAATTCCGGGATCAAGCCGAACTTGATCAGGTCTTCGGGCTCCGCTTCGCTGAACAGCTCGCCTACACCGCGTTCGGACTTGGCTCGTACCGACGCCGAGAATCCGATGCCCGATTTTTCCGTACGATCGCGGATGACCTTTTCCAAGCCATCGAAGGCGCCGCCGACGATGAACAGGATATTCGTTGTATCCACCTGGACAAAGTCCTGGTTGGGATGCTTGCGGCCGCCTTGCGGCGGCACCGACGCCACCGTACCCTCGATCAGTTTGAGCAGCGCCTGCTGCACCCCTTCCCCGGATACGTCGCGGGTGATGGACGGGTTATCGGATTTGCGCGAAATCTTGTCGATTTCGTCGATATAAATAATCGCGCGCTGCGCCTTTTCAACTTCGTAGTTGCAGTTCTGCAGCAGCTTCTGGATGATGTTTTCGACGTCCTCGCCGACATACCCCGCTTCGGTCAGCGTGGTGGCATCGGCCATGACGAAGGGCACGTTCAACATGCGCGCCAGGGTCTGGGCCAGCAGCGTCTTGCCGGAACCGGTCGGCCCCACGAGCAGAATGTTGCTCTTGGACAGCTCGACCTCATCGCCCTTGAGTTCGCCGTGGCGGATGCGCTTGTAGTGGTTGTACACAGCGACCGCGAGCGTGCGCTTGGGCGTGTCCTGGCCTATGACGTACTGATCCAGGAATTTTTTGATTTCAGTCGGGGTAGGCAGTTCCGAGCGAATAGCGGCGCGCGCCGTCGCCTGCGCTTCTTCCCGAATGATATCGTTGCAAAGATCGATGCATTCGTCGCAGATGAACACGGAAGGCCCCGCGATCAATTTGCGGACTTCGTGCTGGCTCTTGTTGCAGAAAGAGCAATGCAGCACCTTCGCGTCTGCCGATCCCTTTTTTTCAGGCATATATATCTCTGGTGACGATGGATGCCGCGCCTGCGCGCGCCACCCATCCTACGCTGGCTCGAAATAGCGGCGGTTCGGAACCAGGCCCGCGGACGCCTTAGCGATCCTCGGAGCGCGAGGCCAGGACCTTGTCCACCAAGCCATACGATACAGCATCTTCCGCGGACATGAAGTTGTCCCGCTCGGTGTCCAGGGCGATGCGTTCGACGGGCTGGCCGGTGTTCTCCGCCAGGATAAGATTCAGGCGCTCGCGCAGGTCAAGGATTTCGCGAGCCTGGATCTGGATGTCGCTGGCCTGCCCCTGGGCGCCACCCGACGGCTGGTGGATCATGATCCGGGAGTTGGGCAGGGAGTAGCGCTTGCCCTTCTTGCCCGCCGCCAGCAGGAATGCGCCCATGCTGGCCGCCAGACCGGTGCACAGCGTGGACACATCGGGCTTCACGAAATTCATCGTGTCGTAGATGGCCATGCCGGCATACACCGAACCACCGGGCGAGTTGATATAGAACGAAATGTCCTTGTCCGGATTTTCCGACTCCAGGAACAACAATTGGGCAACCACGAGATTGGCCGAATTGTCGTTCACCGGTCCGACCAGGAACACCACCCGCTCGCGCAACAACCTGGAATAAATGTCGTAGGCACGCTCGCCGCGTCCGGACTGCTCGATCACCATGGGGATATACCCCAGGGCGGTCGGCGTCACGGACTCGCCGCCGTACATGGAGGCGTAGAAATCCGTAAATCTATTCATCAAGCCATCCCCATCAACTGGTCGAAAGGCACTTGCTCGTCCGTGACCTTGGCCTTGCCGAGCACATAGGAAACCACATTGTCTTCCACCACGAGCGCCTCGATTTCCGCGCGGCGCTGACGGTCGGAAAGATAATAGCTGACCACCTGGGCCGGCTCTTCGTAATTCTGGGCGAACTCTTCGATGCGCGCGCGGACCTGTTCGGGCTTCGCTTGCAGTTGCGCTTCCTTGACCAATTCGGACACCAGCAGGCCCAGACGCACGCGACGTTCGGATTCGGTGCTGAAGGCTTCCGGCGGAATCGGTACCGAATCGGCGTTCGGCAAGCCGCGCTGCTTCAGTTCTTCGCGGGCAGCGGCGACACGGCTGCTGACATCGCTATCGACCAATGCCGCGGGCACATCGAACTTGGCGGCTTCGGCCAGCGCGTCCATGACACTGTTCTTGGTGCGCACCAGCAGGCGCGTCTTGGCTTCGCGCTCGACATTCTTGCGGATGTCGGCCTTCAGCTTTTCGACATCGCCTTCGGCCTGGCCCAGCGATTTCGCGAATTCGCTATCCACGGCCGGCAGTACGGCTTCCGCCACTTCCTTGACCGTGATGGTGAATTCGGCGGTCTTGCCGGCGACTTCCTTGCCTTGGTAGTCCTCAGGGAAGCTCAGCGGAAACACCTTGGTTTCACCGGCCTTCATGCCCTGCGCCGCGGCTTCGAATTCGGGCAGCATGCGGCCCTGGCCCAACACGAAGGGGAAGTCTTCCGCCTTGCCGCCATCGAAAGGCACGCCGTCGATGGTGCCGGCAAAGTCCAGAGTGACGCGGTCGCCGTCCTGGGCGGCACGGCCTTCGCGCGCTTCGTAGCTGGCGCGCTGCTTGCGCAGGACGTCAATGGTCTGGTCGACTTCGGCGTCCGTCACGGGGGCGTCGTAGCGGGTGACCGACAGGCTGCTCAGGTCGGGCACGGCGACTTCGGGATAGACCTCGAAATTGGCGGTGAACACCAGCGCATCATCACCCGCGCCTTCGGTCTTCGGCTCGATGGACGGAGCGCCCGCTACGCGCAGCTTTGCGGAATCGATGGCCTGTTCGAATGCACGACCCACCTGCGTATTGATCACGTCATAGCGGATGCCGGGGCCGTGGCTGCGCTCCAGCATGGTCATGGGCACTTTGCCGGGACGGAAGCCGGGCACCTTCGCGGTGCGCGCGACGCGCTTCAACTGCGCCTGGACTTCTTTCTCGATGTCCGCGACGGACACGGACAGATCGACGCGGCGCTTCAGGCCGGAGAGGGTTTCAACCACAGGCTGCATTAGAAAAGACCTATTTTGCGAGTAAATGGAAGATGGACAATCAACCGGTCATTTTACCGGAAACTCGTTTGTGCCCTCCAAGCCGGTCCGCAAGGTGGGGGACAGATAAGTGTGGGCGTTAATCCGAGCGCCAACAAAGCGCCGCCGCGTGCCGGCATCGGCCGGAAAGCTTGATGTCAGCTTGATAAAATCCCTGGCCTCTTACCACCCTCGCACCACGCCTTCCCCTATGCAATCACGCGCCCCCGGCGATACCCGTCCCCGCCTAAGCACCATGGCGGCCCTGATCTTCAGTTCCCGGTGGCTGCAGCTGCCGTTGTATCTGGGCCTGATCGTGGCGCAAGGCGTCTATGTGCTGCTGTTCATCAAAGAGCTTTGGCACCTGGTCAGCCACGCCACCACCTTCGGCGAACAGCAGATCATGCTGATCGTCCTCGGTTTGATCGACGTGGTCATGATCTCCAACCTGCTGGTCATGGTGATCGTCGGCGGCTACGAGACCTTCGTCTCGCGCCTGCGGCTGGAAGGCCACCCGGATCAGCCGGAATGGCTAAGCCATGTGAACGCCAGCGTGCTGAAGGTGAAGCTGGCGATGGCGATCATCGGCATTTCGTCCATCCACCTGCTGCGTACGTTCATCGAAGCGGGTGGACTGGGCAAGCCCGACGTTACGTTCACGGAAAGCGGCGTGATGTGGCAGACCATCATCCACTGCGTCTTTATTCTTTCCGCCATCGGCATCGCCTACGTGGACCGGCTGCTGGTTCCGCCCCATGCCGGCGCCAAGGAGCGCGGCACGCACTGACCGCGCGACTGCCGCCGCGGCGCCACCGGTCGGAGGGCGCGGCGGACGAGACAACGGCGTGCCCTGGGGCACGCCGTTGTCATTCCATACCTGGTATTTACTTGAGAATCTGGATGTTCATGGCGGCGGGGCCTTTGGCGCCCTGGCCGACTTCATACGTGACGCGCTGGTTCTCCTGCAGCGTCTTGTAGCCCTCGGTGCGGATCTGCGAGAAGTGCACGAAAAGGTCCTTGCTGCCATCGTCGGGCACGATAAAACCGTATCCCTTTTCCGCGTTGAACCACTTGACAATGCCCGTTGCCATATTTGCACCACCTGTGCTGATGAATAGAAGAGATGCGCCAGATTATCAAGGATGGGAAATCGGCAACTACAGTACCTATGGCGTACCTATGACGGCGACAGAGAACTAAGACCGCGTCGCTTGAATATCTCGCCGATCGAGTGTAATCGGGATATTTTTACCGGGTCAACCGCGCCCACCCCCAAAATCAGCAATTGGCGCGAATGCATGGCCGGAACCGATTGGGGGAAACCGAATGGACGAAAACCGATGGGCGGAACCGCCCCGGGGGCGCCGGCGTTGGCTGCAACGCCGCCCCCGGATCGTGCATGGCGGAGAGTTCTGGTGCGAAGGAGGGGACTCGAACCCCTACACCTGTTACGGCGTCAGGACCTAAACCTGGTGCGTCTACCAATTTCGCCACCTTCGCAAGCGCAGCCCGGTATTGTAGCTTGCTTGTTAAAATCGCGCCCCATGAACCCCCGCCTCGACGCTTTACACCCTTATCCATTCGAAAAGCTGCGCCGCCTGATGGCCGACGCCGGCTCGCCTCCCAGCGGGCTGGCGCCGATCAATCTATCCATCGGCGAGCCCAAGCACGACACCCCCGCCCGGGTCGCCCAAGCCATGGCCCAGGCCCTACCCGGCGGTCTGGCCTCGTATCCGACCACCAAAGGCGAACCGCGGCTGCGCGAAGTCATCGCGCAATGGCTGGCCAAGCGCTACGGCATACCGGCGCCCGATCACGATACCCAGGTCCTGCCGGTGCTCGGCTCGCGCGAGGCGCTGTTTGCCTTCGCTCAAACCGTGATCGACCCGACGGGCGACGATATCGTTATCTGCCCCAACCCCTTCTACCAGATATACGAAGGCGCGGCGCTGCTGGCCGGCGCCCAGCCTTATTACGTCAACGCCGATCCCGCGCGCAATTTCAGCCCGGACTGGAGCCAGGTGCCGGCGAATGTATGGCGCAAGACGCGCATGGTCTACGTGTGCTCGCCGGGGAACCCGGCAGGCAATGTGATGTCCATGGAAGACTGGCGCGAAATTCTGGAACTGAGCGACCGCTACGGCTTCATCGTTGCCTCCGACGAGTGTTATTCCGAGATCTACCTGAACGAAACCCAGCCACCGTTGGGCGGCCTGCAGGCGGCACACGCCCTTGGACGCACGGATTTCCGCAATCTGATTGCGTTCTCCAGCTTGTCCAAGCGATCCAACGTGCCGGGCATGCGTTCGGGCTTCATTGCCGGAGACGCCGCGCTGGTAGCCCGCTTCCTGCTCTACCGTACCTACCACGGCAGCGCGATGAGTCCGGTGGTAGCGGCGGCCAGCATCGCGGCCTGGACCGATGAAACCCATGTGCGGGAAAATCGCCGGCTCTACCGCGAAAAGTTCGATGCGGTCGTGCCCATTCTGCAACGCGCCATGGACGTGACGCGGCCGGCGGCTTCGTTCTATCTATGGGTGGCCACGCCCAACCCGGACACCGATTTCGCCTGCGATCTGTATGCCCGCACGGGTGTGACGGTGCTGCCGGGCAGTTATCTGGCGCGCGACGCGCACGGCCGCAATCCCGGCGTGAATCGCGTCCGCATGGCGCTGGTCGCGCCCCTTACGCAATGCGTCGACGCCGCCGAGCGCATCGCCGATTTCGTCAAATCTTCCGTTTAACTCCACAACAGCCAAGAACCATGACTCTCGACCTTCAAACCACCATCGAACAAGCCTGGGAAGCCAGGGCATCCCTGACGCCGACCGATGCCAGCGCCGAAGTCCGCGAAGCGGTCGAACACACCATCGATGCACTGGATGCCGGACGCCTGCGGGTGGCGGACAAAGCGACGGGTGAATGGATCGTGCACCAGTGGATCAAGAAAGCGGTGCTGCTGTCGTTCCGTCTGCAAGACAATGCGGTCATGGGCCAGGCCCCGCTGCAGTTCTACGACAAGGTTCCCCTGAAGTTCTCCGAATACGGCAACGCCGCCTTCCAGCACGGCGGCTACCGCGTGGTGCCGCCCGCCGTGGCACGCCGCGGCGCCTTCATCGGCCGCAATGTGGTGCTGATGCCGTCGTACGTGAATCTGGGCGCCTATGTGGACGAAGGCACCATGGTGGACACCTGGGCCACGGTGGGATCGTGCGCCCAGATCGGCAAAAACGTCCACCTGTCCGGCGGCGTCGGCATCGGCGGCGTGCTGGAACCGCTGCAGGCCAACCCGACCATCATCGAAGACAACTGCTTCATCGGCGCGCGTTCCGAAATCGTCGAAGGCGTGATCGTCGAGGAAAACTCGGTGCTGTCCATGGGCGTCTATCTGTCGCAGAGCACCAAGATCTTCGACCGCGCCACGGGCAAGATCAGCTATGGACGCATTCCTTCGGGCTCGGTGGTCGTGCCCGGCTCGCTGCCGGCGGCCGACGGCTCGCATAGCCTGTATTGCGCCGTGATCGTCAAGCGCGTCGACGCGCAGACGCGCGCCAAGACCAGCATCAACGATCTGCTGAGGGCGTAATGGCCGCGACCGCCGTACTCGATCTGGTCAAGGACCTGATCGCCCGCCCTTCGGTCACGCCGGAAGACTTCGATTGCCAGCAGATGCTGGCCCAGCGGCTGGAGCGCATCGGCTTTCGCTGCGAGAGCATCGTGTGCAACGACGTGACGAATCTCTGGGCGCGGCGCGGCACCACCGGTCCGCTGGTGGTGTTCGCCGGGCACACCGACGTGGTGCCGCCCGGACCGCGCGAGAAATGGAACAGCGATCCTTTCCAGCCGGTCGAGCGCGACGGTTTCCTATATGGCCGCGGCGCGGCCGATATGAAAAGCTCCATCGCCGCCTTCGTGGTGGCGGTGGAGGAATTCGTGGCCGCGCATCCCGAGCATGGCGGCTCCATCGCCCTGCTGCTGACCTCCGACGAAGAGGGCCCATCGGTGGACGGCACGGTGCGGGTGTGCGAATGGCTGCAGCAGCGTGGCGAAACCCTGGATTACTGCATCGTCGGCGAGCCGACTTCGGTCGACCACCTGGGCGACATGTGCAAGAACGGCCGCCGCGGCTCGCTGTCGGGCCGGCTGACGGTCAAAGGCATTCAGGGCCATGTCGCCTATCCTCACCTGGCCCGCAATGCCGTGCATGTCGTCGCCCCTGCCCTGGCAGAACTCGTCTCCATCGAGTGGGACAAGGGCAATGAGTATTTCCCCCCTACCACCTTCCAGGTCTCGAATATGTCGGCAGGCACGGGCGCGACCAATATCGTGCCCGGTGAAGCCTTGCTGCTGTTCAACTTTCGCTTTTCAACCGCCAGTACGCCGGAAAGCCTGCAAGCCCGCGTAACCGCGGTGCTGGACAGGCACGGCGTCGATCATCACATCGACTGGCAATTGGGCGGCGAACCTTTCCTGACGCCCAGGGGCGCGCTCAGCACGGCGCTGACCGACGCCATACGCGCGGAAACCGGCCTGGAAACCGAACTGTCGACGACAGGTGGCACCTCCGATGGGCGCTTCCTGGCCAAGATCTGTCCGCAGGTCATCGAGTTCGGCCCGTGCAACGCTACCATCCATAAAGTCAATGAACGCGTCGAACTCGACTCGCTCGTCCCCCTGAAGAATATCTACCGGCGCACGGTCGAAAACCTGCTGCTGCCGGCGTAACGGATCCCATGCCCTCTTCCCATCGTTCCGAATTGCAGACCGTACGCGATCTGATCCGCTATGGCGTCTCGCGGCTGAATGCCGGGCAAGTCAGCTACGGCCATGGCAGCGACAATGCCTGGGACGAAGCCGTCTATCTGGTCCTGCACACGCTGCACCTTCCGCTCGACACGCTGGAGCCTTTCCTGGACGCCCGCGTCCTGCCGGACGAGCGTGAGCAGGTGCTGGCCTTGCTGGACAAGCGCGTGGCCGAGCGCCTGCCCGCGCCTTACCTGACCAACGAAGCGTGGCTGCGCGGACGTCGCTTCTACGTGGACAAGCGCGTTATCGTGCCGCGGTCGCCGATCGCCGAACTGCTGGACGACAGCCTGTCGCCCTGGGTCGAGGACCCTGAAGCCGTGGAGTATGTGCTGGACATGTGCACGGGCTCCGGGTGCCTGGCTGTCCTGTCCGCGCTGGCCTTCCCTTTCGCCCACGTCGATGGCGTCGACATTTCCGCCAGTGCGCTGGAAGTGGCCATGCACAACGTCGGCGCGTATAACCTGCACGACCGCATCTCCCTGCATTGCAGCGATCTGTTCCAGAAACTGCCGGCACGCCAGTACGACGTGATCATCTGTAATCCGCCCTATGTGAACGCGGACTCCATGGACGCGCTGCCGCAGGAATACCTGCACGAACCGCATATGGCGCTGGCGGGCGGCCACGACGGCATGGACCTGATCAAGCGCATCATCGATGAAGCGCCGGCGCACATGGCGCCCAAGGGCATTCTGGTCCTGGAAATCGGCCACGAGCGCGCGAATTTCGAAGCGGCATTCCCGCATCTGGATCCGGTGTGGCTGGATTCGTCGGAGGCCTCCGACCAGATCCTGCTGTTGACCCGTGAGCAGTTGGCGCCGTGATACGTGGATCCGGAATCACCCTGCGCCGTGGGACGAAGGTCCTGCTGGACGGCGCGGACTTCGTCGTCAATCCTGGGGAACGCGTCGGCATCGTGGGCAAGAACGGCGCCGGCAAGTCCACGCTGTTCGCCCTGCTGACCGGCAATCTGGACCTCGACGCCGGTAGCCTGACCATGCCGCCGGATTGGCGCATTGCGAGCGTGCAACAGGAATTGCATGCCGACGATCGCCCCGCACGAGAATTCGTCATTGACGGCGATGTACCCTTGCGTACCTTGCAAGCCAGGCGCGCGGCCTTGGGCGACCACCAGGGTACCGAAATCGCCGAAACCGAAGCCGCGCTGATCGAAGCCGGCGCGTGGAGCGCGCCATCGCGCGCCGAGCAGTTGCTCGCGGGCCTGGGCTTCAAACCGGCCGAGTGGATGCAGCCGGTCGCCAGCTTCTCGGGCGGCTGGCGCATGCGGCTGGCGTTGGCGCGCGCGCTGATGGCGCCGTCGGACCTGCTGTTGCTGGACGAGCCGACCAACCACCTGGACCTGGACGCCATGCTATGGCTGGAAAAGTGGCTGGCGGCGTATCCGGGCACGGTATTGCTGATTTCGCACGATACCGAATTCCTGGACGCGGCGGCCAAGGCCATCCTGCATTTCGACCACGGCAAACTCGTGCGCTATCGCGGCGGGTATCAGGACTTCCTGGAACAGCGCGCGGAACGCCTGCGCCAGACGCGCATCGCCCACGAAAGACAAACCAGGGAGGCCGCGCGCCTTCAGGGCTTTATCGACCGCTTCAAGGCCAAGGCATCCAAGGCCAAGCAGGCCCAGAGCCGCGTCAAGGCGCTGGCGCGCATGCAAACGCTGGCACCGCTGCACGCGGAGGCCGGCATCGATATCCGCATTCCTTCGCCGGACCATATGCCGGATCCGCTGTTGATCCTGGAAAAGCTGTGCGCCGGCTATACCGACGCCAATGGCGACCCGGTCGATATCCTGCGCGACGTGACGTTGATGGTGCGCGCCGGCAGCCGCGTGGGGATACTGGGCGCCAACGGCGCGGGCAAGAGTACGCTGGTCAAGACCATCGCCGAAACCCTGCCTGTACGGTCCGGCGAGCGTCGCGCCTCGCGCGGCTTGTCCATCGGCTACTTCGCCCAGCATCAGCTCGATATGCTGGACCTGAACGCCACGCCGCTATTGCACCTGGCGCGCATCGCGCCGGATGCGCGCGAGCAGGAGCTGCGCAATTACCTGGGCGGGTTCGGTTTCTCCGGCGACGCGGTCACGGGGCCGGTGGGCCCGATGTCGGGGGGAGAGAAAGCGCGCTTGGCCCTGTCCCTCATCGTCTGGCAAAAGCCCAACCTGCTGCTGCTGGACGAACCCAGCAACCACCTGGACGTCGAAACGCGCGAAGCGCTTGCCGCCGCGCTGGCGGAGTTCGCGGGCAGCATGCTGCTGGTGTCGCACGACCGGCATCTGCTGCGCACCACCGTGGACAGTTTCTGGATCGTCGCCGACGGTACGGTACGCGAGTTCGACGGCGACCTGGAAGACTACCGGGACTGGCTGGCGGCGCGCGGCGCGCAGGAGAAAGCAGAGGCCGCGCGGGCGTCCACGGACATCGCGGCGCCGGCGGACCGCAAGCAACAGCGACGGCTGGAGGCGGAACAACGCCAGCGTATTGCAACGGCGCGCAAGCCGCTGGAAGCCAGGCTGGGCAAGGTGGACACGGAGATGGCCAAGGTGCGCACACGGTTGGACGCCCTGGACGCTTTGATCGCCGATGCGGATCTGTATTCCGACGCCCGCCGTAGCGAACGCCAGAAGGTCATGAGCGAACATGGCGAACTGGCGAAGCGGATGGACGAGCTGGAAGAGCAATGGCTGGAACTGCAGGAGGCCATTGAGGCGGTGGAGAAGGCCGGCTGAGCGCGGCTCAGCCAGCGATCACGTCGAGCTTGGCGATCCCGAGCGCCAGCGTCTTGGCGCCCACGTCACGAAACTGGATCTGCGCTTGTGCATCCTGGCCGGTACCGCTCAGGCCGATGATGGTCCCGTCGCCGAAGCGCGCGTGCCGCACGCCCTGCCCGATCCGGTAATGCCGGTCCCCGACGGTCACGCCCGATGTCACGCCGCGAGGCTGGCGAGGCGAAATGGTGCCGGTGGGCTTGCGGCCGAAGGCATCGCGGTCGGCGCCGCGCCAGTCCCTGCCGGCGGCGCCATAGTCATCGCCCATGCCGGCGCGCGGGGTCAGCCATTTCAGGTGCTGTTCCGGGATTTCGCCCAGGAAGCGCGAACGCATGGCATAGCGCGTCTGGCCGTGCAGCATGCGGCTCTGCGCCAGGCTCAGGTACAACCTTTCGCGCGCCCGCGTGATCGCCACGTACATCAGCCGCCGCTCTTCTTCCAGGCCGGCTTGTTCGAGCACGCTGTTTTCATGGGGAAACAGGCCTTCTTCCAGGCCTGTGATGAAGACGGCATCGAACTCCAGCCCCTTGGCTGCGTGCACCGTCATCATCTGGACGGCGTCCTGGCCTGCCTGCGCCTGATTGTCGCCCGCTTCCAGCGCGGCATGGGACAGGAAGGCCGCCAGCGGGGTCAGGTTTTCGCCGGGTGGGGCGAAGGCCGGATCAGCGCCAGCCGTAGCGGGTGTCATGGCGTCCTGGAACGCAGCCAGATCGGCAACCGGTTCACGTTGCGCGGGCACGCCGGCGGGCAAGCCGTCGAAATTCTCCTCGGTCGAGAACACCGCCGCGGCGTTGACCAATTCGTTCAGGTTCTCTATGCGCTCCGTGCCTTCTTTTTCGCCACGGTAGTGTTCGATGAGCCCGCTGGCTTCCAACACGTGCTCGACCATTTCGGGCAAGGGCAGCTCGCGCGTGTCGTCCGCCATGCGGCCGATCAGCGTGGCGAACTGCGCCAGGTTGGCGCCGCCCTTGCCCGCCACGCGGGCGACGGCCCCATACAGGCTGGTGTCGTGGGCGCGCGCGGCGTCCGCCAATTGTTCCAGCGTGCGGGCGCCTATGCCCCGCGCCGGAAAATTGACCACCCGCATCCACGACGTATCGTCATGCGGGTTGGCGATCAGGCGCAGATATGCGAGTGCGTGCTTGATTTCCTGGCGTTCGAAAAAGCGCAGGCCACCGTAGACCTTGTAGGGAATGCCGGCGGAAAACAAGGCATGTTCCAGCACGCGCGACTGCGCGTTGCTGCGGTATAGCACGGCGATTTCCCGACGCGCGCGGCCATCGTTGACCAACGCGCGGATCTCATCGACGACCCATTGCGCTTCCATGCCGTCGGACGGTTGTTCGATGACACGGACCGGTTCGCCTTCGCCCTGCTCCGTCCACAGGTTCTTGCCCAGCCGTCCGCTGTTGTGGTCGATCAGCGCATTGGCCGCGTCCAGGATATGCCCATAGGAACGGTAGTTCTGTTCAAGGCGTATGACCGTACCGTGGGCATAGTCGCGTTCGAAATCGGCCATGTTGCCGACGTTCGCGCCGCGGAAAGCGTAGATGGACTGGTCATCGTCGCCGACGGCGAAGATATACGCGCCACCGCCCGCAAGCAGCCGCAGCCACTTGTACTGCAGCGTGTTGGTGTCCTGGAATTCGTCCACCAGGATGTGGCGGAACCGGCGTTGGTAATGTTCCCGCACCGGCGCATTGCGCGACAGCAGCTCGTAGGCGCGCAGCAGCAGCTCGGGAAAATCGACCACCCCTTCGCGCTGGCACTGCGCTTCGTACAGTTGGTAGATTTCGATCAGGCGCCGCCGGTGGCTATCCCAGGCTTCGAGCTCGCCGGGACGCTGGCCTTCTTCCTTGGCGCCATTGATGAAGCGCTGCACGTCGCGCGGCGGGTATTTTTCATCATCGATGCCGTTGGCCTTGAGCAGCCGCTTGATCGCCGCCAGCTGGTCGGCGGTGTCGAGGATCTGGAAGGCCTGCGGCAGGCCGGCATCGCGGTGATGGGCACGCAGCAGCCGATTGCACAGGCCGTGGAAAGTGCCGACCCACAAACCGCGCGTATCGATAGGCAGGATCGCCGTGATCCGCGCCAGCATCTCGCGCGCCGCTTTGTTGGTGAAGGTGACGGCCAGCAGCGCGTAGGGACTGGCCAGGCCATTCTGGATGAGCCACGCCATGCGCGTGGTCAATACACGCGTTTTACCGCTGCCTGCCCCGGCCAGGACCAGGGCATGCTGCGGCTCGAGCGTAACAGCGGCGCGTTGTTCGGGATTTAACTTATCGATCATGCCGCATAGCGGCGGAGTCGGTCGGCGAACTGCTCCAGCCCTTCAATTCCGCTCTGCTGCGCCCGCTGGCACCAGGCCTGCAGATGGCTCAGCAGTTGTTCGCTGCTGGCGCTGGAGCTTTCCCACAAACGACCCAGTTCGCGACGCATCTGCACCAGCGTCGACAGCGACTGGCTGCCGGCGATCGCCTGGTCCACCTGGGCGACCTGCTCCGGTTGCAGCGCATCTTCAGAGCGATGCAGCCAGCGGCGCACGCGGCGCAGCGTGGACCAGCGGCACTCCGCGCTGTCAGGCGAACGCGACGTCTTGAGCTTGGCCAGTTCCTGGCGCGCGGCGCTCTTGATGATGTCGCCGTAGCGCGCCATGACTTCGTAACGGTGCGTGATCACGCCCTGCAGCGTGCTGAGATCCACCATGGGCTTGTTGGATGCCAGCTTAAGCTTGGGAGCGACCTTCTTGACCTTGGCCAGCCCGACGAACTGCAGGATGCGGATGTAGCCCCAGCCGATGTCGAACTCGTACCACTTGGCCGAAAACTTGGCGGATGTCCCGTAGGCGTGGTGGTTGTTGTGCAGCTCTTCACCACCGATGATGATGCCCCAGGGAAACACGTTGGTGCTGGTGTCCGGGCTGGCGTAATTGCGATAGCCCCAATAGTGGCCGATGCCGTTGACGACGCCGGCGGCCCAGAAGGGAATCCAGGCCATCTGCACGGCCCACACGGTCAGGCCGACAGCGCCGAACATGGCGATGTCCAGGGCCAGCATGATCATTACGCCCAACAGGCTGTGGCGCGCGTAGATATTGCGTTCGAGCCAGTCGTCCGGCGTACCGTGGCCGAACTTGGCCATGGTTTCGGCGTTGGTGGCTTCTTCGCGATACAGCTCGGCGCCGCGGAACAATACTTTCCAGATGCCGAACAGTATGGGCGAATGCGGATCGCCTTCGCGTTCGCATTTCGCGTGGTGCTTACGATGGATGGCGACCCACTCCTTGGTCACCATGCCGGTGGTCAGCCACAACCACAAGCGGAAGAAGTGCATGACCGCCGGATGCAGGTCCAGCCCGCGGTGGGCCTGGCTGCGGTGCAGGAAAACCGTGACTGCTACGATAGTGACGTGGGTGGCCACCAGCGTGAAAATAACGATCTGCCACCACGAAGCATGCAGGAAACCGCCTGCGGCGAAGGAAAGGATGTGATCCATATAGGGCGTAAAGACCTCGGCTGAAAAGCTACGTCAAGAGTTTAGCGTACCTTGCGCCCTTATGACAGCACGCGAGTTTGACCAAACACACTTGAAATTCCTGCAAAATTGTTGTTCGCCCCATCTTCTGTGCTCATCTTGACTCCTCTTTCAACGACCAGGCCCCCGCGCGCCCTGGGGAACGCGTTAAACGCCGGGGTGGCCGCCCCGAGGGCGGGAGCGGCCGGCGGCTGGCGCGCGCGGGCGGCACGTTACTTTTCCGCCACAACCCTTGCCCTGCTGGCCGGCCTGCCCGCCGCGCCCCGCGCGGAGGCCAGCCAGCGCAACAGCTGGACGGTCGGCGCTGGCAGCACCACGGTGCTGGCCGAATACTACGAAATCCAGGAATCCGATTGCCGGGCGATGCGCGCCCCGCCGGTCATCGTGAAGACGCGTCCCGCCCAGGGAAAACTGGTTATCAACACGACCATGGGCCAGGCCGACAAGCCGGCCAAATGCCGGCACGTGCAGGTACCGGTGACGCGGGTGCTCTACCATGCCGGAGCCCAGCCCGGGCGTGACGCCGTGGGCTGGGAGATTTTCTTCCAGTCGCGCGAGCTGGGGACCCGGGCCCTCCAGGGGACGGTGACCGTTACGGGGCGTCAGGCGCCTGGCCCGACGCCGGGTCAGCCGCCGGGTCGCTGACAGCGGCTCGCCCCGCCTCGGGTTCCAGGTCCGCCTCCAAGGGCTCGGCGACGACCGTGCCGGCGGTGGACTCCCCTGGCGATCGGGCCTCGCCCGTGGGTTCCTGCTCCCCGGCGGTGGCCTGCGCGGCTGCCGCGGGCCCCTTCCTGCGCTCGAACACGGCAGCGAAAAACCCGTCCGTGCCATGCACGTCCGGTCGCAACTGCATATAGGGACCGGTCAGGTTCAGGCCTTCGCAACGCGCGTTGATCAAGGCGGCGGCGTCCACTTGCTCGAAATCGGGATGGGTCGCCAGGAAAACCTCGGCCTGGGCTTCGTTTTCCTCCGGCAACAGGCTGCAGGTGGCATACACCAGCCGCCCGCCCGGCGCGACGCAACGGGCCGCGGCGGTCAGGATGCGCGCCTGCAGCACACCCAGCTCCTGCAGCGCCTCCGGGTGCTGGCGCCATTTCAGATCGGGATTGCGCCGCAGGGTCCCGATTCCGCTGCATGGCGCGTCCACCAGTACGCGCTGCGCCTTGCCGGCCAGGCGCTTGACGCGGGTATCGTTCTCGCTGTCAATGACGACCGGCACCACGTTGGACAGCCCGCTGCGAGCGAAGCGCGGCTTGGCCCGCGCCAGGCGCGCGGCCGAGACGTCGAAGGCGTACAGGCGGCCCGTCGAACGCATCAAGGCGCCCAACAGCAGGGTTTTGCCACCGGCGCCGGCGCAGAAATCGATGATCATCTCGCCGCGGCGCGGCGCCATGAGCAGGGCCAGCAGCTGGCTGCCCTCGTCCTGCACCTCGATGTCACCGGCCTCGAATTGCGGCCAGCGGTTTACCGGCGGCCGTCCGGCCAGCCGGATGCCCCAGGGAGAAAACGGCATGGCCCGGGGCTGGTAGCGCGCGGCCGGACCGTCGTTCAATCCGCGCAGGACGGCGTCGCGATCGGCTTTCAGCGGATTGACGCGTAGGTCCAGCGGGGCGGGACGATTCAAGGCGTCGACGAGCGCATCGGCATTCTCGTAGGCGCCCAGGCGCTCGTCGAGCCAGTCGGGCAGGCTGGCGCGCACGGCGCGCGGCAGGGTGGCCGGATCGATCAACAGTACGTGGTCGAGCCAATCGTTTTCCTCCGGCGCCAGAGCGTCGCGCAGGGACTCGCGCCCAAGCGTGGCCGCCAGGCCGAGTATCGCCAGGCGACGCGCCGCCGCGCCCACGCCGGTTTCCGCCAGCCGGCGATAGCGCCGCAGATTGCGCAGTACGTCGTAAGCGGCCTCGGATACCTCGGCCCTGTCGCGCCCGCCCAATGCAGGATGGGCCCGCAGCCAATGCGTCAACACCGCGTCCGCGGGGTGCGCCCACTGCAGCATTTCGCCCAGTACCTGCTGGACCTGGCCCAGCCGGACGGCGGCGAACGACGGGCGGGGGCGATCGGCCCCACCCGCCCGCTGCGCCGGGGGTTTCGCGCCTGCGCGATGCGGTTTCTTCATGTCGATTCCCTGGCGGGCCGTGGGCCCGCCGATAAAAGTTCGTTCAGTTTGCCGGCGCATCGCCGGCCACGTACATCAATTCGCCGGCGCGTCGCCGGCCGACCACATATAGAGGCGAGGAGGATCCCCCTGCACGACCACGCGGTGATCCGGCGTCAGGCTGACCCGGCCTTCCGACAGCCAGCGCACCGCCGCGGGAAACACGCGATGTTCCATGCCGAGTACGCGTTCGGCCAGACTTTCCGGGGTGTCCCCGCTCAGCACCGGCACGCAGGCCTGGGCGATGATCGGGCCGTGATCCAGCAGCGGCGTGACGAAGTGCACCGTGCAGCCATGGACCTGGACACCGGTGGCCAACGCCTGCCCGTGGGTATGCAGCCCGGGGAAAGCCGGCAGCAGCGATGGATGGATATTGACCAGCCGTTCCGCGTAGTGATTGACGAAACCGGGGGTAAGCACGCGCATGAAGCCCGCCAGGATCACATAGTCGGGACGATGCCGGTCGATCTCTTCCGCCAGCGCGGCGTCGAATGCTTCCCGGCCGGCGTAATCGCGATGGTAAACCGATGCGACCGGGATGCCGGCCTCGCGCGCCCACTGCAGGCCGGGGGCGTCAGGCCGGCTGGCAATGACAGCGGCGATTTCCGCCGGCCAGTTTTCCTGCCTGCAGGCCTGGACCAGGGCTTGCATATTGCTGCCGCGACCCGAAATTAGAATAACGAGCCGCCGCCGGCCCGGAGATGAAGCTGCCAAGATAGAAGTTCCACAGGAAAAAGAGCAAGCCCGGGCAAAATTGTAAACTCTCGTCCGTGAAACCCGCGCTGCATATCTTCCGCTCCCTTCCCCCGCCAGGCGCCCGCCGTCCCTGCGCCCTGACCATCGGCAACTTCGACGGGGTGCACCGCGGACACCAGGCCATGCTGGCGCGCGTGCGCGCCGCCGCCCGCGGCCGCGACCTGGTGCCGGCGGTCATGACCTTCGAACCGCATCCGCGCGAATATTTCGCCGCGCTGAATCAGCGTCCCGAACTGGCCCCGACCCGGATTACCGGCCTGCGCGACAAGCTGGATGCGCTGGCGCGGTTCGGCATCGAGCAGGTGGTGGTCGAACGCTTCAATGCGCGCCTGGCCGATATGGCGCCCGAGGTGTTCATCGAGCGCCTGCTGGTGCGCGGGCTGGGCGCGCGCTGGATCCTGGTCGGTCCGGACTTCCGCTTCGGCCGCAAGCGCAGCGGCGATATCGAATTGCTGCGCCAGGCGGGCAAGGCGCATGGCTTCGAAGTGGAAACGCTGGAAGACATCACCGACGCGCATGGCCACCGGATCTCCAGTTCCGAGGTCCGCACCGCCCTGGCGGTAGGCGATCTGGCGCGCGCCCAGGATCTGCTGGGGCACCCCTATCATTTGAGCGGACACGTCGTGCATGGCCGCAAGCTGGGCCGCACGCTGGGATTCCCCACGCTGAACGTACGGGTTACGCCGCGCTGCGCGGCCCGTTCCGGTATCTACGTCGTGCGCGTGCATGGCCTGGCCGCGCATCCGCTGCCGGCGGTCGCCAGCCTGGGGGTGCGGCCCACTGTGGAAAACCATGGCCGGGTGCTGCTGGAAGCCCATTTGCTGGACGTCCCCGCCCTGGATGCATACGGTAAACTCGTACGGATCGAGTTCCTGCAACAGCTGCGGGACGAAGAAAAGTTTCCCGACCTCCCCACCCTGACAGCCGCCATCGCCGAAGACGCGCGAAACGCGCGCGCCTATTTTGCCGTTCATGGACTATAAAAAGACGCTCAACCTGCCCGACACCTCCTTTCCGATGCGGGGCGACCTTGCGAAGCGCGAGCCCGCCTGGATCGCCGAATGGGAGGAAAACCACGTCTACCAGGCCATCCGCGCCGCCAGCAAGGGGCGCCCGCGCTTCGTGCTGCACGACGGGCCGCCCTATGCGAACGGCGACATACACATCGGTCACGCGGTCAACAAGATTCTGAAGGACATGATCCTGAAGAGCCGCAACATGGCCGGCTACGACGCGCACTATGTGCCGGGCTGGGACTGCCACGGCATGCCGATCGAAATCCAGATCGAAAAGAAATACGGCAAGAATCTGCCGGTGGCGGAAATGCAGTCCAAGGCGCGCGCCTATGCCCTGGAGCAGATCGAGCGGCAGAAAAAGGACTTCAAGCGGCTGGGCGTGCTGGGCCAGTGGGACCGCCCGTACATGACCATGGCTTTCCGCAACGAGGCCAATGAGATCCGCGCCCTGGCGCGCATCATGGAAAAGGGCTATGTGTTCCGCGGCCTGAAGCCGGTGAACTGGTGCTTCGACTGCGGCTCGGCGCTGGCCGAAGCCGAAGTCGAATACGCGGACCGCGTCGACCCGGCGGTGGACGTGGCTTTTCCCTTCGCGGACAAGCCGGCGCTTGCGCGCGCCTTCGGCCTGCCGTCGGTGGACGACGGCGCCATCGTGATCTGGACGACCACGCCCTGGACGATCCCGTCGAACCAGGCGCTGAACCTGCATCCCGAGATTGAATACGCGCTGGTGCGGCTGTCCGCCCCCCGGGCCACCGGCCCCCGGGCCACCGGCCCCCTGCTGCTGCTGGCCGCGGAACGCGTCGAAGCCTGTCTCAAGCACTGGGAACTGGAAGGCGAGATCATCGCCACCACCCGCGGCGAGGCCCTGGCGGGATTGACCTTCCATCATCCGCTTTCGCGCGCGGACGCGGGCTACGATCGCCTGTCGCCCATCTACCTCGGCGACTACGTCACCCTCGATACCGGCACCGGCGTCGTCCATTCCGCGCCGGCCTACGGTATTGAAGACTTCATCTCCTGCAAGACGCATGGCATGACCGATGACGCCATGCTGAGCCCGGTGATGGGCGATGGACGCTATGCGTCCACCCTGCCGCTGTTCGGCGGGCTGAGCATCTGGGATGCCAATCCCAAAATCATCGAAGCCCTGCGCGAAGCCGGCACGCTGCTGCATAGCGAAAAGCACAAGCACAGCTACATGCATTGCTGGCGCCACAAGACGCCCATCATCTATCGCGCCACCAACCAATGGTTCGCCGGCATGGACATCGCGCCGCGCGATGGCGGACCGACGCTGCGCGAATCCGCGCTGGCGGGTGTCGACGCCACGCGCTTCTATCCCGCATGGGGCCGCGCGCGCCTGCACGCGATGATCGCCAACCGGCCGGACTGGACCTTGTCGCGCCAGCGCCAGTGGGGCGTGCCGATGGCCTTTTTCGTGCACAAGGAAACGGGACAGCTGCACCCGCGGACGGTGGAGCTGCTGGAAGAGGTCGCGCGGCGCGTCGAACAAGGCGGCATCGAGACCTGGCAATCGCTGGATCCGCGCGAACTGCTGGGCGACGAGGCGGAACTCTATGAAAAGAGCCGCGATACCCTGGACGTATGGTTCGATTCCGGCACCACGCACTTCACGGTGCTGGGCGGCAAGGACGCCACCCAATCCGGTTCACACGGCGAAGAGCTGGCCTGGCCCGCCGACCTGTACCTGGAAGGCTCGGACCAGCATCGCGGCTGGTTCCACTCCTCGCTGCTGACCGGCTGCATGCTGTATGGCCGGCCGCCCTACAACGCGCTGCTGACGCACGGTTTCGTGGTCGACGGCCAGGGCCGCAAGATGAGCAAGTCGGTGGGCAATGTCATCGCCCCGCAGAAGGTCTCCGACTCCCTGGGCGCGGAAATCCTGCGCCTGTGGGTGGCGTCGACCGATTATTCGGGCGAGCTGTCGATTTCCGATGAGATTCTCAAGCGGGTGGTGGAAAGCTACCGGCGCATCCGCAACACGCTGCGCTTCCTGCTGGCCAACCTGGCTGATTTCGACGCGGTTTCCATGATGGTGCCGTATGCGGAACGCCTGGAGATCGATCGCTACGCGCTCGCCATGACCGCGCGCATGCAGCAGGAAATCGTCGACTGCTACGAGAAATACGACTTCCATCCCGCGGTATCGCGGCTGCAGAACTTCTGCTCCGAAGACCTGGGCGCCTTCTATCTGGACGTGTTGAAGGACCGCCTGTACACCACGGGCGCCACCAGCCTGGCGCGCCGCTCCGCGCAAAGCACGCTGCTGGAGATCACCCAGACCCTGGTGAAACTGATGGCTCCCGTGCTGTCGTTCACGGCCGAAGAAGCCTGGAAGGAATTGACCGGCAGCGCGCTCAAGCATCAGGCCGATGTGTCGCGCGCGACGGTGTTCGCGGAAGTCTTCCAGTCCCTGCCGCCGCTGGCCGAAGGCGACCCGCTGCCGGCAAAGTGGGACCGGCTGCGCGCCATACGCGCGGAAGTCATGCGCAAGCTGGAAGAAGTGCGCAGCGGCGGCGGCATCGGTTCCTCGCTGCAGGCGGAGATCGACATCACGGCTTCCGGCGACGACCTGGCCGCCCTGCAAAGCCTGGGCGACGATCTGCGATTCGTTTTGATCGTTTCGCGCGCGACGGTGCATGCCGGCACGGGCGAGCTGCAAATCGCCATCGTGCCCTCGTCGCACAGGAAATGCGAGCGCTGCTGGCACTGGCGCGCGGACGTCGGCACGGATCCGGAGCACCCGGAAATCTGCGGGCGCTGCGTCAGCAACCTGTTCGGTTCCGGCGAGGCGCGCGATCATGCTTGACGCCGGGGACCGCGTCGCCACGGCGCCCGCGGCGCGGCCTGTCCAGGGTCGCGGGGCGGGATTCTGGCTCGTCCTGGCCGCCGTTATCGTCATCCTGGACCAGGCCGCCAAGCTGTATTTCAATGGCAGCTACACCTACGGGCAGCGCGTCAACATCCTGCCGGTGTTCGACTTCACACTGGTATACAACCGCGGCGCCGCCTTCAGCTTCCTGGCCGACAAGACCGGCTGGCAACGCTGGTTCTTCACTGTGCTGGGGGTCGGCGCGGCCGCCGTCATCACATGGATCCTGGCGCGCCAGGGCCGCCGGGCGCAGCCGCGCTTCGCGCTGGCGCTGGCCTTGATCATGGGCGGCGCGCTGGGCAACGTGATCGACCGGATAGCCTACGGCCACGTCGTCGATTTCCTGCTTTTCTACTGGAAGGACTGGTACTACCCGGCCTTCAACCTGGCCGACGTCGCCATCACCTGCGGCGCCATCCTGCTGGTCCTGGACGAACTGCTGCGGATGCGCAAACCCGCTTAGCGCGTGTTTGCGTACCGCTCCGTTGCAGGCCCTTCTGGCGTCAACCGGCTGCGGTCGCGCATAATGGCCCAGTCTCTCCTACCCGCGGTTTCCTCCTCATGCTCGATCTCGCCCGCAAACGTATCGTCCTAGGCATGTCGGGTGGCATCGCCTGCTACAAGATCGCCGAGCTCGTGCGCCGGCTGACGGAACAAGGCGCGGCCATCGACGTCGTCATGACGGACGCAGCCACGCATTTCATTACGCCGGTCACCATGCAGGCCCTGTCGGGCCGCCCCGTTTACGTCAGCGAATGGGATGCGCGCATGGACAACAATATGGCGCACATCAATCTGACCCGCGGCGCGGACGCCGTGCTGGTGGCGCCGGCCAGCGCCGATTTCATCGCCAAACTGGCGCACGGCATGGCCAACGATCTGCTCTCCACGCTATGCCTGGCGCGCAGCTGTCCGCTGCTGATCGTACCGGCGATGAACCGCGAGATGTGGGCGAATCGCGCCACGCAGCGCAACGCCGGGCAGTTGCGCGAAGACGGTATCGAGATCCTGGGCCCGGCCGCGGGCGACCAGGCATGCGGCGAAATCGGCGACGGGCGCATGCTGGAGCCGCATGAGATCCTGGCCGACGTCATCGCCTTCTTCCAACCGAAAACGCTGGCCGGCAAGCATGTGCTGCTGACGGCCGGCCCCACCGTCGAACCGATCGACCCGGTGCGCGTCATCAGCAACCGCTCGTCCGGCAAGACCGGCTATGCGATCGCCCGCGCCGCGCGCGAAGCGGGGGCGCGCGTTACCCTGGTGTCGGGGCCGACCGCCCTACCCGCGCCGCGCGGGGTGGACGTCCATTCCGTACAGACCGCGCGCCAGATGCATGCGGCGGTCATGGCGCAAGCGCATCAGGCGGACGTTTTCATCGCAGTGGCGGCCGTCGCCGATTGGCGCGTGAAAAATGCCAGCGATCAAAAATTGAAGAAAGACGATACGGGTGGCGGCGCGCCACAACTCGAATTCGAACCGAATCCCGACATCCTGGCCGAGGTCGCCGCCTTGGACAACGGCCCGTGGTGCGTGGGTTTCGCGGCGGAAACCCAGGACCTGGACCGGCACGCGGAGGCCAAGCGCCGCCGCAAGGGGATCCCACTGCTGGTCGGGAATCTGGCGCATCGTGTCATGGACCTGGACGATACCGAGCTCGTGCTGTTCGACGAAAACGGCGCACATCCCCTCCCCCCCGCGGCCAAGCTGGACGCGGCGCGGCGCCTCATCGCGGAAATCGCCGCCCGGCTGCCCGGCTGAACGGGGCGCCGGCTATTCGGCCTGGACGGTGCGGCGAGCCCAGGCGTCCAGCGGCAGGGGCGGGTGCGGTTCGATGATGCGGCCCAGGATCTGGCGCAGTTCGGGCCAACCGCCTCGACTGCTCGGCCAGCGGCTGGGCAGCACGACGCGCCAGCCCGACCGCGGCGCGCCTTGCGCCATGACGAAACGGAAAGTGTAGTAGCCCGGCATGCCCATGCGCAGGTCCGTGACGACCAGATTGCCGGCGATGGCGTCATAGCGCAGCCAGCCATCAGTGAACCACTCCAGCCGGGCCAGCAAGGGGTCGGGGGGCACTTCGCGCCGCAAGCCAAGATTGAACGGCTGGCGCAGCTGTTCCGGATCGCCGCGGTCGAAAACACTGGTCACGGTTTCATAATACGTATCGTCCGGCCCGCGCGCGATGACACGCCAAAGCAGGCTGTTCAAGGGCATGGGCGCGGAAAACAGCGCGCTGGCGCGCTCGCCCCGCGCCGCCAGCGCGGTCCGGACGTGCTGCTCCACCATGCTCTTCGCGGCCAGCGTCCACGCCAGGTAAACCGCGGCGAAACCCAGCGCCCCGCCGCGCAGGCGGCTGACACGTTCGCCCCAGGCCAGGTTGGCCAGGAAGGCAATCAACAAGGGGAGCGTGAATATCGGATCGATGATGAAGATGCTGGAAATACTCACCGGTTGCAGCGGCAAGGGCCAGAAAAGCTGCGTCCCGTAGGTCGTCATCGCGTCCAGCAGCGGATGCGTGATCAGCACCAGCCACAAGGTCAGGAAGAGCCGTCCGGCGCTATAAGGCGCGGCGGGCCAGCGGCGCCGCACCAGCCATGCGAGCACGCCGGCCAGGCCCGTCAGCACGAAGATGGAGTGGGAGAAGCCCCGGTGATACGTCATCAAGGAAACGGGATCGGGGTACGGCACGAAGACGTCCAGATCCGGCAAGGTGGCCAGCACGGCGCCATACAGCAGCGCCTTGCGTCCCTGCACGCGCCCCATCAGCGCGGCCTGGATACTGCCCCCCATTACGACGTGCGTCAGCGAATCCATGTCTGCGTATCATTCCTTTGGACTGATGCCCGGCGCCGCCCCGCGCGGCCGCCGATGCACAAGGTAAGATACCGCATCCGAATGGCGGGGCGCGCATGGACCAATTCGTCGATCAGATTCGAAACTTCATCGAGACCAACCAGGACTGGGCGGGGCCGGTCACCGCCCTCCTGACCATGGCGGAATCGGTGGTCATACTCGGCTTGTTCGTGCCCGCCACAGCGTTGATGCTGATTACCGGCGGACTCGTCGGCAGCGGCTCCCTGGACGGCGTCACCATACTGGCGTGGGGCATCGCGGGGGCCATCATCGGCGACGCCTTGTCGTATTGGCTGGGGCGCGGCGTGGGCCCGCGGGTCTTGCGCCGCTGGCCGCTCAGCAACCACCGCCCTGCCGTGGCGCGCGCGCGCCTGTTCTTTTCGCGCTATGGCTTTGCTTCCGTGCTGGCTGGCCGTTTCATGGGCCCCATACGCAGCACCATTCCCACCGTCGCCGGTGTCATGGGCATGAGCCACGCCCGATTCCAGGCGGCCAACGTCCTGTCGGCCGCGTTGTGGATGCCCGCCATGCTGGCGCCCGGCTACCTGACCATGCGCAATGTCGACGACATCTCGGGCGCGAGCCACGTCGGCATGGTAATCGGCACGGCCATCTCGATTCTGTTGGGCGTATGGCTGCTGTGCATGGTCCTGCGCAAGCGTCGCGTACCGGCCGCCAGCCGCCGGACACGGGGCTAGGAGCTTGCATGGCCATCGATGGCGAGCCCAAGGACGGCGACTACGTCCGCTATGTCGAGCAATTGATCAACCGCGGCCAGGCGGCGCCGGGGGCCCAAACGCCCGCCACGCCGCCCGTGGGCGTCGCGCCTCCCGTGGGCACCCAGCAGGCCGGCAACCCCACGCTTGCAACGCGCGCTTCCGCGCGTCGCGGCGCATTTGCCGTGACTATCGTGGCATTGGCCATCGCATGGCAGGCGGTACGCATGCTGTTCGAGGCCCTGCACCGGCCGGGATTCGACCCACAAGACCTGGCGCCGGTGGCTTTTCTGATCATCTTCGCCGGCCTGCTTTGGCGCGCGGCCCGCGTCCAGCGCAAGCGCGCCGGGCAGCCGATGACACCGTTACCCCCGCTGACCACCATATCCAAGAACGGCCCAGGCAACACGGGCCGTTGATTTCCTGCCGCCGCCATAGCGGACGGTCTTGCCTTCCTGCATCCTATCCAATGAAATCCGTCGCCCTGAAGATCCTCGATGAACGCATGCGCGAATTCCTGCCCGCCTACGCCACGCCCGGCGCAGCCGGCCTGGACCTGCGTGCCTGCCTGGAAAGCCCGCTGACGCTGGAACCTGGCGCAACCGCGCTGGTGCCGACCGGACTGGCCATCCATATCGGCGACCCTGGCTACGCGGCCATGATCCTGCCTCGCTCCGGACTTGGCCACAAACATGGGATCGTGCTGGGCAATCTGGTCGGCCTGATCGACTCGGACTATCAGGGTCAGTTGATGGTGTCGACCTGGAACCGCGGCGACACCGCATTCACGCTGCAGCCCATGGACCGGTTGGCGCAAATGGTCATCGTGCCCGTGGCGCAGGTGGCGTTTGAAGTGGTGGGGGATTTCCAGGCCTCCGACCGCGGCGCCGGCGGCTTCGGCAGCACCGGCCGCGGCTAGGCGCGGCCGGCTAGGCGCGGGCCAACAGGGGCCGCCGGCCAAGCGACCAGGCGGCCCGGCGGCCTTATCGCTGCCCGAAGCTGGCGTCGACGAACAGATCCTTCAGTTCGCGCGGCTGGGAACGCCAGTATTGCTTGGGCGCATGCACATGCTGGCCCAGTTCCGCGGCGGCGTGCCATGGCCAGCGGGGGTTGTAGAGCATGCCCCTGGCCAGCGACACCATGTCGGCCTGCCCCTTCTCGATAATCTCGTTCGCCTGCTCTGGCTCGGTGATCAGGCCGACGGCCATGGTCGGCAGCCCCGTCTCGCGCTTGACGCGCTCGGCGAATGGCACCTGGTAGCCAGGCCCCAGCGCGATCTTCTGTGCCGGCGACATGCCCCCTGAGGACACGTCGATATAGTGACAGCCGCGCGCCTTCAGGGCGTGCGCGAACGCGACCGTCTGTTCGATATCCCACCCGCCGTCCACCCAGTCGGTGGCCGACACGCGTACCCCGACCGGCTTGTCGGCGCTGAAAGCCTCGCGCACCGCATCGTAGACCTCCAATGGGAAGCGCATGCGGTTTTCCAGACTGCCGCCGTATTCATCCGTCCGGTGATTCGCGATCGGCGACAGGAACTGGTGCAGCAGGTAGCCATGCGCGGCATGCAGCTGCACGGTGTCGAATCCCAGGCGGTCGGCACGGCGAGCCGCCTGGACGAATGCGTCCTTGACGCGCCGCAAACCGGCGCGGTCCAGGGCATGAGGCGGCTCTTCGCCCTCCTTGTAGGCCACGGCGGACGGTGCGTCGCATATCCATCCGCCCTGTGTGGACGGCACCTGATTACCGCCCTCCCAAGGGGTGCGGCTGGATGCCTTGCGGCCGGCGTGCGCCAGCTGCATTCCCATATGGATCGTCGAGTACCGGCGTATGGCGTTCATCACCTTGGCGATGGAGGCTTCGGTCTCGTCGTCCCACAAGCCCAGATCGGCCGCGGTGATACGGCCGCCGGGCTCCACCGCGGTGGCTTCGGTGAACAACAGGCCGGCCCCCGACAGGGCAAGGTGACCCAGATGGATCATGTGCCAATCCGTCGCCTTGCCGTTTTCGGCCGAGTATTCACACATGGGCGCGATGATGATGCGGTTGGCAAGCTGAAGCCGTCCCAGCGAGACGGGAGAAAAAAGCGTGGTCATGCGAGCTCCGTACGGGAAGGATCCAACGGTTATACCGCAGGCCCCCCGATGAGCCGCTGAAGCCCCTACGGCGGGTCCGGGCGGCGCCGGGCATAAGTCCTGCGTTCGGGACGCCAGCGGGATAACGATCGATAGTTCTTACCTAATAGGCCCCTAGTATCAATTTATTTGACCAGTAGGCCAGCAATATCGACAATAAGAACCATTCTCACAAGGAAGCACCATGACAGAGCTGATCTACGCAATATCGGGCGGCAAAGCGGCCCTGCAGCAAGGCGGTAAAGTGCCGACCGGATTGCGCCGCCTGATCGGCTCGGGACTGCTCGTGGCCGTGGGGTATATCGACCCGGGCAATTGGGCAACCGATATTGCGGGCGGCAGCCGCTTCGGCTATCACCTGTTGATGGTCGTATTCATGGCGGCCTTTCTGGCATTGGGCTTCCAGATCCTGGTTTCCCGGCTGGCGCTGGCCACGGGCCAGGACCTGGCCGCGCTGACCGTGCGCTATCTTCCTCGCCCGCTGGCGCGCGCGGCCTGGCTGGCGGGAGAAGCGGCCATTCTGGCGACGGCGCTGGCCGAGCTGATCGGCGGCGCCATCGCGCTGCGGCTGCTTTTCGGCATTCCCTTGACGGCGGGCGTCGCCATGACCGGCGCGGGCACTTATGCTGTTCTGCTGTTCGCCCGCAATAACGCCGAGCGTCACGAGCGGATCATCGGCGTCTTGCTCGCCATCGTGTCCGTGTCATTCGTATATTTGCTCTTTCGCGCCAACCCCGACTGGACGGCGGTTGGGCAAGGCGCCGCGCAGCCCGGCAACGCCCTGCGCGCGCCGGAAGGCTTTCTGATCGCGCTGGGCATCGTCGGCGCCACCTTGATGCCGCACAACCTGTATCTGCATTCGGGCGAATTGGCCGAACGCGGCCGCGACCTGCCCAGCGCGCTGCGCGGCGCGGCGATGCGGGTGGCGCGCAGCGACACCGTGTTCTCGCTGGGCATCGCTACTTTGATCAATGCGGCCATCATGATCGTCGCGGCGGCTTCCTTGTCCGGCTTCGGCCTTGAAGTAACCAGCCTGGACCAGGCCCATGCCGTGATCGGCAAGACCCTGGGCGTCGGGGCCGCGATCGTATTCGCCGTTGCCCTCTATGCCGCCGGGCAAAGCTCGACCATCACCGGCGTGCTGGCGGGCAAGGTCCTGTCCAACGGATTCAGCACAGGCGGCTGGTCTGACCGCAAACGTGCGCTGGTGACGCGGGCCGTTGCCGGCGCGGCCGCCCTGGGCATGCTGGCCTATACCGGCGGGCAGAATCCCGATCAGTTGCTGGTGATCAGCCAGGTGATACTGAGCCTGGCCCTGCCCTTCGCACTGGTGCCCTTGGTAATGCTGGCCGTGCGGCCCGACGTGATGGGCGCGTACGCGCTACGCGGAATCTGGCGCGTGCTTGCGGTGACCGCTACCGCCGGGATCATCGCGCTGGATGCCTATCTGCTGGTGATACAGGCCGTGCAGGGCTGATACGGTGAAATGGGCGCCGGTGCTTCGATGCATCGGCGCCCTGCCCTTTTCGCTGTCCGGTCTTTACGGCTATACGGTTTCCAGTTCACCCAGATAGGCCGCGCGCACCTTAGGATCGTTGAGAAAGGACCGCGCCGGGCCAGACAGCGTCAATTCACCCGACTCCATCACATAGCCGCGCTGACTGTATTCCAGCGCGAGGCGCGCATTCTGCTCGATGAGCAGGATGGTGACCCCCTCGGAGGCGATGGCGGAGACGACTTCGAACACCTTCTCCACCATGAGCGGCGCCAGCCCCATCGACGGTTCGTCCAGCAGCAGCAGCTTGGGGCGGGCGATCATCGCGCGTCCCAGGGCAACCATCTGCTGTTCCCCCCCCGACAAGGTACCGGCGGCCTGCTTGCGCCTTTCCGCCAAGCGCGGGAATTGCTCGAAGACCTTGTCGAGGTCGGCGCGTATGCCCGCCGCGTCGCGCCGCACGTACGCGCCCATCGCCAGGTTTTCCTCGATGGTCAGCTGGCCGAAAATACCGCGACCTTCGGGCACCATGACCAGGCCCTCGCGCACCAGCTCGTGCGAGCGTCGTCCCTGGATCGGCGCCCCTTGATAAAGCACTTGGCCACCGGCCACCGGGATAAGGCCGCAGATCGCGCGCAAGGTAGAGCTTTTGCCCGCCCCGTTCGCGCCTATCAGGCAGACGAGTTCGCCCGGATTCACCACCAGGTTGACGCCGCGTACCGCACGGATACCGCCGTATGCGACCTGCAAATCACGCAGCTCCAGCAAAGGTGTCTGGCTCATGCCGCTGCCTCCTGCGCCGCGCCGACGCCTAGATACGCTTCGATCACCTTGGGATTGCGCTGCACGTCCGCCGGCTTGCCCATGGCCAGGACCTTCCCGTACTCCAGGACCAGCACCCGATCGCACAACCCCATCACCAGCTTCATGTCGTGCTCGATCAGCAGCACCGTTACGCCATCGGCGCGGATCTTTTCGATAAGCCTGCGCAGCACGACGGTTTCCGAGGCGTTCATGCCGGCAGCGGGCTCGTCCAAGGCCAGCAGACGGGGTTCGGTGGCGAGCGCGCGCGCGATCTCCAGACGCCGTTGATCCCCATACGACAGGGACTTGGCGATGTCATTGGCGCGTGTGGCGATGCCCGTATATTCCAGCAAGGCGTGCGCGCGCGCTTCGATCGCGGCTTCTTCCGTACGCGTGCGGCGATTGCGCAGCACCGCGCCGACCAGGCCGGCGCGGGTCCGGACGTGGCGGCCGATCATGACGTTTTCCAGCGCGGTCAGATTGGCGAACAGGCGGATGTTCTGGAACGTGCGCGCCATGCCCAGGGCGGCGATCTCATGCGGTTTCGCGCCCACCAGGTTTTCGCCGGCGAACACGCATTGCCCGGCTTCCGGCACGTACAAGCCCGTCAGCACATTGAACAAGGTCGTCTTGCCGGCGCCGTTGGGGCCGATCAAGCCGTAGATTTCGCCGCTGCGGATGTCGAAGCTGACGTCCGACAGCGCCTGCAGGCCGCCGAAGCGTTTGCCCAGTCCGCGGGCCTCGAGCAAGGTAGCGTTCATGCCTGGCCTCCTTGTGCCGGACGGCTGAGTTCACGCTTGCGTACCGACGATGGCCACAAGCCGGCGGGGCGGAACAGCATTACGCAGACCATGGCGAGGCCGAACAGCAGCATGCGTATGGCTTCCGGATCGACGACGACGTCCCCGAAGATCGCCTGCTGGGCCGGGACGATGACGGCGCGCAGGAACTCGGGAAACACCGCCAGGATCACGGAACCCAGAATGACGCCGGGAATATGGCCCATCCCGCCCAGTACCACCATGCACAGCACCGAGATCGACTCGGTCAGGCTGAAGCTTTCGGGACTGACGAAGCCTTGCATCGACGCGAACAAGGCACCCGCCACGCCGCCGAACGACGCGCCCATCGCGAAGGCCAGCAGTTTGATGTTGCGGGTATTGATGCCCATGGCCTTGGCCGCGACTTCGTCTTCGCGTATGGCTTCCCAGGCGCGGCCGATGCGCGAATTCTGCAGGCGCACGCATACGAAGATGATCAGCAAGGTCAGCAGAAGCAGCAGGTAGTAGTACTTCTCGGGCCCGGTCACGCGTATGCCGAAGAGCGTTTCCGTCCGGTTGAAGGCGAAGCCGGCCACGCGGAAAGGATCCACCCGGTTCACCCCCTGCGGGCCGTTGGTGATGTTGATCGGCGCATTCAGGTTATTGAGGAACACCCGGATGATTTCACCGAAGCCCAGCGTAACGATGGCAAGGTAATCCCCTCGCAGCCTGAGCGTAGGCGCGCCCAGCAGTACGCCGAACAGGCAGGCCAGCGCGATGCTGAGCGGCAGGATGGCCCAGAACGGCAGGTGCAGGCCGAAATGCGGCGACGCCAGCAAGGCCCAGGTATACGCGCCGACGGCATAGAAAGCGATATACCCGAGGTCCAGCAGGCCGGCGAACCCGACCACGATATTCAGGCCCAGCGAGAGCATCACATACAGCAACGCGAAGTTCAGTATGCGCACCCAGCTTTGGCCCGCCATGCCCAGCACGAAGGGCAGGACGGCCAGCGCGATCGCCACGATCGCCATGCCCATCCAGGCGGCCGGCGATACGCGGCCGCGTGCAGCGATAGTTGTCATGCCCGATCTCCCACGCGTTCGCCCAACAAACCGGAGGGACGGAAAATCAGCACCAGCACCAGCACCAGGAAGGCAAACACGTCCTGGTAGTTGCTACCCATGAAGCCGCCAGTCAGGTCGCCGATGTACCCGGCGCCCAAGGCTTCGATCACGCCCAGCAATATGCCGCCGAACATGGCCCCGGCCAGATTGCCAATGCCGCCCAGCACGGCCGCGGTGAAGGCCTTCAGGCCCAGCATGAAGCCCATCGTATAGTGCGCCACGCCGTAGTAAGTCGTGACCATCATCCCGGCCACCGCCGCCAGCGCCGAACCGATCAGGAAGGCCGCGGAAATGACCGTATTGATGTTCACGCCCATCAGGCCAGCGACTTCGCGGTTCTGCGCGGTGGCGCGCATGGCGGTACCCAGCCGCGTCCTGTGAACCAGCAGCAACAGCCCGGCCATCATCAGCGCCGCGATGACGATAATGGCGATCTGCAGCGTGCTGATGCGCGCGCCGTCGATCTGGAACACCCTTGGTTCGAGTATCTGGGGGAAATGCGCATAGTCGCGGCCCCATATCATCATGGCCACGTTCTGCAGGATGATCGATATGCCGATGGCCGTGATCAAGGCCGCCAGCCGCGGCGCCCGCCGCAGGGGACGATAGGCGACTCTTTCCGCCAGCCAGCCCAAGCCCATACAGACCGGCACCGCGCAGATCGCGCCGGCGCCCAATATCAGCCAGGGCGACATGCCGGGATTCGCGCCAACCAGCGCCAAGGCAACGGAGGTCGCCACCATGGCGCCCACCATGACCACGTCGCCGTGGGCGAAATTGATCAGGCCGACAATGCCATACACCATGGTATAGCCCAGCGCGACCAGGGCGTAGACGCTACCCTGGGTCAGGCCGTTGATGAGTTGCTGAATGAAAATATCCATGGAATGCCAGGTGAAACATGAATCGCGCGGACAGGGGATGCCGCGCCTGATAAGCCCCGCGAAGGCGGGGCCGGGCCCGGCATCGCGCCGGGCCATCGCGCTTTATTGCGCCTGACTCACCATGGTCTTGACCATTTCCCACTTGCCGTTCTTGACCTGATAGACGGTCACGGACACTTCCTTGAGATCGCCCTTGGCGTCATAGGCGATGTTCTGGCTGGTCGCGCCGCTGCGGTGCAGCTTGCGCAACATGGGCAGGTACTTCTCCGGCTCCGCGGAGTTTGCCTGTTCCATGGCCGTGATCATGTTCCAGGCGCCGTCATAGGCGTAAGGCGCATAGACGCCGGGGTCCTCCTTGAAGCGCGCCTTGTAGGCCGTCGCGAAGGCCTTGCCGGCCGCCATCTGGTCCAGCGGCACGCCGGCCAGCGACGCATAGGTGCCCTCCGCCGCATCGCCCGCCAGCTTCAGGAAGGTTTCGCTGCGCGTCATCTCGCCGGAGACGAAAGGCATCTTCATGCCCAGGGTCGCCATCTGCCGCTTCATCGGGCCGGATTGCGCGTCGAGCCCGCCGAAGAAGACCGCGTCGGGCGCGACGCCCTTGATGTTGGTCAGGATGGAGGTGAAATCGTTGGCCTTGTCCGTCGTATATTCGCGGCGCACCACTTGGCCGCCCGCGGCTTTCACCGCTTTGTCGACCTGGTCGGCCAGGCCCTGGCCGTAGGACGTCCGGTCGTCGATGATGGCAATCTTCTTGGCATGCAGGTCCTTGACCATGAATTCGCCGACGGCAGCGCCCTGCTGCGTGTCGCTGGTCATCATGCGGAAGGTATTGTCGTAGCCCTGGTTGGTGTATTCCGGGGCCGTGCCCATGGCGATCTGCACGAGGCCGGCGTCATGGTAGACCTGCGATGCGGGAATCGTCGTGCCGGAATTGAAGTGCCCAAGGACGCCGTCGACATCTTCGTCGACCAGTTGCTGGGCCACCGTGACGGCGGTGCGCGGGTCGGCTTGGTCGTCCTTGGAGATGAGCACGAATTTGGCGGTCTTGCCGTCGAGCTTGATGCCCTTCTTGTTTGCCTCCTCGATAGCCAGGATCAGACCGTTCTGCATATCCTGGCCGTAGTGCGCCTGGGGACCCGTCAGCGGACCGGCATAGCCCAGCTTGACTTCCTGGTCAGCCGCGTGAGCGGCGCCGGCCATGCAGAATCCGGCGGCGACTGCCACGGCGAGCGATCGTATTGTTGTCTTAAAGCGCATCTGTTCCTCCTCGTAGGATAAGGCTTTGAGATCGGGCGGGATGATTTCCCGCCGTCCTTGCCGGCGCGGCTCGCGGATGACGCGATCCGTGCCGTTTAGTATTTATTTGACCATGGCAAGGGGATTTTCGATGGCGCCACGTACGGCAGGTATTGGCGATTACCCTCCCCGTACTCTCTGAAATCCCGTGCCGTGGAGCATGCAGAAGGATATGTCATGCAATGTGCCGGCGCGCCTCATCGCTACACTGATGAATCGCACCGGCGCTTTCGTTTTTTCAACGCGACGCCAGCCTGGGCGTGGAAATCGCATCAGCCTATGGTCATCAGGCTGGCATTTCCACCGGCGGCGGCCGTGTTGACGCTGATGGAGCGTTCGGCCAACAGGCGATCCAGCACATAGGACTGCCCCTGCGCCACCGCGTCCGACGACAAACCCTGCACGGATACGATCGGGCCCGGCCGCGTGGCCACGCGAGCCGCCAGGACGCGCAGCGCGTCGCTGTCGCCTTCGAAGAGCACCGAGTGGTAGTCCGCGCTTTCCGTGTCCTCATCCCGCATGAAGGCCACCCCATCGCGCTGTGCCGGCGGCAGGTTCTGGGCAAACAGGCGGGCAACGCTGTTGTCGGCGTACAGGACACGGTTGCCCGTGGCCTGGGCAGCCGCCCACTGCGCCCGCGCGCCCTGTTCCGACGCCGCCACGCACAACACGGTGCCGCGCGGCTCCAGGCGATAGGTGTTCGCCTCGCCGGTGGGTCCCGGCAGCGTCAAAACGACGGGCATCGCCGACGCGCCGCCCGCTACGGGCAGCCCGGCCGGGCGCACGGACAGCAGCCGGTACAGGTATAGCGGTCCGCCGGCCTTGGGCCCCGTGCCGGACAGGCCTTCCCCGCCAAAGGGCTGCACGCCGACCACGGCGCCGACGATATTGCGGTTCACGTACATATTGCCCGCATGGACGCGGGACGTGACATGGCCGATGGTTTCGTCGATGCGGGTATGCACGCCGAAGGTCAATCCGTAGCCGGTGGAATTGATATCGTCCAGCAGGCTATCCAGCTGATCGCGCTTGTAGCGGACCACATGCAGCACCGGTCCGAAGACTTCACGCTTGAGCTCGCGTACGCTGCCGATCTCGATCAGCGTCGGGGCGACGAAGGTACCATTGCGGCACGCCGCCGGCAGCGGCAACTGGGTAATCGTCTTGCCCGCGTTGCGCATGGTATCGATGTGACGCTGTATGCCTTCCCGCGCCTCGCCGTCGATGACCGGGCCGATATCCGTCGACAAATGATCCGGATTGCCGACACGCAGTTCCGCCATGGCCCCGCGCAGCATTTCCAGCACGCGGTCGGCGCTGTCCTCCTGCACGCACAGCACGCGCAGCGCGGAGCAGCGCTGGCCGGCGGAATCGAAGGCCGAGCTCAGGACGTCATAGACCACCTGTTCCGTCAGGGCCGAGGAATCCACCACCATGGCGTTCTGGCCGCCCGTTTCCGCGATCAGCGGAATGGTGTGGCCGGCATCATCCAGGCGCTCGGCCAGGCTGCGCGAAATCAGCCGCGCGACATCGGTGGATCCGGTGAACAGCACCCCGCGGATGTCCGGGCTGGCCACCAGCGCGGCGCCCACGGTCTCGCCGCGGCCAGGCAAAAGCTGGACGGCGTCCTCATGCACGCCCGCCGCGCGCAGGATGGCGACGGCCTGGGCCGCGATCAGCGGCGTCTGCTCCGCGGGCTTGGCGATGACGGCATTGCCCGCGGCCAAGGCTGCGGCGACCTGGCCGGTGAAGATGGCCAACGGGAAGTTCCAGGGGCTGATGCACAGCACCGGTCCCAGCGGCCGATGGGTCGCATTGTCGAATTCCCGTTCGGCCTGCTCCGCGTAATAGCGCAGGAAGTCGACCGCTTCGCGCACTTCAGCGATGGCGTTGGGCAGGGATTTGCCGGCTTCGCGCACGATCAGTCCCAGCAGCGTCTGCATCTGCTCTTCCAGCATCTGCGCCGCGCGCCGCAGGCACAACGCGCGTTCGGCGACCGGCGTGGATTGCCAGATGGAAGCTCCCTGCGCCGCGCGCCGCAGCGCCTCCTGCGTTTCCGCTTCGGACGCCTCGATGACCTGGCCGACCACGTCGCGATGGTCCGCCGGGTTGCGCACGGGCAGCGCGCGCGCGTCATCCCAGGCCATCGCGCCGACGGTGGGATAGGCGCGCCAGGCGGTCGCGGTGCTGGACAACAGGGCCGCGGACAGGGACGCCAGCCGATGCTCGTTGCTCAGGTCCAGACCCTGCGAATTGGCGCGGGCCCCGCCACGCACGCTGCCGTAGAGTTCGCGCGGCAGCGGGATCTTCTCGTGCGGCGCGCCCAGCGGCACGATGGCGGAGGCGGCTTCCACCGGGTCCTCGATCAATTCGTCGATCGATATGCTTTCGTCGCCGATCCGGTTTACGAAGGACGTGTTCGCGCCGTTTTCCAACAGGCGGCGCACCAGATAGGCCAGCAGCGTCTCATGTGTCCCGACCGGCGCATAAATGCGGCAGGGGCGATTCAGCTTGCCTTGCGATACGGGGCCGACCACTTCCTCGTAGAGCGATTCGCCCATGCCGTGCAGGCACTGGAACTCGTACTGGCCGGGATAGTAGTTCTGGCCGGCAAGCTGATAGATCGCCGACAGCGTATAGGCGTTATGCGTGGCGAACTGCGGAAACACCGCTTCGGGCGCCGCCAGCAGCTTGCGGGCGCACGCCAGATACGCCACGTCCGTATAGACCTTGCGCGTATACACCGGATAGCCTTCCAGTCCATCCACTTGCGCGCGCTTGATTTCGCTATCCCAATAGGCGCCCTTCACCAGGCGGACCATCAGGCGATGCCGGCTGCGGCGCGCCAGGTCCACCACGTAATCGATCACGAAGGGCGCCCGCTTCTGATAGGCCTGGATCACGAAGCCGATGCCGTTCCAGCCTTCCAGTTCCGGATCGAAACAAAGCGCTTCCAGCAGGTCCAGCGAGATTTCCAGTCGATCGGCTTCCTCGGCATCGATATTCAGGCCGATGTCGTAACCCCTGGCCAGACGCGTCAGCGAGCGCACGCGCGGCAGCAGTTCGGTCATGACCCGATCACGCTGCGCCCGCGAATAGCGCGGATGCAAGGCGGACAGCTTGATCGATATGCCGGGCCCCTGATAGATCCCGCGGCCCGCGGCGGCCTTGCCGATGGCGTGTATGGCCTGCTCATAGGAGGCGTAGTAGCGGTCGGCGTCGGCCGATGTGGTGGCCGCCTCGCCCAGCATGTCGTACGAATAGCTGAAGCCCTTGGCTTCCATCTTGCGGTTATTGGCCAACGCCTCCGAGATGGTCTGTCCGGACACGAACTGTTCGCCCATCATGCGCATGGCGATGTTCACGCCCTTGCGGATCAGCGGCTCGCCGCCCTTGCCGATCAGCCGCGTCAGCGCCCGCGAAAGCGATTGTTCACTGTTGACGGCCACCAGCTTGCCGGTCAGCATCAGGCCCCAGGTCGCCGCATTGACGAACAGGGACGGCGATTCGCCCATATGGGAACGCCAATCGCCGCGCGCGACCTTGTCGCGTATCAAGGCGTCGCGCGTGGCGCGGTCGGGGATACGCAGCAGGGCCTCGGCCAGGCACATCAACGCCACCCCTTCCTGGCTGGAGAGGGAGAATTCCTGAATCAGGCCCTCCACCCCGCCGCCGGTGCGCTTGTCCCGCAAGGCCTGCACCAGGCCGGCGGCCATGGCGTGGATTTTTTCCGGATGGGGCATGCGCGCCTGCCCCAGCAGCAAGGGCACGCATTCCGGCTCCGGACGGCGATACGCTGCCGTGATGGCGGCGCGCAGCACGGACTGCGACTGTACGTCCTGGCCGAATTCGAAAAACGGCGGTACCTGGGCCAGCGGCTGCAGTTCGGCTTCCTCGACCGCTGCGTCGGCGCCGGCGAAATGCGCGATCTCCGCCGGCAGTTGCCCGCGCTCGATTTTTTCGAGATAGGCGACGATGGCCTGCTTGTGCAGCCAATGCGGCGTGCATTTCAGTTTGGATGCGGCGTCCTTGAGACGGTCGCGCAGTGCTTCGTCTACCTTGACGCCCAGAGTGGTGGTGCCCATGCTGCTTCGGTACTCGCTGTTGGAAGATAGGGGCCTGCCTACCGTCCGCGGGGACGGTGCGCGGCTCACGCCGGCATGCGTTTCCGCATCCGGGTTGACCGCGATGATAGGCGGGTTATACCTTTGTATGTATTAAGGTTAACCCCTAGATTCTACAAGCTTTCCTGCGTCGCGCGGGGGCGCTTTCCGTAGCGACCGCGTGCCAGCCGGCCGCCCTGAATAGCCTCAGGAGCTCGTGCAGCCCTGCAATTGGACAGCCGGGTCGGCGGACGACGCGCGCGCGCCGCCAGACCGGATCGCGCTGGCGATGGTCGCGGCCAGCGCCACGGTGGCCTTCTGTTGGGCGGCGACCGCGTTGCCCGGGGCCGTGCCGCCCAGCGGCAGCTGAACCACGCTGCGGCAGAGCAGGCCCTGCCCCTGCAGGTTCACGGGGCGCACTCGCCAGGTAGCATCCAGCACCGCGGACCCACCCGCGGCGGCATCGAAGCGCTGGACGTCTACCTGGACCCGCCAGACGGCGGCGCTGCTGGGAGCGCTGATGGTCTGCACGTCCAGCACCCCGAGGTCCCGCACCAGGTTGTACGAAAGCGCGCCACGGATCTCGTCAGGGAGCGGCGCGGTCCATCGATCCGAGTAATACGCCGACACCGCGCCGTCGGGTTGCCGCATCATGATCTGCGGCTGATCCGCCTGCGACGGTACCGTGACGGGCAGGACCTCCAGCAGATAAGGCGGCTGGCCGTCGCGCGCCGCCGCGGGCGTCGCGGGTTCCGGCGCCAGCAGCGTGTAGTAATTCACGGGAGGCGAAGCGGCGCAGCCGGCCAGCGCCGCCGCGGTCAGGGTGGGTGCGAGCACCCGTCCAATGGCGCGATTCATCGTGGGCTCCTGGTGGCACCATAGTTAGGCAGCGGGTCCGGCCCGCGACCGCGCAGCAGCGCTTCCGGATTGGTCTGCAGATAATCGGCCAGGGCGCGCAGCGAGCGCGCCGCCCGCGACAGTTCTTCCATCGCGCGCTGGGCATTCACCGGCAAGGCCGAATCCGGCGCCAGTAGATTGCCCAGATCCGCGAGCGACTTGTTGGCCTGCTTCAGCAGCGCTTCCGCCTGCGGGGCCACCTGCTTGTCCAGCTTCGCCATCAGGCGCGCCGAGCCTTCCAGCGTCCGCTGCAGATCTATCCCGATCTTGTCGAACGGAATCTTGTCCAGCTTCGCGGCGACGTTGGAAATCTGCTGCTGCAGCTGATCGAAATTGCCTGGCTGGGTCGGAATGTCGGCCGGCGTGTCCATATGGAAGTTGACCGGCTTGGCATTCGGGAACACGTCCAGCGCCACGTATAGCTGCCCCGTCAACAGATTCGAGGTGCGCAGCTGCGCGCGCAAGCCATGCTGGATCATCCCGCCGAGCAGGCGTCCTCCCGGATGGATGACCTTGGTGCCTTCCACTTTCTTGTCCTCCTGCTCGGAGAACTCGCGCACCCTTTCATAAACGGGCCCCAGGCGCTGCGGGAAAAGATTGGCGTGGACCAGCGCGAAGAACCGCTTGGATTCCCTATCGAAATCCATGGTGATCGAATCGACCTGTCCCAGCTGCACGCCATTGAAGTCTATCGGCGCGCCGACGCTCAGCCCGCGTATGGACTGATCGAAACGCATGACCACGGGGAACGGGTCGCCATCCGGCGTCGCTTCGGCCTCCGCCTGCGTGCCATACAGCTTGAACACCGCATCGGCCTTGGCGGGCGTAGTGCCGGCATCATCGTCGGACTGCGCGAACGCGATACCGCCCACCGCCACCGATAGCAGCGACTGGGTGCGAACTTTCAGGCCGTCGGCATTCACGGTGAAATCCACCCCGCTGGCATTCCAGAAATGCGTATTGGCCGTGACGAATTTGTCGTTGGGCGCATCCACGAAAATCTGGATGTTGACGAAGTGCCCCGTAGGATCGAGCTGATACCCGATCACCTGCCCGACACTGATGCGCCGGTAATAAACCGGCGATCCCACATCCAGCGAACCGAGGTCCGTGGCGCGGACCGTGAACCGCTTGCCGGGACGATCGTGCGTCACTTCAGGCGGCGTTTCCAGGCCGACGAACTCGGTCTTTTCCTCGTCGGGCAGCGGTTTGCCCCTGGCATCCTTGCCTGTCGTGGCGTCCACGCCAATATAGGCGCCCGACAGCAAGGTGCCCAGGCCCGATACCCCGCTGACGCCCAGGCGCGGCTTCACGACCCAGAATTGCGTGCCTTCGCGGGCGATGCTGGCGGCGTCCTTGACCAATTCCGCCTTCACGATCACATTGGTGCGGTCTTCGCTAAGGCGTATGCTGCGGACCGTGCCGATGTTGACGTCCTTGTAGCGCACCTGCGTCTTGCCGACTTCCAGCCCTTCCGCCGATTTGAAGGTGATGGTCACCGTCGGCCCCGATTCCAACCAGGTGCGTGCCACCAGCGACAAGCCGGCGACGGCGGCGACGAACGGGACTAGCCAGATCCATGAAATACGGCGCTTGCGCCGATTGACCACCGGAGTCCGGATCTGCTGATTTTCTCCGGACGATGCTGGGTCGGACATGCTGCTGCTTCCTTATTCCTTTTGTTCTTGAATGGCATGGTCCACGGCGGGCCCGCGCGATGCACTTCCCGTTACTTGCACAGCCTGCGGCGGCGTCGGCCCGACAGCCGGCGCCTTCCCCCGGCCCCGGCGCGCGCGATCCCATCCGCGCCTGGGGTCGAAGCTCATGGCCGCCAGCATGGTCAATATGACGACCATGCCGAAGGCGCCCGCGCCCGGCCCGGCGCTAATTGTCATCAACCCCTGGAATTGCGCAAGCGCCGCCAGCAGTATCACGACGAAGACGTCCAGCATCGACCATTGCCCTATGAATTCGACCATCCCATACAGGCGGGTACGCTGGACCAGACTGTAGCCGCTGCCCCTCTGCACTTGCCATGCCAGCACGCCGAGCGCCAGCAACTTGGTCATCGGGACCATCACGCTGGCGACGAACACGATCAGAGCAATATCCCAGGATCCTGTCTGCCAGAGTTCGATCACGCCGCCCAGGATAGTATGCGCACTATCCCCCAGAAGAGAATCAATATTCATGACAGGCAGCACATTGGCGGGGATGTAAAGAATCGCCGCGGCAATGAGCAATGCCCAGGTACGGGCCAGATGGTCGGGCTTGCGTAAATGCACGGGGCTATGACAACGCACGCAATGATGGGCGTGCTCCGCGTCAGCCACGGGCAGCGCCTGGACCTGCCCGCATACATGGCACCCGGCCAACGCCCGGTCCGCGCCGGCATGCGGCATATGCGCTTCCACCAGTCCGGCCCGCTCCGCGTAATGCCATAAGGACTTCGGCGTGAGTCGCCCCAACATGGTCAACAGCACGGTCAAGGCGGCGAAGCCGGCCATCCCGATGCCCGGCGTGACCGACGCCATGCCGGCCAACTTGACCACGGCCACCAGCACGCCCAGGACGAATACCGGAACCATGCTCCACGGCTCCAGCATACCCAACAGCCGGGTGGCGAAGGTGAACGCCGGAGGCCGCGACCCGACGGACAGCGGATACAGCACCCAAACCAGCAATACCAGTTGCAGCAGCGGCAGCAGCAGACCGGCCAGCCCCGTCATGATCGCGACGACCTCATGGCCTTGCTGCCAGGTGACCATGACGGCGTCCGGCAAGGACGCGGCTTGCACCATGCCCTGCACCTGCATGATGGCGACGGGATAGGCGTTGGCGATGACGAAAATAATCAGGGCGGCAAGCGCAAGCGCCAGCCACCCTGAAGGTTGCAGCCCGCTGTAGCGCCATAACACGGTGCCGCAGCGGCCGCACGTCGCTTGCTCACCCTGGCTCAGCTCCTGGCGGCGATAAACACTGCCGCAACTTTCGCAGGAGATGAGCGGGTGTTCCGAGGCCATCAATCCGCCAATGCGACTTCCTGCGCGTCAGGCGCGTCCGAGGCCGGCTTGTCGCCGAAGGTCAGCGCGACCTTGCCGTCCTGATCCAGATCGACCGTCACCGTGCCGCCGTCGACCAACTTGCCGAACAGCAGCTCGTCCGCCAAGGCGCGGCGTATGGTGTCCTGAATCAGGCGCTGCATGGGACGGGCCCCCATGAGCGGGTCGAAACCTTCCTTCGCCAGATGCTCGCGCAGCGCCTCCGTGAAGACGGCGTCGACACGGCGTTCGTGCAACTGATCTTCCAGCTGCATCAGGAACTTGTCCACGACGCGCAGGATGATCTCGCGCGACAGCGGCGCGAACGGGATGATGGCGTCCAGGCGGTTGCGGAATTCCGGCGTGAACATGCGGCGGATTTCCGCCATTTCGTCGCCGACCACGCGCGCATTCGCGAAGCCGATGGACGGCCGGTTCAAGGTTTCCGCGCCCGCGTTGGTCGTCATGATAAGGATGACGTTGCGGAAGTCGGCCTTGCGTCCGTTGTTGTCGGTCAACGTGCCGTGGTCCATGACCTGCAGCAGGATGTTGAAGACATCCGGATGCGCCTTTTCGATCTCGTCCAGCAGCAACACGCAATGCGGCTGCTTGGTGATGGCTTCCGTCAACAGGCCGCCCTGGTCGAAGCCGACGTATCCCGGCGGCGCGCCTATCAGGCGCGACACCGCATGCCGTTCCATGTATTCCGACATATCGAAGCGCAGCAACTCCACGCCCATGGTGAACGCCAACTGCCGTGCGACTTCGGTCTTGCCGACGCCCGTCGGACCCGAAAACAGGAAAGCGCCGATCGGCTTTTCGGGCTTGCCCAGTCCGGACCGCGCCATCTTGATGGACGCGGACAGCGCTTCGATGGCGGCATCCTGGCCGAACACGACCGTTTTCAGGTCGCGGTCCAGCGTGGCCAGCTTGCTGCGGTCGTCGTTCGAAACCGACTGGGGCGGAATACGCGCAATCTTCGAAACGATATTTTCGATATCCACCTTGCCGATGACTTTCTTCTGGCGCGAACGCGGCAGCAGACGCTGGGCGGCGCCGGCTTCGTCGATGACGTCGATGGCCTTGTCCGGCAGATGGCGGTCATTGATATGGCGCGCCGACAACTCGGCCGCCGCCAACAGCGCCGCCGCCGAATAGCGTACGTTGTGGTGTTCTTCGAAACGCGTCTTCAGCCCGCGCAGAATCTGCACGGTCTGTTCGACGCTGGGTTCGCTGACGTCGATCTTCTGGAACCGGCGCGACAGCGCATGGTCCTTTTCGAACACCCCGCGATATTCCGTATACGTGGTCGCGCCGATGCACTTGAGCTGGCCGGAAGACAAGGCCGGCTTGAGCAGATTGGACGCGTCCAGCGTCCCGCCCGAGGCCGACCCCGCGCCGATCAGGGTATGGATTTCGTCGATGAACAGGATGGCGTCGGGATTACCGCGCAGCTGCTTCAGCACGCCCTTGAGGCGCTGTTCGAAATCGCCACGGTATTTCGTGCCGGCCAGCAATGCACCCATGTCGAGCGCATAAACCTGCGCGGACTGCAAGATTTCCGGGACTTCGCCCCGGGTAATGCGCCACGCGAGCCCTTCCGCGATCGCGGTCTTGCCCACGCCGGCCTCACCCACCAGCAAGGGGTTATTCTTGCGGCGCCGGCAAAGCACCTGGATCACGCGTTCGACTTCGGTTTCACGGCCGATCAGCGGATCGATGCGGCCCGCCAGCGCGGCCGCGTTCAAATCGGTCGCATACTGATCCAGCGGCGACTGGCGCGACTCGCCCTGTTCTTCCGGATTGGGCTGCTGCTCCTTCTGGGACGCAGCGGATTCGACCTGGGGCTGCTTGGTGATTCCATGCGAAAGGAAATTCACGACATCCAGGCGGGTGACGCCCTGCTGCTGCAGGTAATAAACAGCGTGCGAATCCTTTTCGCCGAAAATCGCGACCAGCACGTTGGCGCCGGTCACGGGCTTCTTGCCGCTGCCGCCGGCGGAAACATGCATGATCGCGCGCTGGATCACACGCTGGAAACCCAGCGTAGGCTGAGTGTCCACTTCGGCGCCGCTGGGGATCACCGGTGTGTTCTCGTTGACGAACTGGCGCAGGTTGCGGCGCAGATCATCCAGATTGGCGGCGCAAGCGCGCAGCACTTCCACCGCGGAAGCGTTGTCGAGCAGCGATAACAGTAGATGCTCTACTGTAATAAATTCGTGCCGGGCCGAACGGGCCTCGACGAAAGCCATATGCAGGCTGACTTCAAGCTCTTGGGAAATCACGCTTCCTCCATAACGCATCGAAGCGGACAAAAACACAATTCATATTCTATGCCTATCGGGGCGTAACGCCAGCGATTTCAAATTCGATCCGATCGTAACGGCCGTGGCTGTCCATTGCCGTAAGCGTATACCGACCGTCGCGCCTCAACGACACCTTGAAAGGATGACCGGCCTGGCCTTGACCCAGCACCTGACCGTCCAACATCCACCATACATCACCTTCCGCCCCTGCCGCGTCCACGTCGACGTCGATAAGACGCCGCCCCGGAATCGGCCGTAATACCGAGCCATCCGCCAAGCCCAGCACCCGCAGCGGAGCCTGGCCGGGATTCGCGTATCCCGCGAACGAGGGAGGAACGGTGTTGTTCAAAGCCCACGCCAAACGTTGTTCGGGACAATTCTTGGCGCCCATGTTTTCAAAACGACTACCCAGCGGCCAACAAATCACGACCGCCTGCACGCTGGAAGGCCTCACACGTGCGCGTGGCGGCCCTTCGGGCAATGCTGATACCACGTCCCGCAACAAAGGTGCCGCAACGTTGGCACCAAAAAATCCGGGATTGGGCGTGCCGTCCGGCCTTCCCACCCACACACCGATGGTCCAGCTATCCGTGACTCCCACCGCCCAGGCATCACGGAATCCAAAGCTGGTGCCGGTTTTCCAGGCCAAGGCCTTGCCTGGCGCACCACTCTGGTGAAACGGACGGTCCGGGTGCCCCCCGCCCTCCAGGATATCCCGCACGATCCACGCCGCCCCGGCGCTGATCATGCGCGTTTCCTGCAGCGGTTGACGCGGGTCCAGCCGCGGCCGGCCCGCCAGGCCATCACGCGCCAAGGCACGATAAGCGCCCACCAGTTCTTCCAAGGTGGTGCCGCCCCCACCCAAAATCAAGCTTAAATTAGGCGCCGCGCCGGCGGGCATGCGCAGGCGCACCCCACCGCTAAGCATAACCGAAGCAAAATGCGCGGGACCGACACGGTCCAGCAGATCGACCGCGGGCACATTCAGCGAGCGCTGCAACGCCTGCGCCACGCTGACCGGCCCCGAAAATGCCGCCTGGAAATTGCCCGGCGCATATCCCCCGAAGGACATAGGGACATCCAGCAGCAGGCTTTCCGAATGGATCAGACCGTCATCCAGGGCAACGCCGTAAAGAAATGGCTTGAGGGTCGAGCCTGGCGAACGTACCGCCGTGACCATATCCACGTGGGCGTAGCGGGTATTGTCGCCGTAGTCGGCAGAGCCGGCGTAGGCCCGCACCGCCAGACTGTCGTTGTCCATGACCAGCACCGCCATGGACACCTTGGGCGGCAGCGCGTCGACGCGATCCAGTAGCATTTGCTCGACGCGGGACTGCAGTTCGGCATCAATGGTGGACGCGATGACCTGCCCGGAATGACGGTCCTTCGTCGTGCCAGCTTCCGGCGTGCAGGAAGCGCAAGCGGACGCGGCGGAAGAAGCGGTCTCGCGCACCAGGCGCTGGGCCGCCAGCGGCGCGAGCCAGTGCGCGCGCAGAGGCGGCGCCATGACGGGCTCCATCCTGGCGTCCGTCACCTGAGCGAGGCTCCAATACCCCAGCGCCGCCATACGCTCCAGTACCTTGTCGCGAGCGACGCGCGCCAGCTCGGGATGGCGATCGGGCCGCAACAGCGACGGCGATTGCGGCAAGGCGGTCAACAAAGCCGATTCGCCGGCGCTAAGATCGCGCGCCGATTTGCCGAGCCACAGACGGGCCGCCATCTCGGCTCCCTCGACGATCCCGCCCATGGGCGCGCGGCTCAGATACATCGCAAGGATTTCATCCTTGCTGTAATGCATTTCCAGTTGGAGCGCGCGAAAACCCTGGCGCAGTTTGGCGCCTATGCTGCGTGAAGGACGGCCCGCGAGGGCGGGATCGATAAGCCGCGCCACCTGCATGGTCAGCGTGGATCCGCCGGACACGATATGGCCGGATATCAGCCATTGCCACGCGGCGCGCGCCACGGCGACGGGATTGACGCCGGGATGCCAGTAGAACCAGCGATCCTCATACGCCAGCAGGGTTTGCAGATACAACGGGGAAACATCGCGCGGCTGCACCGGATAGCGCCAGATGCCGTCGCGACTGGGATAGTTGCGCAATGGCGTGCCGTCGGCGGCGGCCACCACGACGGCGCCGTCGGCATACGGCCGCGGCAACGGATACAGGCGATCCAGGGCGAGCAACGCCCCGCATGCAAGCACCGCGACGGCCGCGGCGACAGCGACGGCACGCCGCCAGCCGGCGCCGCGGTGGCTCCCGCGCCTCCGGCCCTGGCCGTCACTGCTGCCCAGGTCCTGGCCGCGGCCGGCGATTGCCCGGCCATCCGGGGTCGTCATGGACCGGAGGCGCCGCGGTCGCGTATCTCGATGTCGCCCCACGACTCGCCCACGCCACGGACTTCAGGGCGATACATGTCCTCCGCGACGGTCGAGGGGACCGCGTACCTGCCCGGCGTCACGACCCGCAGCAGATAAAAGATGTCGACCGGTCCCTGCCCCAGCGCCACCGCCGCCACGTACCGGTCATCGCGGAACTCCGTGTGCTTGATGCGCGGATCGGAGAGCGCATCGGCCACGCGGTGTTGCGCGATGGTCCATTCGTTCATGTCGGGGTTCTGCGACAGGTTCAGGTTCTCGACTTCCAGGCCAGCGGGCACACGGTCGGTGATCAGGCCATCCGGTATGGCGCGAGCCGCATCGGCACGTATCCAGGCTACCAGCATGTCGCCGGTCTGCAAGGTACCACCGTCCCAAGGCCTGCCATCGGGGCGGTACCACTTGCGTTGCAGGCGGATGACGTTGGCACGCGGCGCCGGGGGCTGCATGGCGCTGCCTTGGACATCGAATTCCGCGAACACGGGCCGGCTGCCGGTGTTGGTCAGCTGCATGGCGCCGATGTCCTTGGCCGCCAACGAAACGGTACGGTCGTCGGTGCCTTGCAGCACCGTGCGGTCGATACCGTTGGCCAGCGTGGCCTCCCACGAACCCGCGCTGGCCACGCCGCTGGCGCGCGCGGCCAGCAACAAGGCCATTTCCTCCTGCGTGGAGAAGTATGACCGTCCGTTCAGCCGCGCGGCAAGGTCCGTAAGCAGCACTTCGCGGCGCGCGTGGCGCAGGTCGTACTGCTGCATCAAGGCATAGGACAGTGCCAGGTCGCGCACGGCACTACCGTAATCGCCCATCCATTCATCCACGCCGCCGAACGACGTACCTACTCCGTAGGGACGGCTCATCGCGGCATCCAGCGCGGCACGCTGGCGATCGGCATCCCCCATCAGTTTGAAGGCCGCGGCCAGCTGCACCAGCGGCAGGGGCGAACGGGCCCGCTCCTGGTAGTTGTCGAACAGTTGCCGCACGGTCGCCAGCGGCGCCTTGCCATCCCGGGCCAGTACCAGCGATGCGGCGGCGAGTCCGGCAAAACGCCGATGATCGTCGCGCAGCACGCTCTGTGCGTCGGCGGGGATGCGGCCGCTGCGCACCGCGGTGCGCAGCACCGCCGACCAGGTTCCGAAGCCGGAAGGCGCCTGTTGCACCTGCTGCAGCAGCCAGCTGCGCGAGCGGTCCAGCGTCGCATCGGGCACGCTGAAGCCCCGTTCCCGCACATCCTGCAGGAAGCCCACGGCGTACGCGGTCAGCCATACGTCGCGGCTGCCCGAAGGTCCGCCCCACAAGGAATACGCGCCGCTGCTTCCACGCATGCCGGACAGGCGTTGCAACGCCCTGTCGACGCGCTCCTGACGCGCGGCGGGCGCGAAATCCTTCACGCCATAAGCGCGCGCCGTATCGGCGTCCATCAGCAGCCAAGGCAGGGCGGCGCTGATGGTTTGCTCCGTGCAACCGTACGGATAAGTCAGCAAATTGCCGACGATGCGCTGCACGTTGAACGGCGGCCTATCGGACACGGTGAGGCTGACGGTTACGGAGTCCGGGTAATAACCGGCGATCCATGCCGCGTCCGGCCGCGCGGTTTCCCCAGGCATGATCCGCAGCCGGCGCACCTGGCGCTCCGGCGCTTGCGCCGGTTCGACCTGCAACACCGATTCACGCACGATACGGATGGGGTCAGCGCCGTCCTGGCTGGACACGGACACCCGCATCAACCCCAATCCATAGGATCCGGTGGTCGTGGCGGTATAGCGCAGCGTCGTGCGTTGCTGGTTCTTCAACGTGACGGTGCGCTGTTGTCCGTCGGCGATGGCCAGGGGATCGAGCGCTTGCAGCGTGACCGCGAAAGTCTGCGTGCGGCCCGTAAGATTGGTGACGTCCAGCGCGATCGCCGCGCGGTCGCCCGGCGTGATGAAGCGCGGCGTGCTCAATTCGGCGACGACAGGCGCGGCGACGATCATCTCGGCGTCCGCGCTGCCATAACTATCGCCGGTGAATGCCACCGCCATCAGCCGGAGGGTCCCGTTGAAATCCGGTATGTTCAGAGGGATTTCCGCCTCGCCCCTGGCGTCCAGCTTCACCGGACCGGAAAACAGGTCGACCAGCTTTACCTTCTTGGGCAGGTTGCGCGTATCGCCGCGCATGGCGGCGTCGCCGCCCCACTTCAAGCGGCCCTTGGTGCCGTCCATTTTCTCGATCAACTTGCCGTACATGTCGAGCAGATCCGGCGCATAACGGTGCTTGCCGAAGAAAAAGCCGTACGGATCGGGGGTCGCATAGTTGTCTATGTTCAGGATGCCGACGTCTACCGCCGACAAGGTGACCGTGGCTTGCGAATTGGCCGCGCCATCCACTTTGACGCGCACCGTCTGGCGCGTTTCGGGGCGGATCTTCGGCGGCGCCTGCAACGCGACGTTCAGCTTGCGCGCCGAGGTGTCCAGCGGCAGCGGCGCCAAGCCTACCGCCCGCGCGGGGGTGACGCGATCGCCCTGGCTGCCGGGCCGGAAAACCACGGCGCCGACATATAGATCGTGCCGCTTCCAGGCCGGATCCACCGGGATGTCGACCTCCGTGCCGGTGGCTTTGGCATCGACCCATTTGGACCACAGCATGCGGTCGCCCTCAACCGTGATCAGGGCATGGCCATCGTGCGGCGGCGTGATCGTCAGCTTGACGGTATCACCGGGCTTGGCGGGCAGGCCTTCCATCTTCATGCGTACGCGATCCGGACGGTTGCCGGCGGCCTCGTCACCCTGCGCGCCCCAGCCCGCGTAGAAGCGATAACGCAGCGTCTGGCCCGTTTCGGGATCCGAGATTTCCAGGCGGTAGCGGCCGTAACCGACCGGCACATTGAAGGTCTCGCGGCCGGCCAGCGACAGCAGGCGCGAATCGGCGAGTTCTTCCGTTTCCGTGTAGCCGCTGTTCCACCCCCGCTGCTCGTCGTAACGCCAATAGTATTGGCGCTCTTCGCGGTACAGCCGCATCTGCGCCTGCGCCAGCGGCTGGATCTTGCCGTCGGCGTTCACACGTATCGCCTCGAAGCCGGCGGGGGTGTTCTCAGCGGCCACATCGCCATCGAATAGCGGGCGCACCGCGATCAGCACCGGGGCGGGCCAGATGGAGCGGGTAATGGACCGGACGACCGGCCGCCCCCCCGACTCCAGCAGACTGGCGGAAACACGGACTTGCAGCGGCGAGTTGGCCTTCTGGCCAGAGAGATCGACATCGATCGCGCCCTTGCCTGCATCGTCCAGCTGCGATTCCGGCAATTCTTCATAATGGCGCAGCTTATCGTCGGCCACGTCGCCAAAAAGGAAGCCCGGCCATTGCGCCGACAAAGCGTAGCGATCGCGCCGTACGGTGAAGTTCGAAAGCAGGCGATTGCCGGCCGCCGGCGCGCCATACAGATAATCGCCCTGCACGTCGACGTGCAGCGACTCGCCGGTGGGCAACACGCCGTCAGGCGCGGTCAACACCAGCTTCATGCGTTCGGGCAGGAATTCCTCGACATGGAAGGCCCATGTGGCGTCGGCATTGCGCGCGCCGGGGTCCACGCGCATCTCCAGCAGCCAGGTCCCGGTCTGGGCGTCGGCAGGCAATTCAATGGCATGCTGGATATAGCCCTGTACCGATGCATCGGGTCGCCAGAGGGCGGTTTGCACCACCCGGCCATCCGGCCGCTTCAGCGTGGCGGTCAGCGGCGCGGACTTGGGCAGCCGTCCGTCGGCATCCCGCGCCAAGACAGACACCTGCAGCGTTTCGCCAGGCCGATACAGATCGCGGCCGGCATAAATGAACAAACTGTTGTCCACCGAGGGCAGACCGCCGACGTCGAATTCCGACAGGTCGAGCGCGGGCTCGGCCAGCGACAGCACAGTCATCTCCTTGCCGCGCGTCGCGCGCAGCACGCTGGCGCGCGCATAGTCCCCATCGAAGCGCACATGCCCTTGCGCGTCGGCATTGGTCTTGGCCAGCACCTTGCCGGCCCCATCGATCAATTCGACCGTGTCGCCGGAGATCGGCTCGCCTGAACGCAGCGATACCGAAAACGCCTCGATGCGATCCGCGTAGCGACGCGCATGCAGGCCGATGTCGCTGACGTAGAAATACGTCGTCTGGTATTCGCTGCGAAACCGTCCAGGCTCGCTCATCACCGCCACATAGATGCCGGATTCCTGCAGCTCCTTGATGTTCTCGACAGGCAGAAAGGTCACATGGCGCCGATTGGGCTTGTCGTCCGTCAGGAAGCGGCCCTGGTAGACGCTGGAGGCGATTGTGTTCAGGCGATCCAGGTCCCAGCTGCTGACGGCCCCCTTCATAGACACCGAGTTGTTGTAGCCCTCATCCTGATCGGCGTCCTCCGCCGAATCGCCAGCGTTCCGGCGGCTGCCGAGCAGGATATCGAAGAAGGCAGGCACATGTTCCGGCGCGACGCGCAGGAACTGCACATCGACTTCCGGCATGTTCACCGTGGCGACGGGCAGACCGCCGTTCTGTCCGGCCGGAAGCACGACGCCCCGGCTGGCAAAGTAGAAAGCCGGCGGCATGGCGTCGGTATCCAGCTGGCAATGCGCGCTTTGCCCCAGCGTCGAGCCATCGGCGGCGGGCAGATCGGCCGCCAGTTTGACGGTGTAGCGGCGCTGCGGCTGGATATAAGGGAAGTAGACGACGCGCGGATTGTCGCCCACTACCCAGCTGCCCTGCACCGGTTTGCCGGAGACGCTGCTTTCGCCCTTTTCGATCGCGCGCGACGGCGCTGGCGTATCCTTCGCCGCGCCGTCGTCGTCGGATCGACCCGCTGCCTGCACCGCGCCACTGTCGATGACCTGCAGGTACCGGCCCAGATCCTTCTTGCGATCCACGGGTTGGGTCAGCGTGACGGAAAGCGCCAGGCTGCCTTGATACTGGCGCGCGCTGCAATTCAAGCCCGCGAACGGGTCGGCGCCCACGGTTGCGGCGGCGGGAGCGGCGATCGTGGCGGTATTGCCGGGGGAACTGCCGGCGGAGTTGCCCGCCGCGCCCGCGGAGGCGCTTCCACCGGTACCGGCGGCGGTGGCGCTTGGGCCCTGCCGGGTGGAAGTATCAGCCGGCGGCGCGTTGCCCGAAGAGGAATAATGAACCAGCCATGCGGCGGCCAGAATAATGATGACGGCCAGAATGGCCACGCCCGCCAAAAGGCGGGCGCGCTTGCGCTGCTCCACGATACCCCTCTCCCATGTGTCGACTACGAAGTCCGCGGCGCCGTTTATGCCACGACAGGCCGCCGGTTTGGCATTGCTTATTGATTTATCGGCCCGGACCGGCCAGGCATTACGTTAAAGAGGCTCCATTACGCACTGCAAGGGGTGCTGTTTCGCCCGCGCATATTGGGCGACCTGGGCCACTCGGGTGGCGGCGATATCGCGGGGATATACACCGCATACGCCACGCCCTTCGTTATGGACTTGCAGCATGATACGGGTCGCTTCGTCCTCGCTCTTGTTGAAAAACTTCTGCAGGACGCCGACGACGAATTCCATCGGCGTGTAGTCATCGTTGAGCAATACGACCTGGTACATGGGAGGCGGCGCCGTGCGCGCGCTCTCTTTCTCCACGACCAGGTCATGCTGAGTATCCGTACTTGTGCTCATAGCGGCGGCTATTTTATTTAACGGTAGATATGCCGGTATCGAAAACCGGGTATTTTTACATGTCGAAATGCGTAGTTTCCATACTTGACGGGCCAAAGAAAAGCAGCGCATTATCCGAGGATTCTAAGTGCTTTCAACTGTTTGTTAGCCTTGGAAAGGGGGGGAGACGGCCCTGCCGGGGAGCCCTTCTGTCAACATATGATTCAAGAGGCAGTCCGCATGTCTGATACGACCGCAACCGCTGTCCAAGGGGACAACCCAAAATCCACGGGTACCGTGAAGTGGTTCAACGACGCCAAGGGATTCGGTTTCATCACTCCCGACGACGGCGGTGAAGACTTGTTCGCGCACTTCTCGTCTATCCAGATGAATGGGTTCAAGACCCTTAAAGAGGGCCAAAAGGTGGCATTCGAGATCATCCAAGGACCCAAGGGCAAACAGGCTTTGAACATTACCGCGGCCTGAGCGATCAGTCGCGGGCTTGTAGGCGTCTTCGAGTACCATACGAAGGCGGGGCGGCTGACGCCCCGCCTTTTTTGCGTACTCCTTTCGTAGCCATCATGCATAACGGTGCTGTCTTGCTGCAAGCCAAAAATCACTCGAAAGGGCGCCATGCGGCGCTGGCCGCCCTTCTTGCCGTCGCCACGCTGCTCGCCGGCGCCCTGCCCGACCCGGCGCGCGCCCAGCAGTTCGCCGAAGCGCAGCCACCCCTTCCCAAGACCCAGCTGTCGGCGGGCATACACGTGATCCAGGCGGAAGTCGCCAACACCGACGAGACGCGCCAGCGCGGCCTGATGTTCCGCAAGCAGCTCGAGGGCAACGACGGCATGCTGTTCGTGTTCGAGCGACCCGACCGGCAATGCTTCTGGATGCATAACACGCCCCTGCCCTTGTCCATTGCGTTCATCGCCGATGATGGCACGATCGCCAATATCGAGGACATGGCGCCGGAAACGGACGATACCCATTGTTCCCGGAAACCGGTCCGCTATGCCTTGGAAATGGCGCAAGGTTGGTTTGCCAGTCATGGAATCAGCACCGGTCAGAAAATCGACGGCCTGCCTTAAATGTATTGAGAAGAATACATAATAAAAAAGCGAGCAGCCATTGCTCGCTTTTTTTCTTCCGATAATCAGGCTTAATCCGCTTGATAATACCGGAGGCGAACGGAAGAGCGGGTCCGTAAACCCGCTGCCAGCCCTTTTTACACCCGCTCCAGGATCACCGCGATGCCCTGGCCCACGCCGATGCACATGGTGCACAGGGCATACCTGCCGCCCGTACGGACCAGCTGATTGATGGCGGTCGTGGCCAGGCGGGCGCCGCTGGCCCCCAGCGGATGGCCCAGCGCGATCGCGCCGCCATTGGGGTTCACGCGCGGATCATTGTCGCCGACACCCAGTTCCCGCAGCACCGCCAGGCCCTGGGCGGCGAAGGCCTCGTTCAGCTCGATCACGTCCATCTGGTCCAGCTTCAATCCGGTCAGGGCCAGCACCTTGCGGGTCGCCGGCACCGGGCCGATGCCCATGATGCGGGGCGGCACGCCGGCCGTCGCCATGCCGACGACGCGAGCGCGCGGCGTCAAGCCGTGCCTGCGCAGCGTGCTCTCACCGGCCAGCAACAAGGCTGCCGCGCCATCGTTCACGCCGGACGCATTGCCCGCCGTCACGGTCCCGCCTTCCCGCACCACACCCTTCAGGCGTCCCAGCGCTTCCATGCTGGTTTCGCGCGGATGCTCGTCCTTGGTGACCTGGATCGGATCGCCCTTCTTTTGCGCGACGGAAACCGGCGTCAGTTCGGCGTCGAAGTAGCCCGCCTCCTGCGCCTTGACGGCCTTTTCCTGGCTGGCCAGCGCGAAGCGGTCCTGGTCTTCGCGGCTAACCTTGAATTCGGTAGCGACGTTCTCAGCCGTTTCCGGCATGGAGTCCACGCCGTACTGGGATTTCATCAGCTTGTTGACGAAACGCCATCCGATGGTCGTGTCATAAATCGCGGCATTGCGGGAGAACGCGGTATCGGCCTTGCCCATGACGAACGGCGCGCGGCTCATGCTTTCCACGCCACCCGCCAGCATCAGCCCGGCCTCGCCGGCGCGGATGGCGCGAGCGGCGCTGCCCAGGGCGTCCAGTCCCGATCCGCACAGGCGATTGACCGTGGCGCCCGGCACTTCCACCGGCAGGCCGGCCAGCAGCAACCCCATGCGCGCCACATTACGATTGTCCTCGCCCGCCTGATTGGCGCAGCCGAAGATCACGTCGTCGAGCTCCTGCCACTGCACGCCCGGGTTGCGCGCCATCAGCGCCTTGATCGGTACGGCGGCCAGGTCATCCGCCCGCACGGAAGACAACGCGCCGCCGTAGCGGCCGAAAGGGGTGCGGATGGCGTCACAGATATAGGCTTGCTCGGTCATGTCTCGCTCGCTAGAAGTTAGAAGCAAAATGGTAGCCCAGGCGCACCATGCCGCCGGAAATGCCGCGGCGGCATGTCCATGCCATGGACGCCGTCTACAGGCTGGACGAAGCGGGCGGCGCGGAGGCCTGTTTGGCGGCCCGGCCGGCGTCTACGATGGCCTGACGGCGGAAACGGCCCGCCGCCAGGTGATAGAAGGCCTGCGGGCAGAATTGCCGCGACACCAGCGACCCGGACAGCGAGCCGAGCAGCAGCCAGAACAGCATGGGCTGGCTGCCGGTCATTTCCATGACTACGACGCTGGCAGTCAGCGGTGCCTGCGTGGCGGCGGCCAGGAAAGCCGCCATGGAGATAAGCACCAGCACCCGCTGATCGACAATGCCGTCCATCAAACGCCAGATGGACTCGCCTATCCCGGCGCCGGCGGTCAGCGCGGGCGTGAAGATACCCCCCGGAATACCGGCCCAGTAGGAGGCCAGCGTGGCCGCCACCTTGGCCAGACCGAAGCCTTGCTGGTCCAACTCGCGCCCCGCGAGCAATTGCGCGGCGGCGCCATAACCGGTGCCGTAGGTCGCACTCCCCATGAACCAGCCCAGCGCGGCCAGCGCGATTCCCAGAACGAAAGCCGTCATGATGGGATGCGCTCGTACGCCGGCCCGCCATTTGGCGGGCACCAGCACGGTGGGGCCCTTGCCCAGCAGGCGGCCGAATATACCGCCGACGATGCCGTTGACCAGGCCGCACAGCAGCACCCAGCCCACCATATTGACGACCGTGCCGCCGCCGAATACGCCGAAGTAGGGATTGTTGCCGGCCAGCGCGACCACCATGAAGCCCGAGGCCAGCACGCCGATCAGCACCAGCCGCTGCCAGCGCAGCGGGGTGCCCCGGCCCAATTCCTCGATCGCGAAAATCACGCCGGCCAGGGGAGCGTTGAATGCGGCGGCCAGACCGCCCGCCGCGCCGGCGGCGATCAATTCGTTATTGTGAAAGCCCCGCAAGGGCAGGCGCCGCTTTTTCCAGAAGCGGCCCCACGCCAGCATGACAGCCGCCCCTACCTGCACCGACGGCCCTTCCCGGCCGATCGAGGCGCCCGCGAGCAGTCCGAAAAAGGTCAGAGGAATCTTCCAGACCGTCTGCCGCAGCGACACCAAGCTGTACTGGCTCGGACCGGCCGGCAAGGAGAGCGCGCCGATCACCTGCGGGATGCCGCTGCCCGACGCATTGGGCGCCAGACGCAATGTCAGCCAGCGTATCGCCGCCAGTCCAAACGGCAGCAGGACGAAAGCCAGCCAAGGGGAGCGCCCTATCCAGGCGGCATTCCAATGCAAGGCCAGGTCGGCCATCTGGGCAAACCCCAGTGAAACCAAGGCCACCAGCGCCGCGCCGCCCAGCAGCAATCCCAATTCCACGGATTTGCGCGAAAGACGGACGAGCTGGTGCGTCTTGCGGCGAGCGATACGCCGGAAACGCGCGGATATGCCTCGCAGGAAAGAAGGCGAAGACTCGGACATCGGGGAACGGACTGGGGACGAGGGCGTAACCATACCACCATCCCGGCGACTATTCCGTCGCATCGCCTCATGTTTTCCCACAGGCATTGAATCAAAAGGAGCCCCCACGCCGCGCCGGTAAACCGGCTTGCTGCCCCCCGNGGGGGCTTTTTGCCTTGGGGCGGCCCGGCGGCAAAAAGGAGCCCCCACGCCGCGCCGGTAAACCGGCTTGCTGCCCCCCGNGGTTTTTTTTGCCTTGGGGCCCCAGGTAAAAAAAAACCGCTGCACCCGGCAGCGGTTTTTCCGATCAGTCCGATCGAAGGGCGATTCAGCCGAAATTCTTGGCCGCGAAGTCCCAGTTCACCAGGTTCCAGAAGTTCTCCAGATACTTGGGGCGGGCATTGCGGTAGTCGATGTAGTAGGCGTGTTCCCACACATCACAGGTCAGCAGCGGCTTGTCCGCGGTGGTCAGCGGCGTGGCGGCGTTGCTGGTGTTGACGATGTCCACCGAGCCGTCGGCCTTCTTCACCAGCCAGGTCCAGCCCGAACCGAAATTACCGGCGGCCGACTTGTTGAATGCTTCCTTGAAGGCGTCGAAGCTGCCCCACTTGGCATTGATGGCGTCCGCCAGCTTGCCGCTGGGCGCGCCACCACCTTGCGGCTTCAGCGAGTTCCAGTAGAACGTGTGGTTCCAGACCTGGGCGGCGTTGTTGAAGATCCCGCCCGAGGATTTCTTGACGATTTCTTCCAGCGGCGCGTTTTCGAACTCCGTGCCGGGGATGAGGTTGTTCAGGTTCGTGACGTAGGTCTGATGGTGCTTGCCGTAGTGGAACTCCAGCGTTTCCTTGGAGATGTGCGGTTGCAGGGCATCCATCGGGTAAGGCAGGGGGGGAAGCGTGTGCGCCATATTCGGGTTCCTTCTTCGTTGAGAGCACGATCGAGCCGATGATTGTATCGGCACTTTCCTCACCGGCGCATTAACCCGGGTCGATTGGCGGGTTAATGCGGGCGTTGCGGCGATCAGGCGTCCGTCCGCACCACGGCGACGTCGGCGCTGCCTTGGCTGAACCTGACCTGCAGCGACTGCCCCGGCGCCAGCGTGCCCGCGTCGCGCACGACATGGCCGCGCTCGTCCCGCACCAGCGAGTATCCCCGCGCCAGCACGTGCTGCGGGTCGAAGGCCCGTAGCTGGGTGGCCAGGGACTCCAGGCGCGCGCGCCGCTGTTCCAGCAAGCGGCTCTGCGCGCGCTGCAGCCGTCGCGCGCGCTCCCGCACCCGGTCGCCGGCCCGCTCCAGGTCGGGGCCTCGGTGCAGAACCTTCGCGAGCAACAGGTCGATGCGCGCCCGGCGCCGAGCCTGCGGAGCGGACCAGGCGTTCATCAGGCGATGCCGCAATGTCGCCAGGCGTTCGCGTTGATGCGCCAGGCGCTGACCCGGCGACGTCAGTTGACCCGCCGCGCGGTCCAGGCGCTGCGCCAACCGCTCCAGGCGTCTTTCCTGCGCTCGCACCAGGCAGCCGGCCAGCTGCATCACCTGGTTGTACAAATCCAGGCGCGGCACGCATGCCAGCTCGGCCGCCGCCGTGGGCGTCGGCGCCCGCACGTCGGCCACGAAGTCGACGATGGTGAAATCGGTTTCGTGCCCGACACCGCTGATCACCGGGATGGCGCTGTCCGCGACGGCGCGCGCCAACCCCTCGTCGTTGAAACTCCACAGATCCTCGATGCTGCCGCCGCCTCGCACGAGCAGCAGGGTATCCACTTCCGCGCGCCGATTCGCCGCGGCCAGGGCGGCAATCAGCCGTGGGGCGGCGTCGGCACCCTGCACCGGCGCGGGATAAAGGATGACCGGGACGTGCGGAGCCCGGCGCGCCAGCGCGGAAAGGACGTCGCGCAGCGCCGCCGCGCGCAGCGAAGTAATTACGCCGATGGCGCGCGGGCGGGAGACCGGCGCGCGCTTGCGATCCGGCAGGAACAGCCCTTCCGACTCCAGTTTCTGCTTAAGCCTCAGGAAGGCTTCGAACAGGTCGCCCAGTCCGGCGCGCCGCATGGCATCGACCTGCAGTTGAAAGTCGCCGCGGGGCTCATACAGGCCGACGCGGGCGCGCACCTCGACGCGATCGCCCGCCCGCGGCATGAAGCCGACCGCCATCGCGCGGCCGCGGAACATGACCGCCCGCACCGCGGCCCGGCTGTCTTTCAGGGTGAAGTACCAGTGACCCGAAGCGGCCTGGGTGAAATTGGAAATCTCGCCTCGGACCCACAGCATCGGGATGTTGCGCTCCAGGAGCTGCCCGACCGCCTGATTGAGCTGGCCGACCGTCAGGATCTCCCTGGAAAATACGGGTTCTTTAACTTGAAATTCAACTGTCATAAGGGTTTCCGGGCAAAACCTGTCCACAGGCCGCGAAAATACGTGGGAGAGCCCACTTGGGGGGCGATTTTTTACACTGCGTCGGCCTCAGCTTTAACATCTGCGCTCAACCGCTTGAAAACAAAGGAAAATATGCCCCATCCCGGCTTTCTGGCCGCCTGCCCGCGCCGACGCAGGCCGACGCAAGCCCAGGCAAAATGGGCCGTCGGCCGGGGTTTTGCACAGAATTATCCACAAAAATTGTGGATAGCTTTGGCCACGGCGGGCTATTGCCAGGGGCGCCTCCGGCCCGTTACAGTGCGCTGATCCGGCGCGGCCCCCTCGCCCCTTCCCCGCTGTCCCGGCGACCTCTGGAGTTCCTTCTTGCTGTCCGTCCTTCGTGATGCGGGCTGGCCGATCTGGCCCCTGCTTGCCACTTCCGTACTTTGCCTGGCGCTGATCATAGAGCGGCTCTTTTCCCTGCGCCGCAGCCAGGTCGCGCCGGCCGGACTTGTCACCCAGGTGCTGGAAATGGTCCGCAACAGGCAGGACTCGCCGGAGGCCGTCACCCGGCTGGAGCGCAATTCGCCGCTGGGACGCGTCCTGGCGGAAGTGCTGCGCCAGCGCCACCTGCCGCGCGAAGAAATGCGCGGCGCCGTCGAAGACACCGGCCGCGCCGTGGCGCACGATCTGAACCGGTATATCGGCGCCATCGGCACCATCGCGGTCGTCGCTCCGCTGCTGGGTCTATTCGGCACCGTGGTCGGCATGATCGATATTTTCGGCTCGTACTCGCCTGCCGGCGGCGATCCGGCGCAGTTGGCCCATGGCATATCGGTGGCCCTCTACAACACCGGCTTCGGCATCCTGATTGCCATTCCCGCCATGATTTTCCATCGCTATCTGCGCGGCCGCGTGGACGATTACATGCACCAGCTGGAAAACGCCGCATCGCGCACGGCGCGCATCCTGACCGCACCGGCGCCGGCGCCCGTGCCGGCACGCCGTCGCGGCGACGAAGACGAAAACCTGTTCAGTCCGCGTGGCGCCGCGCTGCAGGATCCGCTGGCATGAATTTCGGCAATGACCGCAGGCAGGACGAGCTGGAGATCAACCTGATCCCGCTGATCGACGTCCTGCTCGTTATCCTGATTTTCCTGGCCGCGACGACGTCTTTCGCACGGTTCAGCCAGTTGAAGGTCACCCTCCCCCAGGCCACGGCGGAACAGCGGGCCGCCGCGCCCATTGAAGTCGCCATCAGCCAGGATGGCCATTACGCCCTCGACGGCACACTGCTGGAAGCCACCGGCACGGAAGATATCGCCGACGCCTTGCGCCGTGCGGCGGCAGGCAAGGCCGACCCGGTGCTGGTGATCAACGCCGACGCGCTGGCCACCCACCAGACAGTGGTGAACGTGATGGAAGCCGCTCGTCTGGCCGGCATCTCCAGGGTGAACTTCGCCACACAGCTCGCGCGATGAGCCAGGCATTTCGTGCGGTACTGCAAGCCCAATGGCAGCATGGCGGCTGGCTGTCACGCCTGCTCAGCCCGCTGTCCTTTCTGACCCTGCTGGCCGTTCAGGCCAAACGCGCCGCCTACCGCCGCGGCTGGCGGCAATCGTACCGGGCGCCCGTGCCGGTCATCGTCGTCGGCAACATCTATGTGGGCGGCACCGGCAAAACGCCGGTCGTCATCGCGCTCGTTCAAGCCCTGCGCGAACGTGGCTGGACGCCGGGCGTGGTCAGCCGCGGATATGGCGTGAAAATCGGCAACCATCCCCGCACCGGCCAAGGTGAACTGGCCGCCGAGCGTTTTGGCGATGAACCCGCGCTGATTTCGCACGCGACCAATGCGCCCATCAGTATCCATCCGGACCGGCCACGCGCGGTGCGCACGCTGCTGAGCGCCTTCCCCACTGTCGACGTCATCGTGGCCGACGATGGACTGCAGCACCTGGCGCTGGCGCGCGACGTTGAAATCGTGGTGCAGGATGGACGCGGCACCGGCAACGGCCGCCTGCTGCCGGCGGGCCCGCTGCGCGAACCGGCGACCAGGCTGCGACAGGTGCATGCCGTGGTCACCAATGTGGACGGACCGGTGCCCATCGCCCCGGCCCCGCCTGGAGAACCCTACCGCGTCAGCATGTGGATGGAGCCTGGCGCCGCCTGGAACCTGCGCGAGGGGACCTTGCGAACGCTGTGGGAACTGCAGGCGGACTATGCAAGCGCCGGCATCGCCGCGGCGGCGGGCATCGGCAATCCGGAGCGCTTCTTCGCCACGCTCCGATCCGCCGGCGTGTCGCTGAACACCACGGTGCCCTTGCCCGACCACTACAGCTATGCGAAGTCGCCGTTCGCCTCGGTCAAGACCGGCCTTATCCTGGTGACGGCGAAGGACGCGGTCAAATGCAGCGGCCTGGGCGACAACCGCCTGTGGGCGGTGCCCGTGACCCCCCATTTTTCCGACCCCGCGTTCTTCGACCGCATCGTTGAACGGCTGCCAGCCCGCGGAGCGCAAGCCGCCCCCGGGTCGCCCGGGTAAGCGCCTTGCCGTCCCGCGGCAAAACTCCACTAAAATCCGCCCATGGAATCCCGCCTGCTCGATATTCTCGTCTGCCCGATCTGCAAGGGCCCGCTCCGCCACGACCGCCAGCAGGCGGAACTGGTCTGCCCGGCCGACCGCCTGGCCTATCCCGTGCGGGACGGAATCCCCATCATGCTGGAAAGCGAAGCGCGGCCGCTCGAGGCCGAACGCGCCGCGGACGCCAGCTAGCGGCACCGTGGACTTCATTGCACTGATTCCGGCGCGCGTGGCGTCCACGCGCCTGCCCGACAAACCCTTGGCCGATATCGGCGGCAAACCCATGGTGGTCCGCACGGCGGAACGCGCCGCCTTGTCCGGCGCCAGCCGCGTACTGGTGGCTACCGACGATAGCCGCGTGGCCGACGCCGTGCGCCAGCACGGGCACCAGGCGCTGATCACCCGTGGCGACCATCCCACCGGCACCGATCGCCTGGCGGAAGCCGTCGATCTGCTGGGTCTGCCCGACGATGCCATCGTCGTCAATGTGCAGGGGGATGAACCGCTCGTCGAGCCCGAGCTGATCGACGCCGTCGCCGACCTGCTCGGGCGGCGGCCGGACGCGGCCATCGCGACCTGCGCGTCGCCCATCGCCAATGCCGAGTCCCTGTTCAATCCGAATGTCGTCAAGGCCGTCTGCGCCGCGGACGGACGCGCGCTGTATTTCTCCCGCGCGCCCATCCCCTGGGCGCGCGATGCGCTGGCAAACGGCGAAAGGCGTATGGCGGAGGGCCTGCCGGCATGGCACCATGTAGGCCTCTACGCGTATCGCGCCGAGTTCCTGCGCCGCTTCCCCCATCTGCCGCAAGGCACGCTGGAGCGCTACGAAGCGCTCGAACAGCTGCGTGCGCTCGAACATGGCTACACCATCCTGATCCACCAGGTGCGGCAGGCGCCGGCGGCCGGCGTCGACACCCCCGCCGACCTGGAACGGGTCCGTGCGGTGTACGCAAATCGGTTATAAGGGTTCGGCGCTTGTCGTACCCGCGGGCAGGCCCCGCGGGTGATACGGCATAATCGGGCCCAGCACAAAAATGACACTCATCAGGAGCTTCTATGCGTCTCATCCTGCTCGGCCCTCCCGGCGCCGGTAAAGGCACCCAAGCGGGTTTCATCACCCAGCAATTCGGCATCCCGCAAATATCCACGGGGGATATGCTGAGAGCCGCCGTCAAGGCGGGCACTCCCCTGGGACTCGAGGCCAAGAAGATCATGGACACGGGCGGACTGGTTTCCGATGAAATCATCATCGGCCTGGTACGCGACCGCCTGCGACAGCCGGACTGCGCCAATGGCTATCTGTTCGACGGGTTCCCGCGCACGATTCCCCAGGCCGACGCACTCAAGGACGCCGGCGTCAAGCTGGACTACGTCGTCGAAATCGAAGTGCCCGAAGAAGACATCATCGAGCGCATGAGCGGCCGCCGCGTGCATCCCGCCAGCGGCAGGAGCTATCACGTCCGCTTCAACCCGCCGAAGACCGAAGGCCAGGATGACGTCACCGGCGAACCGCTGGTCCAGCGCGACGACGATCGCGAGGAAACCGTGCGCAAGCGGCTGGCGGTCTACCGTGAGCAGACCCGCCCGCTGGTTGACTACTATGCCGGCTGGGCGAAGACGGACGACCAGGCGCCGCGCTACCGCAAGATCTCGGGCGTGGGCGCCGTCGAGGAAATCCGCGCGCGGCTGTTTGCCGCCCTCCAGAACTGAGCTCACCTGACACAGCCTAGCGAATCATGGAAATCGCCAATAAGGTCTTCATCGTCACCGGCGGCGCGTCGGGCCTGGGCGCGGGCACCGCTCGCATGCTCGTGGCCAATGGCGCGCGCGTCATCATCGCCGACGTCCAGGACGAAGCGGGCGAAAAGCTCGCCGCCGAACTGGGGCAGCGCTACGTGCACTGCGACGTTACGCAGGAAGCCGACGCCCAGGCCGCGGTGAACGCCGCTACCGAAGCGGGCGCGCTGTTCGGCCTGGTGAACTGCGCCGGCATCGCGCCGGCCGGCCGCATCGTCGGTAAGAACGGTCCTCATCCGCTGGACCTGTTCCAGAAAGTCATCGGGATCAACCTGATCGGCAGCTTCAACATGATGCGGCTGTGCGCGCAAGCCATGACGGCGAACGCGCCGGAGCCGACGGGCGAACGCGGGGTATTGATCAACACCGCGTCGGTCGCCGCTTTCGACGGGCAGATCGGCCAGGCGGCCTACGCGGCGTCGAAAGCCGGTGTCGCCGGGATGACGCTGCCTATCGCTCGCGACCTTGCCAAGGTTGGCATACGCTGCATGACCATCGCGCCCGGCATCTTCGGCACGCCCATGATCTTCGGCATGCCCCAGGAAGTGCAGGATTCGCTGGCGGCCAGCATTCCGTTCCCGGCTCGCCTGGGCCGGCCGGAGGACTACGCCAAGCTCGTGCACAGCATCATCACGAACGACATGCTGAATGGCGAAACCATCCGTCTGGACGGCGCCATCCGCATGCCGCCCAAGTGATACACCGCATCACCCGCAACACCCTTTCGTCTCCGCCATGAGTCTGCTGCGATCGGCCGCCACGGTCAGCAGTTTTACCTTGCTGTCCCGCATCGCCGGCCTGATTCGCGACGTGCTGGTGGCCCGCGCCTTTGGCGCCGGGCCGCTGACCGACGCATTCTGGGTGGCGTTTCGCATTCCCAACCTCCTGCGCCGGCTGTTCGCCGAGGGTGCGTTCGCGCAAGCCTTCGTGCCCATTCTCGGCACGGTACGCACCCAGCACGGAGAATCCCACGTCCGCACCTTGCTGGACCGGGTCGCCCTGCTGCTGACCTGCGCGCTGATGCTGGTCACGCTGGTCGGCATTGCGCTGGCGCCATGGGTGGTCACCGCGATGGCCAGCGGCTTGCGCGGCGAGGCCGGCGAGCAGGCCTTCGACGCGGCGGTATGGATGACGCGGGTGATGTTCCCCTACATCCTATGCATGTCGCTGGTCGCGTTCGCGTCCGGCGTGTTGAACACCTGGCGCCGCTTCGCGGTGCCGGCGTTCACCCCGGTACTGCTGAATCTGTCCATGATCGCGGCCTGCCTCTGGCTGGCGCCGCGCTATCACCCACCGGTGTACGCGCTGGCCATAGGCGTGATGGCGGGCGGCGTACTGCAACTGGCGATCCAGTGGCTGGCGCTGGCGCGGCTGGGCCTGGTTCCACGCTATAGCCTGCGCGTGAGGGAAGCCTGGACGGACCCCATGGTGCGACGGATCCTCAGGCAAATGCTGCCGGCCATCGTGGGCGTGTCCGTGGGGCAGATCTCGCTTTTGATCAACACCAACATCGCGACCTGGCTGCCGCCAGGCAGCGTCACATGGTTGTCCTACGCGGACCGGCTGATGGAGTTCCCGACCGCGCTGCTGGGCGTAGCCTTGGGCACCGTGCTTCTGCCCAGCCTTTCCGCCGCCAACGCGCGCAAGGACCACGCGGGCTACAGCGCGCTGCTGGATTGGGGCCTGAGGCTGACACTGCTGCTGGGATTGCCCAGCGCGCTGGGCCTGGCGCTGCTTTCCGACGGCCTGGTGGCCACGCTGTTCCACTATGGGGCATTCGCGGCACGCGACGTGATGCAGACACGCATGGCGGTGATGGCCTACTCCGTCGGGCTGATCGGCTTGCTGGCGGTGAAAATCCTTGCGCCTGGCTTCTACGCCCGGCAGGACATCCGCACGCCGGTCAAGATCGCCATCGTCGCCCTGGTCGCCACGCAGGCGCTCAACCTGCTGCTGGTGCCCCGGCTGGCGCACGCGGGCCTGGCGCTGGCAATCGCCCTGGGCGCCTGCCTGAACGCCCTGTTGCTGCTGACAGTACTGCACAAGCGCGGCGTGTACCGTCCCAGCCCTGGCTGGAGTGCTTTCCTGCTGCGCCTGCTGCCCGCCTTGGGCGCCCTGGGGGCCGTGCTGCTCTACGCGGATGCGCGCCTGGACTGGATCACGCTGCAGGCACACAGCTGGACGCGCGTGGCCTTGCTGGCCGCCGTATTGGCCGCCAGCGGCGTCGCCTACTTCGGCGTCCTGTTCCTGTGCGGCTTCCGCCCCCGCGACTTCACCAGACGTTCGCCGGCAGCGCCGGCCGAGACCGCCTGAAGCCGGTGTTGTATCCGCAAGACAGCGATCGCGGAATCCTCTTCACCGTAGAGCAGGCCCCGAGCCGCGTCGCGGACCTGCCGGTTTAGTCCTTACGGGCACCGGGGACAGCCGCCAGTACTGCGCGCTTGCCGGATTTTTTGCTTACTTCACTGGCAAATTGCCCCTCTTCTTGATAAAACGCTTTAATATTTACAATTCGACACCCATGCCGGCCACCGGATCGCCGGCTACTTGGAAACCACTTTGGATCAGGACGCCACCCCGGACAAATCGACGCCCGTCGCAGACCAGGTCGTAAACTGGCTGCTGCTGCTGCGTTCGGGCCGCGCGTCGCAATCGGATTACGCGGATTTCCTGGCGTGGCGCGCCGAGAACCCCATGCACGAAAGCGCATGGCAGCAATTGACGTCCGCGCTGGGCTCGTCCTTCGGGCGCCTGAGCGACTTCTATCCCATCGGCTTTTCCACCTCGAACGCCCGGCCGTCGCTGACGCCGGCGATGGCGGCCTATCGGTCAACGCCGCGCCCGGCGCTGCCTCAGACGCCGATCAATCCCGCGCGGCGGCGCTTCGTGGCCAGCGGCGCGGCGGCGGTGACCGCGGTGCTCGTCGGCTCCGCGGTATTGAACGAGGTCTATCCCCTGCACAACCTGACGGCGGATGCGGCGACCGCCACCGGCGAACGGCGGCTCTACATGCTGTCCGACGGCAGTCAAATGCTGCTGGATGCGCGCTCCCGGGTACAGCTGGACTTCGCGGGTGCCCAGCGCAATGTCCGGTTGCTGGAAGGCGCCATCACCGTGTCGGTCGCTCATGATCCCAACCGGCCTTTCGTCGTCACCACCGAGCAAGGTACGGTGCGCGCCCTGGGCACGCGTTTCATGGTCCGCCAGCAGGCCAGGCGATCCCTGGTGGTCGTGCATGAGCACGAAGTCGAAGTCCAGACGCTGGAGAAAGCACGCGGAGTGATCGGCGCCGGAATGGGTGCACGTTTCGACGATGCGCGCGTCGACTCGCCCCGCGCCGAACTGCTGGCCGACGCCGCCTGGGAAACCGGGTGGATCGCGGTGCGCAACCGCCCGTTGGCGGACGTCATCGCCGCGCTGCGCCCCTACCGCAGCGGCATTCTGCGGGTATCCATGGCGGCCGGCGGCCTGCCCGTCACGGGGCAGTTCCCGCTGGACGATACGGACGCCACCCTGGACACGCTCGAACAGAATATGCCCGTGACCGTCCGGCGCTATACGCCGTGGCTGGTCAGCATAGACGTTGTACAAGCCTGACTTTGGCCGGGTATACCGGCGCAAAGCTTGCGTTTCATGGGGAACTTGTTAGAATATCGAGCTTTGCCGAATTTCTAACACTGACTCTACATGGCCAATACTGCCCAAGCCCGCAAGCGCGCCCGCCAATCGGTGGAACGCAACAAGCACAATTCCAGCCTGCGTTCCATGCTGCGCACCGCCATCAAGCGTGTTCGCCAGGCCGTGGAAGCCGGCGACAAGACGGCCGCCGCCGCTGTGCTGCAGAAGGCGACCAGCGTGATTGACCGCGTCGCCGACAAGAACATCATCCACAAGAACAAGGCTGCTCGCCACAAGAGCCGTCTGGCCGCCGCCGTCAAGGCACTGGCCTGATACGCCTGTTCTGACTGGATAGCCCGCGCCCCTCCCGGCCTTAGCGCCCCTATGCCTTGTCGTTAAGGGGTCAGGGGCGCCGTCGCCTACGCGCCGGATTCGCAGCGCCTGCCAGTCACCATCGGCAAACGAAAAAGGACGCCCCCGGGCGTCCTTTTTCGTTCCGGCGCGGCTTTTACCGAAACGCGTCGCGCAGCGCGAACGTGGCCTGCTTGAATACCCCAAGGTCGGTACCGACCGCGACAAAGTGCATACCCATGTCCAGATAGCGCTTGGCATCGGCCGGAACGGGCGCCAGTATGCCGACGGCCTTGCCATGCGCGCTGGCGCGCTCGTACAGATGCCGGATGGCGGCCTGGACGTCAGGGTGAGATGGATTGCCGATATGGCCCAGCGCCGCGGCCAGATCGGACGGCCCGATGAAAATTCCGTCCACGCCTTCGACCGCGGCGATCTCGTCGACGGCGTCGATGCCTGGGCGGCTCTCGATCTGCAGCAGCACGCAGATATTGTCGTTGATCAACTTCAGGTAATCCGGCACGGTACCGAAGCGGTTGCTGCGCTGCATGCCGGCCACGCCCCGCATGCCGGCGGGCGGATAGCGCGTGGCGGCCACCGCACGGCGCGCCTCGTCCGCCGACTCGATAAAGGGAATCAGCAGGTTGTAGAAGCCAATGTCCAACAGCCGCTTGATCTCCACGGGATCATTGATCGTCGGCCGCCCCACCGGCGCCGAATCGCTGCCCTGCAGCGCCTGCAACTGCTGCAGGAACATCGGCACGTCGTTGGGCGAATGCTCGCCGTCCAGCAGCAGCCAGTCGTAACCGGCCAGCCCGGCAAGCTCGGCGGTAATGTGGCTGGCCATGCTCATCCAGAAACCGATCACGGTCTCGCGGGCGAGAATGCGCTGGCGAAAGCGATTGGGAAACGGTGCGGTCATCCTGATCCTTCCTGAACATGGCCGGCGCGCCGCGCGGGCGCCCCGCCGTGGATGCCGGCGGGTGCCGCCGGCGGCGCGTCCCGGTACGGGACATCAATCATAGGCTGGACGCCACCGGCTCCAGCACATAGCGGGCATTGCAGCGCTCGCAGATCGCGCGCAGGCGCGCATCGAGCGCTCGCGGAATCGGTATGCCCTTGCTTTCCCGATGGGCCCGCGCGCGGGCCTCCGGTTCGCCGGCCACCTGCACGGGCACGTCGGGATGCGCGCGTGGCGTGTCGTGCATGGCATCGATCATTTCATCGAGATCCGCCTCAAAGGAACCGGCGTCGCGGAATGCATCCGGGTTCAAGGCCAGGAAGAAATGCCCGATGTTGTCCGGATCGCGCGGACCGCGGCGCTTCGCATGCAGCGCCGCGAAGCCGCTGCCGCTCAAGGTCGATCCCAGGATCTGAGCCATCATCGCCAGGCCGTAGCCTTTGTGGCTGCTCATGGCCGGCGTACCGCCCAGCGGCGTGAGGCCGCCCTCCGGATGCGTGAAGATGTACGCCATGGCCTGGGCAGCGTCCGTGACCGGTTCGCCGCGCCCATCCATGGCCCAGCCGGGCGGCAATGCCTTGCCGTGAAAGTCGTAGACCTTGACCTTGTTGGCGGCGACCGTGGTGGTCGCCATATCCAGCACGAAAGGTTCGTTCTGGGCCGCCGGCGCCGCGAACGCGATGGGATTGGTACCGAGCATGGGCATGGAGCCCCCGGTCGGTACCATGATGATGCCGTTGGCGCTGCTGGTCACCAGCCCGACGACCCCACGCCGCACGGCGATGCGCGCATAAACACCAGCCGCGCCGAAGTGGTGGGAGTTGCGCACGGCCACCGCGCCCACGCCATGGGCCAATGCCTTGTCCACCGCCAGATGCATGGCCTGGGCCGCCACCGGATAGCCCAGCCCGCCCATGCCATCCAGCAGGGCGGAGGCCACGCCGTCGCGCACGACGCGTGGCCGGGCGCCGATTGCCAGCGTGCCGGCGCGCACTTTGTCTTCATAACTGGGCAGCATGGAAATGCCATGCGAGTCGATGCCCAGGAGATCGGTCTCGGACATCAGTTCCGCGGCGGTATCCGCCAGGTCCGGCTGCATGCCCCAGGCTTTCAGCACCAGCCCGATCTGCTCGCGTACGGATCGCGGCGACGCATTGAAGCCTGATGTATCTTCGCTTCCCACTGCCTGTCTCCTCTCGTATGGCGAGCGGCATTCGCGGGCCGCCGCCCTCCTGCCTTCAGTCGCGTTCGCGATCCACCAGGCGATGGCGTGCCTGTCCCAGATGGAACTGCATGGCGGTACGCGCGCGCTCTCCATCCTGTTCACGTATGGCCGCGAGTATGCTCGCGTGCTCGTCCATCACCCGTTCCGCGCGCTGACGCGAACCGGTACGGGTCAGATTCAGCGATAAACGCATGAAGCCCTGGATGGACTCGTGGATCGTTTCCAATACCCCCGGAAAAAAGTCGTTGCCGCTGGCTTCCGCGATGCTGGCATGGAAGGCCAGATCGAGCTGGGCGGAAACCCGGCCTTGCGCCAGGCCTTCGGCGAATGCCTTGTGCGCCTCGACGATTTTCTTCAGCTGTTCATCGGTACGGCGCAAGGCGGCCAGGCGCGCCGCCTCGCCTTCCAGGGCGACCCGGACTTCCTGCGCCCGCAAATACGCGCCGACGTTCTGCACATCGCCAAAGGTCTTCAGGCGCGGCGCCGGCTGGTGTATGACGAATGTACCCAGCCCCTGATACGCGCTGACCAGTCCGTCGGCGCGAAGCCTGAGCAGGGCCTCGCGCACGACCGGGCGCGACACGCCGAACTGTTCGCAGATTTCATGTTCGGATGGCAGCTTATCGCCAACGTTCAGATCACCCGATGCGATGCGATCGAAGATCTGCCCGTACAGCTGGTCGCCCAGGCGCACGCGCTGGCCGCGGTCCAGCATCCGCGCGCTGTCAATACCGACGACGACATCGACCGGACGAACGCCGCCCGCATCCCGCGGACGTTGTTTCATGGACACGTCGCTCTCCTTTTGACCAAGGATCAATCGTACGCCATCGCCCGTACCGGCGGCCGTGGAATCCGCTGACAAAACGCTCACGCCGCCAGGGCTTCGCGATCGCGCGTGAGCAAGGCTCGCGCGACGGGAGCCACGCGCTCGCGTTCGGCCGGCGTCAAGCCGGTCAGCAATGGCAGCATCGGGCCCATATCCGCGATGCCCGCGAGCGTGACGGCATCATGCAATACGCGGATGGGACTGATGGCGTCGCGGCAGTCCTCCAGCGGCATATACGCGGCGCGCACCCGCTCGGCTTCCGGCAAGCGGCCTTGCTGCAGCAGGCGCAGCAACTGCATGGAGCCGCGCGGCGCGATGCATACCGAACCCGATGTGAAGCTTTGCAAGCCGAAATCGCGGCAATGGACGATGGCCGGGCGCTCGCCGATGCCGCTGACCATAAGCCGCGGATCGACCGCCTTCAGCAAAGCGGACAAATAGGGATCCTGCAGGGGATCCTGCCGCACCACCGCGTATTTCACAGCCACGATGCGGCCTTCTTCCACCAGGCGCCCCAGGGTCGATGGCGCGATGTAGTCGGACGCCTTGATGTAAACCACGACGGGGCGGGAGATGGCGTCGCTGAAACGCCGTACGCCATCGGCCAGCCCCGCGTCCGTAAAGGGAAAGGACATGGGCAGCAGCATGGCCGTCGGAAAACTGCGCGACTTGAGAATGGCGGCCTGGTCCATCAATTTGCCGTAGTCCGGGCCCGCCGACGGCAGGATCCACGTATCCGGACCGGCTGCTTCCGCCAGGAAATCCAGGATGCGGGCGTACTCGCTGACCGCCAGGTTATAGAAGTTCGCATTGCCGCCGTACATGATGCTGCGCACGCCTCCCTCTTCCAGATGGCGTAGCAAGGCCGTGTTCGCATGCGCATTCAGACTCAGATCGACGTTGCGGGCGAGTGGCGGTACCGCGATCACGGAACGACGCAGGTCGTCCACCGTAACTGGGGTGGTCTTCATGGTGCTACTCCTCTGGCGTAAAGAGAGACGCGGATGCCGCAAGGCAGGACACCGCGCGATGCGGCGCGGCGACGTGTTCGACACGACTTGTCGAACAAGCTGGGGCGCCACTGTGCCGGCAGTATACTTGGTTGACATATAGCGGTCCAATACCTATAGTTGTTTTACAAGCATGTAGTCGGACAACTGATAACGGTGGAGGCCGCCGCGGCTCGCTGCGGATCGGCGACTTCACCATAGACCGGAGACAATCATGACCATGCCCTTGCGCGCCCTTGCGGCCGCCACCCTGATCTTTGCCGCCGCCCTCCCCGCCGCCGCCAAATACCCCGACAAGCCGGTCACGGTCATCGTCCCGTTCGTCCCGGGCGGATCATCGGACATTACGGCGCGGGCCGTTCTGCCGGGTATGAACAAGCTGCTGGGCCAGACTTTCGTGGTCGAAAACAAGCCCGGCGCCAACGGCTCGATAGGCGCGCAGGCGCTGGCGCGCTCCACGCCCGACGGCTACACGATGATGGTCGGCTCCATCGGCACCTTCGCGATCAACCAGGCGCTGTACAAGGACTTATCGTACAACCCGAGCAAGGACTTCAAGTATCTGACGATGGCGGTGCGCAACCCCAACGTGCTGGTCGCTTCGCCCAATTTCCCCGCCGCGACGGTGGCCGAACTGATCACGTATGCCAAGAAGAACCCCGGTTCAGTGTCCTACGCATCGTCGGGCACCGGGTCTTCCGATCACCTGTCCGCGGTGCTGTTCCGCCAGAAGACCGATACCTCCGGCGTCGATGTCCCGTATCGCGGCGGCGCCGCGGCCATCAGCGACCTGATGGGCAATCAGGTGAATGTCTCTTTCCAGAACCTGGGCGCCGTGCTCACCCACATCAAGGCCGGCAAGCTCAAGGCCCTGGCGACGACGGGCGACCGGCGTATTCCGGATCTGCCCAACGTACCCACCATGGCGGAAGCGGGCGTCAAGGACATGATCGTCTACTCCTGGCAGGGATTCGCCGTGCCCGCCGCCACGCCGGCCGAGATCGTGAGCCAGTTGTCCGACGGCCTGCGCAAGACGCTGCGCGATCCCGCGGTGGAAAAGACGCTCCATGGCCTGGGTTTCGAAGTGGTCGCCAACAGCCCCGAAGCCTTCACGCAATTCCAGCAGGCCGAGGTCAAGCGCTGGCGGGACGTGATCGCCAAGAGCAATATCAAGTTGGAGTAAATTAGCCGCTCCCGTCTCCACGTGCCCGGCAACGAAGGTATTCCACATCGGGCGCACCCCATCGAGCTTATCCATGACCGCCAAGCATCGCATCATCCAGGTCGGCTCCTATGCCGGTTCTCCCACCGCGAACGAACGGCTCGCGCAGGATTACGACGTCGTCGAACTGTGGAAGTATCCGGACCGGAAGGCCGCCCTGGCCGAGCACGGCAAAGGCGTGGACGTCTTGGTCACGTCCGCCAATTTCGGCTGCTCGGCGGAAATGATCGATGCCTTGCCGGACCTGAAGGCAATCTGCAGTTGGGGCGTGGGCTACGAAACGATAGACATCCAGGCGGCGCAACGCCGCGGCGTGCAGGTCAGCAATACGCCCGATGTACTGACCGACTGCGTCGCGGACCTGGCCTGGGGTTTGATGATCGGTGCCGCCCGCCGTATTGCCTATGGCGATCGCTTCGTACGCAGCGGCGCGTGGGGCCAGGTGCACGGCAGTATTCCGCTGGGCAGCCGGGTCAGCGGCAAAAAGCTGGGCATCGTGGGCTTGGGCCGCATCGGCCAGGCCATCGCCAAACGCGGCGCCGGCTTCGACATGGACGTGCGCTACCACAGCCGCAACAAGCGCGACGACGTTTCCTACACGTACGAAGCTTCGCTGGTGGAGCTGGCGAAGTGGGCCGATTTCCTGGTCGTGGCCACCGTGGGCGGCCCCGGCACGCGTCACCTGATATCGCGGGAAGTCCTGGAGGCGCTCGGCCCGAAAGGCACCATCATCAATATCGCCCGCGGTCCGGTCATCGACGAAGCCGCGCTGGTCGACGCATTGCAATCCGGCAAGCTGGGCAGCGCGGCGCTGGACGTATTCGAGCACGAACCCAAGGTGCCGGATGCGCTGAAAGCCAACGACAACGTGGTGCTGCTGCCCCATATCGGCAGCGCGACGTACGAAACGCGCCGCGAAATGGAAAACCTGATGCTGGAAAACCTGCAGGCGTTTCTGCGGACCGGCAAGGTGATCACCCCTGTCACGGAGTGAAAGGCGCGACGCCCCTCACGACGGGTGAGTGATCTCGCGTTCGTCGGTTTTCAGCTTATTGTCCTTGGCGAAATCCATGACGAACTTCCAGGCCAGCGGTTCGAGCTCGCGCAGACGTTCGTCCACCACGACACTGCTATGGCCCTCGACGATGACGGGCAGCACATAGGGTGAGTAGTAAAGCGGGCTGGCGGGCGCACTGCCCGGGGGTCGGAATTGCGCCATGACGCCTGCAAGCCGCTCGGCCCAATCACTGGGCCGAAAGCGCTGGCCTTCTTCCGTAACACCGAGGATAACGATTTGTCGCACGCGGAATACCGTTGGTTCTGCTATCGGCGACGGGCGCGGCGCGCCGTCAGGTGACCAGCCGCGACACCCGGGTCGCGATGCCGATTGTATATGATTGCTGCTTGGCAACATTGTATTCGGCCAACCACCTCACGGTCGAACAGCCGCCATTCTTGCGGTTTTCCCGCGCTTTTCCATGCATCTTCGCCGTGACCGACGTTTTTAAAAAAGAACGGGCATAATGAGGCGCCCCGCCGCCAGTGGGCGGGACCAACGATGTGCAGACCGACCATGACAACAGCAAGCACCCAGAACGGCCCCCTGCGCCACTTCCTGCAGTTCCGTGATTTTTCCGCGGCTGAGATCGACTACGTGCTGGATCGCGCGCGCCTGATCAAGGACAAGTTCAAGCGCTACGAACCGCACATGACGCTGCATGACCGCACGTTGGCGATGGTGTTCGAAAAGGCCAGCACCCGCACGCGCGTGTCCTTCGAAGCCGGCATGTACCAGCTGGGCGGGTCCGTCATCAATCTGACGTCCAACGATTCCCAGCTTGGCCGCGCGGAACCGATCGAAGATACCGCGCGCGTCATCTCGCGCATGGTCGACATCGTGATGATCCGCACCTTCGAGCAGACCCGCATCGAACGGTTCGCCTCCCATTCGCGTGTCCCCGTCATCAACGGCCTGACCAACGAATTCCACCCCTGCCAGATCCTGGCGGACATCTTCACCTATGTCGAACACCGCGGGCCCATCCGCGGCAAGATCGTGGCCTGGGTGGGCGATGCCAACAACATGTCCTATACCTGGCTGCAGGCGGCCGAAATGCTGGGTTTCACGCTGCATGTGTCGACGCCATCCGGGTATGAACTCGACCCAGTACGCATCGGCACCCCGCCGGCATCGGTGCTGCGGCAATTCAAGGACCCCATGGAAGCCTGCCGCGGCGCGCATCTGGTCACCACGGACGTCTGGACTAGCATGGGCTACGAGGCCGAAAACGAACAGCGCCGCGCGGCCTTCGCGGATTGGTGCGTGGATGCCGACATGATGGCCGTGGCCGCGCCCGACGCCGTCTTCATGCATTGCCTGCCGGCGCACCGCGGCGAGGAAGTCACGGGCGACGTGATCGATGGCCCGCAAAGCGTGGTGTGGGACGAGGCGGAAAACCGCCTGCACGTGCAGAAAGCCTTGATGGAATTCCTGCTGCTGGGCCGCCAGCCCTGAGGCCGTCCCGGTTGCACGGGGTCGCCGCACCGCGCGGCGGCGACCCGGGACGATTCACGCAATAGCCTTGAACATGGTCCGCTTGGTATTGCGGAACGAGGGCCGCACGCGGTCGCTCCATGCCGACGCGCGCACCGCGAGCCAGGGCGGGCTGCCAAAGGTTTCCACCGTCTCCAGGTCATAGCAGGCGTGATAGCGCGGCGACGATTCCTCGCAGGCGTAGCGTTCCGCGCGCACCGTGCCCGGCACGCTGGCCAGGCCAGGAAGGTGTTCCTGGTCATACCAATCGTTCAGGTCCTGTTCGGCCTGCGGCAGCACGTCGGTTTCCACGATGTAGTGCCAGGGGGCGGCGCGCCCGTGTGAAAACCCCGGCAAGCTGGAAATGCGCCGCAGCCACCGGACCGTCGCGTCCGGACGCGCGCGCAGCGCCCGGGCACGGATGGCATCGGCGCCCGCCGGCGCGTCACCGGCCGGCAGGCGGCAGTAAACATAGGTCTGCGGCCCATCGGCGGCATCGGCGGCCGCATAACCCTGGATGACCACGTCATCCCGTCCCTGGCGCAGTTCGTCGCCCAGCGCGCCCAGCTGCGCGGCGGTCAGGCACACGCCCGGAATCTTCAATAAAAGGACGTCGCCCTGCTGTTGCCGTGTATCGCGCGCAGACTGGCCCATGCCTTCCTCGTTAGAAAAAACGCCATGGTCGCCCAGCCCGTGCCGGGCGGCAACACCCCGCGGCAGCGCTTCTCACGTCATGGCCGAAGTGCCGGGATTTACCCTGGGGGTCGGGTCAACCCCGATGCGCCACTACATGAATATAGTATACAAAGTACCGATATTGCATCGCGATTTCGCGCAACCCGATTTCCCGCCGCCCATGGCCGGAGGCCGCCAGCTTGGATACCGCCCTCGATTCCACCGCTTTCCGCATCGAAGATGCGCGCTACCAGCCGCTATGGCGCTGCCTGGAAGCCCTGCGGACGGGGACCATCACGGCGGAACAGCTTGTCGACACCTGCGAAGCGGCCTTCAATGCCGACCACGCGCGCATCAACGCCCTGCCCGTGCACGATTACGCGGCGGCGCGCAGTGCGGCGCGCGCCGCCGATGCCGCCCGCCGTCGCGGCGAGCCCCTGGGTCCGCTGCACGGCATCCCGTTTTCGATCAAGGAAAGCTTTGACGTCGCCGGCTGGCCAACCACCTGCGGCGATCCCGCGCATGCCGGGCGCGTAATCCGGCGCGACGCGGACGCCGTAACCCGGCTGCGGGAAGCCGGCGCCATCCTGGTGGGAAAGTCCAATGTGCCGCTGTATCTGCGAGACTGGCAAAGCTACAACGCGCTATACGGCACGACGCGCAACCCGCACGACCCCTCGCGCACGCCCGGGGGTTCTTCCGGCGGCAGCGCCGCCGCCGTGTGTACCGGCATGAGCGTGTTCGACGTCGGGTCGGACATCGGCTCTTCGCTGCGCAACCCGGCCCACTATTGCGGCGTCTTTTCCCACAAAAGCAGCCACGGCCTGATTTCCCTCCGCGGCCACGGCATTGACGGCACGGACGAGACGCCGGACATCAACGTCGCCGGCCCCATCGCCCGCTCGGCGCGCGACCTCGAACTACTGCTGTATGTCCTGATCGCCGGCCACGGAGCGGGCGGGCCGCTGCTGCACGTGCCGGGACAGGCGCCGCGCGATTTCCGGATCGCGATCCTGCCCACCCATCCCTTTGCGCCGGTCGATGACGCGGTGTCGAGCGTCATCGAGCGCCTAGGCGAACAACTGGAAGCGCGGGGATTGCGCATTACCTGGAATGCACGGCCGGCCATCGACGCGGCGACCTTGTGGCGCACCTATGTCCTGATGCTGCGGGCCGCCACCTCGGTATACGCCAGCGATGCGGCCTATGAGGCCTTGCGCGATCGCGCAAGGCAGGTAGATCCGGCCGACCTTGCCTATGCGTCGCTGCAGTACGTAGGCGCGACGATCGATCATCGGGACTGGCTCAAGCTGGACGGCCTGCGGCGCGGCATCGCCCAGGCATGGAGCGATTTCTTCGCCAGCCACGATGTGCTGCTGTGCCCGGCCGCCGCGACGCCGGCATTCGAATTGAACGAAGCCGGCGAGCCCTGGCAACGCTATCTCGACGTCAACGGCCAACCGCAGCCCATGACCACCCAGTTGTTCTGGGCCGGCCATTCAGGGTTGTGCGGACTGCCCTCCACGGTAGCGCCGGCGGGCCGCACGGCCCAGGGGCTGCCGGTGGGAGTGCAGATCGTCGCCGCCCGGCACCACGACCTGACCTCCCTGCGCTTCGCGCAGTGGCTGGAAACGCAGGGCCACGCATTCCAACCGCCTGCCCGGCCTCGCGTGGACTAGGCGGATTCATATGTCGATCATCATCGGACGCAAAGGGGAAAGCGATGTTCAGCTGGTTTAAGGAACTGACGCGCATGGAGCGCAAAGGGTTCTACGGTGCCTTTCTGGGGCACGCGGTGGACGTGTTCGACTTCATGATCTATTCCTTCCTCATTTCGACCTTGCTCTCGCAATGGAGCATGAGCAAGTCGGAAGCCGGCGCGATCGTCACCTATACGCTGGTGTCGTCCCTGGTGGGCGCGATCCTGGCCGGCATGCTGGCCGACCGCTATGGGCGCGTGCGCGTCCTGCGCTGGACCATCGTGGTATTCGCCGTGGCCTGTTTTCTGTGCGGACTGGCGCAAAGCCCCACGCAGCTGATGGTGTTCCGCATCATCCAGGGCCTGGGCTTCGGCGGCGAATCATCACTGTGCATGGTGCTGGTCACGGAGATGATCCGCAACCCCGCGCATCGCGGCAAATATTCGGGCTTCACCGCCAGCAGCTATTCCTTCGGCTGGGGCGCCGCCGCCCTCGCCTATGCGGCCATGTACGCGATCATGCCGCCTGAATACGCCTGGCGCGCCTGTTTTTTCCTGGGCATTTTCCCGGCGCTCGTGGTCGTCTACCTGCGGCGCAACCTGGTCGAACCGGAGATCTACGTCGCGGCGCGCGCGGCGGCCGAAAACACGCGGACCAAGCGCAATCCGCTGCGGGTGTTCCAAGCGCCGCTGCTTTCCAAGACCATCCTCTGCGGCCTGCTTTCCGGCGGCATGCTGGGCGGCTATTACGCGATCGCGACCTGGCTGCCCACCTACCTGAAGCTGGAACGCGGCCTGTCGATATTCGGCACCAGCTCCTACCTGGTGGTGATGATCCTGGGTTCTTTCCTCGGCTATGTCGCCGGCGCCTACGCCACGGACCGCCTGGGACGCCGCGCCACTTACGTCCTTTTCGCGGTGGGCGCCCTGGCCATGGCGCTGATCTACATGATGATTCCCATCTCCAACACCTCCATGCTCTTCCTGGGCTTCCCCATGGGCATCCTGATGCAGGGCATGTTCTCGGGCATCGGCGCCACGATTTCCGAATCCTATCCGAGCGACGTGCGCGCGACCGGCTACGGCGTCTCGTACAACGTCGGCCGCGTGATCGGCTCCTTTTTCCCCCTGACTGTCGGATGGCTCAGCGGCGGCACGCTGTCCCTGGGTAGCTCCATCGCCCTCGTTGCGGGTGTTGGCTATGCGCTGGTCATTATTTCCGCCCTGCTGCTGCCGGAAACGAATGGCCTGGACCTGTCCCGCATCCAAGAAGACGGCAACGGCCCGGATGGAGGCACCGAACCCGCGCCGGCGGTCCTGCCGCACCGGCCGGCCTAGCGGTGCACGGTCGCCTAAGGCGCGCCTCAAAAGCGGTAAAATCGCAGGTTTTCTCCATCCAGGCGACACCGCAATGGCAACCATCCTTCAGCACATCCCCGTCGGCCAGAAGGTCGGCATCGCGTTCTCAGGCGGCCTGGACACCAGCGCCGCGCTTCACTGGATGCGCGAAAAAGGCGCGGTGCCCTTCGCCTATACCGCCAATCTCGGCCAGCCCGACGAACCGGACTACGACGAAATCCCGCGCCGGGCCATGCAGTACGGCGCCGAGAAAGCCCGCCTGGTGGATTGCCGCAGCCAGTTGGTGGCCGAAGGCATCGCCGCCCTGCAAAGCGGCGCCTTCCATATTTCCACCGCCGGGATAACGTATTTCAATACGACCCCGATCGGCCGTGCCGTCACGGGCACCATGCTGGTCGCCGCCATGAAGGAAGACGACGTCAACATCTGGGGCGACGGCAGCACGTTCAAGGGCAACGACATCGAGCGTTTCTATCGCTACGGCCTGCTCACCAATCCCGAACTCAAAATCTACAAGCCCTGGCTGGACCAGGCCTTCATCGACGAGCTGGGCGGCCGCGCCGAAATGTCCGAGTACATGCGCCAGTCCGGTTTCGAATACCGCATGTCGGCCGAGAAGGCCTATTCCACCGATTCGAACATGCTGGGCGCCACGCACGAAGCGAAGGACCTGGAGCACCTGAACTCCGGCATCCGCATCGTCCAGCCCATCATGGGCGTAGCCTTCTGGCGCGACGACGTCGAGGTCAAGCGCGAAGAGGTCAGCGTGCGCTTCGTCGAAGGCCGCCCCGTGGCGCTGAACGGCGTGGAGTACAACGACCCGGTCGCCCTGATGCTGGAAGCCAACCGCATCGGCGGTCGCCATGGCCTGGGCATGAGCGACCAGATCGAAAACCGCATTATCGAAGCCAAGAGCCGCGGCATCTATGAAGCTCCCGGAATGGCGCTGCTGTTCATCGCCTACGAGCGCCTGGTCACCGGCATCCATAACGAGGACACCATCGAGCAGTATCGCGAAAACGGCCGCAAGCTGGGCCGCCTGCTGTACCAGGGCCGCTGGTTCGACCCGCAGGCCATCATGCTGCGCGAAACCGCGCAGCGCTGGGTGGCGCGCGCCATCACCGGCGAAGTCACGATCGAACTGCGCCGCGGCAACGACTATTCCATCGTCAATACGGAATCGGAAAACCTGACCTACAAGCCCGAGCGCCTGACCATGGAAAAAGGCGAGTCCGTATTCTCGCCGCAGGACCGCATCGGCCAGCTGACCATGCGCAACCTGGACATCGTCGATACGCGCGACAAGCTGTTCACCTACGTCAAGGCCGGCCTGCTGGCGCCGTCGGCGGGCGCCGCGCTGCCGCAGTTGAAAGAAGAAAAGAAGTAAGAAAAGACCCGCCCCCGAAGCGCTGCGCGCTTCCCCCTCAAGGGGGCGACACTAGCGGACCGGAGAAGGGCTGGCCGCCCGCCCGGATCCGCGGTGTCCCCGATCGTGGGGCGCCTGTATTCATGGCGGCTACAGCTCCACCTGCATACCCATCTCCACCACGCGGTTGGGCGGAATCTTGAAGAATTTCGTGCTACGGGTGGAATTGCGCGCCATGAAGGCAAATATCGCGCGGCGCCAGCCCCGCATGGCCGGCCGCTTGGCCGCCACCACCGTCTGCCGCGAAAGATAATAGGACGTGCGCATCGGCTCCAGATCGACTTCCGGATACGCCTCGGCCACTTCACGCAGCGCTTCGGGCACGTCGGGCTCTTCCTTGAAGCCGTAGGTCAGCACGGCCTGCCAGCTGGAAGCGCTCAGCTTGGTCAGCGAAAACCGCTCCTCCGGCGACACGTAGGGTACGTCCGCGCTGCGTATCGTCAGGAACACCACGTGGTCGTGCAACACCTTGTTGTGCTTCAGATTGTGCAGCAGCGCGGGCGGCACATTGCCCGGATTCATCGTCATGAAAATGGCGGTTCCATGCACGCGCGCCGGCGGGAACTGCTCCAGCTGTTCCATGAATTCACCCAAGGGCTGGCGATCGCGCTGCTGCTGCTGGCTAAGCAGATAGCGGCCGCGCCGCCAGGTCAGCATCAGCGTGAACACCACGATCCCCACCAGCAGCGGCAGCCAGCCGCCTTCATGCACTTTCAGCGCATTGGCCGAAAACAGCAATAGATCGAACACCAGCAGGAAACTCAGTATGGCCCACCACATAGCGCGGCGCGGCCCGCTGACCGCGGCGCGCGACATCAGCGACAACAGCAGTACGGACGTCGTCAGCATGGTGCCCGTCACGGCGAAACCATAGGCCGCCGCCAGGTTGTCGGAGCTGCGGAACACCACCACCAGCACCAGCACCGCGACCAGCAGCAGCGCATTGACCTGGGGCAGATAGATCTGGCCTTTCTCGACCGCCGAGGTATGCAGGATTTCCATGCGCGGCCAGTAGCCCAGCTGCACGGCCTGCCGCGTCATCGAATACGCGCCGGAAATCACGGCCTGCGACGCGATGATGGTAGCCACCGTGGCCAGGCATACCAGCGGCACCACACCCCACTCCGGCGCCATCAGGAAAAAGGGATTGGCTATCGCCTTGGGATCGCGCAGCAACAGCGCGCCCTGGCCGAAATAGCACAGCGTCAGGGCAGGCGCGACCATCCAGAACCAGGCGCGGCGGATGGCGCCGCGACCGAAATGGCCCATATCGGCATAGAGCGCTTCCGCGCCGGTCAAGGCCAGCACCACCGAACCCAGCAGCACGAAGCTGGCACGCGGCGATTCGACCACGAAGTGCACGCCCCACATCGGATTCAGGGCCTGCAGGATGGCCGGTGTCTGGAAGATCTGCCACGCGCCCAACACCGCCAGGGTGGCAAACCACAATCCCATGATCGGGCCAAACAACTTGCCCATCATGCCGGTGCCATGCGACTGGACCATGAACAGGCCGATCAGCACGACCAGCGACAAGGGCACTATCCAGTGCTCGAAGCGGTGCGACACGATGCTGATGCCTTCCAGCGCCGACAGGACCGAAATGGCCGGCGTAATCATGCTATCGCCATAGAACAAGGCCGCGCCGAAGATGGCCAGCGCGATGAGCAGCATCCGCACGCGCCCCTGCCGGCCGCGGATGGCCAGCTCCAGCAAGGCCAGCGTGCCACCTTCGCCGCGGTTGTCGGCGCGCAATACCAGCGTGACGTACTTGAACGACACCACCAGCATCAGCATCCAGAACAGGATGGACAGAACACCCAGCACGTGGGCCGGCTGCAGATCCCCATATCCCACCAGGCACTGGCGCAGGGTGTACAGCGGGCTGGTGCCGATATCGCCATAGACGACGCCTAGCGCTCCTATCATCAAGGCGGCCTTGGAGGAAGGCGCGTGGTGCGACGCCGCCACGGGGGGCGCGCTTGCAGTTCCGGTCGTCATACGTGAATGTCGTGTCGGGTCAATTGAGCGCCCTTGCGAGGACCGGGGAATACCACGGTCAGGCGCGTGCCCGGAAACTCGGGGCGGCTGGAAAGCTTCCACCACGCGCCATGCGCGTGTGCGATTTCGCGAACGATGGCCAAGCCCAGGCCGGATCCACCCGCCGTCGCGGCGGGGGACCGGTAAAAAGCCTCGAATACCCGGTCCTGGTCTTCGGCCGGGATGCCCGGACCGTCGTCCATGACGGTCAGGCTGGGGGGATTGCTACCCACGGTCAGGGTGATCCGGCCACCCGGTGGCCCGTACCGCAGGGCATTGTCGATCAGATTACCAAGCAGCTCATCCAGCAACAGTGGATCGGCATCGACCCATACGGGCACATCGGGCGCGTTCAGGTCCAGCTCGAACTGCGCGGCGCGTACCCGGGGTATCCACTCCGCGCCGCTGGCACGGACCCATTCGCACAGATCGATGCGCACGAAGCTGTCCTGCGGCCGTGCATTGGGATCGGCGCGGGCCAGCACCAGCAGTTGCTGCCCCAGCCGGATCATGCGGTCGCTGACTGCCTTGATACGTTCCGCGCGCGCGCGCACGTCGTCCGGCAGCGGGCGGGCAAGCATCAATTCCGACTCCAGACGCAGACCGCTCAACGGCGTGCGCAGCTGGTGCGCCGCATGGCCGATGAAGCGCCGCTGGGCCGCCAGCGACGCATCCAGCCGTGCAAGCAGGTCGTTGGTATGCAACACCAGCGGCTCCATTTCGGCGGGTACGCCGGCCACCTCCAGCGGTTGCATGTCGTCGATGGAACGCTGCCGGATCTCTTCCGAAAGCAGGTTGACGGAGCGCAGCCCGGATCGCACGCCGTGGACGACTACCCAGGCAAACAGCGACATCAATATGATCTGACCGACCACCATCAGCAGGAAGAAGTCTTCCAGCTCCCACAGGGTCATGTCGATTTTGTGCGTCATGACCCAGGTCAGGGCCAGGTCCAGCAGGACCAGCAACAGGATGGCGGGCAGCAGCCGCACCACCAGGTAGCGCGCGAGCGAGCCCCGGGGAAGAAGCAGACCAGACTGGAACGAGCGCTGGATTTGCGGGCTGCTACGGATACGGTCGGACGGGATATCCACGGTCATGTTCGTAGGCAAACCCGGCCGGACGACAGTCCGGGTTCTTGGTCACCGCGCGGAAGCCGCCTTTCAGGCCGCTTCCACATCCAACAGATAGCCGAAGCCGCGCACGGTTTGAATACTGGCGCCCGTGCCTTCCAGGCGCTTGCGCAGGCGGTAAACGTAGACTTCCACCGCGTTTTCGCTGAAATCGGCGTCCCAGGCGGACAAGGAATTGACGATCTGCCGCTTGGTGACGACGCGACCGACGCGCGCCATCAGCATTTCCAGGACGGAAAGTTCACGCACGGAAAGCGACAGGCGTTCACCGTGGACACGGACTTCGCGCCCGACGGTATCGAAAACCAGCGGTCCGACTTCGATCAGCGGCTGGGCCTGCCCGCTGCGCCGCCGGAAGAAGGCGCGTACCCGGGCGGCCAATTCGGGCAGTTCGAAAGGCTTGGTGACATAGTCATCCGCCCCCGCATCCAGCCCGGCCACGCGGTCTTCCAGACCGTCGCGCGCCGTCAGTATGAGAACGGGCACCTGGTTGCCGTCCGCCCGCAGCTGGCGCAGGACGTCCAGGCCGCTCATGCCGGGAAGGTTGAGATCGAGCAGAAGCAGATCGTAAGGTTGACCCGCCAGGGCGCCCAACACCTTGTCGCCGTCGGTGAGCCAATCGACCGCATACCCCTGGTCGGCCAGAAACTCCTGCAGCGCATGGCCCAGGGTTGTGTCGTCTTCGATTACGAGTACTCGCATGGCGCGATTCTAGCGCGATCCGACCCGCAACGCGTCAAGGTTCCACGCCGGCGATGTGAAAAATTTCGCCTATCAACGGGCTGGCGCCGTCGCCGCGCCCTGCCCGGTAACCGGCGCCGCGCCCCGGGCGGGACCGCCCGTCGGCGTGGCCGGCGCCGGGGTAGTCACGAAACCGATACGGCCCAACCCGGAGCGACGCGCCGCGCCCATGACCTTCGCCAGGGTTTCGTAACGGGTATTCAGGTCGGCCCGAATGCGCAGTTCCGGTTGTGGTTGGCCGCCGGCGGCCGCGGCGAAGCGATCCGGCAGCTCGGCTTCCAGGACCGGCTTGTCGTCCCAGAACAACTGGCCGTTGGCGTCGATCGCCAGGTCGATGGTCTTGGGCTCTTCCTTGACCGGCTCCGCGCTGACCTGCGGCATATTGATCCGGATCGAGTGGGCCAGCAGCGGCGCCGTGATGATGAAAATCACCAGCAGCACCAGCATCACGTCGATGAGGGGCACCATGTTGATTTCCGACATCGCATGCCCGCCGGAACCCTTGTTGTCGAATCCGCCGAAAGCCATTTACTCGCTCCCGCGCACCGGGTGCGCGCCGGTGCGGCGCATCGCCCGCACTTTGCTGTCCGACATGGCGACCTGCTGGCCCGTGGTCAGGAATGCAAAAAGATCATGCGCGAAGGCGTCCAGGCGCGACAGGAAAACGCGATTCTTGCGCACGAAAGCGTTATAGGCCAGCACCGCCGGAATGGCCACGGCCAGGCCCAGGCCGGTCATGATCAGGGCTTCCCCCACCGGTCCGGCGATACGGTTGATGGTGACGCCATCGGCCATGCCGATGCCGACCAGCGCGTGATACACGCCCCACACCGTTCCGAACAGGCCGACGAAAGGGGCGGTGGAGCCCACCGACGCCAACACGGTCAGCCCGTTTTCCAGCTTGGCGGTTTCCTCGTCGATCACCTTGCGCATCGTGCGCGTGACGAATTCGCCATTGGATCCGGCTTCGGACAGCGTCACGGCGCCGTACTTGGCATGGTGAGCCTGGGCATGCATGGCGTGGGACGCCAGGTGCGAGAACGGGTCGCGCGCGCCATGCGTGGCGATTTCATGCTCGACCTGCTCCAGCGAACTGGAGCTCCAGAATTTGTTGAGAAAATCGCGCGATCGCTTGCGGATCATGGTGCTGTTGATCGCCTTGACGACGATCAGGTACCACGTGATGAGCGACATCAGCAGCAGGATGACGAACAGCGACTTGCCCACGACGTCGCTCTGCGCGACAAAGTGCATGATGCCCATATCGGGGGTGGGCAAGGGCGCGGACGCGCCCTGCATGGCGGCGGGCGCCTGCAGCGCCGTCCCGGCGGCCTGCCCTGCGCCAGGACCGGCCGGCGCGGCGGGCGTGGCCTGCGCCAGCACCATGGCGATGTGGTGTGCGATGGACATCTCAGTTCCTTATATTGAAATCGAACGGAATTCTTGCCTGGACCGTATAGGCGATGCCGTTGCGCGTGTAGGGCTTGAAGCGGACGCGGCGCACGGCATCCAGCGCGGCCTCATCCAATCGGGGAAAGCCGGAAGACGCCACCACGGTCGCTCTTTCGATCACCCCATGGGCATTGACGACCACCAGTACCGTCACCCGCCCCTCTTCCCGGCGCCGCTTCGACGCCATGGGATAGACCGCGGACGGACCCGGTCCGAGGTATTCGATGTTGGATACGGTTTCGGGCTGGTCGCGCGGCGGCCCCTGGCGCGGCGCCTGGGTGGCCGTGGCGCCATCGGGCGTGCCGGTGGGTGGAGAAGGCGGCGCGGGCGGCTGCTCCACGGGCTTGGGCGGCGGCGTTTCCTTCACCGGCTGCGGCTTGGGCTTGGGCTTGGGCTGCGGCTTGGGTTTCGGCTTGGGCTTGGGCGCGGGTTCGACCGGCTTCTCGATGACCGGCTCCGGTTCCGGTTCCGGCTCGACTTTTTCTGGCGGCGTGGGGTCCGGTTCGGGTTCGGGCTTGACTTGCGGTTCCGGCGGCGTGGGGGGTTGCACCTCCGGCTTGGGCGGCTCCGGGGTCTCGGGCGCCTTGGCCACCTGCGGAACGGGCGCTTCCACCACGCTGACCATGATGGGCTGGCTTTCCGGCGGTAGCGGCACCACTTCCTGCGTCGACAGCATGGCTCCCGCCACGACGGCATGCACGGCTACCACGACGATTCCCGCACCCAGCCTGACGCCCAGGGAAGAATTCGATGACGTGGACCAATTGCTTTTTTTGTTGCTAGGCATGAACCAGCCCAATGCCCTGTCTTGAGTTGAACCGCCACGCGAGACCCGATTGCGCAGCTCAGGATGAGTCCGATATGCTATCTCAAATAGGAATTATTCGCAAAATCATTCGTCTCCCGCCGCAACCGTGCGAAGGAAATCCACCAGCTCGCCGCGGTCGGGATGCGTGGCCAGGCCTATGGAAACCGCCAGCTCGCCACCCTCTTTCAAGGGGCGATAGCTTACGCCCGCCCGCTTCAGGGACATGAACGATCGCGGCAATAGCGCACACGCTTCGCCATTCGCGACGCCGGCGAGCAGCACATGATGGTCTTCCGGTTCGCGCAAGGCGCATGGCTCGAAACCATGCCGCTGAAAGACCGCATGGCAATGGTCGAAGAAAGCCGGCTGGCGGGCCCGCTCGAACATATACATGGTGGTGTCCCGCAGGTCACGCAGCGATATAACCCTGCGACGAGCCAGCGGACTTGCCGAGGACATCGCCACCACCATGGGTTGGTTGTCCAGGATGGTGACCGCCAGCCCTGCGGTCTCGGTCGGCAAAGCGATGAAGGCGGCGTCCAGGCGATGCGCGCGCAGTTGCCGCACCAGGCGCGGCGAAGTGTCGGATACGACCAGTACCGCATCGAAGCGTCCGCTGGATTCGATGCGGCCGGCGATGCCGCTGAACCAGGGCGGTTCCACCGCGCTGGTAAGGCCCAGGCGCAGCCGCGCAGGGAGTGCGGGAGCCGCCACGCTGGCCCGCGCCTGGGCCAGCAAGCGCATGATCCGCCGCGCGTGCGGAAGCAAGCGCTCTCCCGCGGGAGTCAGCCTGACCGCATGCGTGTCGCGGAAGAACAAGGGCGCGCCAAGGCGGTCTTCAAGCTGGCGTATGGCCCGGCTGAGCGGCGGTTGCGACATGTGCAGGCGCTCGGCCGCCTGGCGGAAGCTGAGTGTCTCCGCCACTGCCAGGAACAGCGCGATGCCGCGCGAATCGAGGGCTTCTGTCATACCAAAAAGGTATCACGAAAACGGTCATTCCCCGCCATCTGCGTCCCGCCTAGAGTCACGTCCAGGGCCGTCGCGCATCCCGCGCGTGGCGATGAAGCACCGAAACGGACAAGGAAGGACACCATGGCATCCCAGCGATACATCACAGGCTTGGAACAACTGCACGCGGTCGATGGCGAAGCCGGCATTGCCGTCGTAGAAAGCCTGAGGCAGGCGTTCCCCGATTTCGCCACTTACGTGGTCGAATTTCCATTCGGCGACATCTATGCCCGGCCCGGCGTAGGCCTGCGCGAACGCGAGCTGGCCGTAGTGGCGACGCTTTGCGCATTGGGCAATGCCGCGCCCCAATTGCGCGTGCACCTGCACGCCGCGCTACATGTGGGATGCACGCCAACCGAAATTGTGGAGATCGTCATGCAGACGGCCGTGTATGCCGGCTTTCCAGCGGCGCTGAACGGCTTGGCGGAAGTAAAACAGGTCTTCGGCGAGCTGGGTATCCGGCTACCATTGCAGGAACCGGCTTGAGGCCCTGGACCGGGCTACGCTGCTTTATCGCAGCGAAGGAAGTCTTGTGACGGGCGGTGGAAGTGGTGGGTGCTGAGGGGTTCGAACCCCCGACCTACGCCTTGTAAGGGCGCCGCTCTACCAGCTGAGCTAAGCACCCCAGATTTCGAGTGGGGCCACTCTTGATGCCGATGTCGATGCCGACCGGCAGTCCGCTATTGCCAACCGCGAAGTGCGAATTATAGCGACCGCCCGGCAAGGCCGCAAACGAGTGATCCGCAAACAACGCACACGGCCGATGCCGATTATGCGTTCAATGATCTCTTTGCCGCCGGGCGATCATGACCGAACGATCGATCAGTTCACTGCGTCCTTCAGGGCCTTGCCGGCGCGGAACTTCGGCACCTTGGCCTTTTTGATTTTGATGCTCTCGCCGGTGCGGGGATTGCGACCGGTGCGTGCTGCACGGGAAGACACGGCGAACGTGCCGAAACCAACCAACGTTACGGTGCCACCCTTCTTCAACGTCGACTTCACGGCACCGATCAAGGCGTCGAGCGAACGGCCGGCGGCCGCTTTCGAAATATCGGCCTTGCTGGCGATGTGGTCGATGAGCTCAGTTTTGTTCATGCAGGATTACCCCTCACAGGTATGGTGCCCCGGCGACCGCGCGGCGGTCGGCAAGACTTTCGAACGACTTCTTCTTGAACGGTTTGCACGACAAACCGCGACGCTTAAATTGCTACGCCGCCCATGATGCTGCCCGCGTGAACGCGGGCAAACCAGGAGCGACGTAGAGGCGTATTAGGCCCTGGCGACACAAGGCTGTCAAGAAAAAATCCGCCGAAAACCCGCGCCGTTACTGGCTTTGCGAGACGGCGCGGAAGGCTACACGTCGACCCAGCGGCGCAGCAGATTGTGATAGACGCCAGTCAATTGGATCAGCGAGGGATGCTCCTTGACGTCCTGAGTCAGCCTCTGAATGGCGACGTCGAGTTCCAGCAGCAGCGAGCGCTGCGCGTCCTCGCGCACCAGGCTTTGCAGCCAGAAGAACGAACTGATGCGCGCGCCCCGCGTCACCGCGTTGACGCGATGCAGGCTGGTGCCCGGATAAAGCACCATATGCCCTGCCGGCAGCTTGATGCTGCGCGGACCATACACATCGTCGACCACCAGCTCGCCGCCGTCATAACTGTCCGGCTCCGACAGGAACAGGGTCGCCGACAAATCGGTGCGCACGCGGTCCGAAGTGCCGGTAATAGGCCGCACGGCGTTGTCGACGTGATAGCCGAAATTCTCCCCGCCTTCGTAGCGGTTGAACAACGGGGGGAATATCTTGCGCGGCAGCGCGGCCGCCATGAACAGCGGGTTGCGCGCCAACCGCTGCAGGACCAGATTGCCCATCTCCTGCGCCAGGGGGTCGCTTTCGGGCAATTGGCGGTTCTGCTTGACCTGGGCCGATTGATGGCCCGCGGTCACCTTGCCGTCGACCCATTCGGCCGCTTCGAGCCGGCGCCGCATTTCCGCGGCCTCGGCACTGGTGAAAACTTCGGAGATTTGAATCAGCATCGGAGCTCCCTGCTCAGGTGTTCATACAGGCACGTAGCGCCTGATCGAAATCACCCAGCAGGTCTTCTTCGTCCTCAATGCCTACGGACACGCGTAGGAAGCTGTCGGCAATGCCCATCTGCGCACGCCGTTCCGCACCCATTTCGTAATAGATGGTGTGAGCGGCGGGCAGGGCCAGGGTCCGGGTATCGCCCAGATGCGTCGCCAGAATCACGACCTGCAGGCGATTGAGGAACTCGAAGCAATCGATGCCATCCACCAGCTCCACGCCCATCAGGGCGCCGAAGCAGCCGTCGAACAGCTCCGCCGCGCGCGCATGCTGCGGATGCGACGGCAAACCTGGGTAGAACACCTTTGCCACGCCGGGATGGCCTTCCAGCAGGCGCGCCAGCGCCAGCGCGTTGTCGCAGTGTTTGCGCATGCGCAGCGCCAGCGTTTCGGAACCCACGGCGATGCGGTGCGCCGCGTCGGCCGACAAAGTGCCGCCCATATCGCGCAGCCCTTTCTTTTTGATTTGCAGCAGGCCCCAGCCGGTCGGCGCGCCCTTGCGATAGGAATCAAAAATATTCGGATAGCCCGACCAATCGAACAATCCCGTATCGGTGATCGTGCCGCCCAGCGCATTGCCATGGCCGCCGATGTACTTGGACAGCGAGTTCATGACCAGCGACGCCTGCACGTCGATGCCCCGCAACATCCACGGCGAGGTCAATGTGTTGTCGACCAGATAGACCAGCCCGCGATCCCGGCACAGGGCGCCGATGGCCGCCAGGTCGGCAACCTGCGTACCGGGATTGGCGATGGTTTCGACGAACACCATCCGCGTGTTGGGCCGCAACGCGGCCTGGACCTGCGCGGCGTCGGTAGCGTCGACGAAGGTGATCTCCACGCCCAGCTCGACCAAGGTGCCGAACAGACTATTGGTATTGCCGAAGATGAACTGGCTGGACACCAGGTGGTCACCCGCGCGCAGCAGCGTCGTGAACACGGCCGCCAGCGCTGCCATGCCGGTGGCGAAGCTGACGGTCGCCACGCCTTTTTCCATCCTGGTGACACGCGCCTCCAGCGCGGCCGTGGTGGGCGTGCCCTGCCGCGCGTAGGTATAGCCGGCCTTGCCCTGGAACACCGCCGCCAGCTCCCGCGCGTCGGCATAGCCGTACTCGGAAGAGACATGGATGGGCTTGTGAACGGCTCCGTGCTCGACGTCATCGCGCCGATCGGAGTGGAGAATGGTGGTAGTGAAGCCGGATTTATCCATGATCGCACGGGCGGATACGGGGAAGACCGGGGATTTTACCCCTGGCGCTGGCGCACGGTTTCGTACAGGCAGACGGCGCTGGCGACGCTGACGTTCAAGCTCTCCACCGAACCCAGCATCGGAATATGCACGAGCTCGTCGCAGGTTTCGCGCGTCAGGCGGCGCATGCCCTCGCCTTCCGCGCCCATGACCCAGGCCATGGGACGCTTCGCATCCACGCCATGCATGGGCGTCGTCGCCTGGTCGTCCGTACCCACCAGCCAGACGTCGCGGTCCTTCAGGGCCCGCATGGAGCGCGCCAGGTTGGTGACCATGATGTACGGAACGGTATCGGCCGCGCCGCAGGCGACGCGTTGCACCGTCGCGTTCAAACCGACCGCGCGGTCGCGCGGCGCGATGACGGCATGGACGCCGGCGGCATCCGCCGTACGCAGGCAGGCGCCAAGATTGTGGGGATCCGTCACGCCATCCAGTACCAGCAGAAATGCGGGCCCTTCAATGACGTCCAGCACGTCATCGATGTCCGCGGCCAATTGGGCCGGCTCGGCCAGGGCGATGACGCCTTGATGCCGCGTGCCGCGCGCCAGCCCTTCCAGGCGCTCCGCCGGCACCGGATGGACCTTGCAGCCGGCCTGCCCCGCCTGCTCCACCAGCGCCGCCATGCGTTTGTCGCGCCGCGAGGCCTCGACGTAAATTTCCTTGATGGACGACGGCGCGTGGCGCAGGCGCGCCACGACCGCGTGAAACCCTGCCAGAACCTGGGTCGATGCCATAAAAAATACCTCTCATGTAACTACCCGCCCGTGTCGGGCGGGGCCGTGCTCAGCGGCGCTTGCGAGCGGCCGATTTGGTGGAAGCCTGGGCCTGCCGCGCGGCGACGCGGTCGGCCTTCTTGGCCTCCGCGCGCCTCACCTTGGCGGTCTGGCCCTTCAAGGCCTTGGGCTTGACGCCGGCGGCCTTCTTGATGCGGCGAGGCGGTTCCTCGGGCCCGCGTTGCGCGGCCTTGCGCAGCGATTCGAAGCTGGTGCCCTTGACCAGCCGGAATTCGATGCGGCGGGCTTCCAGATCCACGCGCGCGACCTGGACCTGGACCTTGTCGGTCAGGCGGTAGCGCATGCCGGTGCGTTCGCCGCGCAGCTCATGCAGCGCGTCGTTGAACTGGAAGTACTCGCCACCCAGTTCCGACACATGGACCAGGCCCTCCACGTGAAGCGTGTCCAGCGTGACGAAGATACCGAAGCTGGCCACGCCCGTCACCGTACCGCTGAAGTCCTCGCCAACGCGCTCCTTGACGAACCAGCACTTCAGCCAGGCCTCCACGTCGCGCGAGGCATCGTCGGCGCGGCGCTCGCTGGAAGAAAGCAGCAGACCGAGCTTTTCCCAGATGGCATGCTCGTGCTCTTTATGCGAACGGCCTATCACCACCGGCTCGTCCTGCACGGAAGGCACATAACGCTGGCCCTGCAGCAGCGCCTTGATGACGCGATGGGTCAACAGGTCCGGATACCGCCGGATGGGCGAGGTGAAATGCGTATACGCCGGATAGGCCAGGCCGAAGTGGCCGACGTTCTCCGGGCTGTACATCGCCTGCTGCATGGAGCGCAGGCACATGGTCTGCAGCAGCGGATAATCCGGACGTCCCCGCACGCTGTCGAGGAACTCGCCGTAGTCCTTGGCGGTGGGCGTGTCGCCGCCGCCCAGCGTCAGGCCCAGCGTGCGCAGGAACTCGCGCAGCGATTGCAGGCGGTCGGGCGTGGGGCCTTCATGGATGCGGTACAGGCCGGGATGCTTGCTGCGCGCCATGAAGTCCGCGGCGCAGGTGTTGGCCGCCAGCATGCATTCCTCGATGAGCTTGTGCGCATCGTTGCGCACCACGCCGACGATCTGTTCGATGCGGCCCAGCTCGTTGCAGACGATCTTGGTTTCCACCGTATCGAAATCGATGGCGCCGCGCTTGCGCCGCGCCTGCGACAGCAGCTGGTACAGCATGTACAGATTCTGCACCTGCGGCATTACGCCGGCCATGGCGGCGGCCGCGGGGCCGCCCGGCTGCTGCAGCGCCGCCCAGATGTTGGTGTAGGTGGTGCGCGCATGCGAATGCATGACCGCGTTGTAGAACTGATATGCGGTAACGGTACCGGCCTTGGCACCGCTGGCGGGAATGACCATGTCGCAGACCAGCACCAGCCGGTCCACGTGCGGGTTCAAGGAACAGAGGCCGTTGGACAGCGTCTCCGGCAGCATGGGAATGACCCGCCGCGGGAAATACACGCTGGTGCCGCGCTCCAGCGCGTCGTCGTCCAGCGCGTCATTGGGGCGCACGTAATGGCTGACGTCGGCGATGGCCACCAGAAGGCGCCAGGCCGGCCGCTTGCGCTGACCCGAGCCCAGTTCGACGGCTTCGCAATACACGGCATCGTCGAAATCGCGCGCGTCCTCGCCGTCGATGGTGATGAGCGGCACGTCGCGAAGATCGACACGATCCTTCAGGTCGGTCTTGCGCACCGAGTCCGGCAGACGGGCGGCCTGCTTGCGCGCGGGTTCGGAAAACTCGACCGGCACATCGAACTTGCGCACCGCGATCTCGATCTCCATGCCGGGATCGTCGATCTCGCCCAGCACCTCGGCGACGCGCCCCAAAGGCTGCGTATGCCGCGTCGGCTGCTCGATGATTTCCACGGACACTACCTGCCCGTGCTGCGCGCCATTGGTATCGCCCGGCGGAATCAGGATGTCGTGCTTGATGCGCTGGTCTTCCGGCACGACGATGGACAGGCCATGCTCATGCAGAAAGCGGCCCACCAGCTTGTTGGTGCGGCGCTCGATGACTTCGACGATGGTGCCTTCCGGCTTGCCGCGATACTCGCCACTGGGCTTGACCAGCACGCGGTCCCCATGCAGCACCTTCAGCATTTCGCGCGGCGAAAGGAAAATATCCGGGCCGCCGTCATCGCGGACCAGGAAACCGAAGCCGTCGCGATGTCCCTGCACCCTGCCGGCCACGAAGTCCAGCTTGGTGGCAAGCAACAACACGCCCTTGCGATTCGGCAGCAACTGGCCGTCGCGTTCCATGGCGGCCAGGCGCCGCTCGAAGCCGACCGAAGTCTCCGGCCGGGCTACGCCCATGCGCTCGGCCAGTTCCGTGGGCGAAAGCGGGGAGCCGGCAGACCGCAATGCACGCAGGATGGCTTCGCGGCTGGGAACGTCGGGATCGAAATCGGGTGGCGCCTCGGGCACGACCGTGGGTCTGTTCTTGTTAGCGGCGTCGTCGCTCGATCGTTTTGCCAAAGTCGAAATTCCTGTTTATAATGCACAGCTTCTGTGTTTCGCAGATACCCTCCAGCTCAGAACTAAAGCTCGAAACCAAGTAGAGCGCTGCGCAAAAGCGGTATTCTAACGAAAATACAGTGCCCAGGTGGCGGAATTGGTAGACGCGCATGGTTCAGGTCCATGTGCCGCAAGGTGTGGAGGTTCGAGTCCTCTCCTGGGCACCACCCGATCTTGAGTCGTCACGGCGGAAACGCCGTGGTGGTCAGATAAAGATAGCGTGCACGCATGCACGCCGAAGACAGCAGCGAAAAACCCCGTAGACATGTGCTCACGGGGTTTTTTGTTGCCTGGCACCCTGTTGCCTGGCGCCTTGTTGCCCGCCACCCCGTTGGCCCCGGCCGTGTCGCCCGCCGCCTCTCAGGCGGAAAACGTCCTGACCATGGCGACGTGCGGGATGCCGGCCTCCATGAACTCCTCGCCCTCCACCACAAAGCCCTGCCCTTCGTAGAAGCCGCGCGCGTGCGTCTGCGCATTCAGCATCAATCTGCGATGGCCGGCGGAGCGCCCCGCCTCTATCAAAGCCCGCAGCAGCCGCGCGCCCACTCCCAGACCGCGTGCACGGCGGTGCACCGCCATGCGGCCGATATGGCCATCGGGCAGCAACCTGCCCGTGCCCAGCGCCTGCCCGTCCGCGTCATAGGCCACCGCGTGCACGCAGGCGGCGTCATGTTCGTCCATTTCCAGCTCCGGCGGCACGTTCTGCTCCACCACGAATACCGCATGGCGCACCGCGCCGGCGTCGTCGCGCAGGCGTGCCCAGTCGCCGACGACGACGGTGATCGATGGTTCGCTCATACTGCTTTTCCTTCAGGCAAAACAAAACCTTGATTTTCGCCAGCGCCGGGGAGTGAAGCAAATGCCGTGATGGCGCCGCGCCGCGACATCGGAAATGCCCGATGGGCTTTAGAATGGGCTCCTTTTTTCACTGTCATTCAACATGCATGCCGTCGCCACCGCCGCCCTGCCGGTATTCGCCTTGATCCTGGTGGGATGGCTGGCCGCGCGCAAAAGCCTCATGGGCCCGTCGGCGAGCGACGTGCTGAATCGTTTCGTCGTTTATCTGTCCCTGCCGGCGCTGCTATTTCGCGCCATGTCCCAGGTGACGTGGGATCAGTTGGCGCATGCGGGCTATGTGCTGTCCTTCATCGGCGGCATCGCCGCGGCTTTCGTGGTTGCCCTGGTCGCGCACCGCGGCAAGGGAACGCCATTGACCGACATCAGCATCGAAGCCCTCAGCAACTCCTATGCGAACGTCGGCTTCATGGGCATTCCGCTGTGCCTGGTCGTATTCGGCCAGCAGAGCCTGGCGCCCGCGGTCGTCGCCACGCTCATGACGGCTTGCGTCCTGTTCGGCGCGTCCATCGCCCTGATCGAAGCCGACCAGCGGCAGGGCCACGATATCGCCGGGACCGTCGCCAAGGTGGGCGGCGCGCTGCTACGCAACCCGCTGCTGGCGGCGCCGCTGCTCGGTTTCGCCTGGTCGGCCACCGGCGTGCCGCTGCCCGAATCCATCGACCGCTTCATGGTGCTGCTGGGCAACGCGGCGAGCCCTTGTGCGTTGATCGCCATCGGCCTGTTCCTGGCCCAGACGGAGGCCGGCGCCGATGGCGCCGTCGTTGCGCGCGTCGTCGCCGCCAAGCTGCTGGTGCAGCCGGCCGCCACCGCCTTGCTGGCCTTCGGGGTGTTCTCGATGCCGCCGGTATGGGCCTGGACGGCGGTGCTGCTGGCGGCGCTGCCCATAGGCACCGGCCCGTTCATCCTGGCGCAGTTATACGGCCGGGACGCCCGCGTGGCGTCCAGGACCATATTGCTTTCCACCCTGGTGTCGGTCCTGACGATCTCCGCGCTGGTCGCCTGGATAGAAGCCCACGGCGTACGCTAGCGCCGCGCCCGTTCTCCACCGTGGATGCCGCGCGCATCGCACTGTTCTTCCCTTTCTCACCTGATCCAACATCCAGCCATGCTCGCCGCCTGCATCTTCATACTGACTCTGGCCTTGGTCATCATCCAGCCGCGCGGACTAGGCGTGGGCTGGAGCGCCGCGGGCGGAGCCGCGCTGGCCCTGGCCCTGGGCGTGGTGCATATCGGTGACGTGGCCGAGGTCTGGCACATCGTATGGAATGCGACGGCCACCTTCATCGCCATCATCATCACCAGCCTGATCCTGGACGAAGCCGGCTTCTTCAAATGGTGCGCCTTGCATGTGGCCAAATGGGGCCGTGGTCACGGAAGGCGGCTGTTCGTTTGCATCGTGCTGCTGGGCGCGATGGTCACCGCCCTCTTCGCGAATGATGGAGCGGCATTGATCCTGACGCCCATCGTCATGGAGGTTCTGCTGGCCCTGGGCTTCGGCGCGGGCGCGTCGCTGGCTTTCGTGATGGCGGCCGGCTTCATCGCCGATACGGGCAGCCTGCCCCTGATCGTTTCCAATCTGGTGAACATTGTTTCGGCGGACTTTTTCGACATCAGTTTTGCGCGTTATGCGTCGGTCATGGTGCCGGTGAATTTCGCGGCGGTGGCGGCCTCGCTTGTGATGCTGAGCCTGGTGTACAGGCGCGCCATCCCGCGTCGCTACGACGATAGCCAGCTTCCGGAACCACGCAGCGCGATACGCGATCCGGCCACCTTCCGTGCCGGCTGGATCGTGCTGGCCTTGCTGCTGGCGGGCTTTTTCATCCTGGAACCCATGGGGATACCGGTCAGCGCCATCGCCGCCTGCGGCGCGCTGGGGCTGCTGCTCGTGGCCGGGCGCACCCACATCGTCGGCACCCGGCGCATCATGCGCCACGCGCCCTGGCACATCGTCGTGTTCTCGCTGGGCATGTACCTGGTGGTCTATGGCCTGCGCAACGCCGGCCTGACGGCCTATCTGACCAGTTTCCTGTCATGGTGCGCGCAGGGCGGTGTGTGGGGTGGCGCATTCGGCGCCGGCGTCGCCGCCGCGACACTGTCTTCCATCATGAACAACCTGCCCGCCGTCCTGGTCGGCGCCCTGTCGATTGCCGACGCATCCGCCTCCGGCGCCGTGCGCGATGCCATGATCTACGCGAACGTGATCGGCAGCGATCTCGGCCCCAAGATCACCCCGATAGGCAGCCTGGCCACGCTGTTGTGGCTGCATGTCCTGGAACGCAAGGGTATGCATATCGGCTGGGGCTATTACTTCCGCATCGGTGTCGTCCTTACTGTCCCCGTACTGCTCGCCACCCTGGCGGCGTTGGCGTGGCGTTTAAGTTGAAACGCGTCGCGGACACAGCTTTCTGTTATGGTTGCCCGCGGCTTAATCCCGCGGCCGGCAACACGCGGCCGATATCCCATCAGGAAGGAAAGACATGTCCTGGTTTGCCATACGGTTCTCCACTCTGGCGCTCGTTCTGGTCGGCGCGGTCTGCACAAGCGCCCTGGCCGCGGCGTCCTCGCTGGCATGGCTCTGGGCGGCCGTCCCCCTGGGCGCGCTGGCGCTATTGGGCATCTACGACGTAGTGCAGCCGCATCACGCGATACGGCGCAACTACCCTATCCTCGGCAATCTGCGCTTTCTGTTCGAAGCCATACGGCCGGAGATCCGCCAGTACTTCCTGGAAGACGATACGAACGCAACGCCCTTCTCGAGGGCGCAGCGTTCCATCGTGTACCAGCGCGCCAAGAAGCAGGTCGACAAGCGTCCTTTCGGCACGCAGGAAGAGGTCTACAACGATCGCTACGAATGGATGAACCATTCGCTGGCGCCGACCCACGTCGCCGACAGTGATTTCCGGGTAACCGTGGGCGGGCCGGATTGCAAGCAGCCGTACTCCATGTCGGCGCTGAACATCTCCGCCATGAGTTTCGGCGCCTTGTCCGGCAACGCCATCACCGCCCTGAACGAAGGCGCGCGCATCGGCGGGTTCGCGCACGATACGGGCGAAGGCGGCATCAGCCCCTACCACCGCAAGCCCGGCGGCGCCCTGGTCTGGAATATCGGCTCGGGCTATTTCGGGTGCCGCGACGAGCAAGGCAATTTCTCGGCGGAGGCATTCATCCGCAACGCGCGCGATCCGCAGGTCAAGATGATCGAGATCAAGCTTTCGCAAGGCGCGAAGCCTGGCCATGGCGGCATCCTGCCCGGTCCCAAGGTCACGCCGGAAATCGCCGCGACGCGCGGCGTCGCGCCCTGGAAGGATTGCAACTCGCCGGCGGGACACAGCGCCTTCGACTCGCCCCTGGGCTTGATGCGCTTCGTGGCCCGGCTGCGCGAACTTTCCGAAGGCAAGCCGGTCGGCTTCAAGCTATGCGTCGGCCATCCCTGGGAATGGTTCGCCATCGTCAAGGCCATGCTGGAAACAGGCATCACGCCAGACTTCATCGTGGTCGATGGCGCGGAAGGCGGCACGGGCGCCGCGCCGCCGGAATTCGTCGACCACGTCGGCACGCCGCTGCGCGAAGGCCTGCGCCTGGTGCACAACACGCTGGTGGGCGTCAATCTGCGCGACCGTATCCGCATCGGGGCGTCCGGCAAGATCGTCACGGCCTTCGACATGGCGCGCACCATGGCGCTGGGGGCGGACTGGTGCAACGCGGCGCGGGGGTTCATGTTCGCGATAGGCTGCATACAGGCGCAGTCCTGTCATACGGACAAGTGCCCCACCGGGGTCGCGACACAGGATCCGGTGCGGCAACGGGCGCTGGTGGTCCCGGACAAAGCGCAACGCGTGGCCAATTTCCATGCGAACACGCTGCACGCGCTGGCGGAACTGCTGGGCGCGGCGGGATTGACCCATCCCAAGGCGCTGCGGCCCCATCACATCGCGCGTCGCATTTCGCCGTCGGAAGTGCGCTTGCTGTCCGCCATTTTCCCGGAACTCGCGCCCGGTGAACTGCTGGAAGGCAAATTCCGCCACAAGGTCTTCGAGACGGGTTGGGCGATCGCGCGCGCGCACTCCTTCCAACCGGCGCAGGACATCACCACCGCCCAGGCCCTGGCGGACAGTCCTCCGGAACCGGTGCCGACCTGATAGCCCGAGCTCTCCGCGGCTGGCCAGGTGCGGCCGGCCTGGTGCGGCTGCCCAGATGCGGGGAACGCGGCCGGCGGAGGGCACAGCGCTTGCGTCGAACACGTCATGCGCGGCGTCACCCGCCGCGGCTCGACGCACAGGAGGATCTCATGGCAACACGATATAACCCCGACGCCGATCTCGCCGGCACTTCCCTGCCCGGCCATGGCAACCGCGCGCTCGGCCCGAGCGACTCGTCGGATTCCGCCAGCGATCTGGGGCCCGGTACGCCGGACACCGATACGGACGCCAGCGGCACGGGCGACCGCGCCGACGTCGAAGGCGAGCCGGACGGCCCGGCGGCCGACGATATTGCGGTCGACCGCATCATTGGCGAAGACGAAGCGGGATTGGCCCACACCCGTCCCGACCCCACACGCAACGGCGGCTGACGTCCCTATGGCCGAGCCGTGCGTGACGGACGCCCCGGCTCGGGCGTGACAGACGGGCCGCCTTTACTTGGCGGACCTGCCGACTGCTTCCGGCTTGGCGGGCTCGCCGTTCACTTTGGGAAAATGCCCGGCGGCGGCGTACTCTTCCAGCCGGTTATAGAGGGTCTTGAGGCTGATGCCGAGGATTTCAGCGGCGTGCTTTTTGACCCCGCCGCACTGCTCCAGCGTGGCGAAAATCAAACGTCGATCGGCATCGGCCAGCGGTACCCCGACCGGCACGGTAATCTGTGAACCCGTAGCGGTCTTCTCCGGCGACATCTGCAGCGGCACGATCCCCGCGCGGATTTCATTGTCATCGGCCAGAATGAAGGCGCGATGCACGTAGTTCTTCAGCTCGCGCACATTGCCCGGCCAGGTATGGTTACGCAGGCTTTCCAGCGTATCGACCGCGAATTTCTTGTCCGCACCACGCTCTTTGTTGAGCATGTCGAGATAGCGCTGCGCGATCAGAATGACGTCGTCCCCGCGTTCGCGCAACGGCGGCAGCTCCACCGGGAATACATTCAGCCGATGGTACAAGTCTTCGCGCAGCTTGCCTTCCGCGACCGCTTCCTCCGGCGCACGGTTGGTCGCCGCCACCACGCGGACGTCGCTGGCGATTTCGCGGTTCGTGCCCACCCGCATGAACAGGCCGGTTTCCAACACCCGCAGGAGTTTCACCTGCAGGTCGATGGGCATTTCAGTGATTTCGTCCAGGAACAGCGTCCCGCCGGCCGCACGCTCGAAATAACCCTTGTGCTGCCGGTCCGCGCCGGTAAAGCTGCCGCGCTCATGCCCGAACATCTCGCTTTCGATCAGGTTGGGCGAAATAGCGCCGCAGTTGACCGGCAGGAAAGGCCCTTTGCGCCGTCCGCTGAGCTCGTGAATAGCCTGGGCCGCCAGCTCTTTGCCGGTCCCGCTGTCCCCCATAAGGAATACGGTGGCCTCCGTAGGAGCGACCTTGGCGATCTGGCGATACAGCTGCTTCATCGGCTGCGACCGGCCCAGCATCTTGCCGAAGCGATCTTCGTCCTCGAAGGGGCCGCCCCAGGGCGACAAGTCGGCGTTGCGGGGCATGCGCCCCAGCACCATCTTCAGTCGCTGGATATTCACCGGCTTGAGCAGATAATCGATGGCGCCCAGCCGCAGCGCGTCCACCGCGCTCTCCACGCTGGCGTGGCCGGTAATAAAAACGACATCGACGTTAGGCGAGCTCAGCGCCTGGAAAATGTCCAGGCCGCTGCCGTCCGGCAATTGCAGGTCGGACAGGACCAGATCCGGCGACTGACGCAGGATCTGGATCTTTGCCTCGCGCAAATCGCTGGCTTGGGCTACGGTAAACCCTTCGTCCTTGACGATTTCCGCCAGTGCCGTCCGCACCGGAGATTCGTCATCGACGATCAAAACATGTGGCATGCGCAGTTCCGTGAAGTTCGCGTTTCTTTCTGGTTTCGAAAAGCTGGGGCGCAATGCGCGCGCCGCTAGCCTTTTATTCTAGCCTCCGCCGGGTGCGACCCGCATCGCGTTTAAGACGGAGGACAGTGCATAATGCGGACCATTCGCGGCAGCGAAGCTTATCCTGCCAGGTTTTCTGGAAACGTAATTAATTCGTACAGTTAGCTAAGATTTTCATCTACTTTCAAGTGCTTGCAACGGCGAGTATTCTGGGTAAGTAGGATCATTAGATATGCAGCCCAACCATATAGCGAACGCCGCCCGGCGTCCGACAGCCAAACGAGCAAACAAGGAAATGGGAAGTCTCAACGCCAGCGCGGCAGCGCGCCCCGGGGGCCGCGCCGACCCAGCCGCCTTTCCCGATCCGTCATCCATGGGAAAGTGCGACGCCATGCGCAGGCTGGCGGAACAGATCGATAAAGTGGCCGGAACAGACGCCAGCGTCCTGATCGTGGGCGAAAGCGGTACCGGCAAGGAATTGGTGGCGCGGGCGATCCATGGCGGCAGCGGCCGCGCGGCCCAGCCTTTCGTACCGGTGAACTGCGGCGCCATCCCCGCCACGCTGATCGAAGCCGAATTGTTCGGGCACGAAAAAGGCAGCTTCACCGGCGCCATCGCGCAGAACATCGGCTATTTCGAACACGCCAGCGGCGGCACATTGTTCCTGGATGAAGTCACCGAGATGCCATTGGACATGCAGGTGCAACTGCTGCGCGTGCTGGAAACGGGCACGTTTCATCGCGTCGGCGGCCTGCAGCCGGTAAAGGTCAACGTACGCATCGTGGCGGCGACCAACCGCGACCCCTACACGGCGGTCAACGAAGGCCGTTTCCGCGAGGATCTGCTATACCGCCTGGCCGTCGTGCCCCTGCGCGTTCCGCCTCTGCGGGAACGTCTGGAAGACGTCCCTTATCTGGCGCAGCGCTTCCTGGATAGCTTCAATGCCGCGGAAGGCACCAGCAAGACGTTTTCCAAACGGGCGATGGAGACGCTACAGGCCTACGACTGGCCGGGCAACGTCCGGGAATTGAAGAACACCATCCATCGCGCCTACATTCTGGCCGACAACGTAGTCGAAGTAACGGGTCCCGCGCTGTCCCGCCGCCAGCCCAAGGCCCAGGTCGCCCAAGGCACGCTGAAGATGGCCGTGGGGACTTCGCTGCTGCAGGCCCAGCGCGAACTGATCCTGGCCACACTGGCCCATCACCAGGGCGACAAGCGGCTCACCGCCCGCACGCTGGGTATCAGCCTGAAGACGCTATACAACAGACTGGGGACCTACGACGCCGGCGCCACGACCCACACGGGTTGACCGGGATCAGGACCAGTACGGGGGCTGTCCGTAGTATTCGTGGATATCGGCCGCCCAGGAGGGGTCGGCCATCCGCGGCCAGTTGTCCTTGTCGAAGCCGGTGGCATTACGCAGGCGCTCCAGGTCGATATCCACCAGGAAGCACTTGCGATCGGTATCCAGGGTCAGCGCCCCCCAGGGGATGGCGAACAGCTTGTCGCCTATCCCCATGACGCCGCCCCGCACCAGCACCGCGTAGGCGATCCGTCCGGTCGGCACATCGATCATGATGTCCTGCAGGGTGCCCAGCTTCTCGCCTGACAGGTTCAGGACGTCGTTCCCCTCCAGCGTCGCGGCTGCCATGATCTCCGGCCCTGGCCCACTACCGGATTTCTTCGCGGAACCGACAATGCGCGTTTCGGCCGGCGAACCGGCCGCCGCCGCGCGGGTCAGTGGGGCGGTGTCGCGGGCATGATCCATATTGCTCTCCTGCACTAAACCGTAAGGCCAGTACGCCAGCCTGGAAGTTATTACATGAGCTGGTAATTCCGTCTGGCAAGAAGCTCCCGTCGCGCGGCCGTGGCGCGTGGTCTATTCCGGGGTCAGCATACGGCGTGCCTTGGAAACCCAATAAATACGGGGGTTTGGCGCGAATGGCCCGGACGGCTGGCGACCCGCCGAAAGTTGGCATGCACTTTGCTTTTTGCTTTCTTGAATGGGATGGACGTTTTCATCCCGGCAGTCAAACGGAGACAGCAATTGGCACATCAAGCCACGTACGAACTCAGGGCGCGTCAGCAGACCAGCCTGACGCCGCGGCTCCAGCAATCAGTAAAACTGCTGCAGATGTCCGCGCTGGAATTCACCCGCGAAATCGAGCAAGCGCTCGCAACCAATCCCTTTCTGGAAGAAGGTGACGACGACACGGCCGCCTCGGACGCGGCCAGCGCCACGCCCACGAGCACGGACGCCGTGCTGAACGATACCCTGGCCAGCGCGCCGGATCTGCAGGCGCCGGCGATCACCGAGGCTCCGCCGGAAGTCGTGGTCGAGTTACCGGAGCTGCCGGACATTCAGTCGGAGTATTCCGGGGACTACCCCGCGGCGCGCGCCTCCGGCGACGGCGATAGCGACGTCGGACAGTGGGCGCGCAGCACCGAAGACCTGCGCGACCGGCTCTGCAGCGAACTCTGCAGCTATCGCCTGGCGCCGCGTGACCGGTTGATGGCGGAATACATCATCGAAGGACTGGACGAAGAAGGCTATCTGCGCACGGAACTGACCGAACTCGCCGGAGACGGCGTGTTCGATCCCCCGCCGGAGCGCGAAGAATGGGAAGTCGCATTGAAGCTGGTCCAGCAGTTGGACATTCCCGGCCTGGCGGCGCGCAACCTGGCGGAATGCCTGAAGCTGCAGCTCATCGCGATGGACGGCGACATCCCGGGCCGCGACCTGGCGCTGCATATCGTCGAACATGAACTGGAGCGCCTGGGCAAGCATGACTTCTCGGGGTTGGTGCGTGCTTGCCAATGCAGCGACGACGCCATGCGGGAAGCCTGCGCGCTGATCCGTCGGCTAGATCCCCGCCCCGGTCTGCGCTACGCGCAAGACGACTCCAGCTACGTCGTGCCTGATGTCGTCGTACAGAAATTCAATAACCAATGGATCGTCACGCCCAACCGGGCGGCCATGCCGCGCGCACGCCTGCATCGCGCCTATGCGGACTTGTTCCGCAACGCACGCTACAGCGACCGATCGCCCATGGCGCAGGAACTGCAGGAGGCGCGCTGGCTGATCCGCAACGTCGAGCAGCGCTACAGCACCATCCAGCGCGTCGCGGAAGCCATCGTGCTGCGCCAGCAGACGTTCTTCGAATACGGCGAAATCGCGCTGCGGCCGCTCATGCTGCGCGAGATCGCGGACGAACTGGAAATCCATGAATCGACGGTATCGCGCGCCACCAGCAACAAATACATGGCAACGCCGCGCGGCATCTTCGAGTTCAAGCATTTCTTCTCGCGCGAGCTCTACACCGACACGGGCGGAAGCTGCTCGGCCGCCGCCGTGCGTGCGCTGATCAAGGAAATGATCGATGGCGAAGACGCTGCGACGCCCTTGTCGGACGTGGACCTGGCGCACCTGCTTGGGCAACAGGGCGTGGTCGTCGCGCGCCGCACGGTCTCCAAGTACCGCGGCCAGCTGAAGTATCCGCCCGCGGATATGCGACGCCAATACTGAGGTCGCTCGCCGCATTGCGCGGCAATGAAAATGGGGCGCCGCGGCGCCCCATTTTCATTGCCTTGCGACGCCGGCTGGCATCGCAAGGCGCACCATGCATCAGCGCTTGCCCGTATCGGTGTACGGCGCGCCGCCACCCTGCGTTGGCGACACGTTGGTGTTCTTCATGTCGGAAGGCATGCGTGGTTCGTTTTCCTTGCGCAGGTCGCTGCCGGACGCATCGCGGTTGACCGGCGCGGTGCCGGACGGATGCGAAGCATACGGCGCGGGAGCAGCCGTTCCGGGAGGCACCTTATCGTTGTTCGGCGGCGTCGCGGTCGTATCGTTGGGCGTCGTGCTGGGCGTCGTCGGCGCGTTCTGCTGCGCCAGTGCAGCACCGGAGCCGCAGGCCGCGGCAAGGATCAACATGGAGGTGAGTCGGCTGATCTTCATTCTGCTCTCCTATCAAGTGGGCGAGTAAGGACCCCAAGTACAGCAAACCCTATGCCCATGGGACACCGCTGAAAGAACGATGTGTGGGTACAGCGCTTGCTGAACCGCGGCCAGGCCCATCGTGGGCCAGGCCAGACGCCTGATAGACAACAAAGGAGTAGCGTCATGAACATGATCAAACTTTCGCTGAGCGCCATTGCCTTGAGCATTCCTGCCATCAGCTTCACCGCTTATGCGCAAACGCAAGCGCCGATGACCAACAAGGAAATCGACGCACAGTACCGCGCTGATGAAAAGAAGTGCGATGGCCTGAAGGGCGACCAAAAGGACGTGTGCCAGAAGCAAGCCAAGGCCACGCGCGACAATGCCAAGGCGGACGCCAAGCAGGCCAAGGAACAGGCTGAATCGCGTCACGACGCCACCAAGAAGAAGCGTGAAAGCGACTATGACGTCGCCAAGGCGAAATGCGATACGCTGTCCGGCAATGCCAAGGACGCTTGCATGGCGGATGCCAAGACGCGCTTCGGCAAATAAACCGCGTCGCGCATAAGGAAACGGCCAGCATGATTGCTGGCCGTTCTGCTTTTGACGATGCGATTTCTGGAGATCCGCTTTTGAAGGCGTTTTTATCCTGTTGCGCGATCCGGTACATCAAAGCCAGCGTTCGAACATCCTCGAAATGGACTCCATGAATCGATCGCGGATACCGCGATCTCCCCAGGCTTGCGGATCGATCCGCTCGGCATGCGCGACGTCGTCGGTGAACAAACGCTCCATCTGTTGTCCGAAACGCGGGCCGATGATCACCGAGTTCAATTCATAGTTCAAGGCGAAGCTGCGCCAGTCCATATTGCTCGAACCCACGGTGGACCACACGCCATCGATCACGGCGGTCTTGGCGTGTAAAAGTGCGTCGCGCCGCTCGTAGATTTTCACCCCGGCGTCCAGCAACTCGGTGTAGTAAGAACGACCGGCATGGAACACCAGCGACGAATCGCTGAAGCCCGGCAGCACCATCACCACGTCGACATTACGGCGCGCAGCGTCGGCGAGCGCGCGCACGAACGCCGGGTCCGGCACGAAGTAAGCCATCGTGATGTGTATGGATCGCTGCGCGCTCTGGATCGCCGACATGAAGGTCAGGTAAAGCGTGTAGCCGTCGCGATCCCCTGGCCGGTTGGCGATGATGCGCACCAGCAGATCGCCCTGGCGCTCGACCCGCGGGTAGAACTCGCGCGGATCCAGCGGCGGGCCGTGCTGGCTCTCCCACCCGGCTTGCATGACGCGCTCGATCTCGGCCACGGCGGGCCCTTGCACCCGTATCTGCGTATCCCGCCAGGGCGCCTCTTTGGGATCGGGCACCTTGTCCGCGTCAGCCGAGCTTCCACGCAGTATCGATGCCGACGATCCGGACGAAGGCGATGATTCGTACACGCCGCTGATGTTGATGCCGCCAAGGAATCCGATCCGGCCATCGACAACCAGCAGCTTGCGATGATCGCGATTGTTGGGTGACCATCCCGCGCGTGCCTCTGCCGGATTGATGGGATTGAACACCACCACCTGCACGCCGGCGTCCCTCATGCGATCGAAGAACGCCTTGGATGTGCCGAGAGTGCCGACGCCGTCCACCATCAGTGCAACCGATACACCCTCGCGGCGCTTCTGGATCAGGGCGTCCGCGAACTCCTGGCCAGCCTCGTCGTCATCGAAGATATAGCTTTCCATGTGGACGTACTGGCGCGCGCCACGGATGGCGGCGAGCATGGCGCGGTAGGTGGTGGGCCCGTCGGCCAGCAGGTCCACGCGATTGCCCGCGGTCAACGGCGAGCCGCTGATGGCTTCCTCCACCTGCAGGTGACGCAGCAGGAAGCCGGCGGTCTGGGCGTCCATGTCGCCCGGCTCTACCTGCGTGGAAGGAGGCCCCGCCTTCTCCAGGCCTTTGACGATGGTCTGGCTACGCTGATAGCTGAGCCAGCCGGAGTCCGTCGCGATCCGTATCTGGCTGCGCGGCATTGCACCGTCGCTGGTATCGGGCACGGTAGCGCAGGCGTTCAAGGCGCACGCGAGTACCGCGAGCCAACTGGCTCGCCATAAGCATTTCATATCGTTTTTCTTGTTCTAGGGTTGGCGGCTAGCCGCCTTGCTTTTTGTTGGAGTGGTCGGTGGTAGCGTCGGAAGGAGTGGCCTGGCGTGAGCCGACACGTCGCTCGGCGTCTTCTTTCTTGGGGAAACCGAAATCCCGCGTCTCGTATTTTCCTTGGTCGTAATCGCCTTTGTAGCCGCCCTGGTCTCCGGGCTGGTAGCCACGATCCTGCGCCGCCTTGTCCCAGTCCTGCTGCTTGTCCAGTTCATGCGCGACGCGTTGCGGGCCTTCCCTTCCTTTCGATTGCGGCTGATCGGTCGCCTGAGCGTCCGCGGGCTTGTCGTGTTCATCCGTACGTCCTGCTTTCATCATGGTCTCCCGTGCTTCTTCAAATCGGCAATCCCGTGCGCAGCGAGGTTCTCATATTCTCGCGACCAGGGATCAAATCAGCGGCGATATGGCGCCGCCGCAGGCGCTCCATGCTGCGTCCACCGGCATCACGCAGCAGTTGGGCGCCCTTGTCTTCCTGACCGGCCTGGGTAACCACGGCGACGAACGCGGCCTGCGTGGGCAAGCGCCCCTCGCTGGAACTACGCCGCTCAAAGCGGGTGAGCAATGTAGCGACCAGTGAACCCATCAAGGCGCCCACGGCCGCCACGAGCACGCTGTACGCATCGGGGATGCTCATGGCCACCGCGGTGGCGACGCCCACCGAGGCGCCCGCGGCGCCCAGGGCCGCCGCGCGCGCCATGGCGGCATGAACGAGCTGGCCAGGCCAGCGCTCGCCTTCCGCGGCACGGAAAACGCAGACCGCGTCCTCGCGAAAGCCTTCTCCCACCAGGGCGTGCGCTGCGCTTGCGGCGTCCGGCAGCGTCTCGAATCGTGCGACCAATATCACAGGCATGATGACGTCTCAGGGTCGAAGCAACGACTACGTCAACGACGGTCGCCCCCCGAGGAAAGGCAGGCGCCAAGCAGCAAACCCACCAAGGCCGCGATGCCGATCGACTTCCAGGCGTTCTCGTGGACGTATTCGTCCGTCGCGTCGGCAACGACGCGGTAGCGCTCGGCGGCCGTGCTTTCCCAGGACCCCGCCATGCTGCGCGCATTTTCGAGCTGCGTCTTCAGGCGCTGCCGTGCGCGCTCGACCTCTTCGCCAGTGTAGGAGGCCGTGGAGCGGAGCAGTTCTTCCGTACCGGCCATCAGCTCTCGCAAGCTGGTGGCGACCTTGTCCTTGCTTGCCAGGAGTTCTGCGCTATGGGAGTTCGAGTTCATGGTCTCTCCTTGGAAAAAACCCTTGCAGGTGACAAAGGGGACGGCGTACCGTATGGCCCATTGTCGAGCTTGAAGATGGCCAGAGCCCTTTGCAATCGAAACGAGGGGTAAAGCGCTATTTCAGCGCGACAGTACCGCCGCATTGCAGGCGCGCCCTCCGGGAACGAGGGTTGCTCAATCACGAGCTTGGCCGGCATCGCCCTTAGACAAGGACTTCGCATGCGTTCTCCCTCGTATTCGTCCCCTTCCCTGCCCGAAACGGCCGCGTCCCTCGCGGCGCCGGCGGCGCGATCCGCCGAACCGCGCTTTCACCAGCGCCACGTCGAAACCACCGAAACGGTAAGAAAAGAGTTGCTTGACGGCCTCTCGAGACCTCAAGCAGAGATCAGCCCGAAGTTCCTGTACGACGAACTCGGCTCCAGCCTGTTCACCGCCATCACCCTATTGGACGAGTACTATCCCACCCGCTGCGAGAATGAGATCTTTGCGCGCCATTCGGCCGAGATCGTCGCGCATGCCGGACAGACTCGAACATTGATCGATCTGGGCGCTGGCGACTGTGCCAAGGCGGAACGGCTGTTGGCCCATATCCAGCCCGCGCACTACGTGCCGATCGATATCTCTGTCGATTATCTGAAAGCGGCCGTGAAGCGGATCGCGGATCGTTATTCCGATCTGGACATCACCGCCCTGGGCATGGATTTCTTCAATGACCTGACCCTGTCGGACGATGTACATCCGGAGCAGCGGACTTTCTTTTATCCCGGCTCCAGCATCGGCAATCTGCCGCCGGACCGGGCCGCCGACCTATTGGCCAGTATCCGCCGCCAATGCGTGGACGGCGCCCTGATTATCGGCGTCGATCTCGTCAAGGCGCGCGAGATACTCGAACCCGCTTATGACGATGCGGTAGGCGTCACCGCGGCATTCAACCTGAACCTGCTGCGCCATGTGAACCAGATCCTGGGTTCCGATTTCGATCTGGCGCAGTGGCGCCACGTGGCTTGCTTCAACGAAGCGCGTTCGCGGATGGAAATGCATCTGCGCGCCCGCGTCGCGACGACGGTCACCTGGGCCGGCGGCCAACGGCGCTTCGAAAAAGATGAGAACATCCATACCGAAGACTCGTACAAGTACCGGCCGCACGCTTTCAAGGCCATGCTGGCACGCGCGGGCTTCGGCCAGATCCGCTACTGGACCGACACACGTGAATGGTTCGCGGTGTTCTGTGCCCGAGCCTGACACCCGCCCCGCTGGCAGCTACGCACTTAAGACTATGGACACACCTCAAATCGCGGCGCGAGCGACGCCATCGGCCGATCAAGACGGCGAGCATCTGCTGGCGCAATACCTGATGGTACGGGACGCCAGCCGCGGGCTTGCCGCGCCGCTGAGCGCCGAGGATTGCCAGGCCCAATCCATGCCCGATGCCAGCCCGGTCAAATGGCATCTGGCCCATACGACCTGGTTCTTCGAAACCTTCCTGCTGCAGCCGCATCTGGCGGACTATTCGGTCTTCCATCCGCGTTATGGCTTCCTGTTCAACTCGTACTACAACGCCATCGGCGAACGGCATCCGCGTCCGCAGCGCGGCTTGTTGACCCGGCCGCCCTTGCAGGACGTCCTGGCCTATCGCGCGCATGTCGATGCAGGCATGGCGCGGCTGATTCCCCGCGTCAGCCACGATGCGGAAATCGGCGCCCTGGTGCGTCTGGGTTTGCATCACGAGCAGCAGCATCAGGAATTGATCCTTACCGACGTCAAGCATCTGCTGTCATGCAATGCGCTGCGGCCCGCGTATACCGAAGCGCCCACGGTCTCCATGGCCGCGCGCCCCTCTCTCGAAGCAACCCCGCCGCGGGCATGGGTGGACCATCCCGGCGGTATCGTCACACTCGGCCATCAGGGCGCGGGCTTCTGTTTCGACAACGAGACACCGGCCCACCAGGTGCTGCTGCGGCCTTTCAAGCTGGCGCGTCGGCCCGTCACCCAGGGCGAGTATCTGGAGTTCATCAAGGATGGGGGGTATGGCCGCCCGGAACTCTGGCTGTCGCTGGGCTGGGACACGGTTCGGAGCCAGGGCTGGCAGGCGCCGCTTTACTGGGAGGATATCGACGGCGAGTGGCAGGCCTTCACCTTGCGCGGGATGGAGCCGATCGACCCGCACGCCCCCGTCACGCACATCAGCTATTTCGAAGCCGACGCCTACGCTCGCTGGGCAGGCGCCCGATTGCCCAGGGAAGCGGAATGGGAGCAGATCGCGCGTGGGCTGGATCCGTTGGATCCCCATGCGAACCTGGTGGAATCCGGCCATTTCCACCCGCGTGCCGCCCCCTCTCCCGGCCCCGTGAACGCGCCGCTGCAGATGTACGGCGACGTCTGGGAATGGACCGCCAGCCCCTACGAGCCCTATCCCGGCTTTTCGGCGGCCGCCGGCGCGGTCGGCGAGTACAACGGCAAGTTCATGTGCAACCAATACGTGCTGCGCGGCGGCTCCTGCGCCACGCCCAGATCGCATATCCGCGCGACCTATCGCAACTTTTTCCCGCCGGATGCGCGCTGGCAGTTCTCCGGCCTGCGGCTGGCGCGCGACGCCTGAGGGGATTTGGCAAACGGCAAATCGCCATGCTAGAATCTCGTTCTTTCCTGAGGACGCTGTGCTGCCATTGAGGCCGCCGCAATGTCCTCGGAACGAAGGCGCATTAGCTCAGCCGGTTAGAGCGACGGAATCATAATCCGCAGGTCCCCTGTTCGAATCAGGGATGCGCCACCAGCAAATTCAAAGGCCTCCACGTAAGTGGAGGCTTTTTTCATTGCGACGTTTTGGACCAAATATTGGACGCTTTCTAATATCCACTATGTCGTCCAGTGGATCAGAGATGAGGCCATGCGAGATCTGCTAGCCACCGTGGATATCGAAACACTGGGAAAGTGGGCCATCGCGGCCATATTTGCCGCCTTGGGGGCTTTAGGCACTTTAATAGTCAAATACTATTGGGAGCGACAATCTCGCCGGCGGACTTTCAAAGCGCAGGTGGTCGCCCACACTGCCATCACGGCCAGCAACGTGCCCTCCTTGTCCTCTGGAAAGTGGACTACCTGGGACATCCTGATCACCAACACAGGGCAAGTGCCCATCACAGTAACCAGTATCTTGCTGGTATGCCCGGGGGCGACCGGAGGCGAGTCCAGTTTTGGAATTTGGGACGCATTTGGTGACAAGGATGGGAAGACCATCGCGGCTAGTGCAAGAGCCAAGTTTCCTGGACCTCGAGTCGACGTGCGCTCGGAACCATGGAAGCAACTGTTCTCCATGCCCAAACTCACAAAAGAGCTTTGCCCACGCCTGAGGATTGGGGTTACTGGCGAAGTCCATACGGTCGTGCTGACCCCCGAGGAAGTTCGATCTCTAATCGATCTATCTAGTTGAACCCTTTCGGGTTTCCCTCGCATACGTCGACCTCGAGAGATTGCATATGTGCAGTCACTATTCCGCAGTCAAGAAGGCCGAGCAGTTGGAGCGCTATTTCCGCGCGCGCGGCATCCCGATCCCGGAGCCCGACATGGGGCCGAAGTACCCGGGAGTGTTCGTGCGCCGGCCGCCAGAATGGGAATTGGGCGATGAGGCCGTGCCAGAGCGGGAGGCCGTTGTCGGGCGGCGGGGCCTTATATCGGCCATGACGAAGGCCGACGGCGCCGACAAGGCGCAGGAACTATCTACCTTCAACGCACGGTCGGAGACGGCCGCGAAGTCCTTCACCTTCGGCAACGCCTGGCGCCGCGGGCAGCGCTGCCTGATCCCCGCCGAGAGCGTGTTCGAACCGGACTGGCGCAGCGGAAAGGCGGTGGCCACCAGGTTCACCCGCACCGCTGGGAATCGCAGGCCTGTGGGATCAATGGCCGTCGCCGGAGGGCTAATGGATCGCCAGCTTCACCATGCTGACGATCAATGCCGACCAGCATCCCCTGTTCAAGGAATACCTACCATCGGCCGGGCGATGAAAAGCGCATGGTGGTGATCCTGTCGCCGGGTGCCTACGAAGACTGGCTGACCGGTGCGCATGACATCCGCGACTTCCTGGTCCCATATCCGGCTGAACTGCTGGCGTAGCCACCCCTGTCAAGTAGACAACGGCCGATAGAGATTCGGAGCATGGGTTAGCCGGGGCATGTACTGCACCGGCGGGACGCCACCCAGCGCTTCATGGGGGCAATATTCGTTGTAATCGACCAGCCATTGGTCGGTGACGGCCTGGACCTGCTCCAGGTTGGCGAACAGGTGTGCATCGAGCACTTCCGTGCGGTACGTTCGGTTGAAACGCTCGATAAAGGCGTTTTGATTGGGCTTGCCCGGCTGGATGTATCGAACCGCGATGCCTTTGGCGGCGGCCCATTCGGTGAATGCTTGAGAGACTAGCTCCGGCCCGTTGTCCAGCCGTATCGCATCCGGCGCGCCGTAGTAGTCGACCAAGCGACTCAAGACGCGGATCAGCCTGGCAGATGGGATCGACGTGCCAACCTCGATGGCCAAGCATTCCCGATTGGCTTCGTCGATTACGTTCAACGTTCGGAACCGCCGGCCGCAATACAGGGCGTCGTGCATGAAGTCCAATGCCCAGCAGCGGTTTGGCTCGCTTGCCAGGTCCAGCGGCTGACGAGGGCGGTCTGGCAACCGCTTCTTGCAACGCCGAGGCAAATTCAAACCCATATCGCAGTACACCCGATGCACACGCTTTTTGTTCCAGCAGCGGCCATCAAGCCGCAACCGGGTAAAGCACTTCCAAAATCCCCAGCGCCCATGCCGGCTGACGATGGCATTGAGCGCTTCGATCACATCGGCATCTCGCTCAGATGCCGAGGCTGGCCGCTTGTAGTACGCCGCCCGCGACAGGCCTGCAATGCGACAGGCCTGCAATGCGACAGGCACGCGTGATCGACAAGCGGCCTTGCACCAGCAGCTCGACCACCTCGCGCCTGGCCGACGGCGTCAGGATTTTCGGTTCAGAACATCTTTGATCGCCGAATTCTCCAGGGCAAGATCGGCGTACATGCGCTTGAGCTTGGCGTTCTCGGCTTCCAGCTCACGCAGCCGTTGCAGCTCGGACACCTGCACGCCCGAGTACTTGCTCTTCCACTGGTAATACGTGGCGTTGCTGATGCCGTGCTTGCGGCACAGCTCGGCGACCGGAACTCCCGTCTCGCCTTCCTTCAACACCGCAACCATCTGGCTTTCTGTAAACCTGCTTTTCTTCAAGGGAGTCTCCGACTCTTGGAGGCTCCGAAATTCTACTGGCTGATGTCTACGCAGTGGGGGAGCTTACGAACTGAAGGCGCGGCCGCCAGCATGGCCAGCGTCAACAAAGTAATCCTGGTCGGCAACCTGGCCCGAGATCCGGACATTCGGTATTCCGGCACTGGCGAGGCCGTCTGCAATATCTCTGTCGCCACGACCTCCCACTGGAAAGACAAAGCCACTGGCGCGCCGCGCGAGGAAACGGAGTGGCACCGCGTCGTCATGTATGGCCGACTCGCGGAGATCGCCGGCGAGTATCTAAAAAAGGGCCGGCCGGTCTACATCGAAGGCCGCCTCAGGACGCGGAAATGGCAGGACCGTGACACTGGTGCTGATCGCTACAGCACCGAGATCATCGCCGATCAGATGCAGATGTTGGGGCAGCGCGAATTGGGCGATCAGGGTGGGCACGCCGCTGATGCACCGGACAGTGGACGGCCCAGGCGCCGGAATGACTATCAGGCGGCCCGCGAGGGCGCAGGGCCCGACGGTAGCGCCAATGCCGGCACCCGTGCCCTCACGGACATGGAAGACGACATACCCTTCTAGGCCTAGGGTTTAGGCGAACACGATTCTCGAAGCTCAGGCGCAGCATTGAGCATCTCGATCAATGCGACGATCTCCTTCTTCGCCTTTCGGTAGACATCATTGAATATGGGGTAATACTGCTCAAGCGCCGCAGCGGAAATTTCCGTACCCGCGCTTCGACCTACATTTCCATGCTTTCTAAGCGAGTTGTCATTCGCTACGAAAGCATGGTATTGCTTTGCGAGCTCCGAATTGGCTGCGACTGCAAGGATCAACCCCTCGAACACGGCGTATCCCTTCACGACCGCATTTCTGATTTCTGAATGGGGTATCTCCGCTATACGAGATGCGAGACTTTTGAACACAGGAAACGGATCAAGCGGCATGGGGTTGTACATCGAAAGCATTGGGGTCGATGAGTGCCGCGTCGCATCGATGAAGGCTGGCCCGTAAATGCCCTCGATGTGGGTCCACCGCGCGGCGATCTCGTCCCTTAGTGCCTGCATGACACGACGGACACCCTCCGCATGATCCGCTTTCCGACGACTTTCCTCCGCCTCTCGTGCCTCCCTTTGTAATTTAAGTTCGTTTTCCATTTGCCGCCGGCCAAGTTTGGCCGCCCACCAGATGGCAACAGCAGCGGCTAACGCCTGTACCCAGGCCGCCCATGTCTGGCTGCCGATGTCTGTGATGTCAGGCCAGCCCCGGATCGCGACCACCATCCCTATCGTCACAACGATCACGGCGCTTGCTTCAAGCACATACCCACGCTGCTCATTCACCCTGTTTCTCCCCTTCCGAATGGCGCAAATCATAGACGCCATAGCAGGAGCAATTCAATAATGTGGTTCAAGAACCTGAAGGTGTACCGCCTCGCCAAGCAGGCGCCTGTAGATGTCGCGGCCCTGGAAGGCGCATTCGCAAAACGCGCCCTGGACGCCGCCATCGGCCTGGAATTCCAGAGCCTGGGCTGGGTGCCCCCACTGGAAGGCGGCGGCCTGGCGTATGCGGTCTCAGGCCAGATCCTGGCAACCCTGCACGCGCGGCGCAAGCTGCTGCCCGCCGCGGTCATAAATCAGGCAGCACGCGCCCGCGTGGCGGAACTCGGAGAGCGGCAGAGCTACCGGCCAGGGCGCAAGCAGATGAAGGAGATCAAGGAGCGCGTCATCGACGAGCTGCTGCCGAAGGCCTTCTCCGTTCACCGCGATACGCGCATCTGGATCGATCCGAAGAATCGGTGGCTGGTGGTCGACGCCGGCGCGGACGCCAGGGCGGACGAAGCCCTGGGCCTGCTGGCCAAGACCCTGGACCCGTTTCCCATCGAATCGCTGTTTGTCCGCCAGTCACCAGCGGCGGCAATGACGGTTTGGCTGGAAAGCGACGAGCCGCCAGCCAACTTCTCAATCGACCAGGACACCGAGCTGCGCGCCACCGGCGACAGCCAGGCCAAGATCCGCTACGTCAAGCAATCCATGGATGCGGATGACGCTTCGAAGCACATCCGCGCCGGCAAGCAATGTACGCGGCTGGCAATGACCTGGGCCGACCGCGTTTCCTTCGTCCTGACCGATGCCCTGGACCTGAAGCGCATAGCGCCGCTGGACGTCCTGAAAGAGCCGTCCGACGTGGCCCACAACTACGCGGAGCGCTTCGATTCGGACTTCACGCTCATGACGGCCGAGCTGGCCAAGTTGCTGGGCGACTTGGTGGAAGCGCTGGGCGGAGAACGGCGGCCTGATTAAGCGCCGCCGCCTTGGGGCTCACCGCCCCAGATGCCGCTGAACGTCTTTGACCATCACGCCAACGGCCCTTACCGCCGCACGAAGCTGGTCAGGCGTCACATTGAACTTGCCGCACCAGTAGCTCAGCTCCCACGGCTCATTGACATTCACGCGCGACGCATCAGCGGGACCACGCTTTTGCAGATTGTCAGGCATTTCATCTCCTCTGTTTTGTTATGGCCGGATCGCCATGCCCAGCCGCTGGGCAGCGTAGCACTGCGCCATTGGCAGTTGGCATAAGGAATTACGTTAATGCACAAGCCCGATTTGTCTGGCGTCCAGGACAAAGCCTCAACCCCATCGATTGCTCAATCTCCACTCGACCATAGGGCACTCGTGGTGGCGCTCGCCAACGCCTATGCCATGGCTGCCGAAGACCGGGCCACGATCTCCGCCCTGCAGGACATCGTGGCCCAGCAAGCCGTCGAGATCGCGCAGTTGCGCGCCCATTTATCGTTGCGTGGAGGCCGGGCGACCAATGGTTCCTGACAGTCCTTCACCGCGCGCTCAGCACAGCGGTCACAGCACCAACCGCGAACGCTATCAAACTCAGCCCGGAAAAGGTCACGGCCACCGCGAAAGGTGCCTTATGGCTGTCCTTCTTGGCGGTGCCCGATTTTTCATTGAACAGCGTGTGCTGCGTGAAGTACGACCCGAACATAGCGACCGCGTCGAAAACCAAACCGACCACGAACAGCAGGATCGCCGCCTACAATCCACACATCGCCATGACGTTGGAGAGACGATCGAACGTGGTGAGCATGCCGGCAGCAGCACCACCATTAAGCAACGCCAAGTATTTGAAGCCTTCAACCGAAATCGAAATCATCGATTTGTAGGTTTCGGTCAGATGCCAATCGTCCGCCATACCCCTCTCCCAAGATCGGAACGGGGGAAATCGTACTGCGGCGGCGCTCCGGTGTCAGGCCGGAATGAGCCCGGTATAGGCCCAAATGCGCCGGCAATGCGGTCAGTCGGTCCCGAGAATGCGCGAGACCTGCGCGGCAACCTTGGCGCGGAGGCGCATGAACTCGGCGTTGGAACCTGCGCCGAGTTGCAGAAGCATTTCATTCACATCGATCCCATGCCTATCTGCATCGCTCTGAATTGCGTTGCTGATTTCCAATTCCACAAGCTGCGAATGATCGGTACCCAGGGCGTCGGCTTCATCGAGTGTGAATCGATTCTGCGCAGCATGCACTTCCTTCGGGTTCTCCTTCATCCAGACGAGCCTGCCGCGGCTAAGTGCGGCCGCGACTTCCTGGTCACGGGTCTCGGACATTGCCATGCCTCCAAAGTGGTGCGCCGATCGTACTGCGCCCTGGCCATGAGCCACAACAGCAAGAGCAAAAACCAAAAACCGGCCGCGGACTTCCCCTATCCGGGCCAGGAGGAATCAAGCAGGCAGCACCGTGAAATCCATACGGTGCGTTTTCAGGATGGCGCGCAGCGCTTCATTGATCACTTGTGCGGAAGCTCCATCAATCGGTTCAAGCATATAGCTGCCTCCGACCTTGACCAGGCGAACGCCCCACCCTGGGTTATAGAAGGAGTGCCTTCGCATCTCGTCATTGAGGATTCGTTCGAGCTCTTCTGGGGAGACAGTTGTGTAGTCCATTGTGCGGTTCAGGATCGGGAAGGGTTTAACGGATGAAACTTTATATCATTTCCCTTTCTGGCGGCAAGGACAGCACCGCGACCGCGCTGGTGGCACTGGAACTGCATGGTAAGGACGCCTGCCGCTTCGTGTTCGCCGACACTGGTAATGAGCACGAAGCCACGTATGCCTATGCGCTGAAATATCTGCCAGGCGCCTTAGGCATCACCGTGGATGTAGTGCAGGCCGACTTCACTGACGAGTTCGAGCGGAAGCGAAAGAACCTTGCCCGAATCGCCGCCGGCGAGCCAGAGTCGGCCGTCTATGGGCGCCGTCAGTTCAAATACACCTGGACGCCAGAGGCGGCGGCACGAGCGCTGGAACTGCTGCATCCGACCGGTAATCCGTACCTCGACCTCTACCTGGTGCGTGGCGGGTTCCCCTCCAGGAAGCGCCAGTTCTGCACCGAATGCCTGAAGCGTGATCCCATTACCGAGTACCAGCTCGAACTCATTGACCAGGGACATCAGGTCGAATCTTGGCAGGGCGTGCGCGCCGATGAGTCGGAGGCCCGCCGCTGGCTCCCAGCTTACGAATGGCTGGGAGGCGGACTGTCGATCTACCGGCCGATCCTGCGGTGGAACGTCGGAGATGTGTTCGAAGCCCATCGCGTCACGGGAATCAGACCGAACCCGCTCTATATGCAAGGCCAGACCCGCGTGGGCTGCATGCCATGCATCAACTGCGGCAAAGACGATCTGACAGCGGTAGCACGCCGATTTCCCGAGCACATCGCACGCATCGCCGAATGGGAACGGCTCGTCCAATCCGTCACGCGTCCTGGCTCGAACGCGACGTTCTTCCACAAGCAAAAGAATGGCGCCAACGGCGTATGGGAAGCCGTCCGATGGGCCCGCACCAGCCGCGACGGCCGCCAATTTTCGCTCCTCACCGACTTGGAAGAGCCAACGAGTTGCAGTTCGTCGTATGGCCTTTGCGAATAGGAAAATCCATGGACTGGCTTGTCAACAGGATTATCAAACGCGCCCAGCGCACGCCCTACACCAACATCACATCCGCCGACGGTGACGACGTCTATATGGGACGCTGGTGGCTGTTCAATCCTTACGGGAAGGACGCCTCCGGCGATCCGGTACCGCCGCGCTGGTCGTGGCTACCTTCGATCCGCGTGCACCACATCATGCGGCCCGATGCCGACAGGGATCTGCATGACCGCCCCTGGAACGCGCGCACTGTCATCCTGCGCGGCTGGTACATCGAGGAGCGCCAGGACGGCACCTACGTCCGGCGCGCCGGCGACACGGCGGCGCTTCGCTTCGAACAGTTCCACCGCATCGCCGAGGTCAGCCCCGGCGGTGTCTGGACGCTTTTCATCACCTGGCGCCACCGCGGCCCTTGGGGCTTCATGGTCGACGGCACGAAGGTGCCCTGGCGCGACTACATCGCGCGACGGCCGCCGGAGCAGCCCCTTCCTGCCGGCGACCTGCAGCTGCTCGCCGACAAAGTGGTCATCACCAATGCCACCGGGAACGAAAGATTGTTCCTGGGTGCGGTGCGCGAACTGCTCGCCGCCATTCGTGCCAAACGTCCCAGCAAGGAGGCGCCATGAGCCGAAGCGGATACGATGACGGAGATGGGGACGACGCCCTGGCCTTGGGCCGTTGGCGTGGACGGGTGGCGAGTGCGTTGCGGGGCAAGCGCGGGCAGCAATTCCTCCGAGACCTCGCGGCGAGCCTTGACGCCATGCCGGATAAGCGCCTGATCGCTCATGCACTCAAACGGATGGTCAATTTTGCACCCTTGGTGTGCTTGGTGCCGCGCGCGGCATTGACCTGTCGAAGTTGGACCCGGAGGATTACTACCAGGTGGCCGACGCGTTCGGCATCGCCTCCTGCATGGCCCAGGAAATCGTTTTCGAGAACGATGAGGCTTTCGAAGATACGGAGTGGGTAGAAGTGCCGATCTTCGGGCCCGTGAGGCCTTATTACCCGGAGTACGGCCGGCATTACGTGACTCGCAAGATGCCGCGCAAAGACGCAGAAGCGGAGCGTGGGTCGCACATGCGCGCCTGGGTACAGAAACAGCTGGATGAGGGCGCCAAGCGTGCCGCTGCTCGGGGAGGTGGCGATGAATAACATCCGCGACATCAGCAAGCAGAACTTCACCAGCCAGGACGGTAATACGCTTCAGGCTATCAATGCCGGAAGCTTGCAGCGTATCGCCGACGCTACCGAAAGGATGGCACAGCGCCATACGGAGCTGATCCGCGAGCGCGACAACTACCAGCGGTGGTATCAGCAGGAGGAACAGGCGCACGCCCGCACGAGCAGGCGATTGCGAGCCGCCAGGGGCACCGTCACGAAGTTGCGCAAGCAGCTGGCCGATGCCCCCGCTGCCGCTGCTCAGGGGGACGCGACATGAAAGCGGATCGGCATGTAGCGAACATCATTCCAATAACCGCCATTGGCCCTTTCCGTCTCGCCATCTCAACAAGCGCGTACCACACGCCGTGCACAAGAAAAGGTCCCGCCCAGCTAGAACAGCCATCACCCCTTCACCGTCTACGGGTCGCTTTGGGTTCCGGTTCTTGCCTTCGAACACGATCGGTGTCAGCCGCCCATGTAGTGAAGGCAACTTTTCTACGTTTGCATCGCGGTATGCCTCGCAAGCCTTACATGGAGTCATTCTCACTTCCTCTTGAGTGCGCGCCGGATCATAGCCCCATTCGGCGTCCGGTCGCCACTGATAAACCGTCAAGGTTCCAATCGCATGGCATCGTTAACCCGAACATTTATGCAAGAGTCGAGCTTAGCCGGCCCTTGGGTACGGCATCAGCCCGAGGGGATAGCGATGCCTGACATCAGCGCCGACCTTGGCGCGCTCGTGCAGGCCGGCATTGTGGAACAGACCGACATTCGATACCGGCTCACCGCGACCGGCCGCGACTACGCGTGTGCCCGAGGCCTTGGACGTGGACACACCCAGGCCGCGGCACAGGCTGCGCCCGTCTCCGGCCAGGAAGGGCTGGTCCACGGCGCGTAGGTGCGCCGCCATCATCTACAGTTCCGCCACCCACGGCGGAGTTTCCCCAGAGCACTATGGAAACGACATCACCCGACCTATCGGACGATGAGATCGCGCGTATCTGCGATCCATTGACACAGCCCGCAGCCCAGATCCGGTATCTCCGGAAACTGGGATTGCTGGTCAACAAAAAACCCAGCGGGCGCCCCCTGGTCGCGCGCGCCGAGTATCTGCGGGCCCTGGTCGCAACGCCGGCCGGCGCCAGCGGCCACGGCGACGCTCCAGCGCAGCCGGACCATGCTGCGCTGGCAGCCATTTTCAAACGAGGCAGGAATGGGGCGAAAGCGCAAAGACAGTAGCCTGGGTCTGCCGCCACGGGTGTACATGCGCCACGGCGCCTTCTATTACGTCCACCCCACCGACAGCCGGTGGGAGCATATCGGTACCGACTACCGCGAGGCATGCAAGCGCGGCAATCACTACAACGACCCGGATGGCTGATACGGCACAATGGCGTACTGGCTGGATCAGCTCATCGTCTACTGCGAGCGCCGGGTCGGCCTTCCGAAGTCCCGACGCGGCATGGCCAAACGTACTTTCGAGGATTACCAGAAGGCCGCCGAACCGCTGAAGGCGTTCTTTGGCAAGATGCTGCCGGCGGACGTCAAAGGGCACCACGTGGCCCAATACCTCGACGCCGGCGCCGAGGCTGACCGCCCAGTCAGGGCGAATCGCGAAAAAGCGACACTCTCCCCTGCTTCGGCATCACCCGGAACCCGGAGCGCAAACGCGAACGGTACGTTGAGCACTACGAGTTCAAGGTAGTGTATGACGCCAGCCCGAAGATGGTCCGCGCCTTGATGGACCTTATCTACCGCACGTTGCAGCGGCCAGAAGACATCATCGAATGGGGCCCGGCCAACTTGGTGAACAAGCGGGAATCGGATGAATCAATCCAGCGCGTCATCCGGAACGACCAGGCCAAGACCGGCAAAATGGTCGATATCAGGGTGTCCGCGGATATCGAGCGGATCCTGGCCAGCCTGGTGCCGGAGGGGATCCTGATTGGGCCGGGGATGCCCTTCATCCACACCAGGACCGGTGAGCCCTACACCTATTCCGGCATCTCATCGATGTTCAGGAGAACCGTGTACGCCGCGTACAAGCGCGGCGCGATCAGCGCACCATTCGGGTTCTACGACCTCAAGGGCAAAGGTGCGACTGACATGTGGCGCGCCGGCGTACCGCTGACGCTCATTCAGGTCCTGTGCGGCAACGAGTCCGTCCGGACCACCGAAATCTATGTGAAGGCTCGGTGGCGAGAGACGGTGGAGCCCAACCAGACACCCCTTTTGGCTGTCCAATAAAGACACGGAAGCCAAGGAAAGTAGCGGCTCTGCGGGACGTTCTGATGATGGAAATATTGGACAGTCTAGGACCCAACCGCGAGGATTGGCGCGGGCCGCCCGCCAAATAGGTAGAGGGAATCATAATCCGCAGGTCCCCTGTTCGAATCAGGGATGCGCCACCAAGGAATACTCTGAAAGCCCCACGCACGCGTCGGGGCTTTTTCTTTTTCTCCGTGTCGCGCGACGTTGCCGCCTGTCGAGGGGAACCAACGGCGTCCGTCCCGCACAGACCGCGGCCGTTCGAATGGGCGAGCTGGGCTATCCCCTGCTGGTCCCGCGGCATCGCCCATCGGAGTAGACATGACGACACGGATTTATCAAAGGCGGGCCGGGCTGCGTGCCGCCGTCCTGGCTGGCGCGGCCTGCGCCTTCGCGAGCATATCGGCGACGGCTCAGGAGCTACCTGATTATCACGCCCTGGTGGCCGCGCTTATGGCGGGCCAGTCGGTGACGACCTTGCTGGATCTGGGCCTTTGCAGTCGGGACGGTAGCGATGCGCCCGGCCCACCGGTCCGAGGCGGGATGCGCATTACGCGCTTCCTGATTCCCAACAGCCAGTATGTCGCTTTCGCCGACACGCACCGGACGCTGGATACGGAAGACCGCCCGGTGACTGAATACATACGCTATCGGGCGATGCCCGATGGCAACGTCACGGTGCGTTCAGCCAGACTGGCGGACGCCGGCGCCGAGGTGACGCAGCGCGGGATATTTCATTGCCGGATTGCCCGGGGAATCCGATTTATCGCCGGCGAGGCGCCGCGGGCCCTACCCTTGAGAACCCGGGTAGATAGCCTTGTCGAGCCTGCGGTAAAGGATAGCCACGCAGATACCGAGCAGCCCGCAAAGCGCGGCAATGCGAACCAATAGGTTCAGTTCGATCACGGTCAAGGTATGCGGCAGGTAGCGTTGCACCAAGGCTGGGGGTCCCCACAATCGCAACCCTTGCGGAAGCATCACGATCAGCGTCCACCCCACCAGATTTGCCAGACTCACCAGCGGGCGGGCCTGCCGCGCCCGGCCCAGCAGCCGGGCGGTGGCACCGGCCCAGGCCGCGCCCGCGATGCCCGCCCAGATAGCGGTGCTCAGGGCCGCCCCCAGGGTGCCGCTTGTCATCATCTCCGCGCTCCTTTCGCGACTGAAGAGCACATTATCGCGGAGGATGGGCGCGTCGTCCCAAGCGCACGCCAACAAAAAGCCCCGCACGAGGCGGGGCTTTCTGGTCAAGAATTCATGCCCGCGGCATTACATGACCCTGATCTTCGTAGCTTGCGGACCCTTGGGGCCGGTAGCCACTTCGTATTGCACGCGCTGGTTTTCCTCGAGCGAACGGAAGCCGTTGCCCTGGATTTCGGAGAAGTGCGCGAACAGGTCCTTACCGCCCGACTCGGGGGTGATAAAGCCATAACCTTTTTCAGAGTTGAACCACTTGACGACGCCGGTTTCCATACCGATTTTCCTTGCATTTACAATGGGCACGAGGCCCGGGATACGAGAGATTCAAGCTAGGGCCAAGAACAATAGCGGAGACCGGGAAGAACTCTGAACTGTACACAGATCGCGCTGCTTGAAAACCTCAACGACACTATGAACGGGCCCTTCATTTAAGTCAAAAACATTTTCCCGCGCCGGCCTCGCGATGTGAAACCAATTGCTACATCGCAGCGCATAGGAACCCTTTGCCCTTACGCAGCGTTGCACATGAACATTGTGAAGAAGGAACGAAACGGAATGGATGTGCAGCGGGAGCGCACTTTGCGACTTGAATCTGAATCCGAGGGATCGGCCCTTGATCGCCGGTCCCATATTCTTATACCGGGCCTGGCTCGATTCATACCGCTATAGCCATAAAGGTTAACCATGAGCATTATCAGCGCCCATACCGGCGATTTGGCATCGGGTGTTTGCCTTCGCACCACACTCGACGGCGAATTCATCCGCAGCTATGTCGTCGTCAGCCCGCCAGACCTGGACGTGATCGCCGATATCGTGCCCCGCTCGGAGGTCGAGGCGGGCGGCCAGATCCATGCAACCGCCGTCACGACACCAGGGACGGCCGCGGAACAAGTCGGTGACGTCCTCGACAATATCAATCCTGGCGACATCGCCGTTTTTCTATGCGCCGATGCCCCCGCATACGAAGCCGCGCTGCAGCTTTTAGGCTACGACGCGGCTCGTCACGATACTGAATTGCATTGAATTCAATACAAAGCCGGGGTCGAGGCGGGCACTTGATAAACCCGCACGCCAGCGCGCGGCGTATTTTCCGCCGGCGAATATTGAGGCTTGGCGCCGCCCTGGATCGGCGCCAAACGAAAACCCAGATCCATACCCCAGCGATCGGTTTCGCGTATCCATTGGGTATGGCAGCAAGAGCAGCGAAAACGGTCTTCGCGATGGTTTTCGCGGCGCTTTTCCGTGGGGCGCACAAAGCCTTCATGCACGAGATTCTGGTGGGCCTGCAGTCCCGGCGTGGCTAGCGTAATGCTCTGGCAAGGAAGGCACATCATGGCGCTCATTTTCTTCTCCAATTTTGGGTAATTAAGGCGATAAAAGGCACAAAAAAACAGGGGGCGGCCGGTTCGCCCGCGAGCGGCCCGGCACAAAAAAGTCAGGAATCGACGGGATACGGGGCAGGCTCCAACTCTTCCAGGGCGGCACGGCCATCCAGGATCGTCTCGCTGACCGAGGGAAATCCGACGGGCGATGCGATGCACTGCACGCGCGGCTCGCCTTGGCGGCGATCCTCGATCAGGATCTTCCAGCTGTATCGGCCTTGGCCATCTGGATCCACGGTCAGGGTGGCGCCCCAAGCGTTGAAGGTTTTTGCGAAAACTTCCATTGCGTATCGCCCAACAGGTCGTTGTCGGGGGTATCGCAAGCAGCGTGCCTGCACTCGCCAAGTGGTCGTTTCCCAGGGGCGGCGGGCTTGCCACGGTCGGCAATAAAACAGGGGACGAGCTAGCGCAGGCCTATTTTCCGCGAATCGCACAGACACAAAGCCTTTAGGAAATGCAACGCTCCTGGACAACCATGGCGGATGAGCAAAATAAAAAGGGCCGGCGGACTGCCGGCCCTTTGCATCGACGGATGACTTTTTTACAACGCCCGGGCGAGTTCCGCCGCCAAGCCGGTGTATGAACGGGGCGTCATGTTCAACAGGCGCGCTTTGGCGTCTTCCGGCAGAGCAAGACCCTGGATGAACTCACGCAAGGCAGCCTGCGTGATGCCCTTGCCGCGCGTCAGCGCCTTTAGTTGTTCATAGGGTTGCGGCAAACCGTAGCGGCGCATCACCGTCTGGACGGGCTCGGCGAGGACTTCCCAGCACGCATCGATATCGGCATCGATCGCCGCCGCGTTCACTTCGAGCTTATCCAGGCCGCGCAGGCAGGCATCCCAGGCCACCATGCAGTAGCCGAACGCGACGCCCAGATTGCGCAGCACGGTCGAATCGGTCAGGTCGCGCTGCCAGCGGGAGACGGGCAGCTTGTCCGCCAGATGCCGCAGCATGGCGTTGGCCAGGCCGATATTGCCCTCCGAATTCTCGAAGTCGATCGGATTGACCTTGTGCGGCATGGTCGAGGAACCGACCTCCCCTTCTTTCAGCCGCTGCTTGAAGTAGCCCAGCGACACATAACCCCATACGTCGCGGTCCAGGTCCAGGACGATGATATTGGCGCGCGCCACCGCATCGAACAGCGCGGCCATCCAATCGTGCGGTTCGATCTGGATGGTGTGGCGATTCTGCGTCAATCCCAGCCCCTGGAGCACGCGCTGGCTGAAAGCCGGCCAGTCGACTTCGGGATAGGCGGCCAGGTGGGCGTTGTAATTGCCCGTGGCGCCGTTGAGCTTGGCCAACGGCTGCACGGCGCGGATGGCGTCCAGCGCCCGCCCCAGACGGGCGGCGACGTTGGCGAACTCCTTGCCCAGCGTGGTCGGGCTGGCCGGCTGGCCGTGCGTGCGCGATAGCATGGGCTGATCGGCGTAGGCCACCGCCATCGAGCCCAGCTTGTCGCACACTTTTTGCAACATGGGCACTAGAACACCGTTGCAGGCGCGCGACAACATGAGCGCATGCGAGGTGTTGTTAATATCCTCGGAAGTACAAGCGAAATGAATGAACTCCGCGGCGCGAGAGAGCTCGACGTGATCGGCCACCTTTTCTTTCAGCCAGTACTCCACGGCCTTGACGTCGTGGTTGGTGACGCGCTCGATCTCCTTGATACGGGCCGCGTCGGCTTCGCTGAAGCCGTCGACGATCGCCCGCAGGCGTGCATGAGCATCATCCGAAAAGCGCGGCAGCTCCGGCAGGCCGGCGTCGGCCAGGGCCGCCAGCCATGCCACCTCTACTTCGACGCGGTGCGCCATGAAACCGGCTTCGGACAACAGCCCACGCAGGGCATCGCCGCGCGAGGCGTATCGGCCGTCAAGGGGGGACAGCGCATTGAGCGGACTGAGGGCGGGGGCAATATGCATGAGCTGGGTACAGAACCGAAACGAGTATTGAAAACCGCGGAAAAGCGGCGCGATTTTATCACCCGCTGTTCCTGCCTACGCCGGGCGCGCCGTCGGGCGCGCCAGCTGCGTTCCGCCGTGGCATCATCCTGCTATACTGCCGCCCGCTTTCCGACTATGACCGTGCATCCATGAAACTGATAGGCTCCCTTACTAGCCCGTACGTACGTAAGGTACGGATCGTCATGGCGGAGAAGAAACTGGATTACCGCTTTGAACTGGAGGACGTGTGGTCTCCCGAGACTAAGATCCAGCAATACAACCCGCTGGGCAAAGTGCCCTGCCTGGTCATGGAAGACGGCGGCGCCCTGTTCGATTCCCGCGTCATCGTCGAGTATCTCGATACCCTTTCCCCTGTTGCAAGGCTGATCCCCCAGTCCGGCCGCGAACGCGCCGCCGTCAAGTGCTGGGAAGCCATAGCCGACGGCGTACTGGATGCCGCCGTCGGTATCGTCAAGGAAAGGCAGCGCCCCGATGGTGTCCGCAATGACGAATGGATCGCGCGCCAGTACGGCAAGATCCACGCCAGCCTGGACGCGATGAACAAAAGCCTGGGCGAACATGCCCATTGCATGGGCATCAATCACAGCCTGGCGGACGTCGCGGTGGGCTGTGCCCTGGGTTATCTGGTCCTGCGCTTCCCCGACCTGGATTGGCGCGCCGGCCATCCCAACCTCGCCCGCCTGTTCGACAAGTTGTCGACGCGACAGTCGTTCATCGATACGGCGCCGCCCACCCCCGTATGAACGGCGCCTGCGTTCCTAGCTGAAAGCCCGCCAGGCCTTGTAGGCCATGAAGATGGCCAGGGCGAAAAGCAGATAGGCAAAGATGCGCTTGACCGTCGCCACCGGCAAGGTATGCGCGGCGCGCGCCCCCAAAGGCGCGGTCAATACGCTGGTGCACACCAGCGCCAGCAGCGCCGGCCAGTAGATATAACCCAGCATCCCGGGGGTGTGGCCGGCTTCGCGCAGGCCCGACACCACATAGCCGGTGCTATTTGCCAGGGCGATGGGAAAGCCGAGCGCGGCCGATGTCGCAACCGCGTTGCGCAGCGGGACATTGCACCAGATCATGAAGGGCACGGACAGAAAGCCGCCGCCCGCCCCTACCAGTCCCGAGATAAAACCGATGCCGACCCCGGCCGCCGAGGTCCCGACCACGCCGGGCATCTGGCGCGACGGCTTGGGCTTGGTGTTGCGCAGCATCGAATAACCGGAATACAGCACGAAGGCGGCAAAGAAAGCCGACAACCAGCCGGTATGCAGCGCCGCGAATACCGCGCCGCCCGCCAGCAGGCCGCCCACGATCAGCCCGGGCGCCATGGCGAACGCGATACGCCAGATCACGGCGCGCGCCGCGTGATGCGCACGCACGCTGGAGATCGACGTGAACAGGATCGACGTCATCGACGTGGCGATGGCGGCATGCACGATGAGGTCTTCGCTCATCCCTTGCCAGCCGAAGATCATCGTCAGGAAAGGCACCAGCACCATGCCCCCGCCGATACCCAGCAACCCCGCCGCGAAACCCGCTCCCGCCCCCAGCAGCAACAGGCAAATCAACATAGGAATATCCACATCCCGCTCCCATCGTTATGATCATTGGGACGCGATGATACCGCCTCCCAGGCATATGTCGCCGTCGTAGAGCACAGCCGACTGGCCCGGCGTCACGGCCCATTGCGGTTCGAGGAAGTCCAGCATGAAGGTATCGCCGTCGCCGCCGCGCAACCTGCAGGCCGCATCGGACTGCCGATAGCGCGTCTTCGCGGCATAGTCGCCCGCGGCCGGGGGACTGCCCGCGATCCAGCTGGCGTCCTGCGCGGCCAGGGCACTGGACAGCAGCCATGGATGATCGTGGCCCTGTACCACGTACAGCGTATTGGCGGGCAGATCCTTGCGCGCGGCGTACCAGGCTTCCGCAGTCCCGTCATCGCGCTGCCGGCCTTTGACGCCGCCTATGCCTATGCCCTTGCGCTGACCCAGCGTGTAGAACGACAAGCCCGTATGCGTACCCACGCGCTGCCCTTCCGGCGTCAGGATGGGACCGGGGGCCGTCGGCAGATAACGGTTCAGGAATTCACGGAAAGGCCGCTCGCCGATGAAGCAGATGCCGGTGGAGTCTTTTTTCGCGGCGTTGTGCAGGCCTATTTCGTGGGCAATCCGGCGCACCTGCGTCTTGGGGATTTCACCCAGGGGAAACATGGTGCGGGATAGCTGCGCCTGGTTCAGGCGATGCAGGAAATAGCTCTGGTCCTTGCTGCCATCCAGGGCTTTCAGCAACTGATAGCGGGTGCCGGCCGCGGTATCGACCGCGCGTACGCGCGCGTAGTGGCCAGTGGCGATCAGATCGGCGCCCAGGCTCATGGCGTGATCGAGGAAAGCCTTGAATTTGATCTCGGCGTTGCACAGTACGTCCGGATTGGGCGTACGGCCCGCCGAATACTCGCGCAGGAATTCCGCGAAGACGCGGTCCTTGTACTCCGCCGCGAAGTTGACGGCCTCGATATCGACGCCCACCAGGTCGGCGACACTGGCGGCGTCCAGCCAGTCCTGCCGGGTCGAGCAGTATTCGGAATCGTCATCGTCTTCCCAGTTCTTCATGAAAAGGCCGATGACTTCGTAGCCTTGCTGCTTGAGGAGCCAGGCCGTAACGGAAGAATCGACGCCGCCGGACATGCCGACGACGACGCGGCCTTTGGTTGGAGCTTTGGAGGACATGGAGGATAAGAATTGCATCGGCGTCGGTGCGCCGGACGGAACGACATTTTACCCGGTGGTTTCACTGAGGCCACGGACGGGTAAGTCGTGTATAAGTGTCAGCGGCCCGATATCCGACAAGGAGAACGCATGCGTATCGGTATACCGCGAGAAACCCTGGAGGGGGAAACACGCGTAGCGGCAACCCCGGAGACCGTCAAGAAGTACGTGGCGGGCGGCAATTCCGTCATCGTGGAACGCGGGGCCGGCGATGCCGCGCGCTATCCCGACACGGCTTATGAAGCCGCCGGCGCCACGCTCGGTTCGAGAACCGAGGCCTTGGGCGCGGACCTCGTGCTGTCGGTACGGATGCCAGACGCAAGCGCGTCGGCGGCGCTCAAGCCAGGCGCGGTCCTGGTCGGCATGCTGGACCCTTACGACAGCGAGGGTATCGCACGGCTGGCCACGACCGGGGTCACAGGCTTCGCCCTGGAGGCCGCCCCGCGCATTACCCGGGCGCAAAGCCTGGATGTCCTGTCGTCGCAGGCCAACCTGGCCGGATACAAGGCGGTGTTGCTGGCTGCACACTACTACGGCAGGCTGTTCCCCATGATGATGACCGCCGCCGGCACGCTGAAGGCCGCGCGAGCGGTGGTGCTGGGCGCCGGCGTGGCCGGCTTGCAGGCCATCGCCACGGCGCGGCGGCTCGGCGCGGTCGTGGAAGCCTCCGACGTGCGGCCGGCCGCCAAGGAACAGGTGGAATCGCTGGGCGCCAAATTCATCGACGTACCGTTCGAGAGCGATGAGGAGCGCGAGATCGCACAAGGCGTCGGCGGCTATGCCCGCCCCATGCCGGCGGCATGGATGGCCCGGCAGGCCGCGCTGGTTTCGGAACGCTGCAAGCAGGCCGACATCATCATCACCACAGCGCTCATCCCCGGCCGCCCCGCGCCCATGCTGGTATCCGCCGAAACCGTGCAGGCCATGAAGCCCGGCTCCGTGCTGGTGGACCTGGCGGTGGAGCGTGGCGGCAATTGCCCCTTGTCGGAGAAAGGCCAGGTGGTGGAAAAGCATGGCGTCACGCTGGTCGGCCTGACCAATCTGCCCGCGCTGGTGCCCACGGACGCCTCCGCCCTGTACGCGCGCAACGTGCTGGATTTCCTGAAGCTGCTGGTGGACAAGGATGGTTCGCTGGCCATACAGCGCGAAGACGAAATCGTCGCGGCCTGCCTGGTCTGCGAAGCCGGCAACGTGGTTCGGAGGTCTTGAATGGAAGCCCTGAGTCCTACCCTGATCAATCTGATCATCTTCGTTCTGGCGGTGTACGTGGGCTACCACGTCGTCTGGAACGTCACGCCGGCGCTGCATACACCCCTGATGGCGGTGACCAATGCGATCTCAGCCATCATCATCGTCGGCGCCATGCTGGCCGCCGGGCTGACCGAAGGCGGGCTGGCACGCGGCATGGGCGTGCTGGCCGTGGCGCTGGCCGCGGTGAACGTCTTCGGCGGCTTTCTGGTCACGCGGCGCATGCTGGAGATGTTCAAGAAGAAGGAGCGCCCCAACGCCGGGCCAGCGGCGAAGGAGGAGGCGCGATGATCTCGCTGAACGTCGTTACCCTGCTCTACCTGCTGGCTTCGATCTGCTTCATCCAGGCGCTGAAAGGGCTGTCACATCCCCGCACATCGCGCATCGGCAACGCTTTCGGCATGGCGGGCATGGCGATCGCCGTGCTGACTACCGGGGCCCTCATCGTGGGCCTGGCCGGTCCCGGCATCGCGGGCCTGGGGCTGGGCTGGGTACTGCTGGGCCTGCTGATCGGTGGCACCGCGGGCACCATCATGGCGCGGCGCGTCGAGATGACCAAAATGCCCGAACTGGTCGCCTTCATGCACAGCATGATAGGCCTGGCGGCCGTCGCGATCGCGGTCGCCGTGGTCGCCGAGCCGCATGCCTTCGGCATCGCGCCCATGGGCACCGCGTTGCCCGTGGGCAACCGCGTGGAGATCTTCATCGGCACCTTCGTCGGCGCGATCACGTTTTCAGGGTCCGTCATCGCCTTCGGAAAGCTGTCCGGAAAATACCGCTTCCGCCTGTTCCAGGGCGCGCCGGTGGTATTTCCGGGCCAGCACATCGTCAACCTTGCCCTGGCCCTGATCATGCTGGCCTTCGGCGTGGCTTTTGTATTGAGCGAAGGCTGGACGCCCTTCATCGTGATGACCGCCATCGCGTTCGTGCTGGGCGTGCTGATCATCATCCCCATCGGCGGCGCGGATATGCCGGTCGTGGTCTCGATGTTGAACAGCTATTCGGGTTGGGCAGCCGCAGGTATCGGCTTCTCGTTGAACAACCCCATGCTGATCATCGCCGGATCGCTGGTGGGATCGTCCGGTGCCATCCTGTCCTACATCATGTGCAAGGCGATGAACCGGTCGTTCTTCAACGTGCTGCTGGGCGGCTTCGGCAATGGCGGCGCCGGCGCGGGTGCGAGCGCGGCGACGCAGCAACGCAACGTGAAGTCGGGCAGCGCCGAAGACGCGGCCTTCCTGATGACCAATGCGGAAAGCGTCATTATCGTCCCCGGCTACGGGCTGGCGGTTGCGCGGGCGCAGCACGCGCTGAAGGAACTGGCGGCGAAGCTGACGGCGCAAGGCGTCACGGTGCGCTATGCGATCCACCCCGTGGCGGGCCGCATGCCCGGCCATATGAACGTGCTGCTGGCCGAGGCCGAAGTGCCATACGACCAAGTGTTCGAAATGGACGACATCAACGGCGAGTTCGGCCAGACCGATGTCGTACTGGTGCTGGGCGCGAACGACGTGGTCAATCCCGCCGCCAAGAATGATCCGCAGTCGCCGATCGCCGGGATGCCTATCCTGGAAGCCTACAAGGCGCGGAACATCATCGTGAACAAGCGTTCGATGGCGGCCGGCTATGCCGGCCTGGACAACGAATTGTTCTATATGGACCGCACGATGATGGTTTTCGGCGACGCCAAGAAAGTCATCGAAGATATGGTCAAGGCCGTGGAGTAGCCGCCGCGGCCGGACGGGCGGCATGCAGCCGCTCGTCCAGCGCCTCGATCCAGTGGCGCACCGGCGTCGCGGTACCGCTTTGCAGATGCGTAATGCAGCCGATATTGGCGGACAGGATCACATCGGGCGCGACGGGCGCGATCGCCGCCAGCTTGCGATCCCGCAGCGACGTCGCCATTTCGGGATGCATGACCGAATAGGCGCCCGCCGAACCGCAGCACAGGTGCCGGTCGGCGAAGGGCTGCAGTTCGAAACCAAGATCCGTCAACAGCGTATCGGCCAGGGGCCGCAGGCCCTGCCAATGCTGCAGGGTACACGGCGGATGGAAAGCCGCGCGCGCAGGCGCATGCGGCAGGCGCTCCCGCAGCTCGCGCGCATGGGGAGCGACGATTTCCGAGACGTCGCGGACCATGGACACGATGCGCGCCGCACGGTCGGCATAAGCGGGGTCCTTGCGCAGATGATGGGCGTATTCCTTGACCATGGCGCCGCAACCGGACGCATTCATGACGATGGCCTCGACCCTGCCGCTCTCGACCAGCGGCCACCAGGCGTCGACATTGGCGCGCATCTGCGCCAAGGCGGCATCGCCGTCGTCCAGATGCAGGTTGATGGCGCCGCAGCAGCCGCCTTCCGCCAGCATCATCGCGCCGATGCCCAGCGTGTCCAGCACTCGTATCGTGGCCGCGTCGATGGTGGGCATCATGGAGGGCTGCACGCAGCCGGACAGCATGATCACCTGGCGCGCATGGCCACGCCCATCCGGGAGACCGCCCACGGGGCGCGGCTCGGGCACCTTGGCACGCATGGCGGCCGGCAGCAGCGGACGCAAGGTCTTGCCGAGTTTCATCGCCGGCGCGAACCAACGGGAGGTCAAACCCTTGCGCAGAAGCGCGCGCTTGATGCGTTGTCCCCAGGGTCGGCTGACACGCTCTTCCACCAGGCTGCGGCCGATGTCGATAAGGTGGCCATATTCGACGCCCGACGGACAGGTGGTTTCGCAATTGCGGCAGGTCAGGCAGCGATCCAGGTGCGTCTGGGTGGACTGGGTGGGCTCGGCGCCTTCGAGCATCTGCTTGATCAGGTAGATGCGTCCGCGCGGGCTGTCCAGTTCGTCCCCCAGCACCTGGTAGGTGGGACACGTGGCGGTGCAAAAACCGCAATGTACGCAGCGGCGCAGAATGGCATCGGCCTCTCGACCGTAGTCCGTATCGCGCGCCCAGGAAGCGATTTGGGTTTGCATGATGTCCCTATAGTTCCGGCACCAGCCGGCCCGGGTTGAACAGACCGGAAGGATCGAGCTCCTGCTTCAGCCGCCGCGTCAGGATCGCCACGCCGGGCGTCAAAGGCTGGAAAACGCCGTCGGCGGGCAGGTCCTCGCGTTGCGCGGCGCGGAACAAGGTCGCATGTCCTCCCCGGTCCTGTGCGGCGGCGCGTACCGAGCCCGCGTCATGCCTGCCGCTCAGCCAGCGCTGGCCGCCGCCCCATTCGATGAGCGTGGCGCCCAGTTGCATCGGCGCGGTCGCGGGCGGCACGGCGATACGCCACAACGGCCTGGAACGGTCGAAGAATTCGTGCGTCTGTTCGCGTATGGACAGCCAGAATGCTTCCGCCTGGTCCGCGTCCACCGGCTCGCCGCCGATGCGCACGCGCGCCGCGTCAATGGCGGGCGGCGCCCCGGACAGGCGAACCCGGATATGGCCGTTGCCGGAGGCGTCGGCCGGTATCCAGCACGCCGCGGAGACCGGCATGGGCAGGCGGCGCCAGGTCGCGAACGAGGCAATCGCTTCGCTTTCGGTCGCCGGCAGCGTCAAGGTGGTTTCGGCGACCGGGCGCGGCAGCACTTTCAATGAGACTTCCAGCAACACGCCGAAGATTCCCAGCGAACCCGCCAGCAGCCGCGATACGTCGTAGCCGGCAACATTCTTCATGACCTCGCCACCGAAACCCAGGACCCGCCCATGCGAGTCCAGCACGCGGGCTCCCAGCACGAAGTCACGCACGCTGCCCGCCGCCATGCGGCGCGGTCCCGCCAGCCCGGCGGCCACGCAGCCGCCGACAGTGGCCGACGATTCATAATGCGGTGGCTCGAACGCCAGCATCTGGCCCTGCGCGGCCACCTCGGCTTCGAGCTCGCGCAGCGGCGTGCCGGCGCGCGCGGTCACCACGAGCTCCGGTGGCTGGTAATTGACGATGCCGCGGTATGCGGTGACATCCAGCAGGCAATGCCCGTCTTCCGGCCGCAGCGGCCGATGATTGCCATAGAACGCCTTGCTGCCGCCGCCGCAAATGAACAGCGGCTTGTGCCCGGCGCGCGCCGTCATGACCTGGTCGCACAATTCCGACAGGACGAAATCCATGACTATCCTGTGATCAGAAGCGGGATAGATCCGGGAATCGGAGCTCGCCGCCATGTACGTGCATCTTGCCGTACTCGGCGCATCGAGCCAGGGTGGGAATCACCTTCTGCGGATTGAGCAGGCAGTGCGGGTCGAACGCCCGTTTCACCGCGAGAAACGTGTCCAGTTCCTCGCGCGAGAACTGCACGCACATCTGATTGATTTTCTCCATACCCACACCGTGCTCTCCCGTCACGGTGCCTCCTACTTGTACGCACAGCTCGAGTATCGCCACGCCGAATTTATCGGCGCGCTCGGTCTCGTCCGGCTTGTTGGAATCGAACAGGATCAGCGGGTGCAGATTGCCGTCCCCCGCGTGAAACACATTCGCGCAGCGCAGTCCGAACTCGTCCTCCATTTGCTCGATCGCGCTGAGCACACGGGCAAGATGCCGCCGCGGGATGGTACCGTCCATGCAGTAATAGTCGGGCGATACGCGGCCGGCCGCCGGAAACGCGTTCTTGCGCCCGGCCCAGAACCGCAGGCGTTCCGCGTCGGAGGTGGACACCTGCAGGCGGGTCGCGCCGGCGTCCTGCAGCACGGCTTCCATGCGCGCCATTTCATGCGCCACTTCTTCGCGGGTGCCGTCGGATTCGCACAATAGAATGGCTTGCGCGTCCATGTCGTAACCGGCCTGGACGAAGGGCTCGACCATGTGCACCGCCTGCCGGTCCATCATTTCCAGCCCCGCCGGAATGATGCCCGCGCCGATGACGCGCGTCACCGCGTTGCCGGCGGCCTCGACGCTCGGAAAACTGGCCAGCACGACTTGCGCGCAGACCGGCTTGGGCAGCAGTTTGACCGTGATTTCGGTGACGATGCCCAGCATGCCTTCGGAGCCGATGAAGACGGCCAGCAGATCCAGTCCGGGCGCGTCGGGGGCCTCGCTGCCGAGCTCGACGATGTCTCCATCTATGGTGACCACGCGGACGCGCAGGATGTTGTGTACCGTCAGTCCGTACTTCATGCAGCGCACGCCGCCGGAGTTTTCCGCCACGTTGCCGCCGATCGAACAGGCGATCTGGCTGGAAGGATCAGGCGCGTAGTACAAGCCGTATGCCGCGGCGGCCTCGGAGATCGCCAGGTTGCGCACGCCGGGCTCGACCACCGCCAGGGCATTGTCGGCGTCGATGCGCTTGACCCGATTCAATTTCGACAGGCCCAGCAATACCCCCTGGCTGTGCGGCATCGCCCCGCCCGACAAACCCGTGCCGGCGCCACGCGGGACCACCGGCGCGCTGAGACGGTTGCATACGCGCATGACCTGCTGCACCTGCGCTTCGGTTTCCGGCAGGCACACCACGGCCGGCAAGGCGCGATACAGGGACAAGCCGTCGCACTCGTAGGGCCGCATGTCCTCTTCGCGATACAGCACGCAATGGGCCGGCAGCACGGCCTGCAGGGCGGCCACCAGTTCCGGCACCGCCGGCGGCGCCGCCTGGGCATCCGTAAGGTCAGTCTCTACCAGGGTATTCATGCTTCAAAGATAGCGCGCGCGCGGCGATCGCACAGGCAGGGATTTACCCCAACGAACAACACCCCGTTGCGCGATCGCTACCAAGCGAAGATCTTGCCGGGATTGAGGATATTGTTGGGGTCGAAGGCATGTTTGAGGCTGCGCATCAAGGCCAGTGCGTCCTCGCCATGTTCCTCCAGCAGGAATCCCATCTTGTGCAGTCCGACGCCGTGCTCTCCCGTGCAGGTACCATCGGCGGCGATGGCCCGCCGCACCAGGTCGTGGTTGATGCGTTCCGATATGTCCCATTCTTCCTGGCTGTCCGGATCCAGCAGCATCAGCACATGGAAATTGCCGTCGCCGACGTGGCCAACGATGGTGGTGGGGAATGGCGCATCGGCCAGGTCGCGGGCGGTCTCGCGCACGCAATCAGCCAGGGCGGAAATCGGCACGCACACGTCCGTGGTGCTGGCGCGACAGCCGGGCCGCAATTGCAGGCCGGCGAAGTAGGCATTGTGGCGCGCCGCCCACAGGCGGCTGCGATCTTCCGGGCGGTTCGCCCATTCGAAGTCCATGCCGCCGTGGTCATGGACGATCGCCTGCACGGACGCGGCCTGCTCTTGCACGCCGGCCGCGCTACCGTGGAATTCGAACAACAGCAGCGGCGTTTCACGCAATTCCAGCTTGCTGTACCGGTTCACCGAGCGCACGGCGTGTTCGTCCATGAACTCGACTCGGGCGATCGGGACGCCGGCCTGCATGATTTCGATGACGCTGTCCACGGCGTCGCCCAGCGTGGGGAAATTGCAGACCGCGGCGGACACGGCCTCTGGCTGGGGGTACAGCTTTACCGTCACCTCGGTGATGATGCCCAGCGTACCTTCGCTGCCCACGAAGATCCGAGTCAGATCGTAGCCGGCGGAAGACTTCGGCGCCCGGCGCGCCGTACGCAGCACACGCCCGTCGGCGGTGACCACGGTCAACGACAGCACGTTTTCGCGCATCGTTCCGTAGCGGACGGCATTGGTGCCGGAAGCGCGCGTGGCCGCCATGCCGCCCAGGCTGGCATCGGCGCCCGGATCGACGGGGAAAAACAAACCGCTGTCGCGCAGATGCTCATTCAACTGCTTGCGCGTCACGCCGGCCTGCACCGTGGCGGTGAAATCTTCCGCATGCACGGCCAGTACCGCGTTCATCCCCGAGAAATCCAACGTGATACCGCCTTGGACGGGCAGCAGGTGCCCCTCCAGCGAGGAGCCCGCGCCGTAAGCCACGATGGGCACGCGGTGTTCGTTGCATATGCGCGCCACCGCCGCGACTTCTTCCGTGGTGCGCGCGAAGATCACCGCATCCGGCAGCACATCCGGATAAGGCGATTCATCATGCCCATGGTGTTCGCGCACCGCTTGCGCCGTCGACAGACGGTCGCCGACGACCGCGCGCAGTGCATCAAGACAGGCCGCTGGCACGGGACGGCGCAGCCACGAGGAATCGGTCATGTCGTTCATGTCTTCATCCGAATCGGAGATCCCGCCATTCTACGCCCGCTGCCCCGGCTGCCCTGCCGTGCGCCCGCGGCGTTATTTGCCGCTGCTGGCCGCGCGCCGGCGCTCCTGGACCGCGCCGGCCAGGCCTTCCAGCAGTTCAACGGAGGCCTCCCAATCGATGCAGCCGTCAGTGATGCTTTGCCCATATGTCAGCGGCTTTCCGGGAACCAGGTCCTGCCGCCCCGCCAGCAGATGGCTTTCGACCATCAGACCAACGATGCGTGCGTCGCCGCCGGCGATCTGGCGGCCGATGTCCCGCGCGACCAGCGGCTGGTTCTGCGGATTCTTGCTGCTGTTGGCATGGCTGGTATCGATCATCAGCCGCTGCGCCAGCCCCGACTTCGCCAGGTCCTGGCTGGCCGCGTCGATACTGGCGGCGTCGTAATTCGGCGTTTTGCCGCCGCGCAGGATCACATGGCAGTCCTCGTTGCCGGCAGTGGAGACGATCGCGGAATGACCGCCCTTGGTAACCGACAGGAAATGGTGCGGCTGCGACGCGGCCTTGATCGCGTCCACCGCGATTTTTACATTGCCGTCGGTGCCGTTCTTGAAGCCCACCGGACAAGACAGGCCCGATGCCAGCTCCCGGTGCACCTGGCTTTCCGTCGTGCGGGCGCCGATCGCTCCCCAGGAGACCAGGTCGGCGATATATTGCGGCGTGATCATGTCCAGGAACTCGCAGCCGGCCGGCAAGCCCAGCGTATTGATTTCCAGCAGCAATTCCCGGCCGATTCGGATGCCCTTGTTGATATTGAAGCTGCCGTCCAGGTCGGGATCGTTGATCAATCCCTTCCAGCCCACCGTGGTCCGCGGCTTTTCGAAATAGACCCGCATGATGATTTCCAGGTCTCCCTTCAACCTATCGCGCACCGGCTTCAGCCTGCCGGCGTACTCGATCGCCGCCTTGGGATCATGGATGGAGCACGGGCCGATAACCACGGCCAAGCGGTCATCCATGCCGTGCAGGATGCGGTGCAGGGCCTGACGGGCCGCGTAAACGGTGTCCGACACCGACTGACTGCAAGGGAATTCGCGCATGACGTGCGCTGGCGGGGTTAATTCCTTGATTTCTCGGATACGCAAGTCATCGGTATTGTGTGACACGGTGGAGCTCCTTCCTGGGGTACGTTGCCAGGCTGGCGGACATAAAAAAAGCCGCCAGGTCGCTGGCGGCTTTTTTGAGGGGATTTCGCTTGCTTCAGTTTGCGCGCAACCCTTCCTCCGCCAGCGGCATCGGAAAGCCATAAAAATAAAAATAAAATCGGGCGGCCGGGCCGCGGTTGCAAATGCAGGTCATGAAAAATTCAGCAGGTCATGAAAAACGCAGCGGGCATGCCGCGCAGGGTGACATGGTTGAATGACACGGCGGCAAATCCTAGCATAAAAAGCGCCGGCGGTCATGGCCGGAATGCAGGTTCAAGCGGTGCCGCCCACGGTAAGTCCGTCCATGCGCAGGGTAGGCATGCCCACCCCGACCGGCACGCTCTGGCCTTCCTTGCCGCAGGTACCGACCCCGGAATCGAGCCGCATGTCGTTGCCTATCATGCTGACGCGGGTCATGGCGTCCGGGCCATTGCCGATCAGTGTTGCGCCCTTGACCGGATAGCTGATTTTGCCGTTTTCGATCATGTAGGCTTCGGAAGCCGAAAATACGAACTTGCCGCTGGTGATGTCCACCTGGCCGCCGCCGAAATTCACGGCATACAGGCCGCGCTTCACCGAGGCCAGGATTTCCTCCGGCGGCGTGTCGCCTCCCAGCATATAGGTATTGGTCATGCGCGGCATGGGCAGATGCGCGAAGGATTCGCGCCGTCCGTTTCCGGTGGCGGCCGTCTTCATCAGGCGCGCATTCATGGTGTCCTGCATATACCCGCGCAGAATACCGTCTTCGATCAGGACGTTGCGCTGGGTGGCATTGCCTTCGTCGTCAACGTTGAGTGAACCACGGCGGTCCGGCAAAGTGCCATCGTCGATCACCGTGACGCCCTTGGACGCCACGCGCTCGCCGATGCGACCCGCGAAAACGCTGGAGCCCTTGCGATTGAAATCGCCTTCCAGCCCATGGCCGACCGCCTCATGCAGCAGGATGCCGGGCCAGCCGGAGCCCAGTACGACGGTCATCTCGCCGGCGGGCGCCGGGCGTGCGTCCAGATTCACCAGCGCCTCGTGCACCGCGTGTTCGACATACCCGCGCAGAATCTCGTCGGTGAAATAGTTCAGGCCGGACCGGCCGCCCCCGCCCGCATGCCCCATTTCGCGGCGGCCATTCCTTTCCACGATCACGGTCAGCGACAGGCGCACCAGCGGGCGCACGTCCGCCGCCAGCCGGCCGTCGCTGCCGGCCACCAGAATGACGTCGTATTCGGCTCCCAATCCGGCCATGACCTGTATAACGTGCGGATCGCGCGCCCGTGCCATGCGCTCTATGCGCTCCAGCAACGCCACCTTGTCGGGTGCGCTGAGCGTCAGCAGCGGATCAATGGCCGGATACAGGTCGTGCGCGGCAAGCGAGCCGCCCTGCGCGCGTATTTTGGCCTTGCCGGCGCCCTGCCGCGCAATACCGCGAACCGCGCGGGCCGAGGACAGCAAAGCATCGGGGGACAAGGAGTCGGAATAGGCGAAGGCGGTCTTTTCACCGCTGATCGCGCGCACGCCTACGCCCTGGCCGATGGAGAAGCTGCCGGTCTTGACGATGCCTTCTTCCAGGCTCCAGCCTTCGCTGCGGGTGTACTGGAAATACAGATCGGCGTAATCGACCTTGTGCGTGAATATTTCACCCAGGGCGCGCGCCATGTCGGCTTCGCTCAACCCCCAGGGATCGAGCAATACGGATTTGGCGGTCGCCAGGGCTTGGATGTCAGGGTCGGTTATCTTCATATCGGCAACTCTAAGGATTTACATAACGCGGTGGCGCAACGCGGGTAACGCTGTCCGCACCTCCGATAGCCGTGCGGGATCTATGTTACCCCCTGCCACGCCCGCCCCTTCCGGGAGGACGTCCATGATGTCACCCCAAGGGTCGACCAGCATGGAATGTCCCCAGGTCCGACGTCCATTGGGATGCACCCCTCCCTGGGCGGGCGCCAGCACATAGCACTGGTTTTCGACCGCCCGCGCGCGCAGCAGCAGTTCCCAATGCGCTTTACCTGTCGTATAGGTAAATGCGGCCGGCACGACTATCAGGTCTACCTGCCCAAGCGCCCGGTACAGTTCCGGAAACCGCAGGTCATAGCAAACCGACAGGCCTACCTTGGCGAAAGGCGTATCCACCGTACGCACCTGGCTTCCCGGCCGAATGGCAATGGACTCATCGTACGACTCATCACCGCGCCGGAAATTGAACAAATGGATTTTGTCGTATCGCGCCAGCGCCTTGCCGTCCGGGCCGTATACCAACGAAGTGTTGAACACGCGGGCCTCGTCGGGGCTGACGAACGGCAGCGTTCCCCCCACCAGATATATTCCGTGACTGCGCGCCTGATCCGCCAAAAACTCCTGTATGGGACCGGCGCCTTCGGTTTCCCGGACCGCGAGCTTATCGTGATCTTTTTGTCCCATGAAGCAGAAATATTCCGGCAATGAGACTAATCGGGCACCAGATTGGGCCGCTTTTGCGATTAAATGGGACGCAGCATCCAGATTTTCCCTGACAATCGGCGTGCTAACCATCTGGATTGCCGCCACGCGGGTGGATGTAGAAAGGGGGGTGTAAGGAGTGCTCATCGGAAACAAATAGATTCAAGAATTCCTGGGATTATCCCCAACTCGTTTTGTGCTATTGTCGACAAAATAACTATAATCGGGTCGGAAAATCAATTCCATAATAAGGATCGATATACCATGCCAAGAGAGACCTACTCCGCGCAGCAAGCCAGGATCGAAAAAGAGATCGATAAGCTACGCAAAAAAGCCGAGGCGCTGCAGATGAAGCGCCGCAAGCCCGTAGTAGCCTCCATCATTCGTTCGATGCGCGAATACAGTATCACTCCCGAGGAAATCGCCGCCGCGTTCGGCAAGCCGGCCACGCGCCGCGGCCCCGGCCGCAAGAGCGCCACCGGAAATGCCGCCACGCCCGCAAAGCGCGCCGTCGCGCCGAAATATCGTCACCCCGATACCAAGGAAACCTGGAGCGGCCGGGGCAAGCCGCCGCGTTGGCTTACCGCCGCCGAAGCCGCGGGCGCGACGCGTGAGAGCTTTCTCATTCAATAAGCACCGGGACCCAAGCGGACGGGCTCTAGTGTCCCGTCTCATCAGCCCCGCGCATTACCGCGGGGCTTTTTCTTTCACAGCATAAACCGGCAGCGTTCCGCTTAATGACGCTGCACTCTATCTGCCCATCGTGTATCGGACTTCCCGTTCCGAGCCGTTGTTGGCCGGAAAATTGTCGAAGATCGCGCGCACCAGATAAGGCATCACCCTGAGAAGGCGGTCGCTATCGGAAACGCTATAGGCAGTGGCGCGGTAAACCTCCTTGCCGCCCTGGCTGGAATCGCGTATTTCCACGGTCAAGGCATTGCGATATGCGACCGAAGGCATATCGACCCAATCGGGTCCCCAGAATCCCGGGCCCGGGCCCCAGGGGCTGCCCCAGTACCGGCCGCCGTAGAACCCCGGGCCGTAGCCGCCATAGAAATACGGATCGACGGGCCGCCGGACATTCACCTGCGTCTGCGTCACGCCGTACTTGAACGAAACATCGAATCGCGCCGGCTGGCCCGCTTGCGCCTCTACCAGTCCGGTCGGGCTGATCCCGCTGCGCACCATGTCCTGGAAACTCTGGTATTCCAGGTTGTTATTCTGACCAGGGTCGGCCGCGACAAAACGATAGCGCTGCCCGGTCGCACCCGCCGGCCAATCCTGGAACGACGTCACCCGCGCCGACACAGTAGGCGTAGTCGCGCATCCGGCAACCAGGCCCACGAAGAGCAGCATGGCCAACGCCTGAGCAAAGCGGCGGACGCGGGACGGATCGGCTCGGTACATAAAATCTCCTGCATAACGACGAGGCATCGTCGGCCTCGGACAAGCATCATAATGGCTGTCCATGCCGTTGGACAGGAAACCCGAAGCAAAGTTTTGCCGATCGCGGCAAGGCCGCGGTCGCGGCCCGACCTACAATAATGTTCAACCCACCACGATAGGCAAGGCCATGCGTACCGAAAGCTCCGTTACCGTCTACCGCAAGGATTACCAGCCCTACCCTTTCGACATCCCGGAGGTCGCGCTGGCCTTCGATCTGGACCCGGACGCGACGACAGTGACATCGCGGCTGGCGGTGCGGCGTCGCGCCGGCCACGAAAGCGCGCCGCTGCAGCTTGACGGTAGCGAGCTCGAGCTGGTGTCGGTGGCCGTGGATGGCCGCCTCCTGGGCAAGGACGAATATAGTGTCGACGACCATACGCTGACGCTGCCGGGTCTGGGCGCCAGCGCGTCGATCGATATCGTCAGCCGCTGCCGGCCTTCGGCGAATTCAACCCTGATGGGTCTGTATGTGTCCGGGGGCAACTTCTTCACGCAATGCGAAGCCGAAGGCTTCCGACGCATCACCTGGTTCGCCGACCGTCCCGATGTCATGTCGCGCTACCGCGTGACTCTGCGTGCCGGCGCCGAGTATCCGGTCCTGCTCAGCAATGGCAATCTGCTGGAGCAGCGCACGTTGCCCGATGGCCGCGCCGAAGCCATATGGGAAGACCCTTTTCCCAAGCCTTGCTACCTTTTCGCGCTGGTGGCGGGGCGCCTGACTCATCGGGAAACCAGGCTGAAAACCGCATCCGGGCGGGACGTCCTGCTGCAAGTCTATAGCGACCCCGGCGCCGAATCGAAAACTGAATGGGCGCTCGAATCCCTGGTGCGCTCGGTACGCTGGGATGAAACCCGGTTCGGCCTGGAACTGGACCTGGACCGCTTCATGGTGGTTGCGGTGCGCGATTTCAATATGGGAGCCATGGAAAACAAAGGCTTGAACATATTCAACGCCGCGTATGTCCTGGCCGATCCCGACACCGCCACCGATGCCAACTATGAAGCCATCGAAGCCGTCATCGGGCACGAGTACTTTCATAATTGGACAGGCAACCGGGTAACTTGCCGCGACTGGTTTCAGTTGAGCTTGAAGGAAGGGCTGACGGTATTCCGCGATCAGGAGTTCAGCGCCGACATGATGGCCAGTGGCCTGGATGCGCAGGCGGCCGCCAGCGCACGCGCCGTCAAGCGCATCGACGACGTCGTGACACTACGCGCGGCGCAGTTTCCAGAGGATGCGGGGCCGATGGCGCACCCCATCCGTCCCGAGAGCTACCAGGAAATCGGCAATTTCTATACGGCTACGGTCTACGAAAAAGGCGCCGAAGTCATCCGCATGCAGCACACTTTGCTTGGTGAGGCGGGATTCCGCGCCGGCATGGACGAATACTTCCGCCGGCACGACGGCCAGGCCGTCACGTGCGACGATTTTGTCGCCGCCATGGAATCCGTATATAGCCGCCAGCATCCCGGGCGCGATCTGCGGGTATTTCGCCGCTGGTACAGCCAGGCGGGCACGCCCCGCGTCACGGTGGATCTGCGGTATGACGCGGCCGCGCAGCGTTGCACCGTGACGCTGGCGCAGCGGTGCGCGCCGGTAGGCGTCGAAAAGAACTCGACGGCGGCCGGTTCGAAACAGCCTTTCCACATCCCTTTCGCCATGGGCTTGCTCGGCCGCGATGGGCGGCCCATGGAGCTGCGCCTGGACGGAAAGGCAAGCTCGACGGTCTTGTTGGAGCTGACTCAGGAACGGCAACAGTGGGTATTCGAGGATATTCCCACCGCTCCCGTGCCGTCGCTGCTGCGCGGCTTTTCCGCGCCGGTTATCGTGGAATATCCGTGGAGCGATGAAGAGCTGGCCTTGTTGTCGGCACACGATACCGACCCGTTCGCCCGCTGGGAAGCGGGACAGGAACTGGCTACCCGCGAAATCCTGCGCCTGACCGAAGCCCGACAGGCCGGCGCGCAAATGCAGTGCAACCCCGCCTTTATCGCCGCCTGGCGCGCGCTGCTGGAAGATCCCCGGTTGGACGTGGCCTATCGTGCCCGCGCCCTGTCCCTGCCCTCGGAGAAAACACTGGCCGAACGCATGACGGCCATGGATCCGCCCTCGCTGGCCGCCGCCCGGGACTACCTGCGCGATGAAATCGGCACTCAGCTGGCCGACCTGTGGCGACAGGCTTTCGCCGCCAGCCAGACGCCAGGCCCCTACACGCCCGCGCCGGAACCGGCCGGCAAGCGCGCGCTGAAGAATATGGCCCTAAGCCATCTTATGGCAAGCGGCGACGCCCAGGCCACGCAATGGGCGCTGAGCCAGTATGAAAAAGCCGGGAACATGACCGACCGCCTGGGCGCCATGACCGCATTGGTCAACTATGGCGACGAAGACGTCGCCACGCGCACGCTCAGCCACTTCTACGAGCAATGGCAGCATGACCCGCTGGTTATCGATAAATGGTTTGCGCTGCAGGCCACCGCGCGTTCCACCACGGTGGAAACAGTACGGGGATTGATGGCTCATCCCGCATTTACGCTGCGCAATCCGAATCGCGCCCGCGCGCTGGTATTCCAATTCTGCTTGAATAACGCGCGCGGCTTGCACGCGGCCGACGGCTCCGGTTACCGCTATTGGCAGGAACAGGTGCTGGCCCTGGACGCCTTGAATCCGGAAGTCGCTGCCCGCCTGGCGCGCGCCATGGATAACTGGGCGCGCTTTGTACCGGCCTTGCGCGCGCCGATGCGCGCAGCGTTGGAGGCGGTGCGGGCGCATACCGGCCTATCGCGCAACGTAAGCGAAATCGTATCCAAGGCGCTGGAACTGGCTGCCTGAAAATTGTGTGCTTGAGGAGAAACTTTTGAAACGCAAAACCCTAACCCAGTATCTGGTCGAGCAGCAGCGCCAGGCTCAAGCCGTCGGTCCGGAAGTGCGCCTGCTTATCGAAGTGGTGGCGCGCGCCTGCAAGGCCATCAGCCACGCGGTCAGTAAAGGCGCGCTGGGGGGCGTGCTGGGCAGCCTGGAATCCGAAAATGTGCAGGGGGAAGTCCAGAAGAAGCTGGACGTGTTGTCCAACGAAATCCTGCTTGAAGCCAATGAATGGGGCGGCCACCTGGCCGCCATGGCTTCGGAGGAAATGGAAACCATCCACCTGATTCCCAACCGTTATCCCAAGGGCGAATATCTGCTGCTATTCGATCCGCTGGATGGCTCGTCCAATATCGATGTCAATGTTTCCATCGGCACCATCTTCTCGGTGCTGCATGCCCCGCACGACGCGCATGGCCGGCCGGTCACGGAACAGGATTTCCTGCAAACCGGCAGCAAGCAGGTTGCCGCCGGCTATGCGGTCTACGGACCGCAGACCATGCTGGTATTGACGGTAGGCAACGGCGTGGTCGGCTTTACCCTGGACCGGGAAATGGGGTCGTGGGTGTTGACGCATGAAAACATGCAGATTCCCGCCGACACCAAGGAATTCGCCATCAATATGTCCAATATGCGTCACTGGGCGCCGCCGGTGAAACGCTATGTCGATGATTGCCTGGCCGGGAAGACAGGTCCGCGCGGCAAGGATTTCAATATGCGCTGGGTGGCCTCCATGGTGGCCGACGTCCACCGTATCCTGACGCGCGGCGGTATTTTCATGTATCCCTGGGACGCGCGCGAGCCGTCCAAGCCTGGCAAACTGCGGCTGATGTATGAAGCGAACCCCATGAGCTTCATCGTCGAACAGGCCGGCGGGGCTTCCATCAATGGCACGCAGCGTATCCTGGATATCGAACCGGCGCAGTTGCACGAGCGGGTAAGCGTGATATTGGGCTCGCGCAACGAGGTGGAAATGGTCGCAAAATACCATCGCGAGGCAGCCGCGCAATAACCTCCGCGGCATCAAGCAAAAAACCGGCGCCTGGGGCGCCGGTTTTGCTGGCGGGCGGACATACGCTGGCAGCCCGCCCCGATATGGCTATATAGCCGTTACTTGACCTGCTCGATCGACTTCACATCGTCCTTATTGATCTGGACGTCCTTGCCGTTCTGCTCGTATTGGTACATGCCGGACTTCTTATCGTAGTCCGGTTTGTCCGGCGTTACGATCTGCGAGCCGTCCCGGGTATTCACGACCGAAGGCGAAGAGCATCCAGCCAGGATGGCGAAGGTGGCCAGCGATATAGCGCTCAGTTTCAGAGTCATGTCATCTCCTTGCGTGATGGACACGACCAATTTATCGAACGCTGCACCCGGTTGCGGTGACCGGATGTGCAGAAAGTGCGAGCATCTGTTAATCGAGATGCAACGATGCCCGCAACTTTCCCAACGGCTCAGTTATTCAGGGTCAGCACCGTAGCGCCCGTGGTCTTGCGTGAAGCAAGCGCCGTGTGTGCCTCCGCCGCCTGCTCCAGGGGATAGCGCTGGTCGATACGCATGCGTATCTTCTTTTTCAGCACCAGATCGAACAACTCGTCTGAAGCGGCCTTCAGCTTGGCCGGCGTATTGACGTGCAGCGCCAGGGAAGGCCGGGTCAGATAAAGGCAACCTTTCTGATTCAGGATACCGATATTGACGCCGGTGACGGGACCGGACGCATTGCCGAAGCTCACCATGAGGCCGCGCGGCTCGATGCAGTCCAGGGACATTTCCCAGGTATCCTTGCCCACGCCGTCATACACCACGGGCACTTTCTTGCCGCCGGTCAATTCGAGCACGCGCTCCACCACGTTTTCGCGCGAATAATCGATGGTCTGCCAGGCGCCATGTTCGCGCGCGAGTTCGGCCTTTTCCGGGCTGGACACCGTGCCGATCAGCTTGACGCCCAAGGCCTTGGCCCACTGGCAGGCGATCAACCCCACACCCCCGGCGGCCGCATGGAACAGGATGGTTTCCCCACCTTGCAGGCGGTATGTCTGGCGGAACAAGTATTGGACGGTCAAGCCCTTCAGCATCATCGCCGCCGCTTCATCGAAACTGATGCGCTTGGGCAGCTGGACTACATTGGCCGCCGGCACATTGCGCATTTCCGCATAAGCGCCCAGGGGGCTTTGGCCATACGCAACGCGATCGCCTTTCTTGATATGCGTGACATCGCTGCCTACTGCTTCGACCACGCCCGCCCCTTCGAAACCCAGGCCGTGCGGCAATGGATGCGGATACAGGCCGGTGCGGTAATAGATGTCGATGAAATTCAATCCGGCGGCATGCTGGCGCACCGTCACTTCGCTGGGACCGGGCGGCGGCACCTCCACGTCAACCAACTTCAGGACTTCCGGGCCGCCGTGTGCCTCCAGTCGGATTGCCTTGACAGTATTGCTGGCCATACAACGCTCCTTTCTTTGTGTTCGTCGTGGGTAAGGTTGATTAATCGGAAAGTGCCGAGGTTGCGCGGCTTTTCAGTTCCGTTTCGATAAAGCCGGGCGAGGCGCTGTCAGCACGAACATGCCCGCCAGCACGAAAGCCGTGCCCGCCAGCTGCCATGCGGTCACCGGTTCACCCAGAAACCAGAATGCGAGGAACAGCACCGACACAGGGCCCAGCATGCCCAACTGCGCGGCCAGCGGCGGCCCGATGCGGGACACCGCCGCCATGATCATGAAAACCGGCAGAACGGTATTGACGACGGCATGGATCAGCGACAAGCCATAAAAGCCGAGTGGCTGGATCAGCAGCGCGGGCGGATGCACCAGGAAAAACTGGATGAGGCAGGCGATGCTGGACACCGACATCGCGTAGGCGGTCAAGCGCATCGCGCCGACCCGTTTGACCAGCTCGCCTGAACCGATCAGATACAGGGCATAGGAAAACGCGGACGCAAAAACGAATGCGGAGCCGAGCAGCACCGCGCTGCCGCCGGTCTGCGCCATGTCATGGGCGAAGACCAGCACCACGCCCAGATAGGACAGCAGCAGCGCCAGCCACTGGCGGCCGGCGATGGGACGTTTCAACCAGAAAGCGGTGATCAGCAGCACCAGGGTGGGCGCCAGGAACAGGATCAGGCGCTCCAATCCGACGCTGATGTAGCGCAACCCAAGAAAATCCAGAAAGCTCGACAAGTAGTAGCCGATCAGGCCCAGCAACACGACTCTGACGCATTCTTTGCGGGTCAACACCGGAATTTCGCCGCGTACGGCCCGCCGCGACTGCCGCCAGGCGATGAAGGCAAAAAAGGGCAAGGAAAACAACATGCGAAACGCGATGAGCGTGACTGCGTCAACACCGTATTCGTAGGTGAACTTGACGACGATGGCCTTGCCGGAAAACAGGATGGCGCCCAGGGCCGCGAGGGAAAAGCCCGCGGCTCGGTTGGAGAACGCGGGAGCGGCGGATGTTGCGACGATGGAATTCATGCCCGGATTTTATGTGGCGGGCACAGGTCTGTGCACGGCATTTCTCGTGCGCGACGGCGGCCGTTTCCACAGCGCTGGGCGCTGGCCCGCCTCCACGGCCTTGGCCACCCAACGGTCAGCCTTTTGTCAGGAAGGTTAACTTGACAATAACTGCCTAAACAGCTAATCTGGGGTACATGAACACAGAATCCATTGCTCCGTCAGATGAATCGCCACCTTACCGGTGCGACCGGGCGCGGCTTGAGGAAAACCCCGGCTACCTTATCCGCCTGGTCTTCAATTCCCTGAATCGGGCCCTGGATCAAGAGATGGCTCCGCTGGGTTTGACGGCGACACAATGGCGTCCCGTCGCCATGGTGGCCATGGGCCGCGCCGACACCGCGGCTGAGCTCGCGCGCCTGAACGAAGTGGATACCGGTGCGATGACGCGCACGCTCGACAGGCTGGAAGCCAAGAAGCTGCTGCGCCGCAAGCGCAGCGAGCAGGACCGCCGCGTCATCAAGATCGAGATTACGGAAGAAGGCCAGGCGATGATGCGGGAGATTCCCATAAACATCGCTCGCACCATCAATCACTATCTGCGCGGTTTTTCCGAACATGAAGTCGAACTGTTGACGCACTTCCTTCGCCGCATGCTGGCCAACGGGTCCGCCCCCGTACCTCCAGGCAAGGGCTAGCGAGCGACAGCACCTGTTTTTTCGCCCTAATAGCTGCCTAGTCAATTAATAACTGGTCAATAAAATGACAATCCGCTTAATCCCCCTACTTCACCGCGAAACGACTATCCGGTTTTCCACCGCGGGCTGATCGCTATGAAACGCCTCTCTACTTTGCTATTGGTGATCGCCCTGAGCGGTTGCGCCCTCATGGAGAAAGGCCCTACACCCGTGGCCGAGCTTACGGAGCAGAAGCTGGGCCTGAAGGATCAGGCCGCGGCATGGCCGACGACGCAGTGGTGGCAACGCTACGGCGACCCGCAACTGGACACCCTGGTGCAGGAAGCCCTGGCGAACAATCCGTCGATCACCGCGGCCCAGGCGCGGCTGGCGCAGGCCAACGCGGCCGTCAGCGGCGCTCGTGCCCCTCTGCTGCCCCGCGTGGACGCGAACTATTCGCTGCAGCGCGAGCACATCTCCAAGACGTATATCTATCCGGAGCCGCTGGCGGGCTCGGTGCAGAGCGACAACCGCCTTGGACTGGACTTCAGCTATGAGCTGGACTTCTGGGGCAAGAACCGCTCCGCCCTGCAGTCCGCCCTGTCGCGCGAACAGGCGGCCGAGGCGGACAGCCAGGCAGCGCGCACCATGTTGTCCAGCGCCATGGTACAGAGCTATCTGAGCCTGCAGAACGCCTTCGCGCAGCGCGCCGTGCTCCAGCGCATCATCACGCAGCGCGACGAAGCCCTGTCCATCACGCGGCAACGCTTCAGCGCCGGGCTGGACACGCAGGTGGAGGTCAAGCAGGCGGAGTCGCAGCTTGCCTCCGCCAAGGTACAGCTGACGCAGGTGGAGACCACACTGGCCCAGCTACGCAATCAGGTGGCCGCGCTCGCGGGCGCGGGTCCGGAACGCGGACTGAACCTGCACGAGGCGAACCTGACGGTGCCGCCAGGCGGTATCCCTGTTTCCGTTCCGCTGGAGTTGCTGGGCCATCGCGCCGACGTCGTAGCCGCCCGCTGGCGCGCCGAAGCCGCGCGCAAGACGATCGACGTCGCCAAGGCCGACTTCTATCCCAACGTGAACATCACCGCCTTCATCGGCTTCCAGGCGCTGGGCACCAACAACCTGCTGCAGGCGGCCAGCCGCACCGCCAATATCGGCCCGGCGATTTCGCTGCCGATCTTCCATGGCGGGGAACTGAACGCCAATCTGGCCGGACGCCGCGCCGACGCCGACCTGGCCGTATCGGACTACAACCAAACGGTGCTCGACGCGGTACGGCAGGTCGCGGATGCGCTGGACGCCTTGCGTCTGATCGGTCGCGAGACGGCGGAACAGCGCCAGGCGCGCCAGTCCATCGACGCGGCATACGAACTGGCGGTCAACCGCTACAAGGCCGGACTGGGCAATTACCTGATCGTGCTGGTCGCGCAGAACGATGTGCTGACGCAGGCACGCCTGGAAACGGATCTGCGCTTCCGCGCCTACAAGCTGGATGCCGAGCTGGCCAATGCACTGGGCGGCGGCTATGTGCCGGCCCCCGCAAATGCGGAGATCGCCCAGCAGGACACCTCGAACACCACTCATTGAAGAACATCGGATTGACGTCATGAACGCTCCTCAAACTTCCAATCCCAAACGCAAGCGCCTGATGCTGACCGCAACGGGTATCTTCGTGCTGATCGCCATCGCCTACGGCGCCTGGTGGTGGCTGGTCGGCTCGCATTTCGAAAGCACGGACGATGCCTATGTCCACGGCAATCTGGTGCAAATCACGCCCCAGGTCCCCGGCACCGTGGTGGCCATCGAAGCGGACGATACCGAGATGATCGAGGCGGGCGCGCCGCTGGTCCGCCTGGACCCGTCGGATACCGACATCGCCCTGCGCCAGGCCGAAGCCAAGCTGGCGCAGACCGTGCGCCAGGTTCGCACGCTGTACGTGCAGAACGATGCCCTGGCCGCCGACGTGGCGGTACGCAAGGCCGACCTCGAACGTGCGCAGGCCGACCTGACGCGGGCGCGCAGCGACCTGGCGCGCCGCCAGACGCTGGCCAAGTCGGGCGGCGTCAGCGGCGAAGAAATCCTGCACGCGCAGACGACGCTGAAGTCGGCGGAATCCGGCGTGGCGCAGGCACAGGCCGCGTTGGAGGCGTCCAAGGCCAAGCTGGCCACCAACCAGGCCCTGACGCACGGCACCACGGTGGAAAAGCACCCCGACGTACGCGAAGCGGAAGCCGAGCTGCGCAACGCGTGGCTGGCGCAATCGCGCACCGTGCTGCCCGCGCCGGTGACCGGCATGGTGGCGCGCCGCAGCGTGCAGGTCGGCCAACGCGTGGCCCCGGGCAACACCTTGATGAACGTCGTGCCGCTGGACCAGGTATGGGTGGAAGCGAACTTCAAGGAAGGCCAGCTGCGCGAAATGCGCGTGGGCCAGCCCGCCACGCTGACCGCCGATCTGTACGGCAGCAGTGTTACCTACCACGGCAAGGTCATCGGCCTGGATGCGGGCACGGGCAGCGCCTTCGCCCTGTTGCCGGCGCAGAACGCCACCGGCAACTGGATTAAGGTCGTGCAGCGCGTTCCGGTGCGCATCGCGCTGGATCCGCAGGAACTGAAAGCGCATCCGCTGCGCATCGGGCTCTCGATGGACGTTGAAGTCGACCTGAGCAAGAAGGATGGCACCGCGGTGACCGAGCAGACGCCGCGCGCGCAGCCCGCACTGGCGACCAAGGCCTTCGAACCTGACGACAATCAGGTCGACGCCACGATCCAGAAAATCGTCGAAGAGAACCTCGCGCAATGAATCCCGCCAGCAATGCCGCCCCGGCCGGCGCGGGCCAGCAGGCTGCCCCGGCTCCGCAACGGCCTTCCAGCTATCCTCCGCTGGAAGGCGGCCTGCGCGTGGTCGGCTCGATCGCGCTGTCGACCGCGGTGTTCATGAATGTGCTGGACACCTCGATCGCCAACGTCTCCATTCCGACCATCTCCGGCGATCTTGGCGTCAGCACCAGCCAGGGCACCTGGGTCATCACCTCGTTCGCGGTCGCCAACGCCATTACCGTACCGCTGACGGGATGGCTGACGCAGCGCTTCGGCCAGGTGCGCCTGTTCGTGACGTCCACGCTGCTGTTCGTCATTGCGTCGTGGCTGTGCGGATTCGCACCGACGCTGGAAGCCCTGATCGCCTTCCGCGTGCTGCAGGGCGCGGTGGCGGGCCCGATGATTCCTTTGTCGCAGACGCTGATGCTCGCCAGCTTTCCCAAGCAGAAGGCCGGCATGGCCCTGGCGGTATGGTCGATGACCACACTGGTCGCGCCGGTGGCCGGGCCGCTGCTAGGCGGATGGATATCCGACAATTACTCCTGGCCCTGGATTTTCTATATCAATGTCCCGGTGGGCTTGATCGCGGCCTGGTTCAGCTGGCGCATCTACAAGGACCGTGAATCGGTCACCCACAAATTGCCCATCGACAAGGTCGGCCTGGTGCTGTTGGTGGTCTGGGTCGGCGCCCTGCAAATCATGTTGGACAAGGGCAAGGAACTGGACTGGTTCCAAAGCTCCACCATCATCGGGCTGGCCGTGGTCACCGCGGTTGCCTTTGTGTTCTTCATTATCTGGGAGCTGACCGAGGCCCATCCCATCGTCGAGCTGAGGCTCTTCAAGGGGCGCAACTTCACCATAGGCGCCGCGACGCTGGCGATCGCCTATGGGGTGTTCTTCGGCAATGTGGTGCTGCTGCCCTTGTGGCTGCAAAGCAATATGAACTACACCGCGACCGACGCCGGCATCGTCACCGCGCCGGTGGGCATACTGGCCATCGTCCTGACGCCCGTGGTGGGCCGCATGCTGGCGACACGCGATCCGCGGCAGATCGTCACCTTCGCCTTCTGCATCTTTGCGCTGGTGTGCTATATGCGCGCCAGCTTTACGCCGCAGACCGACATGGGCGCGCTGATGATCCCCACGATTATCCAGGGCGCGGCCATGGCGGCCTTCTTCGTGCCGCTGACGTCCATCACGCTGTCGGGCCTGGAACCGTGGCGCATCCCGGCCGCCGCGGGACTGTCGAACTTCTGCCGCCTCACCGCGGGCGCATTCGGCACATCCATCTCCACCACGTTGTGGGAGAACCGCGCGACCTTGCACCATGCGCGCCTGACCGAGACCGCCCTGCCCGGTTCGCAGGCCTACGATCAGGTGATGCACGGACTGTCGTCATTGGGCATGTCGGTGGAACAAGCACTGCATACTTTGAACGGCATGCTGGATACCCAGGCCTTCACGATGTCGGCACTGGATGTCTTCTATGGCTCGGCCATCGTGTTCCTGCTGCTGACCGGCCTGGTATGGTTCGCCCGTCCTGTCCGCGCCAAGGATGCCGGCGCGGCGGAAGCCGCCGCGGGAGCCCACTAAGGCGAAGCCCCGGCGGGGCACCACAAAACAAAGGCCCCCGGTCGCATATCGCGGCTGAACTGACCCCCGAAAGTTGGACGTTGATCCAACCTTCGGGGGTTTTGCATGACGAAGTACGACGAGCACTTCAAGCTGGCCGCGGTTAAGAGATATCTAGTGCAAGGAGAGGGCAGCGAGGCAATTGCTGCTTCGTTGGGGATTGACCACTCGCATTTACGTCGCTGGGTCGCGGCATACCAGAGCCATGGGTAAGCCGGCCTGGCCAAGAAGGTCAGTCAGTATGACGCGCAGTTCAAGAGAGCCCCAAAAGGAGCTGGCGTATCTGCGCGCGGAGAACGACTACCTAAAAAAATGAAGGCCTTGATCGAAGCGGAAAAGACCACAGCGCGCGTCGGAAAGCGCAATTGGTCCAAGGATTAAGGCCCAAGCATCCGCTCGAACTGTTACTGCGCGCGGCCCAGCTCTCGCGCAGCACGTTCTACTACCATTTGAAGGCGTTGGGCGCCGTGGACTCGTACGCCGAGCTCAAGCAGCGCATCGGCGCAATCTACGCTCGTCACAAGGGCCGCTATGGTTACCGCCGCATCACGTGGCGGCCAATGTGTTGGCACGCGACTTCGAGGCCGAACGTCCGAACCAGAAATGGGTCACCGACGTGACCGAGTTCAACGTACGTGGCGAGAAGTTGTACCAGTCGCCGGCCGATGTTCAAGCTCGTGGGCAGCATGCTAAAAAAAGCGCTCGCTCGGCTACGCCCCACGGAGCGTCCCGTTCTGCATTCAGACCAAGGCTGGCACTACCAGCAACCCAGCTACCGGCGCATGCTAGGCGCCCGATCCGTGACGCAGAGCATGTCACGCAAAGGGAACTGCCTGGACAATGCCGCCATGGAAAGCTTCTTCGGTACGCTAAAGGCCGAGTTCTTCCACCTGAACCGCTTCGAGAGCATCAAGCAGTTGCAGGCTGGGATCAGGCAGTACATCCGTTACTACAATCACGACCGCATCAAGCTCAAGCTAAAAGGCCTGAGCCCGGCGCAATACCGAGCTCAGGCCTTCGGGCTTCAGCTTCTGACCGTCCAACTTATGGGGAGCAGTTCAGGCCGGGGGCCTTTTCATTCCAGGGGAATTCAGGAAACCAGCGTCCGCCAGTCCAGCTTGGGCATGATGCGATCCGGCAAGGCGCTGTTGAGCGACAGATTGAACACGTCGACGCCGCGCGCCTTCAGCAAGGCGGCCGCGTGGGAAAAGGACGGCTCGATCAGTCGATCGAAATTGCGCACCAGGCGGCTGTTCTCCGGCTGGGCTTCCTTGTAGAAGCGGCGCGCCCCGGAAAATCCCAGGTCCAGGCCGTGCATGTAGATACGGCCGACGCCTCCCGCCACGAGGATTTGCAACGCGGCATAGGCAACCGTGTCGGCGTCGAACACGCCGCTGGCCAGGTCGAAGCTATAGCCCAGCGAACGCTGCGAGTCGAACAGCGACAGCGCCGGGTTTGCCTGGGCCATGGCGGAGAGTTCGTCCGGATTGAAATGCGGCAGATAAGCGCGTTCGGACACGACTTCGATCACACAGATGCGGCAGCGGTAGCGCTCCGGCCAGGGCATGCCTTGCACCATGTAGCGCAGCACGTCCGGCGTGACGAATAAAGTCAGATCGCGTTCGACAACCTCGCGCATCAGGTCGATGCGGCGGCGCACGAAGTTCTGGTCGATCACGCAGTAGTAGCGGAACGGGATATCGAACTGGCGCGCCAGGGAAATCGATCCGTTGACACCCATCGCCGCCTGTATCGGCAGCTTGTCGTACTGGATTTCCGCCACGGAAGGGCCGCTGAGAATCACGTGTACGGTGTCGTGGCGCTCATCGAAGGCGTCCTGCAACGGCGTAACGGGAACGGCATGGCGGAACGCCGAAAACGCATTGATCGCGCCCCGCTCATCGCGGCCTATGGACACATAGGGCCACAGATGGCGGTTGTGCTGCATGCGGCGGCTGCGGAACAGCGTGTAGAACTTGCGCCAGAAGCGGTCAAGCGGCTTGTCACCCACCGTGCCATCGCCGGCGACAGCAACGCTACCGCCTTCGGGAAGCAGTGGCGCCTTCCCCGCAACCAGGGAATCCGCGTTGTCGGCAGCCAAACTTGTGGAAGATAACAATGCCAAACTCGAACGTGAGGGCGCAAAGGTACAAAAATGTACAGCGCTATCTGGAAGTACAGGGGACGTAGCACGGAGTTCCGTACTCGACCGTAGTCAAACTATACCTTCGCGCAGCCGTCAATAGTTTGAAATTCCGCAGGAATTTACAAAGTTCTGACCGACGAGTCGGAAGGCGCGGAGCCTGAGCCGCCGAAAAAAAGGGACGGCGTAACCATAGCATGGATCGTCCCCTGATGCCGGCGGAACATCCTCAGGCGGAATATTTACATTTGCTTGCTGTACCCGTAATTTCCGCGCCCACGATGCCCCGAGGATGCTTACTGGGACATCAATCGTTCCGCCACCGCACGGCCCACGTCCTGCGTGCGTGCCTGCCCCTTCATATCCGGGGTGCGCGGCCCGTTCGCCAGCACATGTTCGATCGCCGCGACCACGGCGGCGGAAGCTTCCGGATAGCCCAGGAAATCCAGCATCAGCGCACCGCTCCAGATCTGGCCGATGGGATTGGCGATACCTTTGCCGTAGATATCGGGCGCCGACCCGTGGACCGGCTCGAACAGCGAGGGGAATTTGCGCTCCGGATTCAGATTGGCGGACGGCGCGATGCCGATGGTCCCGGTGCACGCGGGCCCCAGATCGGAAAGGATGTCGCCGAACAGGTTGGATGCCACGACAACGTCGAACATATCCGGCCGCTGGACGAAGTGGGCGCACAGGATGTCGATGTGGTACTTGTCCCAGCGCACGTCCGGATAGCGCTGTCCCATTTCGGCAACCCGCTCATCCCACCACGGCATGGAAATGGAAATGCCGTTGGACTTGGTGGCCGCCGTCAGGTGCTTGCCCCGCTTGCGCGCCAACTCGAAGGCGAACTTCAGGACGCGTTCCGCGCCGACGCGGGTGAAGACGCTTTCCTGGATAACGACTTCACGCTCGGTGCCGGCGAACAGCTTGCCGCCGCTGTTGGAATACTCCCCTTCCGTATTTTCGCGGACGATAAAGAAATCGATGTCACCCGGCTTGCGGTTGGCGAGGGGCGAAACCACGCCCGGCATCAGGCGGACCGGACGCAGATTGATGTACTGGTCGAAATCGCGCCGGAACCGGAACAGCGAACCCCACAAGGCTTCGTGGTCGGGCACCGCGTCGGGCCAGCCGATCGCGCCGAAGAAGATGGCCTCGTGACCGCCGATCTGGGTGGCCCAGTCGTCCGGCATCATCTTGCCGTGTTTGGCGTAGTAATCGCAGCTCCAGTCAAAATGGTCCCACTGGAATTCGATGCCGAACTTTGCGGCGGCGGCGTCCAGCACGCGCAAGCCTTCGGGGACTACCTCTTTACCAATACCGTCGCCGGGAATTACCGCGATCCTGTGTTTTTTAGCCACGCCGGGTCTCCATGATGAATGTGTTGTCGTTGATGTGGTCAGGTCCGCCCATTATCGACCAAAGCGCGGGCGGCTGGGTCAGCGGCGCCGCGAACCCAGCAAAGAACCCAGTACGCCTCGCACCAGTTCTCGAGCGACCGAGCGCATCGCGGTTTTCGCCATGGTCTGCACCACGCCGTCGCGGCGGCCGCCACGCGGGCCGGTGGAACCGAACAGGACGTCGTTCAGTCCACCCATCAGTCCGCCGCCGCTTTCGGGCGGCGCGCCGCCTTCGGTGCGCCGCCCGGGCTCCGCGCGTGGAATGCCGCGCCGGTTATCCGGCCGGTCCGGCGAATCCGCCGGACCGGCGGGCTTGGCCGCGCGGCCGGCCAGGACCTCATAAGCCGAGTCTCTATCCACCGCGTGCTCATATTTTCCTTTCATCGGGGAGGCCGCGCGCAGGGCCTCGCGCTCCGCGGCCGTGGCGGGTCCGATGCGGCTGGCGGGCGGCGCGATCCAGGCGCGCTGCGTGACGCCGGGACGCCCTTTTTCGTCCAGCAGCGAAATCAAGGCCTCGCCCACGGCCAGCTCCGTAATGGCCCGCTCCAGATCCAGTCGCGGATTTGCCCGCATGGTTTGCGCCGCCGTGCGCACCGCCTTCTGATCGCGCGGCGTGAATGCGCGCAGGCCGTGCTGGATGCGGTTGCCCAGCTGTCCCAGAACGGTTTCCGGAATATCCAGGGGGTTCTGCGTCACGAAGTACACCCCCACCCCCTTGGACCGGACCAGCCGGACGACCTGCTCGATCCTGTCCAGCAGCGCTTTGGGCGCGTCCTCGAACAGCAGGTGGGCCTCGTCGAAGAAAAACACCAGGCGCGGCTTTTCCGGATCGCCGACTTCAGGCAGCGTTTCATAGAGCTCGGCCAGCAGCCAAAGCAGGAAAATGGCGTACAACCGCGGCGCCTGCATCAGCTTGTCCGCCGCCAGGATGTTGACGATGCCGCGGCCGTCGCCGTCCACGCGCATGAGGTCGGCAATGTCCAGCATCGGTTCGCCGAAGAAGGCGTCGGCCCCTTGCGACTCCAGGCGCAGCAGGCCACGCTGGATAGCGCCCACGGTCGCGGCCGACACGTTGCCGTAGCGCGTCTTCAGCTCGGCGGCGCGGTCCGCGACGTCCTGCAGCATCGCCCGCAAGTCTTTCAGGTCCAGCAACAGCAGGCCTTCGTCGTCGGCGACCTTGAAGACCATGGAAAGCACGCCTTCCTGCGTGTCGTTGAGCTCCAGCATGCGGGACAGCAAAAGCGGCCCCAGGTCCGAAACGGTGGCACGCACCGGGTGGCCCTGCTGCCCGAACACGTCCCAGAGGACGGCCGGCGCGGCGCCCCAGGCCGGTTCGTCCAGGCCCAGCGCCTCCAGGCGCTGGCGCAGCTTGGGGCTGGACGCGCCGGCCTGCGAGATACCGGTCAGGTCGCCTTTGACATCGGCCAGGAAGACCGGCGTGCCGATGCGCGAGAACTGCTCGGCCAGCACCTGCAGCGTGACGGTCTTGCCGGTGCCGGTGGCGCCCGTGATGCAGCCGTGCCGATTGGCCAGGCCGGGCAGCAGCCCCAGGTCCTGGCCATCGTGCCGTGCAACCCGCAGGGCTGGCGGCGATGAGGCGGTATCTGGCATGGCGGTCTCCCGTTGAATATGGCGCGGCCCAGGCCCGGGCTGCCCGGGCATTCTCCGCCGCGCCGTGCAACGACGCAACACGCAAGCAGCACCGCAAGGGGACGGCACGGTAAAATGGCCGTCTTTGCCTCAACCTTATTCGGAAAGCCATGGCCGGACACAGTAAATGGGCCAATATTCAGCACCGCAAGGGCCGCCAGGACGCCAAGCGCGGCAAGCTGTGGACCAAGATCATCCGTGAAATCACCGTTGCCGCGCGGGCGGGCGGTGCCGATCCGGAAAGCAACCCGCGCCTGCGGCTGGCCTGGGACAAGGCCACCGACGCCAACATGCCCAAGGACAATATCCAGCGCGCGATCCAGCGCGGCGCCGGGGGCGCGGACGGCGACAACTACGAAGAAGTGCGCTACGAAGGCTACGGCGTGGGCGGCGCGGCGGTGATCGTCGATTGCATGACGGACAACCGCACCCGCACAGTGGCCGAAGTGCGCCATGCGTTCTCCAAGAACGGCGGGAATCTCGGCCAGGAAGGCTCCGTCGCCTTCATGTTCAAGCACTGCGGCCAGTTCATCTTCGCTCCCGGCACGCCGGAAGACAAAGTCATGGAAACCGCATTGGAAGCCGGCGCGGAAGACGTCCTGACGGACGGCGAAGGCGTGATCGAGGTCATCTGCGCTCCGGCCGACTATGCTGCTTTGCGGCAGGCCTTCGAGGCGGCCGGCTTGAAGGCGGAAATGGACGGCGTCATCATGAAAGCCTTGAACGAAACCGAGCTCACCGGCGAGGACGCCGTCAAGATGCAAAAGCTGCTCGACGCCCTGGAAGGGCTGGACGACGTGCAGGAGGTCTACACCACCGCCGTCCTCGATGAAACCGACGCCTGATGCTTCCGGACCCGCCATGCGCGGGTCCCACCTTGCCGGGCGCCGTTGCGGCCGCTCACGGCGCACTCCTTGCGCGTTTATCCACCTACCCCATTCATTATGAAACTCCTGGTTATCGGCTCGGGCGGCCGCGAACATGCCCTCGCGTGGCGGTTGGCGCAGTCGCCACGCGTGCACAAAGTATTCGTGGCCCCCGGCAACGGCGGCACGCAGCACGACAGCCTGCAGAACATCGCCCTGACCAACGCGGAAGAATTGGCCGACTTCGTCCAGCGTGAAGGCGTATCGCTGACGGTGGTGGGCCCCGAAGCTCCCCTGGCCGCTGGCGTCGTGGACGTGTTCCGCGCCCGCGGCCTGAAGATTTTCGGTCCCACCAAGGCGGCCGCCCAGCTGGAAAGCTCCAAGGACTACGCCAAGGCCTTCATGGTGCGGCACAACATCCCCACCGCCCGCTACCAGACCTTCACCGACCCGGCGCTGGCGCATGCGTATATCGACCAGGAAGGCGCGCCCATCGTCATCAAAGCCGATGGCCTGGCCGCCGGCAAAGGCGTCGTGGTCGCCACCAGCGTCGACGAAGCGCACGCGGCGGTGGACGCCATGCTGGGGGACGGTTCGCTGGGAGCAGCCGGCGCGCGCGTCGTGATCGAGGAATGCCTGCAAGGCGAAGAAGCCAGCTTCATCGTCATGGTCGACGGACGCAACGTGCTGGCGCTGGCCACCAGCCAGGACCACAAGCGGCTGCAGGATGGCGACCAGGGTCCCAATACCGGCGGCATGGGCGCCTACTCGCCGGCGCCCGTCGTGACGCCGGAGCTGCATCACCGCATCATGCGCGAAGTCATCCTGCCCACGGTGCAGGGCATGGCGCGCGACGGGTTGCCCTACACCGGCTTTCTGTACGCCGGCCTGATGATCGCGCCGGGCGACGATCCGGACCGTCCCATCAAAGTCCTGGAATACAACTGCCGCATGGGCGATCCGGAAACGCAGCCGATCATGATGCGGATCAAAAGCGACTTTGTCGATGTAGTGGAACATGCAATCGCCGGCACGCTGAACCAGGCGGACATCGTCTGGGACCGGCGCACCGCCCTGGGCGTGGTGCTCGCGGCGCACAATTACCCCGGCACGCCTCGAACCGGGGATGTGATCTCCGGCTTGCCGGAAGACGCCGCGGACTGCATGGTCTTCCATGCCGCCACGCGCCTGGACGGTGATCAGGTCAAGACCACAGGCGGACGCGTCCTGTGCGTAACGGCCCTTGGGGATTCGGTGCGCATGGCGCGCGAACGCGCGTACGAAACCGTGGATCGTATCGCGTTCGATGGCCGCCAGTACCGTACCGATATCGGCTGGCGCGCCCTCAAGCGCGTACCGCCCAAACCGAAGACGAATACCTAAATGAACGCCGAACCTGCCTCCCTGCTTTCCTTCGAATCCGCCGTCGAATCGGCGCGGGACTATTTTGCCAACCTGCAGGCGCGCATCGTCGCCGGCCTGGAACAGGTGGATGGCACCGCATTCCGCACGGATACCTGGGAACGGGCGGAAGGCGGCGGCGGTGTGTCGCGCATGCTGGAAGGCGGCCGCGTCTTCGAACGCGCCGCCGTGCTGTTCAGTCACGTGATGGGCAGCAACCTGCCGCCTTCGGCCAGCGCCCGGCGGCCGGACCTGGCCGGCCGGCCCTGGCAGGCGATGGGCGTGTCCCTGGTCATCCATCCGCGCAACCCCTATGTGCCTACCGTGCACATGAATGTGCGGCTGTTCGTCGCGCCCGCGCGCCACAGCGGCGAAACCTCGGCTTACTGGTTTGGCGGCGGCATGGACCTGACGCCTTACTACGCCTTCGAAGACGATGCGCGGCACTTCCACCGCACCTGCCGCGACGCGCTCGCCGCGCATGGCGACGAGTACTATCCGCGCTTCAAGAAGTGGTGCGACGAGTATTTCTACCTGAAGCATCGCGGCGAAGCCCGTGGCATCGGCGGCATATTCTTCGATGACCTGGCCGAGCCGGGCTTCGATGCCTGCTTTTCGCTGGTGCGCGACGTCGGCGACGCCTTCCTGCCTGCCTACATCCCTATCGTAGAGCTGCGCAACAACGAGCCGTATGGCGAACGCGAGCGTTCCTTCCAGGCCTATCGCCGGGGCCGCTACGTTGAATTCAATCTGGTCTACGACCGCGGAACGCTGTTCGGCCTGCAATCCGGCGGCCGTACCGAATCCATCCTGCTGTCCATGCCGCCCGTCGCCAACTGGCGATATGACTGGAAGCCCGAACCCGGGACGCCGGAAGCCGCGCTGGCAGGATTTCTCGTGCCACGGGATTGGCTTTGAAACGCATAGGCCTGCTCGGCGGAAGCTTCGATCCCATCCATGTCGCCCATATCGCGCTGGCACGTGCCGCGCTGCATGAACTCGACCTGTCGCAGGTCCAACTGATTCCCGCTGCCGCGCCCTGGCAGCGGCAACCGCTGCAGGCAACTGCCGCGCAACGCTGCGAGATGGTTCGCCTGGCGATTGCCGATGAGCCGGACATCGCGCTGAACACCGCCGAAATCGATCGCGGCGGCCCCACCTATACCGTCGACACCGTCAGCGCCTTGCCCGCCGGGCACCGTTATGTGTGGCTGTTGGGATCGGACCAGCTGGCCAACTTTTGTACGTGGCGCGATTGGCAAACCATCGCCGATCGGGTGGATCTCGCCGTGGCGACGCGTCCGGGAACCCCGCTGGATCCGCCGCCGGCCCTGCAAGATCTCCTGGCCGCTCAAGGCCGGCGCGTAGAGATTTTGCCCTTCGCGGAGATCCCGGTCTCCGCCTCGGCCATCCGCGACCGCCTGGCACACGGTTTGCCGGTGGACGGCATGTTGCCAGAGACGGTTTACCGATATATCCGGACCCATCAGCTCTACCGTGACTGAGCGCGCCCCCAGCGGCGCGTGTGTCGTGTGCGAACACCGGTTCCCACGATGTAGCGGCATCCGTGCACCCCGAAACCCACGACCGGGGGTTATAGTTGCGACATGGAAATACAGAAATTGCAGCGCGCCGTTATTGACGCCCTAGAGGACGTCAAGGCGCAGGACATCAAGATCTTCAACGTCACGCATTTAACCAGTCTGTTCGACCGTGTCGTCATTGCCAGCGCCACGTCGAACCGGCAGACCCGTGCGCTGGCCTCCAGCGTGGCCGATCGCGGCCGCGCCCTGAAATTGTCCGTCACGGTCGAAGGGGAAGACACTGGCGAATGGGTGGTCGTCGACCTGGGCGACATCGTCGTGCACGTCATGCAGCCGGCGATCCGCGAGTACTACAACCTGGAAGAAATCTGGGGCGGAAAACCGGTGCGCGTCAAGTTATTGCCGCAATCCTCGCGTACGGTGTTATCCGGCGCGACCTACGACGAAGACGATCTTTGAGGCCACGGCGCCGGGCACATGACGAAGCGACTGCCGGCGTCCGACCCCTGAACCCGTGAAGCTGATTGTTATCGCTGTCGGCAACCGCATGCCTGGCTGGGTGGAAACGGCGTGGGACGACTACGCACGCCGCCTGCCGCCCGATTGCGCGCTGGAGCTGCGGGAGATCAAGCCGGAACCGCGCACCAGCGGCAAGACACCGGCGCAGATGATGGCCGCGGAGGCCAAACGCATTGAAGCAGCCACTCCATCCGGCGCACTGCGAATTGCGCTGGATGAGCGAGGTCGCGACCTGACTACGGCCGCGCTTTCCAAGAACCTGGAGCAATGGCGCGGACTGGGGCGCGACGTCGCCTTTGTGGTGGGTGGGCCCGACGGATTGGACGCGGCGCTGAAGTCTTCCTGCGATGGCCTGATCCGACTGTCGTCGTTGACACTGCCCCACCCCATGGTGCGCGTGCTGCTGGCCGAGCAGCTCTATCGGGCCTGGGCGATCCTGACGAATCACCCGTATCATCGCGCCTGAACCGTCCCGTGTCGCCGGCCGGGTCCAGGCGCCGCGCCATCCCTGCCTGCGCATTCACTTGCCTACGCATTTCACTTGCACGCCATGCCAGCCGATTCCCATCCCTATCCACGTCTATATCTTGCGTCGGCCAGCCCACGCCGCCGCGAGCTGCTGAACCAGATGGGTTTGGCGCACCGGGTGCTGGACGTGCCGGCGCCGCCGGGCGAAGACGAGCCGAGGCACGCGGGCGAACCGGCGGCGGATTATGTCCGCCGGACGGCGCGCGAGAAAGCCGTGCGCGGGGAAAACCATAGGCGTACGCAGGGCTTGCCGGCGCTGCCGCTGCTCGCCGCCGATACCACGGTTATTCTGGACGGCGATGTACTGGGCAAACCAGCGGACCGCGATCATGCCATCGAGATGCTCAGCCGCCTGTCGGGATCGTGCCACGAGGTCCATACCGCCATTGCGCTGGCCGCGCATGACCGGCTGCATGAGAAGGTCTCGGTTACCCAGGTGCGTATGCGCGCGCTTGCGGCCGACGAAATCGCGCGTTACTGCGATAGCGGCGAACCCTATGGGAAAGCAGGCGCCTATGGGATACAGGGGTTGGCGGCCGCCTTCATCGAACGGATAGAAGGCAGCTACACCGGCGTGATGGGATTGCCCTTGTTTGAAACCGCGGCGTTGCTGCGCCGGGTCGATATCGTCCTGCCCTGAAAAGCAGAATGCCTCGACGCCATCAGGCATCGAGGCATGTCGGCGCAAGTCGAAAGCCGGCGATAAAGCGTCAGCGACCCGCGACGGCGGGTTGCGCCACCGGAGGGGGAGCCGGATGTCCATTCAGTGCGGCATCCAGCGCCGCCTTGTCCAGCTGACCTTCCCAACGGGCTACCACCACGGAGGCCGTCGCATTGCCGACCAGATTTGTCAGCGCGCGGCATTCGGACATGAAACGATCCACGCCCAGGATCAAAGCCATGCCGGCGATCGGCAGGCTGGGCACCACCGAGAGCGTTGCGGCCAATGTGATAAAGCCGGAACCCGTCACGCCAGCCGCGCCCTTGGAACTGAGCATGGCCACCAGCAGCAGCAATATCTGGTCGCCCAGCGACAGATGGATATCGCAAGCCTGCGCGATGAACAGCGCCGCCATGGTCATGTAGATGTTGGTGCCGTCCAGATTGAAGGAATAGCCGGTAGGCACGACCAGGCCCACCACGGACTTCGAGCAACCCGCGCGTTCCATTTTCTGCATCAGGCTGGGTAGCGCGGCTTCCGATGAGCTGGTGCCCAGCACGAGCAGCAACTCCTCGCGGATGTAGCGCACCAGCTTGATAATGGAGAAACCGTTGTAGCGCGCGACGGCGCCCAACACGACCAGCACAAACAGGATGGCGGTGGCATAGAAAGTACCGACGAGCGCCGCCAGATTGAGTACGGATTTAATCCCGTACTTGCCGATGGTGAACGCCATCGCACCGAAGGCGCCGATAGGCGCGGCGCGCATCAGGATGGCCACCATCTTGAAAATCGGGTGCGCCAGCGCGTTGAGGAAATTCAGTATCGGCTTGCCGCGCTCGCCGACCAGCGCGAGGGCTACGCCGAACAGCACGGACACGAACAGCACCTGCAGAATATCGCCGGTGACGAAAGGCCCCGCCAGCGAGCTGGGGATCACGTTCATCAGGAAACCCGTGACCGTGGAGTCGTGGGCCTTGGTGACATAGTCCGCCACGGCCTTGTTGTCCAGGGTCTGCGGGTTCACGTGCATGCCGGCGCCCGGCTGCACGACGTGGCTGACCAGCATGCCCACAATCAGCGCGATGGTCGAGAACACCAGGAAGTACGCGAAAGCCTTGCCGGCGACGCGTCCGACGCGCTTGAGGTCGTTCATGCCGGCGATGCCGGTACTGACGGTCAGGAAGATAACCGGCGCGATGATCAGTTTGACCAGCTTGATGAAACCGTCACCCAGGGGCCGCATGGCCTCCGCGGTGTCGGGTTTGTAGTACCCCAGGAGTATGCCGATGACGATGGCGACTATCACCTGGACATAAAGGATTTGATAGAACTTCTGCTTCCGCGGTACCGCGTCTTGATCAATTTCGATCATTGCTCATCCACTTATTTTCTGCCGTCTGGCGTCATACCGACCGCGAGCACATGCTGAGGCCGTGCATTGGCGGATTATCGCACTTCATGCGTCATACCCGCCGCGATGTCGCCGGAAAACTGTATTCCATAAAACCGTCGATGCAAAAGCAAAACCCCGCTGCATGGGCAGCGGGGTTTTGGGGATAAGAGCCTGACGATGACCTACTTTCACAGACGTCCGTCCACTATCATCGGCGCGAAGGCGTTTCACTGTCCTGTTCGG